>NZ_NOZJ01000021.1:0-797441 GCF_002259095.1 Rhodococcus sp. 05-2254-2 | reverse complement strand
GTGGACCTTGTCCACCGCTGCCTCACCGGACGGAATCTCCGCAACCGCGAGACGTTTACGAAGATCGGCCAATTTACCCGCAGTGGTATGGATATCGGGTTCGGTCGTGGTCATGAAGGTGTCCCCTACGGTTGCTTGTTCGGGCGTGTCGAGTGGGTTCTGATGTCAGCTGGTTGCGAGCGATCGGGCGATCACCAGACGCTGAATCTGGTTGGTGCCCTCGAAGATCTGGGTGATCTTGGCGTCGCGCATGTATCGCTCGACGCGGAAGTCGCGGGTGTAGCCGTAGCCGCCGAAGACCTGCACCGCGTCGGTGGTCACCTTCATGGCCGCATCGGTGGCGATCAGCTTTGCCACGGAAGCGTTGCGCGAGTAAGGAAGTCCGGCGTCACGCCGACGGGCGGCGTCGAGGTAGGTGGCGCGAGCGGAGTCCACTGCGGCCGCCATGTCCGCCAATACGAAACCGAGGCCCTGGTGGTCGATGATCTTCTTGCCGAACGCCGTACGCTCCTGGGCGTACTTCACCGCGTCGTCGAGTGCCGCCTGGGCGATTCCCACTGCTACAGCGGCGATTCCGAGCCGTCCGGCGTCGAGCGCGCTGAAGGCGATCTGCAGCCCCTGCCCCTCCGCACCGATTCGCCACTCGGTGGGGACGTGCACGTTGTCGTAGTGCGCCGAGGTCGTCGGGACGGCGTGCAGCCCCATCTTCTCCTCGGGCCTACCGAAGCTCAGGCCGTCGGTTCCGTCCGGAACGAGGAAGCACGAGATTCCCTTGGATCCTTCACCTGTTCGGGCGAACAGGTTGTAGAAGTCCGCCACTCCACCGTGCGTGATCCACGCCTTCGAACCGTTCACCGTGTAGCCGCCCTCGGTCGGGGTGGCCTTGCAACTGAGTGCGGCAGCGTCCGAACCGGCCTGCGCCTCGGACAACGAGTAGGCGCCGATCTGTGCCCCACCGAGCATGTCGGGAAGCTTGTCGGCTTTCTGTCGGTCGGTACCGAAGGCCATCACGGGATAGCAGGCCAGACCGTGCACGCTCACTGCAACGGCCACTGCCGCCCAGCGCGACGCCAGTTCTTCGAGGACCTGGAGGTAGACCTCGTACGGTTGGCCACCACCGCCCCATTCCTCCGCGTACGGCAGGCTCAGCAGTCCTGCCTCCCCCAGGGTGGCGAACACATGGTCCGGGTACGCCTCACGCCGCTCGTGATCGTCGACGATCGGGTCGAGCACCTTGTCTGCCACGTCGCGGGTCAGCGCGATGAGGTCGCGCGCTTCGGCAGTGGGCAACAGACGATCGACGGGCACGTGAAAAACCTCCGGGAAGTTCGGATCAGTACTGCCGGATGATCCGCAGTACTGATGCACAGTACTGCACAAGGCGATGCAGTACCATCCCTGATGTGAACGCACCCGTGACCTCGCATGCCACGGCACGCCGTTCCGAGCTCTTCGACCAGCTCGTGAGCCTGTTTCTGGCAGAGGGCTTCGCCCACCTGACGCTCGACACCATCGCTGCCCGCCTCCGATGCTCCAAGTCCACGCTGTACACACTGGCGTCGAGCAAGGATCAACTCGTCGGCGGCGCCACAGTGCACTACTTCAAGTCCATGACCACCCAGGTCGAGAACGCGGTCGCCGAGGTGGACGGCACCCGCAATCGCATCACCACATATCTCACCGCCGTCGGCGCAGCCCTGGAATCGGCGTCCGAGCAGTTCATGACCGATTTGGCATCTCTCGAATCCGCTCGTTCGGTGTACGAGCGCAATACCGCGATCGCCGCTCGGCGTGTTCAGGAGTTGATCAGCGAGGGCGTGGCCAGCGGTGAAGTACGAGACGTGCACGCCGCATTCGTCGGCGATGTCGCCTCCTCGGTCATGGTGCGCATCCAGACGCGTGAGGTGTTTCGCCTGACGGGGTTGAGCGACGGCGACGCCTATCTCGAATTGGCGAAGCTCTTGACCGCCGGAATCGGTGCCTAGCCGGAGCCGGGAATGAATCCACCTCGACACACGCTGCAGTACAGTGAACTTAGTTGATCCTTCAACGAAAGAGCGCGTGATGAAGAAGATCGGATTCTTGTCCTTCGGACATTGGTCGGCATCCCCACAGTCGCAGACGAGGTCCGCGTCGGACGTGCTGCTGCAGTCCATCGACCTCGCGGTCGCAGCCGAAGAACTCGGTGCCGACGGCGCGTACTACCGCGTCCATCACTTCGCCAACCAACTAGCGTCGCCGTTCCCTCTGCTCGCTGCCGTCGGTGCCAAGACGAGCACCATCGAGATCGGCACCGGCGTCATCGACATGCGCTACGAGAACCCGTTCTACATGGCCGAGGACTCGGGCTCTGCCGACCTCATCTCCGGCGGACGGCTGCAACTCGGCATCAGTCGAGGATCGCCCGAGCAGGTCATCGAGGGTTACCGCTACTTCGGCTACGCACCCACCGATGGCTCGGATCATGCCGATATGGCGCGTGAGCACACCCGCGTCTACCTCGATCTTCTCGAGGGCAGGGGCTTCGCGGAGCCGAATCCACGGCCGATGTTCCCCAACCCACCCGGCCTGCTGCGCCTCGAACCGCACTCTCCCGGTTTGCGTCAGCGCATCTGGTGGGGTGCCGGAACTCGCGAGACCGCCGAGTGGACCGCGCGCCAGGGTATGAACCTGATGAGCTCGACACTGCTGAGCGAAGACACCGGCGTGCCGTTCCATCAACTGCAGGCCGAGCAGATCGAACGTTTCCACAAGACGTGGAGCGATGCCGGCCACGATTTCGCGCCGCGAACGTCCGTGAGCCGCAGCATCTTTCCGATCGTCAGCGATCTCGATCGGGCCTACTTCGGCCGAGAGGGCACCGGCGACGACCAAGTCGGCTACCTCGACGGCGGCAAAGCACGGTTCGGCAAGACCTACGCGGGCGAGCCCGACCGGCTGATCGAGGAACTGGCCACCGACGAAGCGATCGCTGCCGCAGACACTCTGCTGCTCACCGTCCCCAACCAACTGGGCGTCGATTACTGCGCTCACGTGCTCGAGACACTGCTGCGCGACGTCGCTCCCGCCCTTGGGTGGCGTTGATCACCTGCTGAGCAGCGGCGTTTGGCTTCGGTGAACGTGGGTACTGGCAGCAGGTTCACCCACCCCACCTGCCAGGAGTTCCCATGCTCAAACGCGACGTATCCGCGCGCCTCGATGTAGACATCACCGCAGCCACCACGCTCGAATTCCAGATCGCAGTCGCACCGCACCCAGGTACGACGGTCACCGAGTCACTGTCCTTCGTCCTCGACGGTAACCCCATCGAGGCCAAGGAAGTGAGCGGACCGCACGGCAACCGGATCCACGTCATGCCTGCCGACGTCGGCAATCTGCAGGTCTCGTACGACGCCACCATTCTGGGCAACACCACCCCGGCTCCGGTCACCGACTACGACATGTCGCTCTACCTCCGGCCGAGCCGGTACGCCGAAGCAGACAAGTTCTACGGGTTCGCCGCGACCGAATTCGGCGACTACGCGGACTCCGAGGAACTGCTGGCGAAGATCTCCGCATGGGTGGGCGCACGTCTGAATTACGTTCCGGGAAGCAGCGATCCGATCGACGGAGCCGTCGACACACTGCTCGCCGGACAGGGTGTCTGCCGGGACTACTCGCACCTCGTGGTCGCCATGCTGCGTGCGGTCAACGTTCCGGCTCGACTGGTGGCGGTGTACGCACCCGGCTGCGATCCGATGGACTTCCATGCCGTCGCCGAGGCGTTCGTGGGCGGCCAGTGGCGTGTTGTCGATGCCACCTGCCTCGCCCCGCGCTCGACGCTGGTACGAATCTCGGTCGGCCGCGATGCTGCCGACACCGCATTCCTGGACAACCACAAGGGTGCGATCACCCTGAACAGTTCGGTCGTGACCGCCGTGGTCGACGGCGAGCTGCCTCAGGACGACATCACCGAGCTGGTCTCCCTCACCTGATGTTCCGAGCGAACACCGCAGTGATATGAGCTACATCACAGCGGCGTTTGTTTTCGGAGGCGGAAACCGACTAAGTATCCGTTACCAACAATCACAGCCACCTGAAAGGGCAACACCATGAGCTTCATCGACAAGGCCAAGAACGCTGCAGAAGACGCCATCGGCAAGGCCAAGGAGGTTGTGGGCGACGCCACCGACAACAAGGACCTCGAGGCCGAGGGCAAGAAGGACCAGGGTTCGGCAGGCGTGAAGAAGGTCGGCGAGAACATCAAGGACACCTTCAAGTAACCACCCTCCATCACATCGAGTGCCGCCGATCTCGATGATCGGCGGCACTTGCTTTTCACTCCCACTTTTCCTCACACCAGAGAACGGATTCCCCTCATGACCACATCGACAGACACGACCAAGGCCCCCAAGCGACGCGGCGGATTCGCCTCGAAGTTCGCCCTCCTGATCACGCTCGTCCTGGTCGCAGCGCTGGTGATCTTCGTGCTCCAGAACACCGTGCACACCACGATCAACTTCCTGGGTTGGAACTTCGACCTCGGCCAGGGTGTCTCTCTGCTCGGTGCAGCCGTCGTCGGTGCCGTCATCACGCTGACCGCGACCGCAGCGCTCAAGGTTCGACGCGCAGTCCGATGATCCCCCTGCTTGCCCGTAAGTACCTGTACCGCTACCTCGTCGTCGCGATCGGTCTACCCATCCTGGCCCGACTGCTGGCCTTCGCCGGTCAGAGCCTCGAAAAGCGAACAGGAAAGGACAACTTCGTGTCCAGAGGCCTGAAATCGGCCGGCAGATTCGCGCAGAGGCGAGCCGACAAGTCGCAGGGCAAGAAGGCCAGGAACTCCGAGCACGCCCTCCGTTAGGCCGGTCCACGGGTGCGTCGACCAGCTGCGCCGGCCGGCATGGCAAACGGTCAATGACCCGCCGGGTCGGTGAGGGATTTGCCTTCCTTGGCCTTGACACGCTTGCGCTCCAGAAGGACCAGGGCAATCCCGGAGACGAGTAGCACCGGCGCGGCAATGGCCCCGATCCACACCCACCCGGTGAATCCGTAACCTGCCGCGGTGAGAGTGAGACCGAGACTCACCAACGCCACTCCTATACAGATGTACCCGGGCCAGTTGCGCGTGTCGACGATTGCCTCACCCGCATGCCCGCGCGTCGTCCGATCGTCGTCGGTTGCCCCGGCGTCGGATTCGCTCGTGTTCTCGTCTGCCATGTGGATCCTCTCCGGATACGGACCGCTCGTCCCATTCGAGACAAGCGGTTCGTATCGGCTGCCCGCTTGTCACCGGCGGTAAACCTGAGGTCGGATCGGACGATCAGTCGTGCCAACTCACTGCCGCGAACGGAGCGTGGCTGGCGAGTCGGCCGACAATGCCGGCGTGCGCGAAATCCTTGGCCGTCGCGACGGCGTCGAGCACGTCTGCGCCTTTCGCGAGCTCCGCGGTGATGGCTGCGGCGAACACGCAGCCGGCACCCGACACGCGCTCTTCGCCCACCTTGGGGGCGCGCAGCACGGTCAGTTCGGACCCGTCGTAGACGACGTCGACGGCCTCGTCGCCGGGCAGACCTGTGCCACCCTTGACCACCACCAAACGAGGCCCGAGATCGGCGATTCTCTTGGCGGCCTCACCCAGGTCGTGGACGGTGTCGATGGCGTCCATTCCGGACAAGGTCTGCGCCTCGAACAGATTGGGGGTGATCACGGTGGCCAACGGAAGTATCTCGCGCCGCAGGGCATTGTCGGTGTCGAGTGCGGCACCCGGCTCCTGGCCCTTGCAGATCAGGACCGGATCGACGATTACGTGCCGCCACGGCTGCAGGCGCAGCGACGCCGCTACCGTGTCGACGGTGACGGGGGTGCCGAGCATGCCGATCTTGACGACATCGAGATCGTGTGCGGCAGTGGCTACTTCGATCTGATCGGCGATGACCGTGCTGTCGATGGGCACGAATCGGTGCCCCCAGCCCGCCTTCGGATCGAACGAGACGATGCACGTGATCGTGCCGACTCCGTAGACCCCGAGCCGCTCGAATGTCTTGAGATCTGCTTGCAGACCGGCTCCGCCGGTGGCTTCCGAACCAGCGATGACATAGGCGATTGTCGACATGGCCTCAGTATGACAATCGCAGATCGGCACCGACGCGAGTGGTCGCCACGGGATTGGGTCCGGAGGTTTCGGGGCATACGTCGAAGTCGGTGCGTCTCATCGAGCAACCGACGACACCGCGCAGTACATCGACTTCGAGCCCAGGAGTAGCGGAGCACGATCGGAGATCGTGCAATCACGCACAATGACGAGAGTTTCGGAGGCCGAATCGTGCCCACCAGCAGAAATACGTCAGCCACCTGCGAGGACGTCTGGGACGTCCTGGCGAACGGATGGAGTTATGCGACCTGGGTCGTCGGCGCGTCCCGCATCCGCGCTGTCGACGGCAACTGGCCCGCAGTCGGCAGCTCCATTCATCACTCGGTGGGTGCGTGGCCTGCGGTACTCAGTGACGTCACGCGGTCGGTGGGACTCCATGCCGGTCGAGAACTTGTGCTCGAAGCCCGTGCACTGCCGTTCGGAAAGGCCTCGATAACAGTGCGACTGCATCCTCTCGCCTCGGGCTGCCGCATCGAAATCATCGAGCACGCAATCACGGCACCCTTCGATCTGGTCCCGGACCGGGTCCAACATCTTCTGGCGCATCCACGCAACGCCGAGGCGCTGCGCAGGCTTGCACTCTTGGCCGAGCGGTCCACTGCACCGTGAGCAATACCCCACTGCGACAAGCAGTTTCGGGAAAGATGCTGTTCGTTTTCATTCTCGGCGATGTGCTCGGTGCCGGAATCTATGCTCTCGTCGGTGAGATCGCAGGTGAGGTCGGCGGAGCGATCTGGCTCCCCATGCTCGTCGCGCTGCTGATGGCGCTGCTGACCGCGGCGTCGTACGCGGAGTTGGTCACCAAATATCCGAGAGCGGGCGGCGCAGCGGTCTTCGCGCAACAGGCGTACGGCAAACCGATGGTGTCGTTCCTCGTCGGATTCTCCATGCTCGCCGCGGGTGTCACCAGTGCGGCCGGGCTGGCACTCGCCTTTTCGGGCGACTATCTGGGCGTGTTCCTGGACGTGCCTGCCGTACCCGCTGCAGTGGTCTTCCTGCTGTTGATCGGGTTGCTCAACGCGCGCGGCATCACCGAGTCACTCCGCGCCAATCTCGTGATGACGGTGGTCGAGGTGTCCGGGCTGGTCGTCGTCATCGCCCTTGCCGGACTGGTGTTGAGCCGCGGCGACGGTGTGCCCTCTCGCGTCCTCGAATTCACCGACGAGACGACACCGACCTTGGCGGTTCTCGGCGCGGCTCTGCTGGCCTTCTATTCGTTCGTGGGTTTCGAGACGTCCGCGAACATCGCCGAGGAAGTCGAGGACGTGCGCCGGGTCTACCCACGAGCCCTCCTCGGTGCCGTCACCGTGGCCGGTGTGGTGTACGTGCTCGTCGGGCTTGCTGTGTCGACGGTCGTACCTGCCGACACACTGTCGCAGTCCACCGGTCCACTGCTCGAGGTCGTCGCTGCAGCGGATGCCGGCATTCCGCCGTCGGTTTTCGGTCTGATCGCACTCGTCGCTGTCGCCAACGGCGCGTTGCTGACGATGATCATGGCATCGCGGCTGACGTTCGGGATGGCGCGCGACGGTCTGCTCCCCGGAGTGCTCGCCGAGGTTCTGCCGGGTCGCAAGACACCGTGGACTGCCATCGTCGCCACCACAGCTGTCGCGATGGTCCTGGCCACCACCGGTTCTGTTGCGGCACTGGCCGAAACCGTGGTGCTCCTGCTGCTGTTCGTCTTCGTCAGCACCAACGTCGCCGTGCTCGTACTACGCCGAGATCGGGCAGAGACCGACCATTTCCGAACGCCCGCAGCACTTCCCGTCCTGGCGCTGATCACCTGTGCCGTACTGCTGACCCAGCAGTCGGGAGCAACGTGGCTCCGCGCCGGACTGCTTCTTGCGGTAGGCGTAGCGCTGTACTTCGTCGGTACCGTGCTGACCGGCAGGACCAAGACCGAGCAGAGGAGTACATCCCGATGACCACGACCGAAGTAGACGCGATCGTGATCGGCAGTGGCCACAACGGCTTGGTCGCGGCGGCAGCGATGGCAGACGCCGGCTGGGACGTCGTGGTCCTCGAGGCCGCCGAACATCCCGGCGGCGCTGTGCGCAGCGCCGAGCTCGTTCCCGGTTTCACCAGCGACCTCTTCAGCGCGTTCTACCCGCTGGCGCTCGCCTCGCCTGCCATGAAGGCACTCGAGTTGGAAAGCCACGGGCTGCAGTGGTCGCACTCCCCCGCGGTGTACGGCCATGCGCGGTCGCCGCACGACACCGACGCTCCGGTCGTCCACCACGATGTCGAGACCACCGCCGCGCGGCTGTCGGAACACGACGCGCGAGACGGCCGCACCTGGTTGCGACTCTTCGAGCAGTGGGAGCGCATTCGCGAGCCCTTCATGAACTCGCTGTTCGGACCGTTTCCACCAGTAGTCCCCGCGGCCCGCCTCGTCCACGCCTTGGGCGTTCCCGAGACGCTGCGCTTCGCACGATTCGCCGCTCTCCCCGCCCGTGTGATGGCGCACGAACTCTTCCACAGTGAGGCCGCTCGCTGCCTCCTGCTGGGCAACGCCATGCACGGTGACGTCCCGACCGACGCCCCCGTGAGCGGGATGATGGGCTGGCTGCTCACGATGCTGGCCCAGGACGTCGGGTTTCCTACCCCCGTCGGCGGATCCTCTGCGTTGACGTCCGCGTTGATTCGGCGTGGCGCCGCATCGGGTGCGGTGCTGGAGTGCGGTCAGGCGGTCGAGCACATCGAGGTGCGCGGCGGTCGAGCTCGGGCGGTGCACACCGCCGCCGGAGACACGTTTCGGGCGCGCCGAGCGATCGTGGCCGACGTGTCCGCACCGGCGCTCTACGGTTCGCTGCTTCCGTACGACGCCGTGCCGCGCCGTGTGCACGACGACCTGCGCACCTTCGAGTGGGACACCCCTGTGGTCAAGGTCAACTACGCGCTCGATCGTAGAATCCCTTGGAATTCACCGTCTCTGGCCGATGCCGGCACCGTTCATCTCGGTGCGGACGACAACGGTCTCGTGCATTGGGCAGCCGATCTCACGACCGGAGTCCTTCCCGCGAGTCCGTTCATGCTGTTCGGTCAGATGACCACTGCCGATCGGAGCAGATCACCGGAAGGCACCGAAAGCGCTTGGGCCTACACGCATCTGCCGAGAGGCGTCGTCGACGACGCGGCCGCCGACGCCGTGGCTGATCGGGTGGACGAAGTCCTCGACGCCCACGCACCGGGGTTCCTCGATTCGGTCGTCGGGCGGGTCGTACAGCGACCGAGCGATCTGTACGGTGCCGACGCGAATCTGCACGGCGGTGCGGTGAACGGCGGAACCGCACAGCTGCAGCAGCAGTTGATATTTCGACCGACACCGGGTCTGGGTCGATCGGAGACGCCGGTGGAGGGCCTGTTCCTGGGCTCGGCATCGGCGCACCCCGGTGGCGGAGTGCACGGAGCAGCCGGGCTCAATGCCGCCCGGTCAGCGCTCGGCCAGCGAGGTGTCACCGGCTGGGTGAAGAAGAAAGTCACCGGTTCACTCATCGACATGTTGACCCGGTGAACGCCGTTATCGAAGAGAGATCTTTCGTTACCGGTTCGAGACCTTCGCCGGAGTCTTCCGAAATCGGACGCTGACATTGTTGAACCCACAACAACTCAGCGTTTCGTGACCGGAGGGGCACCCGCCGGGAACAATCGCTTCGGGGAAGAGGTAAGCATGTTGACAAGCACCGCAACCATGGAACGCTCCATTCGCGATGACGAGGGCGTATTCCGACTCGAAACTGTCATGGGCTCGAACGGCCACAACACTCTGCGCGCCTTCGGCGAACTGGACATGTCGACTCGAGCCGAATTCGTCCACAGTCTCGACCGGTTGGCCTACGCGTCCGATCAGGTCTCGGTCGATCTGTCGGAGGTGTCGTTCATGTACTCCGGCGTGGCCAACGCGATCATCGACGCCACCTACGTTCATCCCGGCAAGATCGACGTACTCGCACCCGCACGGTCGGTGCGCATGGTCCTGGAGGTACTGGGTGCAGGCGGCCTGTTCGCCGACACGTTTCGATCGTGAATCGGACCGGATAACAGGTAACGTCGAGAACATGCCAGACGAGCCGACCGGAGCAGCCTTCGAGATCGCGGCGGCAGCACACGACGCGACGACCGTCCTCACCGTTCGAGGCGAACTCGATCTCGACACCATCCCGGAACTGTCGGCCGTCGCATTCCCCGCGGCCGACACCGCACGAGGTGGTCTCGTGGTGGACCTAACGGACGTCAGCTTCCTCTCTTCCAGCGCAATCACAGTGCTGGTACGAGTGTGCGATCGACTACCCGATGCCTCGCGCATGGCGCTGGTAGCGGTCGACGGAGTCGTGGTTCGGCCGGTCCAGCTCAGTGGAATCGATCGGGTGATGGCGACCTTCACGACCGTGCCCGACGCGGTTGCCCACGTTCGGTCGGATGCGCTCGATGCAGAGGTCGACCGATGACCGGCCGACACCGAGTCGGGCTTCCGCGATGACCGAAAGCAGTCTCGCTCCCAGTCGTTGGACCCACACCGCGTCGGCCGAACCGGCCGTGGCGACAGCCCTCCGGCGTCGGTTGCACCAGTGGGTCGTCGAACTCGGAGTGAGGAACGATCTGGTGGACGACATCGTCCTCGGGGTCTACGAGGCCCTCGCGAACGTGGTCGAACACGCGTACCACTCGGCGCCCGAGGCCGGGACGATGACGATCACCGCCGCCTACGAACACCGGGCGCTGACGGTGACGATCTCCGACACCGGGACGTGGCGTCCACCGAATCCGACGACCAATCGCAGTCACGGGCTGCAACTCGCAGCCGCGGTGGCCGACGATCTCATGGTCGACCACCGACCCGGTTTCGGCACAATGGTCACTGCTGTATGGACCGACCCGATGACAACCGACCGATCGAGATCCGCCACCCGCTCGTCATGACCGAAGGGAGTCCCCATGTCCGCCACGGCTGCTGATCTACTCGACACTGCACCGTGCGGCGTGTTCTCGGTCGACGTCGCCACCTCGCAAATCCTCTACGCCAACGCGGCCGCCGCGCGGATCACCGCGCGCAGCCGCGAGACGCTCGTCGGAATGTCGGTCACCGATCTGTTCACGGTCGAGTTCGAGCCGATCCTGGCGGCTCTGATGGATGTCGTGTCGACGTCGGAATCGGACTCGCCGGTCGGAGCGGACGCGAAATTGACCGTCGCATCCGATCGACGTGCCGCGATAGCCGTGTCGATCCTGGCCAACAGTCTGCGCACGCCCGAGGGGGCCGTGACGGTGACGATGACGCTGCACAACGAAACCGAACGCCATGTGCGCGAGAAGGATCTGGTCGACGCCCGCCACAACGCGGAGGCCGCCCAGGACGATGCCGAGGCCGCTCTGGACAGATCGCAGGACGCACTGGGGGCCTCGGAAGAAGCACGCAAGCAGGCCGAGGCGGAGAAAACCCAGGTACAGATTCTGGCGTCGACGCTGCAACGCACTCTGCTGCCGCCGATCCTGTCGGCTCCGACGGGCATGAACGTGGCAGCGCACTATCACCCCGCATCCATCGACGAGGTCGGCGGCGACTTCTACGACGTGTTTCCGCTCGACAAACAGACGTGGGGTTTCTTCCTCGGTGACGTGAGCGGTAAGGGCGCGGGCGCCGCCGCCGTGACCTCACTGACCCGGTACACCCTCCGCGCCGCCGCGGTGTTCGACCGCAACCCGATCGCGGTGCTCGACAACCTCAATACCGTTCTGCACCACGAGTTCCACGGAGACGACCCACGTTTCTGCACGGTGGTTTTCGGCACCATCACTCCGGGACCGGACGGCGCAGTGGTGGACCTCGCCAGCGGCGGACATCCGCCGGCACTGCGTATCACGCACGACGCCGTCGTCGACTTCGTCGACACCACAGGTGGCCAGTTGGTCGGAGCGTTGGCCGAGCCGCACTTCGCATCGGCATCGGTGACCCTGCGCCCCGGCGACGTCATGGCGTTCTACACCGACGGATTGACCGAAGCGATCGTCGGACCCGGGCGGACGCGCTTCGACGACGACGGTGGCCTCGAATCCTTCGCTGCGAGAAAGGGTGCTACCACTGCACCGAAGATCGTCGACGATCTCACGTCACTGTTGGCGTCCTTCGGGGACGGCCTGCAGGACGACGTCGCACTGCTCGCCTTCGAGGTACCCCGGCCCGAGGCCGACTCGTAGCAGTTTTACAAGCAAGTAAAGCTTTGTCGACAGCACTCTCCAATACGGTCTTCCACCTCGAACCGCTTGGTGTTGTTTCATGTTTTTCCGCGTGGTCGGATACTCGAAACACCCAAGTCGGACAGTGGGGGATGCATGCGAGAGACGAGTACAGGTCCGTCGACCACGACGAATCAGGCAGCGACCGGTACTGCGATCCACCCGGCGCAGCGATTCGCGCCGCGCCGCACTGCATCGGCCGTACGAGCCAGGACCGCTGCGAACTCGGGCACCGATACGCCTCGGCCACTGCAGGAAGCGCCGAGGTTTGCTGATTCCGGGCTCACCGCGCGTGAAATCGCAGTCCTCGGTGCATGGTTGCGCTGCGACTCCAAACAGGAAGTGTGCGCGGTTCTGCACATCGCGCTCGGCACGGTCAACACCCACCTGTCTCGAATTCGGGCGAAGTATGCCACCGTCGGTCGGGCGGCACCCACCAAGGCCTCACTCGTGGCCCGGGCGCTGCAGGACGGTCTGATCACCCTCGAGGATCTCTGACCGATCTGCACTGAGACGGTCCCGAATCACACTCGGCCTCGGTCGGACCATGGGTCCGCGCGTCGCCACAGGGTCGGCAGTTCGAGGACGATCCCGTCTCGTCGCGCGCAGGCGTCCAGCACATCGATGGAGGCAGACACGTTGTCGAAGGCGTACGCGAGCGCCTGCAGTGGTTCGTCCAGAGACCGAAAGAAGTTGTCCCAGTGCGTCAGTACCACGCGTCGGGCACCGACCGCTGCGACCGTCTCCTGCCAGTACTGCTCGACGAACGCGCGCGGTCGGCGGCCGAGTTGTCCTATCGAGAGGTAGACCACCTCGGCATGGCGACCGTCGAGCATGCCGGACCGGAAACCGGCGCTGCTGTGCACGAGTGCGGTGCGGCCACTCGGAACATGTTCGACGTGCATCGACCATGCCTCCCCGCACCGGTACTCACGCACCCGAGCCGGTTGGGTCAGTGGCCGGTCTATCGTTCCGTGCGCTCGATCCGGATACGAGTGAACCGATTCGACGAACGTGACGGCAAAGCTGCCGTGCGACGTTGTCCCACCGTTCTCGACGACGACGATCCGGTCGTTCGGGAGATCCGAACCCTGCCCGATGAAACCGGTCGAGGAACCGCCGACCAGAACGGCACCGGTGCGCAGCGCTACCGCCGCCGAGTCGAGTGCGTGATCGTAGTGCGAGTGTGCGCACAGCACAGCGTCGAGCGTGGTGATCCCTGCTCTGCGCAGGGCCGCATCGATGCGCCGTATGTCCGACCGCAGCGGTAGGGCAAGGGTTTTCGGAAGCGACGGTCGCGAGAAGAAGCCGTCGGTGAGGATCGCCGATTCGCCGTCGTCGAAGAGCACCGTGCTCACACCGAGGAACGACACCGTCACCGGCGACCGCGGACTCGCCGACGCAGTGGTGGCGATCTCCGTCGGACCCGGCAGCGCGGGACGACCGATTCTCCGGGCCACTCTCACGCTTGCGCAGCGAGCGCTCGTCCGGCCTGCCGACCGCCGAAGATGCACCCACCCAGAAACGTTCCCTCCAACGAGCGGTACCCGTGCACACCGCCGCCACCGAAACCGGCGATCTCACCTGCCGCCCACAAGCCGTCTATCGCCTGTCCGTCGCCGTCGAGGACACGGCCCTGCAGGTCGGTTTGAATGCCGCCCAATGTTTTTCGCGTGATGATGTTCAACCGCACGGCGATCAACGGACCCGATTTGGGATCGAGAATCTTGTGCGGTGAGGCGGTACGCGCGATGCGCTCTCCGCGCGATCGACGCGAATTGTGGATCGCGGAGATCTGCAGGTCCTTGGTGAACGGGTTGTCGACCTCGCGGTCGCGGGCCTCGATCTGCCGCTTCAGATCGGCGAGGTCGATCAGATCGTCGCCGGAGACCCTGTTCATTCCCTGGACGAGTTCGGCGAGTGTGTCGGCGACGACGAAATCCTCTCCGTTCTTCTTGAACGCCTCCACCGGTTCACTGGCACCGGGCAACACCCGGCCGAGAACGAGCTTGAGGTTCTTTCCGGTGATGTCCGGGTTCTGCTCCGATCCCGAGAGTGCGAACTCCTTCTCGATGATCTTCTGCGTCAGGACGAACCAGGAGTACTCGAATCCACTGTCCTGGATGGCTTTCAACGTTCCGAGGGTATCGAATCCCGGAAAGTTCGGAACCGGGAACCGTTGCCCACGCGCGTCGAACCACATGGACGACGGGCCGGGAATGATTCTGATTCCGTGGTTCTTCCAGATCGGATTCCAGTTCTTGATGCCCTCGGTGTAATGCCACATGCGGTCTTTGTTGACCAGACGGCCACCGACTTTCTCGGTGATGCCGAGCATGCGGCCGTCGACGTGTTCGGGGACTCCCGAGATCAGGGACTGCGGAGCTGTTCCCAACCGCGCCGGCCAGTTCTCCCGTACCAGGTCGTGGTTGGCTCCGATGCCGCCCGCCGTGACGAGCACGGCTCCGGCACGCAACTCGAACTCGCCGACCTCGACGCGGCTACTTCCCGAACCTCGCTCCGCGGCACTGGGTTCGAGAAGTGCGCCGCGGACTCCCTCGACTGTGCCGGCACTGACGATGAACTCGTCGACGCGGTGACGAAAACCGAAGCGCACCAACCCTTTGTCGGCGGCCTCACGTACGCGTCGCTCGAACGGCGCAACGACCCCTGGACCGGTACCCCAGGTCAGATGGAACCGCGGAACCGAATTGCCGTGCCCCTCGGCGAGGTAGCCACCACGTTCGGCCCACCCGACGATGGGTACCCACCGCACACCCTGCGCGTGCAGCCAGGACCGTTTCTCCCCCGCCGCGAAATCGAGGTACGCGCGCGCCCACTGGTGCCCCCAGTAATCCTCGCCCGCGGGATCGTCGATGCCGCGGTCGAAGGTCGCGGTTCCGAGCCAGTCCTGCCACGCAAGCTCTGCGGAATCCTTGATGCCCATGCGTCGCTGCTCCGGGGTGTCCACCATGAACAGACCGCCCAACGACCAGAACGCTTGACCGCCCAAGTTCTGCTCGGGCTCCTGGTCGAGGAGCAGCACCCGCTTTCCGGCGTCGGCCAGTTCGGCGGTCGCCACCAGTCCGGCCAAGCCTGCACCCACCACGATCACGTCTGCGTCCATTGCCCCACTGTGCTGTCGTCGGTGCCGGATCTCAAGGAAACTGCCTCAAATGACTATAGGATTTGTCAGATACTGACAAAGAGTGGGGAGGTAGGTCGATGTACCCAGCGCGGGTCGCCGTAGTCGCGAAGATCGAATCTGAGCTGGGCCCCGTCGTCGCATCCGCAGTACACGCGATTCGCGACGCGATCCCGGTCTACCGATCACTGCAGGGTGCGCAGTTGGCCGATGTCGAGGCCATCGCATATTGGTCGCTGAGGCGGTTGATGGCCCTGTGGGCGCATGGCGATCGGACGATCGACGACCGTGACCACAGTAGATTCCGCGCGATAGGTGCCGCGCGCGCAGCGGACGGGCGCCCGCTGGCCGATGTGCTGCGTGCGTATCGAGTCGCGTCGAGCGTGTTCGTTCGGCACGTGACAACCGAGTATCTCGATGTACTCGAACCACCGGACATTGCCGAACTCGGCCTCGGCGTACTCGACGCCATCGACGCAATCTCCGAGGAAATCATCGGCGCGTACGTCATTGCGCGCGAACAGCTCACATCCAACCGTGCGCAGGCGCATGCCGCGCTGCTCGACGACCTGCTTGCTGCCAGACACAACTCACCCGGGACGGTGTCGGATCGTTCGCGCGAACTCGACCTGAAGCTGCCCACGCACCCGAATCTGCTTGTGGTGCAATCGACAGATCCGGGCCGACCCATGTCCGACGACACCGTCGAATCGCTGGTCCTCGCAGTAGGACTCGTTCCGCCGGACCGCACCGCGCCGTCGGGTCAGCGGAGCCACTTGTGCACTCGGCGCGAGCAACGCGCGATCGTGTTGTTGCCACCATCGATCCACCGCGCCGAGGCGGACCTCGCGTGTCGAGATCTGATGCTGCGCGGATGCCTCGTGGAGAGATCCACCATTGCCGGTATCAGCAGTTCGTGGCGACTCGCATCGGAAGCGCTGGACACCGCACCGGATCACGCGTTCGACGACCGGGCACTGCTCGATCAGGGTGACGGTCAGCTGCTGGCACTGCTGACCGCGCGCCCCACCGCGGACACGAGCGAGGTGGTACGTGGCGTGCTCGGTCCGCTGACCGAGGCGGCGAACGAACATATTCTGCAAGGCCTTTCGGCCTTCATCGCCACCGGTACGGCAACGGCTGCCGCCACCCGACTACAGGTACACCCGCAGACTCTGCGCTACCGACTGCGCCGAGCCCAGGAACTGACCGGCCGAGATCCCCGATCTGCGTGGCATCGACTCGCGTTGGACACTGCGATTCAACTCCGGCAACTCGGTTGATCCGGCCTTCGGCAATGCCGGGCACATCGAGAACCCGGACACCCATGCATGGATCCAAACGAGGACTCGTCACCTTCTTGGGACGGTGATCGAGCGATTCAGTTGATGTTCCACGACTCGACAGCATCGAGTCGCCGGCCGTCGGAGTCGTACGTGTAGAAGCCTTCACCGTCCCCGAGACCGGTCTTTCCCGCGTCGATACCCTTTTGCAGTATGTCGGCAAATTTGACCTGATCCTCGCCACCGTGTGCGCGCGCGATGTGTGCAGCGACGTTGAAGCCGACAGTGTCGTATATCTGGAACGGACCGGCGGGTGCCCCGGTGGCTATGCGCCACACGTTGTCGATGTCCGCCGGATTGGCAACCCCGCCGACGTAAAGGTTGGCTCCTGCTTGCAGCAGCGGGATCAGAAGGCTGTTCAGCACGTATCCCGGAATTTCCTTACGGACCGGAACGGGAACGAGACCGATCTCCGACGCAAAGCTCAGTACGATATCGAAGTAGACAGGATCTGTTGCAGCAGTTGCCATCACCTCACCGGTGTTGTACCGCCACACGAGATTGGCGAAGTGCAATGCAAGAAACTTTTCCGGCCGCCCGGTGGCCTCGGCGAAACTGCTGGGCAGTAGTGACGACGAGTTGGTCACGAAGATAGTTTTCGGCGGAGCGGACGCGCCGATATCCGACCAGACCTTCTTCTTCAGGTCGAGATCCTCCGGAACTGCTTCGATCACCAGGTCGGCGTCCGAAACGGCCTCGGCGACGCTGGTGGTGGTCGTGATGGATTCGATGGCCTCGTCGAATCGCTCCTCGTCGAAAGTCTTCAGGTCACGCTTGTAGTATCCGCGCATCCATTCCCAGCGGTCCGGCAGCTTGGCAAGTAATTCGTCGGAAATGTCGTATCCCACAACGGTTTTTCCGTGGTAAGCAGCCTGCATCATGATCTGCGAACCGAGCACTCCGGTTCCGAGTACGGTCACGTTATCGACATCGGTCATGGACGACACACTTCCCTTTATGGAGTCACTGGTTTCCCGCTCTCCAAGTTCTACCGCTGAGCGCGAAGCCATCGTCTCGTGGGGTCCAACAGCGGACGGACTCGACCGACGACGGCGCTTTACACTCCACAGGATCGACGGTTCACGCATACTCGAACGATGGCTGTCGATCCCCGCGGAAGAGACCTGAAGCGCTACCTCGAAGAAGACCCCGGTGGGCCGGTGGTGATGCTCAACCTGCTTCGGTTCGCCGAAGGTGGCCGCGATTCCTACGCGGAATATGCGAAAGCACTGGACGAGACGTTTCTCCCGCGCTACGGCGCGACGGTGCTGTACGCGGGCGACGGTTCGACCGCACTTGCCGCCGAGGACGGACAGGCCTGGGATGCAGTGCTCCTGGTCCAGTACCCGTCACGTAAGGCGTTCAGCGAGATGGTGGCCGATCCCGAGTATCAGACGGTGACGGCGTTACGGACCGCCGCGTTGACAGAGGCGGTCCTGCAGGCCACCATTCCGTGGTCGTGAAGGCGACCCTCGGCTTCGCATCCGTGTTCGCAAAGAGGGACTTCACGGCGTTGCGAGCAACTTACTGCGGAACAGGTCGAGTACCTGGTCCAAAGCCTGCCGTGTCGGCTGCCCTGGTTCGTCGATGAGTCCCTCCGTGACAACGGAATGCGGCGGTCCGAAGGCTTCCGGGTTGAACGAGGAGTCGGGTAGTTCCACCGAGACGAATGCGTCGCCGAGCTGCTCTCGCAGCCATTGGAATCGCACAGGCGGGCACATCTTGTCGCCCTCGAAGCGCATCCCCAGGACCGTGAGCTCCCCTGCTGCACAACGACTTTTCACTTTATCCAGATCGCCCGGGGTGATATCGATGGATCGAGCGCGAGACTTCGATGCCGCGAACGGAAGCGACGGCTGCGAGAGCACCGGTGCGATCAGTCGATCGTCCGCCGCCATAGCGAGAGCGAATCCGCCGGTGAAGCACATTCCGATGGCACCGACGCCCGGTCCGCCGCAGCGCTCGTGCTCCTGCGCCGCCAGAGCCCTCAACCACACCACGATGCGCGACGACTTGCCGGTGGCGAGGATGGTGAATTCGCGACTGATGCACGCCGGCACCATGGCGCGGGACATGGTGGCAACGGTGCCGAGCGCTCCCAGCGGCCCGGTCAGCGGATCCTTGCCGTCGACTCCGAACAGGTGCGGAACGACGGCCGTACAACCGATTCCGGCGACGGTTCTCGCGAAGTCCGCCACCCTGGGAGTGATGCCCGGCATTTCCGACATCACGATCACAGCAGGTCCGGTTCCGATGCGATAGACGGGCGCTGTCCGCCCGTCCGCGGTGAACTCGGTTCGCTCGAAGTCGGCCAGAGTGTCATCGGTCATGGGAGTGCGTCCTTCTGCCAGAGGTCCACCGCGCCGAGCCGACGCTTGCGATCAAAGCTAGATCATCGTGGGTCGACACGACGTCGATAGAACACGTGTCGCTTACGCACTCACCACGAGTTCGTGTCGGCCAGAACGGTCACACCCAGCGCGACGAAAAGCGTGGCACCGGCCGCAACTCCGAACAGACTCGCGGCGGGCGCTCCCGCGCGTCGGCCGAGCACGCTCGCCGCGACATCGAGGGCATCGATCCCGACCCCGGCCGCCACCGCCGCCTTTCGAACGTCCGAGGACGGGTGATGCAAGGCCATTCCGAGTGCCAGATCGCGTACTCCGAAGAGGCGAGTCGCCACCCCGGCGCTTCCGGGTTCACGCATGGGTCCGAGACCGAAGGCGCGCCACGAGTGCGCAGGACTGACCCACGACACCAAACCGGCAGTCGATCGCAGAACCGACAGTGCGAGCAACGGGGTCGACTGTGAACGCATAGCGTCTCCTTCAGATTTTGTAGTGGTTACTACAGAAACGCTACCTGTAGTGCCCACTACAATCAAGGCGTGGCCACCAAACATTCGCGCGAAGAGATGCTGTCCGGCGCGTTGGACGCTGCCCTGGAAGGCGGCCTGAGCCGCTTGACTTTCGGCCGACTCGCGTCGCGTCTGCAGATCAGCGATCGCATGGTCGTCTACTACTTCCCCACGAAGGACAACCTTCTGACGTCCGTTCTGTCGGTGGTGGGAGACCGATTGCAGCACGTGCTGTCCGCGGCGTTCCCGACGCCGATGAACGACCACCGCTCCCTCGTCGCGGCGGCGTGGCCGGTCGTGGCAAAACCTGAATACGATCCGTTGTTCGGTCTGTATTTCGAGGCGATAGGACAAGCCACTGCAGGACTGGAGCCCTACCGGTCGGTGGCCTCACTACTGGTGGAGGGCTGGATCGAGTGGCTCAGCGGCTTTGTCGTCGGTAGTCCGGACCACCGACGGACGGAGGCCACAGCTGCAGTGGCACTGCTCGACGGCCTACTGCTCATGCGTCTGTTGGGAGGCAGCGATCTCGCCGCCACCGCATCGACGTCACTGCTGCACACCGGTGGATCCACGAAGGAACGACCGAGTTCATGACGACGTCGGTTCTTCGATCGGCGTCTGGAACGACCACAGATGTCCCTCGGGATCGCGCACGCTGTATTCACGAACGCCGTAGGGCATGTCGGTGGGCGGGTAGTCGATCGATGCCCCGGTTGCCGCCACGCGAGCGTGGTGGGCATCGACGTCGTCGACGAGGATCGCAAGCGATGCGGTGACCGCGCCGGTGGTCAGTGGCGACACCATCCGGTGTTCGGGGGCTTCGCGGTGCAACCAGACCACACCGTCACCGGCGTAAACCTCGCCGTGGACTGCTCGGTCGCCGTCGTATTCGATCTGTCCGGGAGCCAGCCCCAGTACGTCGACGAGGTAGGAATGGGCTGCTGCGATGTCGCGGTAGACCAGCAACGTGGTGCGGCGAGTGACCGCGGGCTCGTCGGTCGACAGGCCGGAGAGCAGGTCCAGCAAAGCGTCGTCGCCCGGGCGAGCACCGTGAAGAAGTCGGTCCTCCACGGCCCGAACGCGCTCACGCACACGAGCGAGCTCGGCCATCCGTTGGTCCAGGTCGGCCAGATGCTGCCGACTCAGGTGGTGCAGATCCCCTGCCTCCGGATCGACGTCCGCAAGCGGAGTGCCCAATTCTCGGAGCAGGCGAATCCGGTACAGCCGAGCGAGATCCCCGCCGTCGTACCTGCGTCTGCCTCCCCCGTCCCGGTCCGGCGCGAGCAGACCCAGCTCTTCGTAGTAACGCAGGGTCCGCTCGGTGACGCCGGTTCTACGGGCCACGTCACCGATGCCCCATGTGCTGGAATCGCTGCTGTTCATGCAGCAACGGTAGAACCTCACGCCACGTCAGGAGCAAACTCGGCCGGTTCGGATCACACGTCTTCGAGTCGAATTCCCTTGGTTTCCTTCATGAAGAAGCAGGCGACACCGGTCAGAGCGGCCAGGAACATGATGTACACACCGAACACCCAGCCCAAGTCGAGGCCGAGGAAGAGCTGGTTGAGATACGGCGCAGTTCCGCCGAACACCGCTACCGAGAACGAATAGGCGAATCCAATTGCCTGCGTGCGGAGTCGGGTGGGAAAGCTTTCCGAGAGAGTCGAGGAAAGGATGGATGCCGGGACGGCGATGACGAGCAACGCCACCGTCGACGGGAGCAGCAGAGACCACCATTGCGTCGAGATCATCATCGTCAGCGGGATCTGCAGCACGAACATCAGCACGGCGAACGCGGCCAGCATCGGCCGTCGACCGATCGAATCCGAGAGACGACCGAAGAACGGCAGGGACACCAGCGCTATCAACTGAGCGACGACGAGCATCCAGTACGCGGTGTCCGGGTTCATCCCCCGCTGCGTGATGGCGAACGTCGAGACGTAGGAGGTCCAGGTGTAGTGCGCCGCAGTGATTCCCGACGTCATTCCGATCATCAACACGATCGCCTTGACGACGGTCTTGCGTGCGATCGGTGCCTGTTCCACCTTGTTCTGCTCCGAATCGAAGACCTCGCTCTCGTCCATGTTCTTGCGCAGGTAGAGCGCGAACAACGCCAGGAGTGCTCCCAGCAGGAACGGGATACGCCAACCCCACTGGCCGACAGCCGATTCCGACAGCGTCGAGGTGATGACGCCACCGACCGTGTACGCCAGAGCCGACCCGCCGAAGATCGCGACGAACGCGACGCTTCCCCACATGCCCCGACGGTTCGGCGGTGCGATCTCGCCGACGTAGGAGTACGCCGTCGCCGACTCACCGCCGTGCGCGAATCCCTGCATGACGCGTGCGAGCAACAGCAGTACCGAGGCCCAGGCACCGATCGCACCGTAGGTGGGCATGATGCCGATCAGCAGGCTGCCGGTCGCCATCATGAGCATCGTGGTGACGAGAACGAACTTGCGGCCCTTCTTGTCCGCGATCCGGCCGAACACGATGCCGCCGAGGGGCCGCATCAGGAATCCGACGGCGAACACTGCCAACGTCGACAGCAGTGCCGAGACCGGATCTGCCTGACTGAACATCGCCGCCGCGATGAACGGTGCGAACACCGCGTAGGCGCTCCACTCGTACCATTCGAGAACGTTGCCGACGGTGCTGGCGAACAGCGATTTCTTCCGCGAGGAGATATCGGGTGCCGAGCGGGTATCGCGTGATGATCCGACGGTCATGGAGTGTCGCTTTCGGTCGAATGGTTCTGCACTGGAACAGGTTTGAGTGCTGCACGCCGAATCTTCCCGGTCTGGGTCTTGGGAAGTTCGTCGATGATGTGAATGGCCTTCGGGCGTTTGTAGGCCGCCAGTCGGTCGCGTGCGAAATCCACCAGCGCATCCGGCGTCACCGTCTTGCCGTTGCGCAGGGATACGTAGGCCACCACCGATTCGCCCTGGTAGTCGTCGGGCCTGCCCACCACAGCGGCCTCGAACACCGCGGGATGTTCGTAGAGGGTGTCCTCGACCTCTCGGGGCCAGACCTTGTACCCCGACACGTTGATCTGATCCTTGAGCCGGTCGACGAGATACACCCATCCGCCTTCGTCGATGATCGCCACGTCTCCAGTACGAAGACGACCTCCGGGCATCGTCGACGCGGTCGCATCGGGATTGCGCCAGTAGCCCGAGACCACCTGCGGACCCGAGATCTCCAGTTCCCCCGCGATTCCCGCGGCCGTCGGCTCCCCGGAGGAGTCCAACCGTACGCAACGTCACTCGCGGCAACGGCAGCCCGACGGACAGCGACCCACTGGCGGAGTCCACCGGCGCTCGGGTGCCGGGCGGCACCGCGATGACGCCCGCTGTCGTTTCGGTCATGCCGTAAGCGTTGTGGATGTAGCACCCGAATGCGGACTCGAAAGCGGTGACCGTTGCGGGCGGGATGGGTGCGCCGCCGGAGTACAAGGCCTTCACCGACTCGAAGTGGGCACGCGTCGCACCTGCAGTCTCGGAGATCGCGTTGAACACCGTGATCGACCCGATGGTGTACGTGACGCGGTGCTCGACGAAGGCGTCGAGAGTGACTGCCGCATGGAAACGGTGAGCGAAGACGAGCACACAGTCGCGCATCAGAGCAACCGCCGCGTCGAGCATCGCGCCGGTGATGTGAAACAGCGGCGCGACGGCGAACACGACGTCCCCGTCGGCGAGACCGGCCCGTTCCCCGAAATCCAGGGCCGTCGCGAATGCGTTCGCATGCGAGATCTGCGCACCCTTCGGCGGTCCCGTGGTTCCGGACGTGTAGGCCAGGAGTGCGAGATCGTCCGGGTGCGGGGCAAATTCGGGAACGGACCGGCCACGGTACAGATCGATCAGGCCCATGAGATCGTCGTCGGGCCGGGGGGTCACGCGAGACGTCGAAGAGAAGACGCGCGGGTCGTTGCGGGTCTGCAGGTCCAGTCCACTGGTGCTCACGAGCAGCCGAACCGTACTACCCCGCAGCGTCGAACCGAGGGCTTCGAGATCGTGTTCGTCGCAGACGAGCGCGATCGGTTCTGCGTCGTCGATCAGCGTTCGCAGTTCGCGGTTGCGGTACATCGGGTTGAGGATCAACGCGACCGCCCCGATCTTCCACAGCGCGAGAAAGGTCAGGGGGTACTGCGGAATGTTCTGCAGATAGATGCCGACACGGTCGCCGCGCGTCACTCCACGGTCGATCATGGCGGCCGCAAGGGCGTCGGATGCCTCGTCCGCCTCGCGGGCGGTGAGCACGGAGTCGAAGTACGCCAGCGCCGGCCGGTCCGGGGCGTCGGACACTCTCCTGCGCCATCCGTCGAGGACGGTCGCACGCCCGATCGCTCTGTCGAGGGTCATGGACGGCCCTTTCGGTTGACCGGAATCTCGGCCCAGGAGGACCGACCGAACACTCGCTCGGCGATGGTGTTCACAGTGTTACGGATCACAACTTCGGTGTCAACCCGGTGCGTAGCGGCCGGTGACAACCCGGTCGACCTCTACGGTAAGCGCATGACCGCGACCCACATCTGGCGCACGTACGAGGGATCGAACCTCTCCCCAGCATTGGCGTCGGCGTTGAACACGTTCGTCGAGCAGGGGTACCACGGCACATCGGTGCGGCAGATCGCTGCAGGTGCCGGCCTGTCCGTTCCCGGCCTGTACCACCACTTTCCATCGAAGCAGGCGCTGCTGGTCGGCATCATGGACGCGTCGATGGACGAACTGCTGGATCGGACTCGATCGGCCGAGAACGAAGCAGGTCCGTTGCCGAGCGATCGGTTCGACGCGGTCGTGGAGTCCCTGCTGCTGTTCCACATTCACCGACGCGACGCCGCCTTCGTGTGTTCGACGGAGATCCGCAGCCTCGAATCCGCGAATCGCGCCGCGTACATCGCGAAGCGGGACGAGGAACAACGACTGCTCGACGCCATCGTCGTCGACGGTGTCGAGTCCGGCGTCTTCGACACTCCGCACCCGGCGGATGCCAGCCGAGCCGTCACGACGATGTGCGTCGGTGTCGCAACGTGGTATCGACCCGACGGGCCGCTGTCTCCGAGCGAGCTGGTGGCGGTGTATCTCGACATTGCCCGTCGTACGGTCGGAGCCGCGACCGGCGGGCGGGAGTAGCTGCCCCGGAATCCTTGACCCGATCGAGTGATTGTGCCAACCTTCCAGTGACCGAGCGAGTGTTCGGTCGGCACCGGAATGGGAGCGCATCGTGGCCATCGATCTGACATTCGACCCCGACATCGAGAAGTTGATCGAGAGGACGCGCACGTTCACTCGCGAACACGTGCTTCCCATCGAGGACCGATTTCTGGGGAACGTCGCCGATGCCGGCGGCGACCGACTTCGCGTCGAAATGCAGGCAGCCGCCAAGGATGCCGGCGTGTTCGCCCCACATGCCCCCGTCGAATACGGCGGCCACGGTCTGTCCATGAGTGACCGCGCTCCGGTGTTCGAGGAAGCCGGTTACTCACTGTTCGGACCGATCGCTCTCAACCTCGGCGCACCCGACGAGGGCAACGTGCACATGCTCGCCCACATCGCATCGACGACGCAGAAGGAGCAGTTTCTCGCTCCCTTGGCGCGCGGTGACATGCGCTCGGCGTTCGCCATGACCGAACCTGCCCCGGGTGCCGGGTCCGATCCCTCGGCCCTCACCACCGAGGCCGAGCGGGTCGACGGTGGCTGGAAGATCAACGGACACAAGTGGTTCATCACCGGTGCCGATGGTGCAGGTTTCTTCATCATCATGGCCCGTACCTCCGGTAAGCCAGGAGATCGCGGCGGCGCGACGATGTTCCTGGCCCCTGCGGACACCGCGGGGATCACGGTCGGCCGTCACATCGGCACCCTGGACAAAGCCATGATCGGCGGGCACTGCGAGGTGTTCTTCGAGAACGTGTTCGTGCCCGACGACAACGTTCTCGGGGCCGTCGACGAGGGATTCGCCTACGCCCAGGTGCGTTTAGGACCCGCCCGCATGACTCACGTGATGCGGTGGCTCGGAGCTTCCAGGCGGGCCCACGACATCGCCGTGGCGCAGGTCGCTCAGCGCGAGGGATTCGGCGGCAAGCTCGGCGATCTGGGCATGGTGCAGAAGATGGTCGCGGACAACGAGATCGACATCGCGGCCACCCGCGCGCTGCTGATCAAGGCCTGCTTCGAGCTGGATCGGGGTGGGCACGCGAGCAACGAGACCTCCATTGCCAAGACGTTCGCCGCCGAGGCGATCTTCCGCATCGTCGACCGCAGCATTCAGATGTGCGGGGGGCTCGGCGTATCGGACGATCTTCCGCTGGCGAGGCTCTCACGCGAGGTGCGTCCGTTCCGTGTGTACGACGGCCCGTCCGAGGTACACCGCTGGGCCATCGCCAAGCGGACGATCGGTGCAGCCAAGCGCGCAGCACGGGAGGCACAGTCGTGAGCGAACTTCCGGGCATGAATCGCGATGCGCTCGAGCAGTTCCTGCGCGGGAACGGCATCGAGGTCGACGGTGAACTGTCGGTCGAGATGATCAGCGGGGGTCGCTCCAATCTCACCTACAAGGCATTCGACGACTCCTCGACATGGGTTGTTCGCCGCCCTCCCACCAGTGGGCTCACCCCCTCGGCGCACGATATGGCCCGCGAGTGGGCCGTCACGGAAGCCCTTGCATCCACAGACGTTCCGGTCGCCGGGACCATTGCGTTCGATCGGGAGGGTTCGGTGCTCGGTGCACCCATGACCGTCGTCGACTTCGTACCCGGCCGAGTCGTTCGTAGCCGCGAGGATCTTCGCGATCTGACGGACGCTCAGGTCACCGAGAACGCCGCCGAGTTGGTCCGAGTGCTCGCCAGGCTGCATGCCGTCGACCCCGACGCCGTGGGCCTCGGCAGCTTCGGCCGTCCCGACGGGTTCGTCTCGCGACAGGTCGCGACGTGGGCTCGGCAGTGGGGACGAGTCAAGACTCGTGATCTACCCGATGTCGAACGATTGCATCGCGCGCTGGAAGCAGCAATACCGGCGGGATCTGCGTCGTCCATCGTGCACGGTGATTATCGCGTCGACAACACCATTCTCGACGCCCATGACGTCGGTTCCGTTGCCGCGGTGGTGGACTGGGAGATGTCCACGCTCGGCGATCCGCTGACCGACGTGGCTCTGATGTGCATCTACCGCCAACCGGTCTTCGATGCGGTCCTCGGCGCGGACGCTGCCTGGACGAGCGATCGGTACCCCTCCGCGGCAGACCTCGCGCAACACTACGCAGTGGAATCCGGTCGGGAGCTTCATGATTGGGGCTTCTACCTCGCCCTCGCCAATTTCAAACTCGGAGTGATCGGCGAGGGAATCAC
This sequence comes from Rhodococcus sp. 05-2254-2, assembly GCF_002259095.1. Taxonomy (NCBI): domain Bacteria; kingdom Bacillati; phylum Actinomycetota; class Actinomycetes; order Mycobacteriales; family Nocardiaceae; genus Rhodococcus; species Rhodococcus sp. 05-2254-2. The sequence goes on along the minus strand of NZ_NOZJ01000021.1, from coordinate 770,378 downwards.
CTACCGTGCGCTGTCGGGCTCCGACACCGGGGCCGGTGCAGGCAAGGCCGCCGAGGCCACCGGGGAGTTCATCGCGGCCGGGCTGCGAGCACTCGCAGGAACCACCGACTGACGCGAAAACCGCTGTCAGGCAGGTTCTCTCATCACACCGATGTGGCGGACGGTGCCGGACACGCCCGGAAGCTCCTGGGGTTCGGACCAGGTGTTCAGCCCGTCCGTACTGTCGGAGTAGAAGTACTTTCGGTTGGTGTAGTCGTCGTAGTACAAACGCCAGGTGCCGTCGGGCAACTCGATGACTGCCGGGCCCTCTTTCAGTGGTCCGAAATCGCGGGTGGGAACGACGGTGTACGGCCCGATCAACGACGGTGCCGTCCAGTGCTCGATGACCTTGTGGGTCTCGTTCTTGGTGAACGTGTGGTAGGTCGGCCCTACCTTGACCACCGTGGTGTCGATGTGGTCCGCTCCGATGCCCACGAACGGAACCGGGAAGCTCCACATCCTCAGGCCTGGATCCATGGCCGTCATCAGGTACGGCACGAACCCGCCGCCGGTCGACAGCGAGACGATGATGCTGACGCGGTCCCCCTCGACGAACCACTCGGGTGCCCATGCCTTCGTGGTGAACGGAGACAACGACGGTCCGTCCGAGAAGCCGGCCGATCCGCTGAATCCGGAAGGGCTGGCAGATCCGGTACCGGCCCCGGTGCCCGGTAGGAAAGCGCAGCAGAACGGGATCGGGAAGTTCTGCAGGAACGTCCAGTTCACGCGGTCACTGCTGCGCGCGAAGCCGATGTTCGCACCGCCGCCGGTCGTGTACGTCACGTAGTACATCCCGTCGGTGTGCCGGAAGATGCTCGCGTCGCGCACCACTCCGGACGGAGGTCGGTACGCCGATGTCTGCAGTGCTGTGAAATCGGTGCCGTCGCTGGACTGGTAGACATCCATGTCTCGATCGCTGTCGTTGCTGAACGCCACCATCGTGTATCGCCACGAGGAGGGTGCAGCGGCACCTGTTCCTGCGGCGGAGAACAGCAGTCCGGCGACAGTCAGGATCACCATCGGGACGACGAACAAGAACCTGCGTGCGGTGGATGTCACCGAGGAAGTATGTCCGACCCGTACGCATCATGCGTCACTTTGGTAACAGCTCCAACAGATCGTTACCGATGTTGTTATGAATGCGAAATGTACTGAGTCGTGGGCTTGGCCTGGTACATCTCGTGATCGGCATCGTCGAGTATGTCCAGTGCACTTCGAGTGTCGTCGCGGTCGACGGTGACGACACCGATGCTCGCCGTCACCGTCAACACCCGCCCCGCGGCGGTGATGGGAGTGGCCAGTTCGGCGCGAACGTCGTCGGCCTCGGTGCCGATGCACCGCGAAACGACCGCCACGAACTCGTCACCCCCGATGCGACCCACGAAGGCATCGGCCGGGAGAGCGCGTGTCAGTCGGTCTGCCACCACCCCCAGAACGGCGTCGCCGACAGTATGACCGTGTAGATCGTTGATGGTCTTGAAGTTGTCGAGGTCGATGAACAGTACGGCCATGGAGTCCTCGCGATCGGGCATCGCCAGTTGCTCGTCCAGGCGAGCCAGAATCAAGGGCCTGTTCGGCAGGCCGGTCAGGTCGTCGTGCGTCGCCGCATGCTCGAGCTTCATGCTCATCCGGTAGGTGTCGGTGATGTCGACGAACGTCGCCACCACGGAGGGGGTCGGATCGACCGGGGTGAGCATCGTCGCCGTCAAGGACAACCAGAAGTTCCGACCGTCTCGGCGACGTTCGACCCCGATCACCGCCTGGCAGGGCTCACCGGTTTTCCTGGTGACGGCGACCGGATGCTCGAACGGGTGAATCGGCTCTTCGTCGGTGCCGTACACCCGAAACGGAAGAACGGATGCCTGTCCTGCGGTCGCCAACCCGACCTGGATGTCGAGAATGGTCTTCGCAGCCAGGTTTGCCGATTCGATACGGCCGGTGTGATCGAGAACGACGACACCGGCCTCCAGCGATTCCACGACCGCGGTGAAATGATCCTCGACTCTGCGTACTGCGCTCTGGTCGGCGCAGACCAACACATAGCCGTCGGGCATCTGAGCAGCCGACACGATCACCGCAAGCGCCGTCCCGTCGGCATGTCGATGCGAATCGGTCAGTCGGCCGCCGACAGCGAGAATCGCGGCCGGATCGCAGGGCACCCCGACGGCCGCCGAAACGTCACGTCCGAGCACGTCCGCTGCCGGTCGACCGTAGACCGACTCCGCAGCGGGATTCCAGCTCGACACCAGACCGTCGGCGGACACACCGATGATGGCATCGCTGACGTGCTCGACCAGAGCGGCCTGCTTCTTCAGCGCCTTCTGCGCAGCCTTGTGTTCGGTGAGATCGCGAAGAATGACCTGAAACGCCGGCTCACCGTTCCACACCGTGCGCACCGATACCGCTTCCATCGCCAGTGTCGTCCCGTCGAGGGCCAGCACCGTCGCTTCCGACGCGGCGCTGGCGGTGCCGTGTGTGTCGAGGGCGGCGATCCGCGCGAGCATGGGGCCCACCGATTCGGCGGCGATGAACTTCGTGATCGGATGCCCGATGACGTCCGCTGCTGCCTCGGCACGCAGATATCGCATTCCGGCGGGGTTGAGGTAGACGAGGATGCCTCGTCGATGGACACCGATGGCGTCCGGCGAGTGCTCGACGAGAACCCGGTAGCGATCGGCGAGTCCGGGCGACGCGGGACTCGATCGAGGGTCGCCGACGCCATCACGCTCCCCTGGAGCCATGCTCGGTCCTCGCGATCGTAGACGGACGGTCAACACCCGATTGAACCACTTACGAACGTACCGTTGGCGACTCATGTCCGTTTTCGACCTTATGTCCGGTTTCTCGGCTGGACCTGACGCCTGTTTGCGGGGCTAAATCGAGGAGCGAGCCGAATCCGGTTCGCGTAACTCGAAAAGAAACGGATTTCGACGTGAACTCTCTCGGCATCGACATCACCGGTATCGGCGCACTGTCCGGCTACGGCTGGGGCGCAGCCGCCCTCTGGGACGGCCTGTCCACGGGCAAGGCGGCAGCCACGCTGCACCACGACCACACCCGACCGGGGCAAAACCCGGTGTGGCTGGCGAAAGTCCCCGACGGCGGGGACCAGAGCGATGGCACCAGCCGATTCGGGCGGGCACTTCGCGGGGCAGCGCGGGAGGCCATCGACGACGCGATGGCGCGGGGCTGGCAACCCGGTCGGCGAGTGGGTCTCATCCACGCCGTCGTCCTGGGTGAAGTGGACGAGTGGCGTAATTTCTATCTGCACGACGGCGGCCAACGCCGTGTTCGTGACTATCTCACGCTGATGCCGTCCACCCCGGTGTCCCTGTTGATGCAGGAATACGGCTTTCACGGTCCGGCCATGAATGTCTCGGCGATGTGTGCGTCGGGCAATGCAGGTCTGCTGACCGCCAAGATGTGGCTCGATACCGGGTTCGTCGACGACGTGGTGTTCGTGGCCACCGACCTGTCCTTGACTCCGGAGAACATCGACCACTTCGTCGCGCTCGGCGTCGGTGTCGTGGACGTGGAGCCACAGGAAGGCTGCCGCCCCTTCCAGGAAGGCAGCCGCGGGTTCGGAATGGGTGAGGCTGCAACGGCATTCGTACTGTCGACGCGCAGCTCGGCTTCGTACGCGCGGGTGCTGGGCGGTTCGATGACACACGACGCGTTTCATGCCACCTCGATCGACCCTGCGCTCACCCAGGTGCGGGCCTGCTTCGAGCAGGCGTTGGTCGACGCCGACGTCACTGCCCGGCAGGTGCGGTATCTCAACGCTCATGGTCCCGGCACCGCACAGTGCGATGCGGCCGAAACTGCGATGTTGGAGACGGTGCTTCGATCCCACGCACAGGTGTACTCAGTGAAGCCGCTCACGGGCCACTGCCAGGGGGCGGCCTCGGCAATCGAAACCGTATCGGCAGTCATGGGATTCGAGCGCGGACTCGTTCCGGCGGCCCCGCAGGTCTCTGATGCTCATCCCCTGCTGCTCGACGGATTCACCACCGCCGAGGCAGGATTGACCGTGAAATCGTCATTGGGAATGGGCGGTCACAACTCGGTGGTGGTGTTGGCTCCGGCGTGAGCTGCACTCGTCGGTCCGGCAGCCCGCGTGGTCGCGGGCTGCCGGCTCGGCGTGCGGACTTCAGACCTGAGCTGCGTTACCGCAGATTCCGCATTCCTCGAATTCGACGCGCTTCCAGCGTGCGACCGGAACGAAGAACAGCGTGAATTGCTGATACTGCTTCATCCGCGCCCACTGGGTGGTGTTGTGGCACCGCGGACAGTTTCGGGTTGCCCCTGGGCCGATGTGTTTGCGCTTGCTGCCGAAACCGAAGAGAAGAAACATGACACCAGCCTAGGGTTCGGACGGCGTCAGCTCGCGATCATGCCGTGTGGATCGATGACGAACTTCTGCGCGACTCCGCTGTCGAATTCGCGGTAGCCGCGTGGTGCGTCGTCGAGCGAGATGACGGTGGCATTCACTGCCTTGGCGATCGAGACACGTTCCTTCAGAATCGCATTCATCAATTCACGGTGGTAGCTCATCACCGGGCACTGACCGGTGGCGAACGACAGCGATTTCGCCCAACCGGTGCCGAGACTCAACGACAACGCGCCGCGCTGGGCCGCCTCGTCCACGCCACCGGGGTCTCCAGTGACGTACAGCCCGGGGATGCCGATTCCGCCGCCGGCCGTGGTGATGTCCATCAACGAGTTGAGAACCGTCGCAGGCGCTTCACGAGACGAATCGCCGCCGTGGCCACGGGCTTCGAATCCCACCGCATCGACGGCCGCGTCGACCTCGGGGACTCCGAGGATCTGCTCGATCTGGTCCTGCGGAGCTCCCTTGCCCACGTCCACGGTCTCGCAACCGAACGTTCGCGCTTGGGCGAGCCTGTCGGCGTTCATGTCGCCGACGATCACCACCGATGCTCCCAGTAGTTGTGCGCCGACAGCGGCGGCGAGGCCGACCGGGCCCGCACCCGCGATGTACACCGTCGCACCGGGTTTCACCCCTGCGGTCACCGCCCCGTGGAACCCGGTGGGAAAGATGTCCGACAGCATGGTCAGGTCCAGAATCTTCTCCAGAGCCTGGTCACGATCGGGAAACTTGAGCAGATTGAAATCTGCGTACGGTGCCATGACGTATTCGGCTTGGCCGCCGACCCAACCGCCCATGTCCACGTAGCCGAATGCCGAGCCCGGTCGATCGGGGTTGACGTTCAGACAGATTCCGGTCTTGCGCTCCTTGCAGTTTCGACACCGGCCGCAGGCGATGTTGAACGGTACGGAGCAGATGTCACCGACCTTCAGAAACTCGACGTCTCTACCGACCTCGACGATCTCACCGGTGATCTCGTGACCGAGCACCAGCCCCTCGGGTGCAGTGGTTCGCCCGCGAACCATGTGCTGATCACTGCCGCAGATGTTGGTCGAGACAACCTTGAGGATCACTCCGTGCTCGCACTTGCGGCCGATGTTCGCCGGGTTCACTCCAGGGCCGTCGGTCAACTCCAGGCCCGGAAAAGCAATGTCCTGGACCTCCACTTTGCCCGGTCCTGCGTACGTCACTGCGCGGTTGTCTGCCATGAGTTCTCCTCTTCGTCGAGTGAGTTGTGTGCTCATCGAGCCGAGATCATCGACCCGATCGCACCTGTGGCCTGCCTCACACCAGTATGCACAGTTGCGAATAGGTGCGTTGACGAGAAACTCGAATCGGCGCGAGTGAACACTCTCGCCTCGCACTCGATGAACCGATGCATCCCACGCACTTGACTCGACCGATGTTAGCGCTCACACTGTGTTGCACACGTCACAGCGAGTGGCACCGCGAAGGAGTTCTGCATGCCGGTTGACCAGTACACGGTAGGTGTCGATTTCGGCACCCTGTCCGGACGCGCCGTCGTCGTTCGCGTGTCCGACGGTGCCGAAATTGCCTCGGCAGTCCACGATTACCGACACGCGGTGCTCGAGGAGACGCTGCCCGGAGGCACGGTTCGGTTGCCCGACGCGTGGGCACTGCAGGTGCCCGACGACTATCGCGACGTCCTGCGCCGCGCGGTGCCTGCCGCTCTGGCGGCCGCGGGCATCGAACCCGACCAGGTCGTCGGCATCGGTACCGACTTCACCGCGTGCACCATGGTGCCCACCTACGCCGACGGCACTCCGCTGTGTGAGGACCCGCGCTTCGCCGATCGGCCGCACTCGTACGTGAAATTGTGGAAACACCATGCAGCACAGGGGCAGGCGGACCGCATCAACGAACTGGCAGAACAGCGCGGCGAGAGTTGGCTCCCCCGCTACGGCGGACTGATCTCCTCGGAATGGGAGTTCGCCAAGGCGCTGCAGATCCACGAGGAAGACACCGAGATCTACGACGCGATGGACCGATGGGTCGAAGCGGCCGATTGGATCGTCTGGCAGCTCTGCGGACACTACGTGCGCAATGCGTGCACGGCCGGATACAAGGGCATCTATCAGGACGGGCACTACCCGTCCGCAGACTTCCTCGCCGAGCTGGCACCGGGCTTCGGTTCCTTCGTCGCCGACAAACTCGATCAGCCGTTGGGCGAGTTGGGTTCTCGCGCAGGTATGTTGACCGCCGAAGCCGCGCACTGGACCGGGCTGCCCGAGGGCATCGCCGTCGCGGTCGGCAACGTCGACGCGCACGTGACCGCCCCCGCGGCCGGAGCGGTGGAACCGGGCCGGATGGTCGCCATCATGGGGACCTCGACCTGCCACGTGATGAGCTCGACCGTCCTGAAGGAAGTTCCCGGCATGTGCGGGGTGGTGGACGGTGGAATCGTCGCCGGATCCTTCGGCTACGAGGCCGGACAGAGCGGCGTCGGCGACATCTTCGGATGGTTCACCCGGACCTCGGTTCCCGCGTCGTACAGCGAGGCGGCTGAAGCGGCAGGTGAGTCGGTACACGAACACCTGACTCGCCTCGCGCAGACGCAGGACGTGGGTGAGCACGGGCTCGTCGCGCTCGACTGGCACAGCGGAAACCGATCGGTCCTGGTCGATCACGAACTGTCCGGTCTGGTCATCGGAACCACGCTGGCGACGCGACCCGAGGACACCTACCGCGCACTGCTCGAAGCAACGGCGTTCGGAACCCGCGTCATCGTGGAGACGTTCCGCGACAGCGGCGTTCCGGTCGAGGAGTTCGTGGTGGCAGGAGGGTTGGCACGCAACCCGCTCCTGATGCAGATATACGCCGATGTGCTACGAATGCCGTTGTCGGTCATCGCTTCTGCACAGGGACCGGCGCTGGGATCGGCCATCCATGCTGCGGTTGCGGCCGGGTGCTACCCCGATGTACCCGTCGCGGCGAAATCGATGGGCAAGGTACGTCGCGGCGCATTCGTGCCCGACGAATCACGCTCGGCGGCCTACGATTCCCTGTTCGAGATCTACCTGGAGTTACACGATCGATTCGGCCGAGACGTGCCGACCATGCGCCGACTGCGGGCGCTTCGACGTGACGCACTGACTCGAAAGGTGGACGCGTCATGACGGTCGTCGACGATGTGCGCGAGGTCATCGAGGAAGTGCGCCGTGACGTGTGCACGTTGCACTCCGAGTTGGTGCGCTACGGACTGGTGGTCTGGACGGCAGGCAACGTCTCGGCGAGGGTCCCCGGCCGGGACCTCATGGTCATCAAGCCCAGCGGAGTCTCCTACGACGACCTCACGCCCGACAACATGGTGGTGTGCGATCTGCACGGCAGGGTGGTCGAGGGTGACCATGCACCCTCCTCGGACACCGAGGCGCAGGCCTATGTCTACCGGCATCTCGACCACATCGGCGGTGTGGTGCACACACATTCGCCGTACGCGGTGGCGTGGGCGGCCCGAGGAGAACCCATCCCTGTGGTCACCACCATGTGCGCGGACGAGTTCGGCGGAGACATTCCCGTCGGCCCCTTCGCCGTCATAGGCGACGACTCGATCGGACGCGGCATCGTCGATACCCTCGCCGACAGTCGATCTCCGGCGATCCTCATGCAGAACCACGGTGTCTTCGCGGTCGGCCCATCCGCCCGATCTGCAGTGAAAGCCGCGGTCATGTGCGAGGACGTCGCGAGGTCGGTGCACCTGGCATATCAACTGGGACAACCTCTTTCCATTCCGAGCTCGAAGGTCGACGCACTGTACGACCGCTATCAGAACGTCTACGGCCAGCGCTGACCGGCGCGTCCGATCTTCTCTCCACGGAGGTACCCCCATGTCCGAAATATGGTTTCTCACCGGCAGCCAAAGCCTCTACGGCCCCGAGACCCTCGAGCAGGTAGCAGTTCAGTCTCGCGAGATCGCAGACAAACTCGATGCGGCACTGCCCGTCTCGGTGATCTGGAAGCCGGTGCTGCTCGACGCGTCGTCGATCCTGCGCCGTATGCGCGAGGCGAACGCCGCCGACGAATGTGTGGGCGTCGTGACCTGGATGCACACCTTCTCCCCCGCCAAGATGTGGATTGCCGGCCTCGACGCGTTGGACGTCCCGCTGCTGCACCTGCACACACAGGCCGGAATGTCGTTGCCGTGGTCGACCATCGACATGGAGTTCATGAATCTCAACCAGGCCGCCCACGGGGACCGCGAGTTCGGACACGTCGAATCTCGGGTGGGTGTTCTGCGCACGATCGTGGCAGGCCACGTCGACAACCCCGCGGTGATCGAGCGTGCGGAACAGTGGGTACGAGCAGCTCTCGGCCGCGCAGAGTTGAGGTCACTGTGCCTGGCACGTTTCGGCGACAACATGCGCGACGTCGCAGTGACGGAGGGCGACAAGGTCGAAGCCCAACTGCGATTCGGAGTCTCCGTCAACACGTACGGCGTCAACGATCTGGTCGAGGTCGTGGACGGCGTGAGCGATTCGGCCGTGTCCGACCTGATCGACGAATACCGGTCGTCGTACGACATCGCACCGAGTCTCGACAAGGGCGGTGACCGCCACGAATCGCTCCGCTACGGCGCCCGGGTCGAGGCCGGGCTGCGGAAGTTCCTCACCGACGGTGGATTCACGGCCTTCACCACGAACTTCGAGGATCTCGGTGGGCTTCGCCAGTTGCCAGGACTCGCGGTGCAGCGCCTGATGGCCGACGGGTACGGGTTCGGCGGTGAGGGCGACTGGAAGACCTCGATGTTGTTGCGCGCCATGAAGGTGATGGCCGAGGGACTCGACGGTGGAACGTCGTTCATGGAGGACTACACCTACAACCTCGTCCCGGGGGCCGAGAAGATCCTGGGCGCGCACATGCTCGAAGTGTGCCCGTCGATCACGACCTCGCGGCCTACGCTCGAGATCCACCCGCTCTCCATCGGCGGCCGCGAAGACCCGGTGCGCCTGCGGTTCACCGCCGATCCCGGCCACGGCGTTGTCGTCGGACTCTCGGATGTCGGTGAACGATTCCGATTGACGGCCAACGTGATCGACGTCGTCGAGCCCGACGAGGCGCTACCGAATCTGCCGGTGGCCTGCGCTGTGTGGGAACCGCAGCCCTCACTGTCGGTATCGGCCGAGTCGTGGCTGACCGCAGGGGCACCCCACCACACGGTTCTCAGTACCGCGATCGGCTTGCCCGTGCTGGAGGCATTCTCGGACATGATCGGCGTCGAGCTGCTCACCATCGACTCCGAAACCACCACACGAGGATTCCAACAGACACTGCGATGGAACGCGGCATACCACCGACTCGCGGCGAAGCTGTGAGGTCGTTGCTCCGACCGCCGGCTCATCCGTGACGTCTTCGGTATTCCTGTTCGGCTCCGGGGTGGAGGGGAATGCTTCCGGTCATCACCAATGACCGCGCGTCGAGAAATTGACTACCGATCGCCTGACCGGGCACCAGCGCGGACGACTGATCGAGAAGCACACTCACCAGTGCAGCGACCACGCGGTTCGGCACGTCCGGATGTGCCAGCAGAAGATTCGGAATACCGACGGTGGTGACCTCCGGATGCTCGCCGTACACGTTCGGCGGCACCGGCACCGCCTCGTATGCGGTACCGAATTCGCGTCGGAGATCAGTGACGACGGTTCCGAGATCCAGTAGACGAATCGCGGCTCGGGGCTGGGCAAATGCCGGAGTCGGCAACCCGCCCGCCCACATTACGGCGTCGATTTCGTTGCCCGTCAGTGCATCTGCCGCCGAGCTCATCGACAGCTGAACCTGATCGACAGCACCGCCCTCCGCCACACCCGCTGCGCGGAGGACTCGCTGCGACACTTCGGTGGCACCGGATCCCGGGGCACCGATGCTCACCTTTCTCCCTCGCAGACCGTCCATGGACTCGATATCGGAGTCCGCTCGTACAGCCACTTGGAAGTAGTTCTCGTAGACGCACCCGACCGCCGCCATCTCTCCGCTCGGATGGCTGTAGGCAGCGTCCATGAGCGTCAGGGCCAGCTCGGCCTGCCGAGAACCCAAGGCCTCGAGATTGTCGACGGAGCCGGACGACGTGAGCGGAACGATCTGCGCTACATCGGTTTTCGCGGCAGCGTCGGACAGCATTCCGGCGAACTCCCAGAAGAATCCGCCGACCTCGCCTGCTGCGAGCCGCAATTGCGTCGGCGGGTCCGACGCGCATGCACCCACGACGGCAGTGCTCAGGGCCAACAGACCGGCCTGCAGCGCCGTTCTACGCGAGAACGACGCTGCGGGCACGGCCATGTCAGTCACTGTAAGGCGTCGCAGGTCACAGGAACGCTCGACCCTGCTCTCGGTCGAGCACGGTCTCGGACTTGTTGCGCAGTACGAAGATGTACACCAGCAGCGAGATGGCGATCACGACGGTCACGTAGAGGATGAACCAACCCACGTGCCCGCCGTTCTTCGCGGCTTGGTAAATCAGCGGTGCTGTGCCGCCGAAGGCCGAGTTGGCGAGTGCGTACCCCAAGCCCACGCCGAGTGCGCGGACGTGCGAGGGGAACAGCTCCGCTTTGACGATCGCATTGATCGAGGTGTAGCCGGTGAGGATGACGTAACCGACGCACACCAGTGCGAGCGACTGCACCACCGACGTCGCCGTCGGCAGGTACGTGATGAGCACGTAGGTGTACAGCACGCCTCCGATACCGAAGAAGACGAGCAGTGGCTTGCGGCCCACCTTGTCGCTGATCATTCCGCCGATGGGCTGCAGCAGCATGAGGAAGACCAGGCCGGCGAGGTTGATCCAGGTACCGGTCATCCCCCGGTCCTCGTACGCGGTCTTGACCATCGAGGGTGCGTTGACGCTGTAGGTGTAGAACGCAATGGTGCCACCGGCCGTCACCATGAAGCAGATCAGCAACGCCCGCCAGTGGTTGGCGACCAGCTCCTTCAGGGAGCCGGAGGCTTTGTCCGCACCGCTGCGAACGGCGTCGAGTTGATCCTCGGTCAAGGATTCGTCCATGCTGCGGCGCAGCCAGAAGACCACCACTGCCGCGACTCCGCCGATGAAGAAGGCTATGCGCCAACCGAAGTCCTCGATCTGTTCGCGCTCGAGGAACACCTGCATCAGCAGCAGAGTCACCTGTGCGAGTACATGCCCACCGACGAGGGTGACGTATTGGAACGACGAGAAGAATCCCCGACGCTCACGGGTGGCGGCCTCGGACATGTACGTCGCCGACGCACCGTACTCACCGCCGGTGGCGAAGCCCTGAACGAGACGGCACAGGATCAGGATCACGGCGGCCCATACGCCAATGCTCTCCCGTCCCGGAGTGAGCGCGATGACCAGCGAGCACGCCGCCATCATCGAGACGCTGAACGTCAGCGCAGCCCTGCGCCCGTTGCGGTCCGCGTAGCGGCCGAAGAACCACGACCCGACCGGTCGCATCAAGAACGTGACCGCAAAGATCCCGTACACATAGATGGTGGAATTCTTGTCGGCGGAGTCGAAGAACTGATTCTCGAAATACGTCGCGAAGACGGTGTAGACGTACACGTCGTACCACTCGACCAGGTTGCCGGACGAACCCCGCAACGTGTTGAAGACGGCACGGCGGGTGGCAGCGCGCGAGGAGACGGGTGGACTCGGGAGCGTCGAACCGGTGATCGAAGTGGCCTCGTTGGCCATGGTTTGGTCCTTCCACATTCAGCGGGCAAGTGGGCTGCCGGGAAACGATCGGCAACCGAAGCCTCCCTACTGTGACGGCAAGCACAGCCTGGAACCAAGCCGTTTCGGATTTCCTAACACTCCCTTAGGAAACGGCCCTCGGAAGCCGCAGCTCGATCCGAAGCCCCACTGGTCGACCCGCCATGACTCGAAGTGATCCACCGGCTCGCTCGGTCAGGGCGTGGACGATCGACAGACCGAGACCGGTACCGTCTCCGTGCGCACCCGACGCTCGATAGAACCGGTCGACGACCTTGGCGAGCTCGTCTGCGGGCACACCGGGTCCGTTGTCGGACAACCACATCGTGACGTCCGCGTCACCGGTTCGGTAGCCGACCTCGATGCCGGTGCCGGAGCCGGCGTACTTGGTTGCGTTGCTCAGCAGAGCGTCGAGAATTCGAGTCAGGTCGTCCTCGGACATCGCAACGCGACACTGCGTGTCGGCTTTCGGCTCCGAGACGTGCACGGTCATGTCGGCCACGGCTATCGAGGTCGACCAGAATCCGACTCGATCTGCGACAACCGCATCGAGGTCACACCCTGGGAATCGAGTGGTCGTCGGGGTTTCGGCAGCTGCGAGAACGAGCAGGTCTTCCACAACGGAGCTCAGACGATCGACTTCGAGCGTGGTCCTCAGGTGCGCATCGGTTGCCGAATCCGGAACGCGCATTCCCAGAACGTCCATACGAATTCGCAACGCTGCCAGTGGGTTCCGGAGAGCATGGGCGGTATCGGCCACCAATCGGCGTTGCGCAGCGGTGGCGGCCTCGACGTCGTCGGCCATGGCCTCGAAGGCACTGGAGAGCTCACGCACCTCCGGTGGCCCGACGTAGGGTACCGGCTCGAGGCGTTGCGATCCTTCGATCGACGCCTGATCGTGGAACTTGTCGCCGAACGTGTGGACACGCGAGGACAGTGCGGTGAGCGGTCGAACGACCCAGCGCGACAACGCAACAGCGATCACCGCGACCGTCGCGAGAATCAGCATGGCACCGAGGGCGATGACCACCCAGGTGATCGCGACGTCCCTGCGTGCGGAATCGGTGGACGCCTCGAGAACCACTGCTCCGTCCACTTGGGTGCCCCCACCGACCGGTGCAGCAATCAACACCGAGGAATCCGACCACGGCGTCAGACTCGACGGTAGGTCACCGCGCTGATTGCGCAACGCGCCTGCCACTGCCTGCCGGACGTCATCGCGCTGCAGGTCGAGGCCGGACACCGCGCGTGCCTCTCCGGTGCGGTCGACGACCGCAACGCCCTCGTCGTACAGACTGTTGTAGCGCTGCACCGATTCTCGGATACGGGCCACGCCGGATTCGTCTTCTCGTGAGCTGAGTTCGGCAAAGAACGATGCTGCCGCGGCCCTGTTCTCGCCGAACCGTTGGGCCCGTTCGCGACCGACCAGGAGCGCAAGAGGAACCGACAGCGCAAGCACTACGACGGTGGAGTAGATCATCAACACCAACAGGACACGCCGTCGCACGTCAGGTGTCCCAGCGGTAGCCGAAGCCGCGGATGGTGACGATTGCGCCCGGGCGATCGAGCTTGGAACGCAACGCCGTCATGTGGACGTCGAGAGTTCGTGAGATCGCGACATAGGCGTCGCCCCAGATGGCGTCCATCAACTGTTCCCGGCTCACCGCTTCGCCGCGACGCGTCACGAGATGCGCCAACAGGTCGAACTCCTTGGTGGTCAGTGCAACAGCGCGTCCACCGACTTCCACGGCACGCCCGGAGAGATCGACGACGACGTCCCCGAGCGTCAGCCTGTCCGCCGCGGGTCCCGACGCCGAACTCCGACGATGTGCGGCCACCTCGAGTCGGGCGTGTAGTTCACCCAATCGCGCCGGCTTGACGACGTAGTCGTCTGCGCCACCGCGCAGAGCACGTACCACCGAGCGCTCGTCGTCCCGCGCCGTCAGCACCACCACCGGAACCGAACTCAGCGTCCTGAGCTTCCGGAGAACTTCCAGTCCATCCATGTCGGGCAGTCCGAGATCGAGCAGCACGACGTCCATGTCGTGGTAGCCGAGCAGGGCGTCGGCGCCGCGGCGCATACGGACAGGCGTGTGCCCCACCTCGGTCAACGCGTCCACCAACGCGTCGCCGAGTCCGTCGTCGTCTTCCACCACAGCTATTCGCATCGAACTCAAGATAGGCCACCATCGGGGGTGAACGCGGGCATGAGTGTTCACGATCGGGTGTCATGCGCGGAATGCCGCCGATGGGCGACGGTAGTGAACGCTCAGGTGCAGCCCGCGTGAGCACCGAAACCCGTCAGGCAGGGATGCTCGCGCGAAGGCCGGGTGCCCCCAAGCTGGGGCGTGTCGTCCTTCTGGTTTCTCCGGGGTGTAGTCCTGCGCACAGCGGGGCACACCCATGACGTACATCCATCGGCGACCTGTCGCCCCGACTCCGTGGAGATTTCATGACGATGCCGACCGACGCAAGCGATGCAGTCCCCTCGCAGGGCAGCAACGACGGCCCCCGAGAGCACACCCCCGAGACGGACGCGGTCGAGGGTGCCCACGTGGATGAGGACAACGTGCCACACCCTCCTGAGAACGGAAACGTGCAGAACTGAATCGCGGCTCGACGGCATGATCGGTGCATGATCACGAACCCGTCCGTCGAACAGTTCCGTCGGTTGGCGCAATCGTCACCGTGGCTGTGGGAGTCCGTCGAGTTCGAACTCCTACCTACTCGCCACACACTCTCGGTGCACGCATGGATCCGTCGTCCTGGCAACATGCGCGTGGAGGACGCCAACGGCAAGCTCGTCGAAAGAGTCGGCGCTGGAATCCCATTCGCGGGCATGGGGGTGCAGTACTCGAACGGCGCACCTCGCCAGTTGGAGGGGAGGTGGCCGTCGGACACGACACCGACATTCGATTCCGACGGCCTCGTCTCAGCGCTACCGTCCATCGCCGACTCATGGCTCGTGGACTATGACGACCCGTTCTACGAGAACTACCAGTGGATCGCGATGCTCAACCCCATCGAAGTCACCCGCTCCGGGCATGATCATTCATCCACCGAGACAGTCACGGAATTATGCGAGGTGAGGGCCGTCGAGCATCACGGCCGACCGGCGTGGCAGGCGACTGTAGTCACGACGGACCGATACGACGCCCGCTGCGAATGCTGTGCACTGTTGAGCGGGCACTACGACTCCGAGACACGCCACTGGGTCCCGGGACCACCGGTCACCGTCCGACTGGACGTCCAGACCGGCATCTGTGTCTACGTCGGCCCGCCTGTCGACCAACCGACCGCAGAACCGGACCTCGACCTGACGATCATCGCCGTAGACGCTCGGATGAGCGACAGCCTGTTCGTGCATGCTGGCCGTTGACGAGATCTGAACTGACCGTGTCCGCGATAGCGAGTCACCCTTCGATCGCCGGGAGTTACAGGTCCAGTCCTGGAGCCGACGCGAGCTCGACGAGTGAATCGGCGTCGATTTCGTTTCCAAAACTGAACTGCACGAGCGTGTTCGACGGCCTGAGCACGCTGAGCCACTCGCGCGGCTGCCCTTCTCGCGGTGCTTCGACGGATCGGCGCGTCACAACGGTGCCGTCGGGCAGAGTCGATCGGTTCACACCAGAGCTGTCTTGCGCGTCGACGCTTCCCCTCGCAGTGGTGTCACCGATCGATATTTCGACACTCAGTTCCGCGGAACCGGTCGGTGTCGATACGTTCACGATGGTGCACGCACTTCCGTTTCCGGACGACCCGAGCACCAGATCTCCGATGGGGCGATCGGATTGCGCATCAGGGAAGACTACTGCCCACTGCTCGGCCAATGACGCGCCGATGCTTTCGACCCTGTCCTTGGACAGAGGGAGCGTCGGATTCTCGCGGTACGAACCACATTCACGAGGCGGTGTCGGTGTTCCGTCGGGAACCTCTGCGGTGACGCGCAATTGAGGGTTCGCGACAATACCGCGAAGCTCGTCCACCTCCAGCGGGAGCATCGCGTCTCTCCCTTCGTTCGAGGTTCTCGCGTGTACGAGAGTGTCCGCGAAATACGCTACCGCAGTATGGCGATGCGTCGCCCCTCCGTTGAAGTCGGACACCGCATCCAATGTGTCGACAACAGTGCCGTCGGGCATGCGAGTTCGTTCGTCGACCCGCTCTTCGACGCATGGCGGTAGCTCACCGTCCCACTCTTTGACCGATACTCGAAGGGGCGCGCGCGCCTCACCGCGACCGACGACGCCTGAGGCCGTACTGTCACCGCTGATGTCCTCGACCGTGACACCCTCCGCGATCTCCACGCCTTCGGGATAGATATCGATCGGTTGGAATATCAAAGAATTGGAGGGCGCCGCGAACTCCAATTGCACATCGGTGGGCAGAGATTCGACCAGCGCAGTCGACATTGCCGACGCCTTCGTTGCCGTCAGCCACGGATGGTCGGGGTCGTCGTACCGACCCCCGTAAAAACCGATCGAGAAAGAAAAGCCCTCCTCGGCAGGAAGAACGACGTCGCAGCCGGGTATGGCCTCGACGGAGGGCTGCTGATCTTCGAGGACTCCGGCAACCACGGTCCCGACGGTCACAATCGCTACGACCACCACGACGTCCGCCCACACCCCACCGCGTCGCAGATCGGTTCGCATTTGCAGAGCCTAGCTTTCGACTCGGAACGTCTCGGTCATCCGAGGCACCAGCACCGAATCCTTGCCTTGCGCACCTGCGAGCGTTGGTGCAGGGTGGCTTGCGTGAGCAATGAATCCGGCTCGACCCCAGCACCAGTCCGCTTTCAGGGCGTACCGGTCAACGAGATTCCGGCCCTGGTGCCCTTGAGACTCGTACTCGCGCACACCGACACCATCGCGGTATGGCTCACCGGAGCACACATTTACAGTCGCTGCGTGACGTTGTCGGTCGAAGCCGCGGTCCCGACCACGGATCGATTCCTCGGTATGTACGGCTTCGGAAAGCCCGAATCCGGCCATACCCCGCCCATGCTGATCGGCTTCGAGGATGCTCAGGGCAATGTCTCCACCAATCTTCCCGGCCGACCCAGAGGCCTGCAGGCGAACGGTGGCAACGGAAGCGGCATACACGGGCGGATCGGACTCGTGCTCACGGCTGTGCCTGCACCAGGCCCGATGAGCGTCTACTTCGCTTGGCCGTATTTCGGAATAGACGAAACGCAGTACATCATCGATGGCAGCGAATTCGCCGCTGCAGCGGCAGATGTGACGACTTTGTGGGTCGATCCCGATCCCGAAACCGCAACGCAGATCGACATGAACAGACGCGAAATTCCCGAGATCGACATTCCCGACGGTGGTTGGTTCGCCGCTGCTGCCGAACGGCAGAAACCACCGCCGCGCGACCCCAACGCACCGAGGCGAATCAACTTCGCGCATGTCGACAATCGGCCGCTCTGAAGCAGAGCCATCGACCGAAGCGTTGGAAGATGGCACTGACCATCTATCGCAATCCGCATGGCCAGCGTGGCCCGAGTTACATTCGCGGACAGAGAAATCGCGGCAAACGCGCGCGGATTCGTCAGCCGCGAAGAATTCAGGGAGAACTTCGGCTATCCGAACAGTCGAGTAGCGGCTCGAGTTGATCGAACGTCGCCCTCTACGGTCGGCGCAACGGAATGATGCTGCGCACCCGCTCGTCCCGTAGGTACAGCGCTCCCCACGCCGCGATACCCACGTAGATCGCGAAGAACACGGTGCTCAGCAGCGGCTTCTCGACACGCCAGTTGGTCAGCACCGCACCGCCGAGATAGCCGGTCAGCACGATGGCACCCAAGATCGACGTCGCGGGAATCGTGTACAGAATCAAGATGACGACCATGACGGTGCCGGTGATCGGAGCCATGTCGTCGCGCAGGCCGAGGTCGACCGATGCGTCCTTCACCACCTGCAGATTCAGAATGTGACTGATCGCGTCGAACAGGAGGAAAACGATCACGAGGATCTGTAGAACGAGGCCGATCCGCGGGGCGGTCTTCCTCGGCGCGCTGGTGTGGGTGGTGGTCATGGATGTCTCCTCGGTAGCGGTCGATGTCACTTATTGGACCCGAGCCAACCGCAAAAGTCACCGCCCGTGCCCCGGTCAGTAAGGTCTAAGGATGACTGTGCGAGCAGGTGTGGTGGTCACGGGAACCGAGGTTCTGGCCGGTCGGGTCACCGACCGGAACGGCCCGTGGGTGGCTCGACGACTTCTGGAGATGGGCGTCGACGTAGCCCACATCACCGTCTGCGGTGATCGGCCGGACGATCTGACCGCGCAGGTGCGGTTTCTGGCCGATCAACGTGTCGACCTGATCGTCACGACCGGTGGTTTGGGTCCGACCGCCGACGACCTCACCGTTCCGACCGTCGCCGCACTGTACGGCCGCGAATTGACGCTGGACGCCGAGCTCGAAGATCGCATCCACGCGATCGTGCAACGGTGGCGAAGCAGAATGAGTTCCGCAGCCGACTCCGAGCCGCTACGGGCCGGTATCCGAAAGCAGGCGATGGTTCCCCAAGGTGCGCAGTCCATTTCACCGACCGGAACCGCACCCGGGGTCGCGATACCGGCCGACGACTCCAGATCACTGCCCGCCGTCCTCATTCTGCCCGGCCCACCTCGCGAGCTGCAGGCGATGTGGCCGGAGGCTCTCGACAGCGCACCCGTCGCCGAGGTCCTCGCCCGCCGCACGCAGATGCGCCAGGACACCATTCGCGGCTACCGACTGTCCGAGGCCGACCTCGCCGAAACGCTGCGAACGGCAGAGCGCGAGATCACGGGATTCGACGATCTCGAGATCACCACCTGTCTGAGTCTCGGCGAGCTCGAAATGGTGACCCGCTACGCCGAATCGGCGAGACCTGCGTACATGGATCTCGAACGTCTCGTCGGGAAAATCCATGGTGCACGAGTCTTTTCGACCGACGGGTCCACCATCGACGACATCGTCGCAAACCGTCTGTCCGGGCATCGCATCGCCACGGCAGAATCGTGCACCGGAGGGATGATCGCCGCACGCCTGACCGACCGCGCAGGATCGTCGGCGTACGTCATCGGCGCGGTGGTGTCCTACGCCAACGAGGCGAAAACGGGCCTGCTCGACGTCCCCGCCGAGGTCATCGACCAACACGGAGCGGTCAGCGAGCCGGTCGCGGCGCTGATGGCCGAAGGCGCACTGAATCGACTGAACGTCGACATCGCGGTATCGACGAGTGGCGTCGCGGGCCCGGGTGGTGGCACCGAGGCCAAACCGGTCGGGACCGTCTGCTTCGCTATAGCCGTCACGGGCCGACCTCCCGTCACCCACACCCTTCATCTCCCCGGAGACCGGGCAAGTGTCCGTGCACTGTCGACCACCGCGGCAATGCATATGCTCGCCGACGCATTGAAGCCCGACCGATGACCGAAGGCTCCGACAGGGTCACTCCTCGCCGACGATCGCCCAAGGGAGCCGCGCGCAGATCGGCGATCCTCGAAGCCGCCCTGAACGCTTATGCAACCAGCGACAGACTCGGTCCACGCCTACGCGACATCGCCGAAGCGGCCGGAGTAACCGAAGCAGGCGTGCTCCACCATTTCGGCTCGAAGGACGAATTGTTCGTCGCGATACTCCGCCGCCGCGACGAGGACGCCGCGGCGCTGCACGATCTCAGCACAGCAGAGGGGCAGAACGCCTATCTGGCCGAGACGACCATGACTCCGGGGCTGACGAAGCTCTTTGTCGACATGTCCGCTGCAGCAGCCGATCCCGCCCATCCCGCGCACACCTTCATGGCCGAGCATCGCGCCGCTGTGGTGGGCGTGATCGCTCGACTCGCTCCCGATGCCGACATCGCCGCCGTGGAAGCCGTCGCCGCACTCGCCGAAGGCCTGCAACTGCAGTGGATCTCCGATCCCAGCATCGACGTCGCGGGTCTCATGCTGCGGTTCACTGCCGTCTTGCTCGAACTGGATCTTTAGCGCCTCCGCTCTTGTGAACTCGGCTTACGTTCACTAAACCTTGCATGATTCAGTTTTGATCTTATCGTTAGACGAAGTAAGGGTTTGCGTACTCGGTACGCCCAACACACCTCGATCGACCGGGGTACAACTCATCCAGGAGTACATATGGTGCACAAGACCGTTCGACGAGTTTCGACCATTCTCGCGCTGACAGCTGCAGCGGTAACCTCGGTTGCCGTCGGTACCGCATCGGCCGATACAGTTTCCTCACCGTTGACACTCGAGACCTACAGCCTGCCTCAGTCGGGGTTCTGCGCAGCCAAGATCGACGTATCGATTCGACCCGGCGCGGAATCGAACTCATACGTGATCGTCGGACCGGACGTTCAGTACCTCGGCATCGGCCCGTGCAACCTCACCGCCACACTCAGCTGGAAGGAACTGGCCACCGGTAGAACGGGTTCGGACGACATCCCGGTCACCAGCGGACTGGTGAACTACGGGCTGAAAACCTTCTCCGGACACGGTGCCGTCGAATACACGCTGACCACCAACGGGCCCCACACCACCGACCGAGCCACGGGCACAGTCCAGATTCCCTGAGCAGTGCGGACGAGCAGGAGACAACAGTGAACAGAATCGGAACGTTTTCGGCGTTCGGAATAGTCGGTCTGATCGCACTGACTGGATGTACCACGGCGGAAACGGCACCAGCCGACACCGCAACCACCGCGTCGACATCGGCTGCGCCACAGCCTGTTCCAGGAGAAGTCTCCGGTACGGACCCGGCGGGTGGCGCTGACTCCGACGGAGCGCAATCGGATGGGACCGCAACCGGCGGCGGTGACGGTGCAGGCGGCGCCGCCGTCCCGGCGTGCACCGCTGCAGACATCACCCCCGCCCTCGGAGACATCACGCCGAGCGATGTCCAGACAACGGTTCCGTTGCGCTACACCAACTCCGGATCCGTACCGTGCAACGTCACAGGATTTCCCGGAGCAACGCTGCAAGGACCCGACGTCGACGGGTTGGGACCGGACTACGACCTGGCGCGTAGCGAGATCACGCCGTCGACCACCATCACCCTCGAACCCGGGGCGGCCGCAGTTGCCGAACTGACTCTCGGCACGGTGAACAAGAACGACGAGAGAGCGTGGATCCCGTCTGCATTTCTCACCACCGCGCCCGGTGACACGACAGTGATGACACTTCCCTTCCCCGCATCGGTCGGTGTACAGCGTCAAGACGGTGCGACGCGTCCCGCCAGCTACATCGGTGCCTTCAGCGGGCCTGTCTACTGACATCGACATCGTCGCCTCCTCCGACTTGTCAGACTCCCGACCGCGGGAGGACAATTTGCCACCATGGCATTGATCTCGAAGGGCTTCGTGGGTCGGCGACGCGGCGACGACGGGCGTACTCCCCCCGGTCAGTATCTGACCAAGGATTTTCCCGTCCTCGCGATCGGTCCCGCGCCCGTCATCGCGACCGACCAATGGTCGTTCTCGGTCACCACCGAACGCGGCGAGACTCGCAGCTGGACCTGGGACGAATTCGCGGCTCTCCCGCACGAGACTCCGACCGTCGACATCCACTGCGTCACCAAGTGGTCCAAGCTCGACACCACGTGGAGGGGCGTGAGCCTGGACGTTCTGCTGGACGGTCTCGATACCGATGCCGGCTACGTCGTGGTGCACGGCTTCGACGGCTACACGACCAATCTTCCCCTCGAAGATCTCAGGGATGGGAAGGCCTGGCTGGTCACCGAGTTCGACGGCGCTCCCCTGACTCGCGAACACGGTGGTCCCGCACGGCTTCTCGTTCCACATCTGTACTTCTGGAAATCGGCGAAGTGGATCTCGAGCATCGAGCTCACCGTGGAGAACGAGCAAGGCTTCTGGGAACGCGGTGGGTACCACGACTACGGAGATCCGTGGCGCGAGCAGCGATACCAGGGCGACTGACGTGACATCGGCAGCCGGGGCGAAACCCTGGCTCGTTGCCACGGCGGCGACCGTGCGGCGCGAGACACCCACCGCGTCCACCCTCGTTCTCGACGTCGACGGGTGGCCCGGCCATCTCGCCGGACAGCATGTGGACGTCAAGCTCACCGCCGAGGACGGCTACAGCGCACAGCGAAGCTACTCCTTGGCGTCGGCACCCGACGGCACGTCGCGCATCGAGATCACGGTGCAGAACGTCGCCGACGGTGAGGTGTCTCCTTACCTGGTCGAGGCCGTCGAGGTCGGCGATCGCATCGAAATCCGCGGGCCGGTGGGTCGATGGTTCGTCTGGCGGCCGTCCCGGCCCTCCGAGACGCCGTCTCCGCCGATCCTGTTGGTGGGCGGCGGTTCCGGCATCGTCCCGCTCCGCGCGATGGTTCGTGCGCAGGCGTCTGCGGACGGCGGTCGGGTGCCGTTCCGGGTGTTGTACTCCGTGCGCGAACCCACGGAGGTCTACTTCGCGGACGAATGGGCTCGTCCACCGGCCGGTGTGGACGTCACCATGATCCACACGCGGCGTGCTCCTGCCGGCAACGCACGGCCCCTCGGCCGCATCACGGTCGAGGACCTCGACGCACACGGATGGCCGGCGGAGTTCGAGCCGCGTTGCTACATCTGTGGCCCCACGAGTTTCGTGGACACAGTGGCCGACATGCTGGTGCAGCGGGGCCACTCGGCAGCGAACATCCGAACGGAGCGTTTCGGACCGAGCTGAGGAGCAGCAGCTCAGACGGTATCGCCGAGGAACTCGATCTTGAGTCGGGTGTAGTCGTCGGTCCATTCCGAATCCACCGACATGAACGAATGGTCCAGTCTCGCTTCGTTCTTGCTGTACAGGTTCAGGCGGTTGGCGACGCCCGCTCGATCCAGCGCAGCGCTCAGTTCGGCTGCCTGGTCGGGGAAGGTACCGGTGTTGCCGTCGGAGATGAAACTCGGAGGAAAGTCGGCCGTGACATTGTCGATGACGTTCGCCTGCTCCAGCAACGCTCGGTCGGTGGTGTCGAGGTAGCTTCGGGCGGCGATATCGAAGAAGAATCCGTTCGACGGGCTCGGTGATTGCGGTGCGCCCGCTCTAGCGACATCGAGGGCAGCACTCTCGAAAACCAGTGCCTTCAGCGCATTTCGGTCGATGGTGGGCTCGATACCCAGCGCCCGCGCGTAATCGGAATTGGTCTGCACAGCAGCGTAGCTGCCAGCGATGTGCCCACCCGCACTGGTTCCGGCGAGGACGACGCGACTCATGTCGAGTCCGTACCCGTCCGCGTTCGTTTTCAGAAACTGCACGGCCTGGCCCAGTTGGATTGTCTGCGTGGGAAATCGGTAGCTCGGCGCGAACGCGTAGTTCACCGACACCACGTTGTAGCCGGCGTCGAGCATGGGGCCGGCCCACGACGCGCCACCGGAATTGCCGCTGGGCGCACCGTCCGTTTTGTCTCCGACAATCCAGCCACCACCGTGAATCACGATGTATGTGGGCCGGCTGACCGACGGATCGTCGTCGGCGATGTAGATGTCGAGAAACGAATTCGGAAGCGTCGAACCGTATTCGATGTCGTTGGTGAGGCGTGCACCGTCGACCACCGCCGTGGCCGTCTGCGCGTCGGGCTCGAAGGAATTGCTCTGCCCCAACGCATGCAGCGATCGAATCAGTGGTGCCGGACTGGCCGCCGTGCCGACAACCACGACGGAAATCACCAATGCAATCGCTGCAGCGAAGCCCGCCGGGACGGCGGTGGCCACCCCACGAGCGGAGGCCTTCGAACGGCCTGCCCATGCCGACGCGAGCAGATAGAAGCCGAGCGCCATCGACGCAGCCAAGGCCGTGACCCACAGTGCGTGGATATCCGTCACCAGCCATGCCACCTGAGTCACGACGGTGACGGACGCGAGCGAAGTCCCCACGCTTACATGCTTTCCGGCATCGGACGAGACGAGACATGTCGCGACGACTGCCACGGCGATGACCCACAACCCCACCGCGAGCTGCTGACGGATGAGGACGAACTCGAGCCACGCGAGTACGACGCCGGCGATGCCGGTCACCGCGAGCGCAGTCGTCATCGCTCTCGTACGGTGCCCTGCTCCCACTTCGATGTCCGCCTGCACCATCACTGCCCCACTACTGCGCAGAAGTGTGGCGTTGCCTGTGCAGTTCGCGAACGGCCTCGCTGAACTCGGCGACCGGTCCGTCCACCGCGATGCCGGGCACGATCTGCTGGATGGGCGACGGCGTGATCGCGAGGGGTGCAGCACCGAATTCTTCGAGCCACGTGAGCAATTGAGCAGTCGACGTGGCGTAGACGATGCGGCCGAGTCCGACTATGCCGTGGCTCGCAGAGCACATCACACAGTGCTCACCGGAGGTGTAGACCGTAGAGGATCGACGCTGATCGGCGTCCAGGTTGGTCGCAGCCCACCGAGACAGTGCGATCTCGGGATGCTGGGTGGGATCGTCTCGGTCGCCGACCCGGTTCCTGTCCTCGGCCAGCAACTGGCCACTGTCCGACACCAGAATAGAGCCGAACGGATCGTTGCCCGTTCGCGCCGCCTCTGCAGCAAGATCCACAGCACGGGCCAGAAATGCACGGTCGCTCGAAGAGATGCTCACAGTGCACCGGCAGCGACGGTCGAAGTGTTCACGTCTCGACCGTACCGCCTCGAAATCACCGCCTGCCGGACCGGTAATTGGACACCGATCCTCGGTATGGTCGGCGGGTGAGCTTCTCGGTACGGCCTGCCACGTCGTTCGCAGATCTGCGGACGATTCTCGGCCCGAAGAACCCGACGTCCTCGGTCTGTTGGTGTCTGAGTCATCGAATCGATTCCGCGACCAACAGAGCACTCGTCGGCCCGGAACGCGCCGCATACGTCGAGAAGCTGACCCGTCGAGAAGTCGCACCGGGTGTGCTGGCCTACGACGGGGACGAGGTGGTCGGTTGGGCTGCGGTGGCACCACGCGCGGAGCTGCCGTTCGCGCGCTCGAACAAGATTCCGCACGTCGACGACTTACCGGTCTGGACGGCCTGGTGCTTCCGCGTCAAGGCCGGACACCGCAAGCGCGGGATAGCGCACGTGCTCTTGGACGGTGCCGTTCGTTTCGCGGCCGATCACGGTGCTCCGGCCATCGAGGGCTATCCGGTGGACAACAAGGGTGCGAAGGTCGATCTGACGATGGCCTACGTCGGCACCCGCGGACTGTTCGATTCGGCAGGCTTCGAGTTCGCCGCCGAGACGACATCGGTATCGGGCGGAATCCCGCGAGTCATCATGCGAAAAGACCTGCTTACGTGACGTCCGACTCCTGACCCGAGAGGTGCCTGATGCCGATGTCGCAGACGAACACGTGAATCACGACTTTCACACGTCAGTCTCCGAACAGTGAACTCAGTGCCGGTGCGACGTCGCGGTAGGTCTTGATGGTCCGTATACGACCGTGCCCTGTTCGCGCGAGATCCCGTCCGAGGTCGACGTCATGTTCACCCGACGTGTCCAGCAGTACGTCCAGGCGCGCGATCCTGGCTGCGGTCGAGCGTGGATCGGGACCGGCGTTGTGGACGCAGTCCGAGAGCAGAAGAACCCGTGGGTCGGGAGCCGACGCCGTACTCAGTAGCCCGGCCGCGGTCTGGAGCGCGAACTGCACGTTGGTCAATCCCCGCGCCGGAATGCGGAGAACGGTGTCGAGAATATTCAATGGGGTCCGCGAGTCGCCGAATCGAGTGAGTACGGCCGCGTCGGACCAGAACGCGACGACCGCGAGGTTGTCTCGGTTCATCTCACCGGCCAGAGCGCCGACGGTCGCGGCCGCAGTGCGCACCCGTTCGCCCTTCATCGACCCGGAGATGTCGACCACCAGGACGATGGATCGCTTGGTGTGCAAGCGTTCTCGGACGACGATGTCATCGTCTTCCGGTATCGGATTGGCCGCAAACACATCGAGCATGCGGTCCAGGTCGATCTCGTCACTGCCGCCTCGATAGCGCAGAGACGTCAACTCCCCGACGCCACGCCGTGCGCGTGTGTCGATGCGTGGCCGCCGAACTGCAAGACGAGCCGCGATCTTTCGGGCGCGGGCCCGAGTCGCGGCGTCGGCAGTCGACTCGCTTTCGGTCGCGTCGGTCAGGGGAATCACTTCGGCCGACTCCTCGGTGAATCCGGGTGCCGACGGATTGTTCTCGCCGGCAGCCTTACCCGGCTTGCTGCGGCCCTGAGCGATCAGTACCGCACCGCTTCCGCCGCCGGGACGAAACAGCGACGGTGACTCCGTCAGCTGTTTCGGTTTGCGGCGCAACGGCTTCAGAGTTCCTGCCGGCTTACGGGTCCCCGGCCGTGTGATCGGAGATTCGGCCTCGACGGCTCTTCAACCAGGTGCCGCCGCAGCGGGACGCAGCACGAAATGGTCCTGCCATATCGTGTGCAAGACCATTTCTGCTGGTGCGTCGGATGTCTCGTCGATGTGAATGCGCCCGGACAGGGCAACGTACATCGCGTCGAGCATCACCTGCTGGTAGTCCTCGGGCAGGCCTCTCGGTGGATCGATGTCGGTGGCGAGCGGAATCGCCACCTCCCGCAGATCTGCCAATTGTTGAGCGACGAGGGTCAGATCGATTGCCCCGCGCACACTACTGCCCTGGGTGATGTCCTCGTGCTCACGCGTCATCCGGGTGACGGCTACGGCGTCGGCGATCAGTCGAGCGGAGTCGGATTCGCTACGGAGACCCACGATGCCGCGTTCCGCTTCGGCATCCTGGTAACCGATGGCCAGACGACACAGACGGTCGTGGACGCTCGTCGACAGGCGCGTCGTACCGACGTTGTCGTAAGGGTTCATAGATGCCACGAGGCGGAACGTCGGTAACGCGTGCACAGTGCCGACGCGCGGGACCACGATGCGTCGTTCTGCCATCGCGGTGAGAAGCGTGTTCAGGGTGTCCTCGGGTGCGCGATTGAACTCTTCGATGTAGAGGAAACCGCCGGTGCGCATCGCGTCGATCAGCGGTCCCGCTACGAAGTTGTCCTCGCTGTAGTCCTCGCGAAGAACCCGAGCCGGGTTGTGGTGACCGACAATTCGGGCCGGTGTCAGATCGGCGTTGCCCTCGACGAAGAACAGCGGAATGGACCACTCGGATGTGATCGCGCCGAGCAGCGTGCTCTTGCTGGTGCCGGGCGGGCCCTCGAGGAGCAGGTCCCGCCCGGCCGCGACCGCTGCCAACAGGAGGTCGAGTTCACGGTCTCGACCCACGAGGTGCGCAGCAATCCGCCGGCGCACCTCACCGATCGACGCGGTAGCAGTCATTTGACCGTGTACCCCGCATCGACAGGAAGCGTTGCACCCGTGATGTATCGCGCATCGTCGGAGACCAGGAACGCTATCGCGTTGGAGATGTCGATTGCCTCGATCCACGGCACCGGCAGCGTGTTCGTGGTCTGGAAGATCGGTGCCGACTTCTCTCGCGACGGGTTCGGATCGTCGGGAGCGAACAACCCCCACGTCTTGGGATTCTGAATCATGACGGTGTCCACACCGGTCGGATGAACGGTGTTGACGCGAATACTGTGCTGTCCGAATTCGTTTGCGAGAGTGCGCATGATGCCGACGACGCCGTGCTTGGTCGCGGTGTAGTGCACCGTGTTCGGTGTGCCCTTGAGGCCCGCCGTCGAACTCGTCAGCACGATGGAACCACCGCGACCGCCGGCGATCAGATGCGGCAGAGCAACTTTGCACGTGTTCCAGACGCCCGTGAGGTTGACGTCGATCATGTTCTGCCATGCGTCGTCGGTGATATCGAGGGCAGGCGCAATCTCGAACACTCCCGCATTGCCCAGCACGATGTCGAGGCGTCCGAGTTCGGCGACGCCGTCGTCGACGGCCTTTCTCAGCGCGGCAGAATCACGCACGTCGGCCTTGGTGGCGACGATTCGCCTGTCGAGCGCTTCGACCTGCTTCACCGTTTCGGCGAGGTCCGCTTCGGTCGACGGCGGATACATTTCGATGGTGTCGACCGGTCCGCACAGGTCGACTGCGATGATGTCCGCGCCCTCCTGCGCGAGACGTATGGCGTGACTCCGCCCCTGACTGCGAGCGGCCCCGGTGATGAATGCGACTTTGCCTTCCAGCTTGCCCATGTCCGTCTCCTACTTGGCCAGGAAGCCGGCGTCGACGGGCAAGGTGACGCCGGTGACGTACCGCGCATCGTCGGACACCAGCCACGCGATGGCGTTGCTTATATCGATCGCTTCGAGCATCGGCACCGGAAGCAAATTGCCGAGCATGGCTGTGGCGTCGGGGTTTTCGGTGAGGAACTTCTGCATGACGTCGTTGACGACCATCGGCGTGTTCACCCCGGTCGGGTGCACGGTGTTGACGCGTATGGAGTACTGCGCAAGCCAATTGGTGAACGTGCGCATCAACCCCACGACCGCGTGCTTACTGGCCGCGTAGCCGTCTCCGGCACCGGACCCGTTACCGCCCGCACCGGACAGGCCCTGAGTCGAGCTGGTCAACACGATCGACCCGCCCTGGCCCTTGGCGATCATGCTCGGAACCCCGGCCTGAACGGTGTTCCACACACCGAAGAGATTGACCTCCACCACATCGCGGAAGGTCTTCACTTCGTCGGGGTTTTCGGCACCCTGGGGTGCTATTCCGGCATTCGCCAGAATGATGTCGATGGGTCCGAGTTCGGCTGCCGCCGAGTCCACTGCCGCTTTCATCGCGTCGTAATCGCGGACATCGGCTTCCTTGGCGACGATGCGCCGATCGAGCGCCTCGACTTCTTTCACGGTCTGTGCGAGATCTTCCGATGTGGCCATCGGATAGGCGACCGTATCGATCTGTGCGCAGATGTCGACCGCGATGATGTCGGCACCTTCTTGCGCGAGACGAAGCGCATGGCTACGCCCTTGTCCACGTGCTGCACCGGTGATGAAGGCTACTTTCCCGTCGAGCTTTCCCATGATCGAACTTCCTTGATCGTCGGATGAAAACGGTACGAGCGCAGAACGCTTCGACGATTGGCCGGATACGTCCGCGGCAGGATGTCCGATGTGAAGGACATGATTCGACGCTATATGACACCCAGTGCACATGTGGCCGAATTACTTGAATCGTTGTTGATTTACGTTCCGTGGACGCGAGAACCGGACGACCGATTCAGGTGTGCACACGCAGTGAAGTATCGAAGTGAATTGCGCGCCGAGCCGTCACGAACTCTGTCGCCGCTGCAGGCCGTCGCCGTGTTCGAGCGCCTCACGGATTCGGCCGAGCAACGCAGTGGCGTCACGAAGGGTGCGTTGCTCGGCCGGCGTCAGGTCGTCGAGGATATTCACGAGAAGCCCCTCTGCCGCAATGTCGTAGATGCGCAATTGCTCTCGGGCAAGATCGGTGAGGCCGACGCGCATGCTTCGAGCATCCGAGTCGTCGGGTCGGCGAGCGACGAGCCCGTCCGATTCCATCGTTCGGACGAGGTTGCTGATCGTTGGGCGAGCCAACCCCAGCTGACGTCCGATCGCTGTGGGGCCCTCCCACTTGTCCGGAAAGAGTCGCCGCAGGATCTCGATCTGTGCGTCGGGCAGGGCTTTGAGCCCCGCGCGCGAGCGGGAGGCGTTGAGCAGCACGCGCCGGAAGGGGCCAATCTCCTCGCTGAGATGGCGGGCAATATCGGCGAGACCGGGTGCGCTGTCGGAATCGTCCACCGCGCCAGACTACTCAGTCTGAATTTAGGTTTGCAACAAACGCATTTCTGGGTGATCATGGAATCATGAGCATTCACACCAGCGTTGCCGACCCCACTCCCGAACAAGCCCTGGACTCAATCCTCGGCCATCGGTTCATCTATACCTACGCCAACGGGTGGCAGTACGAGATGTACGTCAAGAACGCCACCACCATCGACTACCGGATCCACACCGGAATGGTCGGCGGCCGGTGGGTCAAGGGACAGCAAGTCGATCTCGTCGGACTCGGCCGCGGCGTGTACAAGATCTCGTGGAACGAGCCCACCGGCACGAGCGTCGTCGTCAACGTCGTTCCCGAGGACCGCGTACTGCACGGCACCATCTTCTTCCCTCACTGGGTGGAACTCGACGGGTCCAA
Source organism: Rhodococcus sp. 05-2254-2 (assembly GCF_002259095.1). Lineage (NCBI taxonomy): Bacteria > Bacillati > Actinomycetota > Actinomycetes > Mycobacteriales > Nocardiaceae > Rhodococcus > Rhodococcus sp. 05-2254-2. The sequence continues at coordinate 740,199 of NZ_NOZJ01000021.1, read as the reverse complement.
AACCGTCCTGTTTCAGAACGACCACCTCGACGAGATGCGTCAGTTCCGCGATCAGGGCCCCACCTATCCGATCTACGTCGTGCCGGAGTTCGCGCACATCACCTTGTTCGAGTACGTCGGTGTCGACGACGACACCGTCATCGACACAGCACCCGCTGACTTACCGGCAGGCTTCGCCGACCGGAGCAACTGAGATGAACATCCATAACCCCGGCGTGGCCACGCTCACGCTCCCCCACCGTGGGCAGGTGATCCGCGGCCACGAGTATCGACCCACGAACTCCGACAGAACAGCGCCGTCCGTTCTGATCGTGCACGGCTTCAGCGACTCGAGCATCGGACCACAGCGTCTCTTCGTGCAGATCGCTCGACGCCTCGTCGAAGCGGGAGCAGTCGTCCGCGCGTACGACCGACTCGGCCACGGCGTCAGCGACGGAGAGTTCGAGGACATCACCCTGCGCGACGAGGTCGAGCAGGTGTCGACCATGATCCGGGAGTTCGCTGCCGATCGATCTGCACCGGTGCACGTTCTCGCCCACAGCCTCGGCGCAGTGGAAGCGGCAATGGCGGCCACGCTCTTGTCCGACCGTGTCGCCAGTCTCACCTTGTGGTCACCTGCAGGCGTTGTCGTCGACGACATCACCGTCAAGCACGAGATCCAGGGCCAGCCCATCGATTCCGTCGCACAGAACGGCGGCTTCGACTTCGGCGGCATGTGGCTCGGACTGGCATTTTTCGACGACATCCGCAATGGCCTCGATGTGTACGAGGCTGCGGCCGGATACGACGGTCCCGTCGACATCGTCCACGGCACGGCAGACCGGATCGTGCCGCTCGAGTACGGACGCCGTTACGCAGAGTTGTTGCCACACGCGACATTCACCGAGGTCACCGGTGCCGACCACACCTGGTCATCGCGTGCGTGGCGAGGCGAACTTCTCACGCGTCTGCTGTCGTTCCTGGGGTTACCGGGCGCTGGGTGAGCAAGGCTCCGGCGCGAGTCCGTCGATCACGATTCCGATCGATCCCGAGCCAGGATGCGTTCGAGGTAATCGAGATCCTCGCGGAGCATCGAGATCGCACGTTCGGGCCCCTCTGGTACGAGAGGCGTTCCGCTGTCCTGGACGACGGTCCGCAATGCCATGTCGGCGAGTTGAGTGGCCACACTCCGATCGGCGTCCGGGTCACCGCTCTGATGCCACCAGGCGACCCAGTTGAGCATGCCGATGATGCCGAGTGCTGCTGTGCGCGGGTCGACAGGCCTGAATTCCCCTGCCCTGACGCCATTTTCGACGACCGTCACGAACTCCTTGAGCACGTGCCTGCGACTCTGCTGGTACGTCCGCGAAATCTCCTCGGGCAGATCGGCTTCCGACCTGATGATGAGCTTGAAGCGGTCGGCGGTTTCGGCCTGGTTCAGGGCGATCGCGGTGGCCATCTTGCGTAGCTTCTCGGTAGGGCCGAGATCGGATCGCGCATTGATCTCGTGCAGAACTGCGGCCGGGGTCTCGGTGCTCTCGCTGATCAGGCGCGAGAGTAGCTCGTCCTTGTTCGCGACATAGTGATACAGCGCCGGGCGGGTCAGACCGGTCGCGTCCGCGATGTCCTGCAGTGTGGTGCTGGCAAAACCCTTCTCGGCGAACAATCGCGTGGCCTGGTCGAGAATTTGCTTCTCGACCAGCTCCCGACGCGGATTGCGCGCCGATCCTCGTGGTGAGTCCTCGCGTGTCATGACCGAAGAATAACCGTCACCGTCGTCGAGAACCGACAAACACGAGGTGGGTACGCGCACTGACCAGACCTGCCACCGCATCGGACAAACACTCCTCCGGCACGTCGACGACGACGAGCGCACCGGTGCTGCGCATCATTCGCTCCGCGACATCGAGTCGGGTCAGGACGTGATCACGCTCGCCGGACCCCGTCAACCACACCGTGGAACTTGCCCTGGACTCGTCGACGATGGCCGTCGCCTTCTCGTTCCACGCAGATTCGACGTCGACGGAGACCACCGTCGTCGTCGGGTCTTCGCGCAGATCGGGCGGGGCGAATCGATCGGAAAACGACCGCCCACCGTGTTCGATGCGCCGCGAGAGGATCCAGCGGGACACATCGGCAGGAACCTCCGAGTCCGCGGGAACCCGCGCGTAGCTCGCGATTCCCTTCCACGCCACCTCGGGAGCAGATTCGAGGAATCGCTCGAGACCGACCTTTCCGGCGCGCGTCATGTACGCCACCATCAGTTGGTCCACGGGCAGATCCATGCGCTGCGGAAAGGACTCCCACCACTGTTCACTTCGCACGGCAATCTGCTGAAGGTGTTCGACCGCGGGGCGACGCACCCGTTCGTACTCGGTGAGGGCATCGCCGACGGTCGCAGCCGACGCCAGTGCCGCATCGAGGGCGATGGCGTCCTCCATCGCCAGCTTCGTTCCCGATCCGATCGAATAGTGCGCAGTGTGCGCGGCGTCTCCGAGAAGAACTATGTTGTCCACCGACCACTTTCGACACTTGACCGTTCGGAACTGCATCCACCGGGTCCGGTTTCCGATGAGGCTGTGATCCTGAAGAGTGAAGGAGAACGCTTTCTCGAGATAGCGCAACGATGCCTCGTCGCTGTGGGCTGCGCCCGTGGCAGTAGTTGTGACGTCGAAGCCCGCCCGGTGCCAGGTATCGAGATCCGTCTCGATCAGGAACGTACTGCGATCCGGCGCATAGGGATACGCGTGGGCAACGAACGTGCCGTGCTCGGTGGTGACGGGTACGAATATGGCGCTCTCTAGTGCGAAATCCGTTCCACACCAAAGGTAGAGGCCTGTTCCGGTGGTGATGTCGGCACCGAATCGACCGTCGGCCGTACGGGTCGCGCTGTTGATTCCGTCCGAGGCGATCACGAGGTCCACATCGAGGTCGGCGGGTTCGCGGCGTTCGCCGAACTCCAGCCGAACTCCTGCATCGCGCGCTTGTTCCTGCAACACGGACAGCAGAGACGTCCGCGCTATCGCGAGAAGATCACCGTGAGCCAAGCGGGCCGTTCTGTTCCCTACCTGCATCGACATCTCGTGTGAGTACGCTTGAGCGACAATCGCATCGAGTGACGCAGCGTCGGCCTGACGGAGATTCCGCTGTGTCCGTGAGGCGAGGCCGACTCCGAACCCGAACGTGGTGTCCGGTGAACTCTGTTCGTAGACGGTGATCTCCGCCTTGGGATTGGACAGTTTCAGCAGCCGTGCGGCGTAGAGGCCGCCGGGGCCCCCGCCGATGACTGCGACGCGGTCGAGTTTCATGGTTGCCTCTCGAGCTTCGCGGCGATGTCCAGCCGCAAACGCTTCTTGTCGATCTTGTTGACGTTGGTTCGAGGAAGCGCGTCGAGCCATTCGAGGCGCTCCGGCCATTTGAACTTGGCCACACCGAGACCCGCGAGATGCTCCTGCACGTCGGCCATCGTCAACGGGTCCCCGTCGGTGACGAGATACGCGCACGTCTTCTCGCCGAGTCGAGGGTCGGGCATCGCGACGACGGCCGCGCCCACGATGGCCGGATGGTCGAGGAGGAGCAGTTCGACCTCCTCGGCATTGATCTTCTCGCCGCCGCGGTTGATGAGGTCCTTGATGCGCCCCTCGATCGTGATGTACCGCTCGCCTTCTACGACGGAGATCGACGCCAGATCGCCGGTCCGGTAGAAGCCGTCCGAGGTGAAGGCAGTCCGATTGTGCTCGGGGGCCCCGAAATACCCGGTGATCGTGTACGGGCCACGGCAACACAATTCGCCGACTTCCCCGTCGGACAGCTCGATCTCCGTGCCGGGATCGAGGATGCGCACCTCGTCCTCGGCGCAGACAGGAGTGCCGACGGTGGTGATTCGAGCGTGGCGAGGGGCGGCTACCGGGGTGACGGTGAGCAGCCCCTCGGACATCCCGAACAGCTGACCCGCCCAATGGTCTCCGCCGTCGTCGACGCGGTCCATCAGCGCCGGTGACACTTTGGCCCCGGACAGGATCACGTGCCGCAGACGCCCACGCACCCGATCGAACTCGGGACTCAGTACGGCCTGGTAATGACCGTGGCCGATCAACACCTCGGTGGCCTCCGCACGCTCCATGAGGTCCAACGCCGATCCGACATCGGCGGTGGAGAGCACGAGACACGCGCCCACCGAATGCGAGGCGTGCAGACCGCAGGCAATGCCTGCGTTGTGCACGATGGGTATCAGATGGGCGACGCGGCTGTCCGACGTCCACTGCAGCCGCTGCGCATACATGAGTGCGTTGTTCCAGTATTCGGCATGGATCCGCGGAATGACCTTGGGTACTCCCGTTGTGCCGCCGGACAATTGGAACGCAACCACATCCTCGGGAGCCGTCTCGGCCTCGATGGCTTCGACGAGAGCTCGGGCCTCGTCGGGGTCGATGTCGCGGCCGATGTCCTCCAACCGCAGTCCGTCACCTTCGTTCGCCCCGACCGTCACCACGTGGCGAACGGTCTCGCTCCCTGCGGCGTGTTCGTGGGCGAACGAGACCAGGTCGAACGACGGCAGACCGGCTTCGACCACGTGCGCGACCGCGCCCACCGCGGCACCGATGTGCGCGATCTCGTGCATTCGGTGCGCGGCCAGTGTGGCGACCGGAACCAGTCCGGCCTTGATGCAGCCGTACCAGGCCAGCACCGTCTCGAGCCGGTTCGTCATCTGGAACAGCACAGGGTCCAGGCGCACCAGTCCCTGTCGAATCAATCCGGCGGCGATGGCATCGGTACGACGATCGAGTTCGGCGAACGTCATCGAGCCCTCGGCGCTGATGATCGCGAGCCTGTCGGGATACCGAAGTGCGATGTCGTGGAACCGGCGACTCGTGGGAAGTGAGCTCCACGAACCACTCCGGCGGTAGCCCTGCGCGCGATCCTCCGGGTATCCCACCAGCCTGCCGTCCCAGTCCGAGTGGGTCGTCTCCGTGGTCACCGTCATCGTTCGGCCACCGCAGGAAGTAGTCGAGAGATCTCCAACGAATGATCGGGATGATCGGCAGGAACGATTCCCGAGTACACGGCAGTCCAGCATCCCGGGCAGCACAGCTGACGGAACACGATGGGTGTGTCGACGTAGATGGAGGGATCCGATGTCACCTGCGGCCCCGCCGCCGAGGACGGCCCCTCGTAGCGAGCCAGATCCAGTACACCACTCGACTTCTCGTCACCGAGGAGCCGGCCGCACTGTGCGCAGGCGATGACCCGAACGTCCCCGACGGTCACCTCGGACAGGTTGTCGTCGAGACGTCTTGCCAGCGAGAGATCCATGGTGGGAGCGTCGGAGTGCTGGGTGGAACGCGTGCGCCGTTCGTCGATCATGTCTCGACGTCGTCGCGCAGTTGCTGCCTCGTCCACCTTTCCCGCGTCGATGACCACGCCGTAAACGACGTTCGCCCCCTCTGCGGTGACCTTGCCCTCGCGTAGGTCCACGACCACAGCCGCCGGATCGCGATGCAACGGATCTCCGTAGCCGCCGCCTCCCTGCCAATGCATGTACAGCACCTCACCGGGAGCGACATAGCTTTCGGCGTAGCACGCGCCGAATTCCTTTCCGCCGCCAAGATCTTCGAGGGCTCCGGGAATCTTTCCCGCTGCGAACTGCTCGATGACGTCGGTACTGCGCGCCAGAATTTCGAGTCCGGTGTTGCCGGGGTACCCGCCGGCCAGGCCGTTGTTCTGCGCCACGGCTTTACCCGCCGAGGCGAGGACGAGGCCCATCGGGAGCGAGGTGCCGTACGGCGTCACAGCGAGCGATGCACTGACGCCACCGCGTTGACGACCGGGTCCACCCGAGTCGGGCTCCTCACGACGCCACAGTGTGAGCAGCGGGTAGAGGAACTCGGTCATTTCCGTATCGGGGATGCGCCCCATCGGAATACAGAAGAGTCCGCCGGTGTCCATGCCGTCGGCGGTCGGTCGTGCGCCGTAACCGCCTGCCATCGGTTCCATCATGATGTTCAGGAACGGAACGGGTTGGTCCCCGCGTTCGTCGAGGCCTGCGATCACCGCGGTGTCCCAGGTACCGCAGCACGCGGCCTGCACGCTCTTGCCGAGGTCGACCGATCGGTCGAGCATCTGCGACAGGCATTCCGCGATGAGGGTTCCGGTCAGCCAAGCGGGTCCGATGGGACCACGGCTGACCGCTGCCGGGAAGCTCGCGTTGTTGATGGTGCCCTCCTCGGACACCAGGTCGAAGCAACGCATCAATCCGCCTGCGGACCAGGGAATGTCACCCGCGAGGATCGGAAGCAACGCGAGCATGACGCCGCCGCGCATCCCAGCGTAGGTGCAGTTGATGACGCCCGTCTGCTTGTCGGTGCCGGTGAAGTCGAACGTGAGATGGTCGTCGGTCTTGCTCATCGCGACGGTGATCTTGTGAACCTCGCGGTCACCGGTGTGCGACTGGTCCTGGTAGCCGGTGGCCTTCCAGGTCCCGTCGGGGAGCGAGGAGAGCTTGCTGCGCAGTCGCCCTTCGGCGTCGGTCATCATGCGCTTCATGACGGCTTTGACGGTGTCGGCACCGTACTGCTCGATGACGGCCAGCATGCGGTTGCGTCCGACGGTGTTCGCCCCGATCTTGGCACGCAGGTCGAGTCCGACCAGCATGGGAACGCGGGAGCGTCGAACCCAGAGGTCTGCGACGTCGCGTTGTAGCTCGTAGTCGCGGACCACCTTGACCGGTGGAGTCGGAAGCGATTCGGAGAAAACATCTTTCGCCGACGGATCGAACGATCCGAGACCGGAACCACCGAGATCGGGTTCGTGGCAGATCGCGCTGGTCCAGGCGAACAGCTTGCCCTCGTGGAAGATGGGTTGGTAGACGATGACATCACTCTGATGTAGTCCCCCGCCGACCCATGGATCGTTGCAGAGGAACATGTCGCCCTCCACGATTCCGGGGTTGGTGGCGCGGTGCTGCAAGGTCCAGTAGATCGCCAGGTCAACGGCTCCGACCAGCATGGTGTTGTAGAGGCCGACCTGAACCTCTTGTCCCAGTTCGTCACTGATCGCGAAGTCGAAATCGTTCGCGTCGGTGACGATGGGTGAGCCGGACATTCGTTTGAGTGCCTCGCCCATCTCGTCGGTGACCGACCAGAGTCGGTGCCGGATGACCTCGTAGGTCAGCGGGTCGAGTTCGTCGATCTGCTGCTGGGTGACGGTGTGCACCGGCAGCGTCGGCGGGAGCGCGCGGGCGAGGGCGTCGGGGTCGACGGGGCGGGACGAGAAGATCTCGGACCCGGGAATCGCTGATGTCATGTTCGGTTCTCCTGTGGTCTCAGCCGGCGACGATGTTGAGGTTGCCGAGGCGGTCGACAGTTCCGGTGGTGCCGTGCGGGACGACGACAGTGGTCGTCGGGACTTCGACGATGGCGGGGCCGGCGAGCACATGCCCGGCGGCGAGCTTGCTGTAGTCGTAGATGTCGGTGTCGACATAGCCGATTCGGCCGTCCAGGTTGACCTTTCGAGTGCCGATGCGAGCGATCGAGGCGTCGGCGGAGTCGGCGGACTTCAGTTCGGGGAGGGTAGGCGAGAACGGCAGGACGCCGGTTGCACGCACGCGATAGGTGATTGCTTGGATACCTGCTTCACGGAATCCGCTGTCCTTGCCGTACAGATCTGCGTAACGCTGCTCGAAGAGATCGGAGGCGTGTGCGACGCTCGCCGAGTCCAGCGAGCCCTCGGGAATGGTTGTTGCAACCTCTGCCAACTGCATCGTGTACCGCATGTCGATATCACGTTCGACCTGGACAGACGTGAAATTGAGCCCTTGTCGACCGAGGGCTTCGCGGACGCGCTTCTCGAGACTGTCGAAATTCGCTTCTGCGCGAGCAGGATCGAGCGGCATCGCTGCCGGGTCGGACAGCTCGGCCGCGAGCACGATGTTCGACGACGCAAGACCGTAGGCCGAGAACGCCGATGCCACCTGCCCGAGCGGAACGATGACCTCCTTGACGCCGACTTCGGCTGCATAGGCGGCGCAATGTGATGGGCCGGCTCCGCCGAACGCGTAGAGAACGAAGTTGCGCGGATCGTGCCCGGCTTCGACGACGGTCTTGCGCAGAAGGTCGCCGGTCTGTGCGTTCTGGACGGCATAGATCGCGGCGGCTGCGTCCTCGACCGACAGACCGAGCGGTTCCGCGATGCGGCGTCGAATGGCCTCGCGCGCACGCTCTTTGTCGAGTGGTTTGCGTCCTCCCAGCAGGCCGCGCTCGGGGAGTATCCCGAGGACGAGATTGGCGTCGGCGTTGGTGGGTTCGGTGCCGCCCTGCCCGTAACAGGCAGGTCCGGGTACCGCCTGGGCGCTGTGCGGACCGATCTGGAGGTTGCCACCCGCATCCACCCACGCTATGGCACCGCCGCCCGAGCCGATGGCGTGCACCTGCAGGGTGGGGACATTGATCGGGTGGTGGTTGATGATGGTGCTCGACGCACGCACCGGCTCACCGTCCACGACGAGGCCGACGAGGAATGTGGTTCCGCCGACGTCGGTGGCGATGATGTTCTTGTGACCGAGCTGCTTTCCGAGTGATACCGCTCCGACCACGCCGCCGGTCAACACGGACCCGACTGTGCTGATGGCGTTCTTCGGGGCCTCGGCTGCGGCAACGGCACCGCCGTTGCTCTGCATCACCAGCAGTGGTCCCGCGAGATCGAGGGCACGTAGCTTCTTTTCCAACGAGCCGAGGTAATCGCGCAACCCTGGGCCGATCTGGGTACTCATGATCGTGGTTGCGTTACGGGCGAACTCGCGGATGCGCGGGCTCACCTCGGAGGACAGCGAGACGAACATGTCGGGGTCGATCTCGTGCACGAGTTCACGAATGCGTTGCTCGTGCACGGGGTTACGGAACGACCAGAGCAGCGAGACCGCGATGCCGGAGACACCGTCGTCGACGAGGCTTCGGATGGCGATACGTGCGGACTCTTCGTCGAGGGCTACGACGACGTTGCCGTCTCGATCGAGGCGTTCGGTGACCTCCAGCGCATGCCGCTTGGGAACGAGACCGTGGGACTTGCTCTGCCCCAACACGTTCTGCAGTTGCTCGGGCGAGCCACCGAGGTACCGGCCCTCGACGTTCATGATGTAGATCGAATCGCGATGCCCCTTGGTGGTCAGGAACCCGACCGGCGGGACGTTACCCATCACCAGAGCGTTGAGCGAGGACGTGGTGCCGTGCGCGATGTGGTGGGTGTTCGCCAGCATTTCCTGCACCGGGCATCCGAGTTGCTCGGCCAACGCTTCGAGAACGTCGATGACGCCCTGTGAATAGTCGGGCGGAGTCGAGGGCGCTTTTGCAGCGACCACGGTCCCGGAACTGTCGTCGAGTACTGCGTCCGTGAACGTTCCGCCGACGTCCACTCCGATCACATAGGTCATGCCGGTGTGCTCCTTAGGTCCGAGTCGAAGACGTCCTGGCGTGTGAGAGCGAAACACCCTCGAACAGTGCTTACGTCTGCGTCGAGTATTCGACGTAGACGACAACATGTCAAGCACGAATGTGAGTGCCGTCACCCTCCTCGATACTGCCCGAACGGACGCATCGATTCGATTTCCCTGGTCCAAGCCGCTTGACGAATCGTCGCAGACGTCGAATACTCGTCATCAGCGTCAATTACCGAAAGGCAGTTCATGAGTATTCATCGTGTGGGCTTGGTCGTACCGAGCTCCAACGTCACCGTGGAAACGGAGATGCCCGCATTGTTGGCGCGACATCGACATGCCCGGTTTTCGTTCCACTCCTCGCGCATGCGCATGCAGGCCGTGTCGCCGGAACAATTGCGGGCCATGAATGCCCAGCGCGAACGGTGCATCCTCGAATTGGGCGATGCCGGAATCGACGCTGTTCTCTATGCGTGCCTCGTCGCCCTCATGGTCGCCGGGCCCGGGGAACACCAACGGGTGGAGGGGCTCGTCGCGGAACAACTCGCCACGGGCGGGTCCGATGCAGCCGTCAGGTCGAGCGCGGGCGCTCTTGTGGAAGGCCTTCGTGCCCTGGACGCCAAGAACATAGTTCTCGTGACGCCGTACATGCGACCACTCGCGGAGAAGGTCGTCGACTACATCGAGGCCGAGGGCATTCGCGTACTCGATTGGCGTGCGCTGGAGGTGTCAGACAACGCCGAAGTCGGCTGCATCCCAGGCGAACGAGTCATGGACGCGGCACGGTCGTTGGATCTCACCGGTGCCGACGCCCTGGTGATTTCCGCGTGCGTACAGATGCCGTCCCTACCGCTCGTCCAGGCTGCCGAGGACGAATTCGGCATCCCCGTTCTGTCGGCCGCGACGGCAGGTGCCTACAGCCTGCTCCGTGCGCTGGACCTACCCGTCGATCTTCCGGACGCCGGCTCACTTCTTCGGGCAGACGCCGTCGTCACGTCCTAGATCGTCACTTTCGTAGAGAGGAAATCTTCATGTCCGACTTGCCACACAAGGTCCGGGGCGTCGACCACGTCGCCTACCCCACGTTCGATCCGGCAGCAACGGTCGAGTTCTACCGTGACGTTCTCGGGTTCCCCGTCGTCCACTCCATCTGCGCAGCAGGATGGGGCCCGGAGAAGCATCCGGACTTCATCCACTTCTTCTTCGACATCGGCAACGACGACCGACTCGCGTTCTTCTACTACTTCGGTCTCGAACCGTTCGACGGAGGACCACAGGGTGATTCGTACTCGCGTTTCGCCGAGGACGTACCGATCTTCTTCATCCGCTCGCGTCATCTCGCGATTCACGTCGACAGCGAAGCGGACCTGATGGAATATCGGCGACGGTTGGACGGCAGTGATTGGCCCGTGGAGATGCAGATCCAACACGAGACGATCGAGTCGATCTACACACACGATCCCAACGGCTACATGATCGAGCTCACCCGCGCGATGCGTCCGGTCACGCCGCAGGAAGATCTCGACGCGAACCTGACGATCGACGCCCTGATCGACATCGTGCGCGGACCCGACCCGAGCATGGCGAACCTGTTGACCCGCAAGGCCGAACTGATCGTCGAACGTGCGGCCGACTGGTCGGCCGAGAACGAGGTGGGAGTGTCGTGACCACGTTGTATGTGCTCGACATACCCGAGAACACCAGTATCGCCTCGGTGGCCGACGTCGACCCAGCCGTACGCGTCGACCACGTCGGCCCGTACTTCCGCATAGTCTCGGACAAGGACATCGTCATCGATCGTCGAGCCACCGGATGCAGGCACGCCGTCTGGTACAGCAGCGTCTCCGGCCTGTCGGAGTCTCGAATCACGCAGTGGGACAGAGACGCCCTGCGCGTCGAGCAGTCATGAATCGGACCCGACTCGGTGCTGGACGCTACCTCGATGCGGCCGAGGCACCGACGAACACCGTCACGTCGACGCACGAGCTGACCACTGCCGATGGCGCCAAGGTCAGTGGAGTGTTGCGAACGGTTCCCGGCGCGGACCTCGTCGTTGCGTTGATGCACCCGCGCCAGGATCTGACGCATCACGTTCTCGTGCCAGAGCTGCTTGCACGCGGATACGCAGTGTGGACCCAGGGCACGCGATCGGTGAACAACGACATCTCGCTGGTGCACGAGCAGGCTTTGCTCGACGCCGCGGCCGGGCAGGTGTTCCTTCGCTCCCGCTCTTTCGATCACGTTGTCACACTCGGACACTCGGGCGGTGGAACGCTGTTCGCGTTCTACTGCGAGCAGGCCGGGCTCACGCCCGAGGAGCGGCTGGCAGCAACGCCGGCCGGCCGGCCGATCGACCTCGCATCCGCGGAGATGCCCGTACCGGACGGTGCGATTTTCATGGCTCCACACCCGGGACAGGGCGCGCTGCTGCTGCGACTGATCGATCCGTCCGTGGTCGACGAATCGGACCCCATGTCCGTCGACCCGGCACTCGATCCTTTCGACAGTGCGAACGGATTCGTCGAGGCACCGGAAAGCTCTCACTATTCCGCCGATTTCGTTCAGAAGTACCGCGCCGCTCAGCTCGAGCGCGTCACTCGCCTCGACGTGATCGCGCGGTCACGGGTCGCCGAAGCATCCGAGGCCCGACGGCGTTTCAAGACAAACGGCAACGCCCACGACCGTCGAGAGGCGTTGGCACCGCGGATATTGACCGTCTATCGCACCGATGCGGACCTGAGATTCACCGACCTGTCGCTCAGTTCCAACGCCCGCCCCTACGGTTCACTGTTCGGCCGGCGGCCCGATCTGACGAACTACGGACTCGTCGGCTTTGCGCGCTTGTCCACGCCGGATGCCTGGCTGTCGACGTGGTCCGGTCTGAGCTCCAATGCCGACTTCGTTCGGTGCGCACCGTCGGTCACGGTCCCGTCGTTGTTCGTCGAATTGACCGGCGATCAGGCGTGTTTCCCGGAGGACGCGTCGAGAATGGTCGAGGCTCTGGGCTCAGTGGACAAGTCTCACGTGGCGATCGAGGGCACCCACTTCGGTGGCCCCATTCACGATGGCGCGCCCACCGGCGCGTCTCTGGCCGCCGCCGATATCGGTGACTGGTTGTCCCAACACTTCATCTGACCCTCTCGCGAGCGGAATATCATGTCACGTAACACTTTTTCTCCCGTCGTTGCGCTGTGCCTGGCGGCCTTGACGTTGGAGGGGTACGACCTTCTGATGTACGGAACGGTGGTGCCGTCGCTCCTGGCGTACGAGCCGTGGGACCTGGATCCGGCGACCGTCGGTGTACTCGGATCCGTGGTGGGAGTCGGCATGCTGGTCGGGGCACTCGCCGCGGGCAGCATCGCGGATCGTTGGGGCAGACGACGCGCCTTGATCGCCGCGGTCGCCCTGTTCTCGGCCGCAATGGGATGCTGCGCAATTGCACCCTCGCCCGAATTGTTCGGAGCAGCGCGATTTGTCGTCGGCGTCGGTGCTGGGGTTCTGATGCCGACCGCGGCGTCGATGCTGATCGAATTTTCCCGCCTCGACACCAGAGCGAGAACGGTCGCACTGGGGTTCGTGGGCACCAGCGTCGGCGGTATCGCAGCGGGGATCCTGTCGCTGTGGCTCGTCCCGGCATTCGGCTTCCGAGCGATGTTCGCAGCTGGGATGATCCCGGCGTTGTTGATTCTGCCGATGATGATCGGATACCTCCCCGAGTCGCCCGCCTTCCTCAACGCGCGGGGTAGGACGGATGCAGCACAAAGGATCTCGACTCGTTACGGACTCGAGGACACAGTCGAGGTTTCCGGTGGTGAGCCGACATCGACAGATCGCGGAATCGCTGCGCTGTTCACCGCGAACCGTGCGCGAGTGACGTTGTCCTTCTGGGTGATGACCCTGCTGTGTCTGCTCGTGTTGTTCGGCGTCGCGACCTGGTTGCCTGCAGTGATGCGATCGGCCGGATACCCGCTCGGTGCCGCACTGTCATTCCTGCTGGTGCTCAACGTCGGCGGTGCAGTGGGCGCGCTCGGCGGCGCTTACCTGGCGGACCGGTTCGGCATCAAGACGGTGACGACCCTCGGATTCCTTTGTGCAGCAGTGTCGTTGGCATTGATCGCGACCACTCCCCCGATCGGGATCGTGTACGTTCTGGTGCTGATCGCAGGAATGGGAACGACCGGGACGCAGATCCTGCTGAACACCTTCATCGGTGGCTACTACCCCGTGTCCTGCCGGACCACAGGACTGGGCGTCGCGCTCGCGGTGGGGCGACTGGGCGCGATCGTGGGTCCTACCTACGGTGGACTGTTCGTCGCCGCGGGTGCGGGAACCAGCACTCAGCTTCTGGCTTTCGCCTTGCCGGCGATCATCGGAGCCGGGGTGACGATTCTGATTCCGGCGGGACGACAGCTGCGTAGCAGCCGAGCCTCTACGTCGGAAGGTCTACACCAGGTACCCGAGGCAAAATGAGTGCATTCACGATCGGATTCACTTTCCGGTCCATATCGGGTCCCGTTTCTGCATGAAGGCCATGATTCCCTCGACAGTGTCCGCCGATCGGCTCAGTGACTCCAGGGCCTGTTCGCTGAGTTCCCAGCTGCGGGCTTCCGTCTCGATCTCGCCGTCATCGATCCCGCGAGCGACGCGCTTGCTCGCCTGAACAGCGAGAGGTGCGTTCGCGGAGATGACGTCTGCGAGGGCAAGAGCAGTGCTCATCACTTCGGCCTGAGGAACGACGCGGTTGACCAATCCCCACCGGAGCGCGTCCTGGGCGCTCATGGCGTTCCCGGTCAGCAGTAGCTCCAGCGCGACAGCACGCGGCAGGGCTGTGGTCAATCTGAAGACCCCTCCCGCTCCGGCGATGAGACCGCGCTTCACTTCGGGAAGTCCGAAGGTCGAATTCTCCGCGGCTACAACAAGATCACCGGTCAATGCGAGTTCCGTGCCACCGCCCAGGGCGCTGCCGTTCACTGCGGAAATCACCGGTTTCGCAATGTGGTGTTTGACGATTCCGGCGAAACCCCAGTGCGCGGTCTCGGGTGGAGTCACTCCCGCGGGCCCGGATGTGCCGAGAGCTTTCAAATCTGCTCCGGCGCAGAAGATTTTGTTGCCTGCGCCCGTCAACACCACAACTCGAATGTCGTCTGTCTCCTGCGCAAGCTCCCATGCAGCGCCCAAACCGCGGTGCACATCGGCGTTGATGCTGTTGGCTGCCTCCGGCCGGTCGATGGTGACGACGAGGGTGTGTCCCCGCACTTCGGTGAGTACCACTTCGGACACGTCGATCCTCATTCCTTCGGGCCGTGAGACCCCACAACACTAATTCAGACAGTCACTGTCTGCAATGGTTCGGCCTGTAGCCCGGTCGTTCAACGGCTAACTCAACGCTCGCAGAACGGTGTCGACGACCACTGTCGAGTGGTCAACGGCAGCAGTGGTTCTCGATCCTGAGTGCGCCTGCGAGAAGAGCGCACGCGCCAACACCGCTCCCGTCACGAGTTCGAGCAGTAACGTCGTCGACGTGCCCTCGGGCAGCTCTCCACGCGCGACAGCCCGGCGGACGATGCGTCGAGCAGTGACGAGGCGGCTCTGGTTGAGAGTGTCGGTGAGATGGGACAACAGGTCCGGATTCACCCTCGCGTCGAGAGTCACCCGTAGCGAGACCAAGCCGGAGAGCTCCCCGTAGCCGACGGCCAATTGTTCCGCGAGTTCGACGAGGTCCCCACGGACCGATCCGGTGTCGATCGGCGTCGACAGCGGCGACCGAGCTTCGAGCGCCTGGACCAGAAGTTCTTCCTTGTCGGCCCAGCGGCGGTAGAGCGCTGCCCGGCCGACCTTGGCCCGCCGCGCGACTGCGTCGAATGTGAATCCGCGCCAACTGGTTTCCCAGTACACCTCGAGCACGGCGGTGTACACGCGGTCCTCCATGTCCGCGTCACGGGGCCTGCCCGGTCCTCGGGGAGAATCTTCAGACATGACTGCATCCTCTCACCGGTCTGCCGGCCGAACGCGACGATCACATGCAGAAATCGACGGCAAGGTTCCCTTCGCTGTCCACCAGGTCTATTCGGCGTCCGACGGCCGACTCGTTCTGCACGGACACGAGGTCGTGAAGCGTCGTTGCGAATTCATGTCCAGCTCGGCCCGCTACCCGCGCCCCATCGTCGGTGGCAGCCACGACAAACGCTTGCTCCGGCAGGCCGCTACGGTCGTACGTGACCGTAGCCGTCTCGATGGTCGCCGTTCCCGAGTAGCCGTGCACGACGCGTGCCGGCGTACCCGACACAGTCACCTGCTCCGGGTCGCCGATGTATCCGTCGCGATGAGCTCTCGTGGACAGCAGCACCACGTGCTGGTACGTCAGATAACCGCCGTTTGCATGAACCAATGCGACTCCGGAATTCTTGCGCAGCAGTCGCGTCGATTCCGCAATGGCATGGAGCGAGTAGCTGCTCAACGGCCCACCGAAGAACGAATGTCCTCCCAGGACAGTGGGAGTCGCCCCCTCGGCCAGGCCGAGCTCGTCGGCCAACAGGTTCGGCACGATCGGAAAGCAGCTGTATGCATCGACGAATGCCAGGTCCTCGCTGGCCACCTCGGCCCTCGACAGTGCCCGCCGCACGGCCGCGCGAAGAGCTGGTGCGTCGTCGAACACCGGGCGCGCCAACACATCCGGATTGTCGACTGCACCCGCACCACCCCACAGGTACACGATTCGATCCTCCGCCACACCGGCCTCACGGGCGGTCGCCAAGGAACAGACCATGGCCGCAGCTGCTTGATCGACGAACGGCATGGCGTTCATCGATAGCGGATAGCAATCGGACACAGACCGATTCGATGAACTGACGGTGCCGATGTCTTCCGGCGTGCGTGCAACAGGGCTCCATGCAACGGGATGTTCGGCCGCAATTGCCGAGAAGCGGGAGTACATGTCGGCCGATTCGCGCATCCCCTGGTCTGGGTTCAGGCCACGGCTGTGGGCACGCGCGTTCTCGAAGAGCGGGTAGATCTGTACCGGTGCCAGGATTCCTGCTCGCTGCATTTCGGCGCTGCCGAGGTCCTCGGGCGAGAACGACGGAGGGCCTCCCGGTACGGTCGTCCAACCCGATTCACCGGGGTCCACACCCGCTTTCGTCATGGCACGGACGGAGGCCTGCGCCTCGCCGCCCACCACCAGTGCTGCAGTAGTGCGTCCTTCGGCGATATCTCGACCGACCTGGTCGAGTAGGCGCGCGGGGTGATGCCCACCGATCGTGCTCGAGGAGCTGGATGTGAGGGTGACGCCCAACCTCTCGGCGACCAGAGCCGGAAGATCGGCGTAGTTCCAGCTCGTGGTGCGAACTGCATGTATCGCATCGAGCTGCGCGCTCAGACCCGGTGCTCCTGTGTCCTCGATCGCCGCATTCACAGCGCGCAGAACGAGATCGAGCGGCTCGATGGCGCTCTGCGCAGTGCCGTCGCCTGTGAACTTCAGGTCACCCACACCCACGATGACCGGGACTCGTTCCGCATTGATGGACATGCACACAGGCTATACGGACACAATTTGTCTGCAATCGATAACCGTCCTGTCAAGAACAGCGACTCACCGAGTGACCGCCGGCCGAATTCGGAGCGTCCGTGCACCCACTCCCCCACCACCCCGACCTGGTGATTGACATCACAGGGACCGGCCGCTATCTTTCAAACTGACATCAGTTCAGTTTGACGAACGTTGCGGCTGGTTCGAGCGCGTACGTGAAGTCTGCGATCGATGTCGCCCGACTCCACGTCAAACGATGGCTCGCCGAGTTCTTGGGAAGTCATCGACGTGCCCGAAAGGAACGCAGGCATGAACAAGTTCAGGACGACGCTCGTTGCCGTGATTGCAACGGCCACGATGGTAGGCCTCACCGCATGCGGAGGCTCGTCTTCCACCGCGTCCGCTCCGGTGGAGGGCGACTGGGATGCCGTGATCGCTGCCGCGAAGGAGGAGGGCAGTGTGATGCTCTACTCCAGCCAGAAGCCGGCCAACCTCGATGCGCTGACAGCGGCTTTCGAGGCGCAGTACCCGGAGATCGACATGGAGTACGTGCGCGGAACCGACTCCGAGATCAATCCCAGGGTAGAAACCGAGAACCGAACGGGGGCAGGGATCGCTGACGTCCACATGACCACCGACGCCTCCTGGATCGAGAATGCCGCCGAATCCGGCCGATTCTCCACCGACCTCATCGGCCCCGACCTGGATGCGCCCGCTTTCGATCCTGCGGACAGCGTCATCAACGATCGGTTCTTCCTCTCCAGCGCAGCGGTGTTCGGACTCGGGTGGAATACCGCAGCGGTGCCGGACGGCGTCGACGCTCCCGAGGACCTGATCGATCCGAAGTTCCAGGGCAAGATCGGCATCGTCAACCCCACCGGGTTCGCGTCGTACGTCGATCTGTACAAGTACTACTCCAAGACCTTCGGAGAGGACTACTGGAACCAGATCGCCGAACTCGCGCCCCGGGTGTACCCCAGCGCACTCGCAGTAGCGCAAGCTCTGACCTCGGGTGAAGTGACTGTCAGTCCCATGGTTCAGCCTCTCGTCACCGAGGTTGCCGCAGGCGCGCCGGTCGACTGGGCATTGCCGGACAGTCCGTGGGGAACACCTTGGTACTCAGAGGTTCTCGGTGCTTCCCAGCATCCCAACGCAGCGCAGGTGCTCGCGAACTTCATGGTGACAGCCGGAGGACAGCAAGCACTGAACGGCGGCTACGCGGCCGTTCTGCCGGATATCGAGGGTGCAGTCGCGCGAGCCCAGGACATCGCATCGCCCGACCTCGCCGAACTGACGCCGGAAAAGGTCGAGCAATACTCACAGGAATGGCAGACCCTGTTCCAAGGCTGACCCTCCACTGTTACCGAGTTCGCCTGGGCGCTCGACCCACGACATGCACTGTGACAGCCACGCACACCGATACTCCGAAAGTGAGTACGCAATGACCTCTCGATTCGCGGTCTCCGGACTGACGAAGAAGTACGGTACGAACGTCGTCGTAGACAGCCTCGACCTCGAGATCGAGCAGGGCGAATTTCTGGTCCTGCTCGGGCCGAGTGGTTGCGGCAAGACCACGACGTTGCGGTGCCTCGCCGGACTGGAGACACCCCAGGGCGGCTCCATATCTTTCGCGGGCCGGACAGTGTTCGATGCGTCGTCGAAACTCCATGTGCCTGCGCACAAGCGGAACATCGGCATGGTGTTCCAGTCGTATGCGCTGTGGCCCCACATGACGGTCGCAGAGAACATTCGGTACCCGTTGACGGTGCGCAAGCTGAAGAAGGCGATTGCCGACGGCGCGGTCGAGACGGCCGCGAACATGGTCGATTGCGGTGCGTTGCTCGACCGGTACCCCTCGCAGCTCAGCGGCGGCCAGCAGCAACGTGTCG
This sequence comes from Rhodococcus sp. 05-2254-2, assembly GCF_002259095.1. Lineage (NCBI taxonomy): Bacteria > Bacillati > Actinomycetota > Actinomycetes > Mycobacteriales > Nocardiaceae > Rhodococcus > Rhodococcus sp. 05-2254-2. The sequence goes on along the minus strand of NZ_NOZJ01000021.1, from coordinate 721,379 downwards.
CGGTCGCTCGCGGGCTCGTGGCGCAACCGGATCTGGTGTTGTTCGACGAGCCTCTGAGCAATCTCGATGCGCGCCTGCGAGATCAGGTTCGATCGCAGATTCACCAGTTGCACCAACAGCTCGGTTTCACCGCCGTGTTCGTCACTCACGACCAGTCCGAGGCGTTCGCTCTCGGCGACCGTCTCGCGATCATGAAGGCCGGAAAGATCGAGCAGTACGACGAGCCCGAGCACGTCTTCGAGAATCCGGCGTCGGAATACGTCGCCGCGTTCATCGGGATGGGTAATCGGCTCGAACTGATGCGCGGCCACGACGGATGGGTCACGAGCGGCTCGGACGTCATCGACCTTCAGACGGCCACCGTTCGTGAGCGTGCCGACGAGGGCACTCGTGCCGTAGCGCGGTTCCGACCGGACGACGTGCTGTTGCACGACACTGCCGACCAGGTGCCGCCCGGAAACATTGCCCTGCACGCAGAACTCGTGACGTACGAATACGGCGGTCGGTACTTCGACGTGGCAGTCAAGACCGGCGACGAGCAGTTGACGCTGCGAGCCACGGCTACCGAACACAGTGCGGCGCTGCGGCGTAGCAGGCCCGGACAGCCGGTACTCGTCAGCTTCGCGCCGTCGTGTCTGCGGGTGTACGCGCTGCCCGACGCGTCGTCGGCCGCGAGCTCCGAGCTCGTCGGTTCCGCAGGAAAGACCTCGTGATGGCCACGCTCGTCGACGTCGAACGTCCCGAGTCCACCGAGACGACCGGTAAGCGCTCACTGGCGATCTCGCCGAATTGGCGCGCGCGAATCGGGTACGCCGCCGTCCTCGCCGTGTTGGCCTACCTGGTGGTACTCCCCATGGTGCGTCTGCAGATGCTCGCGTTCGAGGACGGAGCTGCCGGATACCGAAGTCAGTACGGCCGCTTCGACATCGGCGTCACCCTTCGAACCACGGTGGCGTTGGCGCTGGGTTCGTTGGTCATCGCGATGGTGCTGGGAACGCTGCTCGCCTTCGCCGCGAGCAGGCTTCCCGCCAAGCTCGGTTGGCTGCGTGTCATTCCCATCCTGCCGATCGTGATGCCGGCGGTGGCAAGCGTGGTGGGGTGGGCATTCCTGCTCTCCCCCGGGCCCGGTTACCTCAATGTGGTGTTGCGCCTGCTGCCGTGGTGGAGCGGATCGGACAGTGGGCCGATCGACGTGTACACCGTCCCGTGGATCATCGTTCTCACCGGCTTCGGTCTGACGTCGTTCGTCTATCTGTTCGTCAGTTCCGGCATGCAGAACATCAGCTCCGAGCACCTCGAAGCAGCTCAGGTCAGCGGATCGTCCACGGTCGGAATCTTTTTCAAGATCGTCCTCCCGCTGCTTCGACCGTCCCTCATCTACGGCGGCGGTATCGCGCTGCTCCTCGGACTCGGCCAGTTCACCGGCCCCCTGCTACTGGGTGCGAACACCGGAGTCAAAGTGCTGACCACCGAGATGTACCGCCGGGTGTCGGAGTCCCCGTCGGACTTCGCCGCGGCAGCGGCCGCCGGGTCTCCGCTGGTGATCTTCGGACTGGTACTCGTGCTGGCGCAGAAGGCGTTGCTGGGCAACCAGACTCGTTTCGTCACGCACGGCGGCAAGGCATTCGCGCCGTCCACCGGTAAAGCCACGTGGGCGACGGTCACCATCGTGGTGTTCGCACTCTTCGCCCTGGTCATCCCGCTGGTCGGTCTGATCATCGTCTCGTTGACGCCGTACTGGTCGGGATCGTTGTCGCTGAGTCTGTTGACGCTGGACAACTTTCGGGCACTGATGGATACGACGGCGGTGGTGGAGTCGGTCCTGACCAGTGTGCTGACCTCACTGGGCGCGGTCGCGATCTGCATTCCGCTCGGATACCTGATGGCAAACCTTCTCGTCCGCGGTCGTCGGTTCAGAATTCTCGCGCTGATCGCAGACCTCATGACCGCACTGCCACTGGGCATCCCGGCCGTGATCTTCGGCGTCGGATTCCTGCTCACGTACACCGAACCGCCGCTGATCCTCTACGGAACCAGAACGGTGATCATCCTCGTGTACATCGTGCTGATGCTGCCGTTCTCGACGAGGATGCAGATGACGGCCATGCTCTCGCTCGGCAACACGTACACCGAGGCGTCGGCCACCAGTGGCGCGTCGCCTTTCGTGACGAATCTACGAATCATGTTGCCGCTGATGCGTCCGACGATCCTCAGTGCCGTCGCGCTCATGTTCATTCTGCTGACCCATGAATTCGCCGCGTCACTTCTCGTGCGAGCGTCCACCACTCAGGTGATGGGCACGCTGCTGTTCGACATGTGGCAGAACGGCTCCTACCCACTCGTGGCTGCAATGGCACTACTGATGACTGCTGTGACCACGATCGGTGTCGCCGCGGCGATGCTCGTCGGTGGGCGCAACGTACTGAGCAAGCTGTGATGGGCGCGCAGTCCCGCCTCCAGGACAAGGTCGTTCTGGTCACCGGGGCAACCGGAGGAATCGGCACCGCGATCGTCGAGCGTCTGGCCTCGGAAGGGGCCGTGATCGTGGTAACCGACGTCGACGGTAACGCGTGCGCAGCCCTCGTGGCGGACCAGGCCGACAGTGAACGCCATCTCCCGATCGCACTCGACATCACCCGGGAAGATCAGTGGCACAGCGCTGTCGAGGCAGTGGCCGCGCAGTACGGTCGGCTCGACGCCGTGGTCAACAACGGTGCCATCGGTAGCCTCGGAACCGTCGTCGACGAGGATCTCGACCGCTACAACCGAGTTGTCGAAGTCAGTCAGACCGGGACGTGGCTCGGAATGAAGCATGCCGGCGCGTATGTCGAGCGCTCCGGCGGAGGATCCATCGTCAACATCTGTTCCATCCTCGGCAGCGTCGGCGGCCTCGGCAACAGCTTCGCCTACGCCGCGGCCAAAGGCGCTGTGCGCACGATGACCAAGAATGCAGCCCTGCACTGGGCCACCAAGGGTGTTCGAGTCAACTCCATCCACCCTGGCTTCATCGGCACAACGCAGTTGCTCGAACGCTACGAGGGCTCCGAACGTCACAGCGCCATGATTGCGCACACTCCGATGGGTCGACTGGGGACCGGGGCCGAAGTGGCTGCCGCCGTCGCCTTTCTGGCCGGGGACGACTCGACGTTCGTCACCGGGACCGAGCTGTACGTCGACGGCGGTTGGACCTGCGACTGACCGCTCGGGTAGGGCTCTCGGAGGATGCTTCAGCAGGTGGTGAAGAAGTCCACCCCGTTGGAGGTCCGCGCCGACAGTCTGCCGCGCTGGACCAGAACGTCCAGGTGCGCCAGCGTCTCGCAGGTCGCCACCATCTGGTTGAAGCTGTCCAGGCTGGCGAACGAGCGATCGTGCCGAGTCCACGTCAGGCCGGACGCCACGTCCAACCCGGTTGCCCGAGCAGCAGATTCGACGACGCTCTCGGTAGCGGCGAGACGGCGATCGTGGTGTTCGAGCAACTGCCGGCAGCGCTCGTGCACGCCGGCACCCGGATGGCCGTGCGACGGCAACATCGCCCGGTCCGGTTCGTCGAGCATCGCGGTCAGCGACGTCAGGTACTTGCCCAATGGAAGGTCCCACTCACCGAGCTCGAACCCGATCGACGGCGTGATCGTGGGCAGAACGTGGTCTCCCGTGTAGCACACGTTCCGGTCGGTGTCGTGAAAAACCATGTGGCCCTTGGTGTGCCCGGGGGTGTGTACAGCGACAACCGCATGGCCGGGAATGTCGACGGGACCGGGTTGCAACCACGCGTCCGGTAGCTCCCAGTCCGAGGCGTCGAAGGGTTCGGCCTTCCCGCTCTCGGAGGCGGTGCGAGCGATCTCGAACGCGCCCGCTCGCTCGAGTTCCCGGATCGAGCTGACCGGCACGTTGCTGCGCAACCGACCGATCGCTTCGATGCCCGGTGCCTCTGCGGCACCGAGATGCACCCGGGTTCCGTATCGACGACGCAGCTCGACGGCGAACGTGTAGTGATCACGATGCACGTGGGTGACGTACACGTCGTGAATTTCGGACGGCCGACGTCCGATGCGACGCAAGGCGTCGACGAGCTCGTCGTGGGTGGAGGCTCGGTGCCAACCGCCGTCGATCAGGACCAGCCCCGTATGAGTCTCCAGCACGTAGACATTGATCGCGCGCAGACCGTCCTGAGGCATCTGCAGAGGAACGCGATGGACGCCGTCTGCCACTGCAAAACAGCCTGGATCGGCCCACGACGAGGTCATCCCGCGTCGCTCGCGAGAGGCACCATCGTCTTCTCGTCGCCATACCACATCATCCGTCGACCACCCATGGTCCCGACGTGGTCGACAGCGGCTTTCCACTCGTCACTGGCCAAGGCGGCCTCGAGCGCGTCGCGCGACTCGAAGCTGAGCACCGACAGCCCGTCCCACCCTTGGGACTTGCTCCCGAATGCTTCGAGTAGTTCGGTGTGCTGCCAACGGAGCAAGCCGGGCAGGGGGTACGTGACATCGGCGTGCTCCCCGCGCCACCACGTGATGAACTGCTCGTGCGTCCACTCTTCCGGACGGGCGGCTACGAGTACCAAATTGTACATTTCTCTCCTAAGTGAATTCTGTTCAGTTTTAAAGAGGGTCAAGGTCCGCTGCAGATACAGCTCGCGCTGTTACTTGCGGACCACTCGGATGGCGGCGTCCGTCACCAGTGCAGTGATGTCGTCGATGGTCAGTCGGCCGTCGGGCCGGTACCACCGCCATACGCTGACCACCAGAGCGAGCACCAAACGCGCAGACATCGTCGGATTCGACTCCGCGAACTGGCCCGCCTCGATCCCCCGCACGATCAATGCGGTCCAGTTCTTTTCGATCCGTTGCACGAGTTCACGGCACTCGACCCGTTCGGCCTCTTCCTTCGCGGACTGGCGTTCGGTCGCCAAGAGGTCCATGTGGTTGTGCAGAATGCGACGGGCCAATGCGTCCTGAGGAGATGCCGCCAACGACGCGGCAATCGCCGCGCGCAGTGCATCCTCGGCATGCGTCACGCCGTCGGTGGCCGCCACGAAACGGGCGGCGGAGTCGGCGAGTTCGATGCGCATGATCGTCAGCAAGCAGTGCGCTTTGGATTCGAAGTAGTGATAGAGCGCGGTCTGACCGATACCGACCTCGTCGGCGATGGACGCCCACTTGGTGTGCTCGTATCCCACTTTGCCGAAGTGGTCTATTGCCGCCGTCAGAATGCGCGTTCGCTTGGACCGCGGGCTCTCGCGCCGAACATCGGTTCCTACGGTCATGACTGCCCCTACTGATAGAACGTACAACCCTCCGGTGGGAGTTTACATTTTTCGATGTGAATTCGAGTCAGTTGCGGCCGCAAGCTGTCGAGCCAGCGCCGTCGCATCGGGCCGGGACAGCTTGCCGACACGATTCTGCGGTAAGTCGGCGACGGTGAAGACGTACTCCGGCCACTTCGACTTGGGGAAGTCGTCGTGTGCCAGCTGCGCCGTGACGTCGTCGAGTCCGAGGTCCTCACCACCGGTGACCACGAGAGCTGCTGCGCGCTCCCCCAGCAGATCGTCGGGCACCGGAACGACACACACCTGCACCACGGACTGCAGCGATGCGATGGCCGACTCGACCTCGTTGATGTCGATGTTGCGTCCGCCGCGGATGATGATCTGCTTCTGCCGACCCATCACACGAATCGAACCGTCCGACGCGACCTCCACGAGATCACCGGTCGGAAGGAATCCGTCGGGCGTCAACTCGGGCGGGACCGGAGTCCCGGCTCGGGCGTACCCGACGAACAGCGACGGGCCCTTGACCTGGGCGGCACCGATATCGTCCGCGGGGAGCGGACGGCTGTCCGAGCCGACGGCCCGCACGGTGGTACCGGGAAACGGCCGACCGTCGCGTCCGAGGCGGATCGACGTCGGGTCGTCGAGAGCAGGTGTGGTGTGCCCCAGGCACTCGGACATTCCGAACACCCGTAGGAACGTGGTCTGCAGCCACTGTTCGGCCTTGGCGAGCGCGCGCTCGTTCATCGGTCCGCCGCCGACCGTCATGGCGCGCATCGTGTCCAGCGCGCCTTCGGAGTTCGGTGCGACCGAGAGCTGCAGCGCCATGGTCGGTACCAGCATCGTCCAGGCAATCCGGTGTTCCTTCGCTGCCCGCAGAGCCGCCTCCGGGGACCACTTCCCGATGGCGACCATCGGACCTCCCAGTAGCGCAGGCAGATACATTCCGAAGCAGAATGCGGCAACCGACGACAGCGGAACGAAGGCACCGATCGCCTCACCCGGGCGGAGGCCGACGGCATCGATTGTGGATCGAGCCGCATACCTGATGGCGTCCTCGGATTGCACCACGCACTTCGGCCGGCCGGTCGAACCCGAAGTCATCGCGATCGCATCACCTCCGTTCCATCGGGCGACGGAGGCGAACGGTGCATTCGATGCCCGCACGCGATAAGGGCCGAAGACGGGCTTCTCCACGGGAAATCGGTCGTCGGGCACACCCCAACGACGCAGGGTCTCGGACGTTCCCACGACGACGTCCGGTCGAATGTCCTCGAGTGCCAGCGCGAACTCCGACTCCGTTGCATGCGGGCTGACCACCGCAACCACACCGCCGGCGAGACCGACTGCGAGCGCAGCCGCGACGGTGCCCCAGGTGTTGTCCGCCTGAATCACCACGGTCGGCGGGCTGGGGTCGATACCGCCGAACACGTCGGCGAGGGATGTCGCCGCCTCGACCACGGTCCGGATCGTGTGACTGCCGTCCTCGTCGACGACTGCGACGGCATCGGGGGTCTGTTCGGCGCGGATGACCATCTCGCGAGCAAGCCGTTTCACTGGTGTGACTCTTTCCTGGTACGTGATGCGCTCATGTCGAGAACTGCACGGCCGGTGACGGATCCATCCCGCAACCGGTCGTATGCCGAGATCGCATCGGTGAAGGGGAAGGTGGTGATTTCAGCGCGCAGCAGGCCGTCCTGCGCAAGTGCAACAACGGCTTCCAAATCGGCACGCGTACCCCAGAACGGCGCATCCACTGTCCATCCCGCGGCCAGACCGACGTCCTTCCCGGCTGTCAGTCGACCGCCGGCACTTCCTACCACCACGAGTGACCCACCTGAACGAAGCAAGTCGGCCGCAGGCGCGGTCGTGGTCGGCGCGCCGACGAAGTCGAGGACGAGATCCGCACCGTTCAGTGATTCGACCCGTTGCGCCGCAGCGGAAACGGAATCGTAGAACTTGTGCGCTCCTGAGGACTCGGCCAGGGCACCGGCCTCGGCCTTGGAATCGATCGCGATGATGTGCGGCACGCGCATGGTGCGCAGGATCTGCAGGGCAAGGTGGCCGAGACCGCCGACTCCGATCACGACCACGTTGCTTCGGTCGTCGATCACGGCGGAGTTGGTGCGAATGGCGTGATACGCGGTCAGTGCCGCGTCCGCCAAAGGCGCGGCACCGAGAGGATCGAGATCACCGATCGGAACCAGTACGCGCTCGGACGGCACCAGCATCAGCTCCGCGATGCCGCCCGGGTACCCCAGACCGTTTCCGATGGGGGCCAGCCGACCGTCGGGACGCCGAGCGAGGCTGCGACAGTAGTTCTCTCTGCCCCGCAGGCAGTTCGGGCACGTTCCGCAGCTCCAGATTCCGTGTACGACAACGGCGCGACCGATCCACGAAGGGTCTGCCGACGGTCCCGCCGAGACGACCGTTCCGGCCACTTCGTGCCCCAGAGTCAGCGGCAGGTCGTAGTCGAAAGTCTCTGCGCTCGAGCTCATCACGTGCAGATCGGATCCGCACAATCCGGCGGCATCCACCCGAAGCAGAAGTTCGTGGCCGGTCGGCACCGGGTTCGGCACCTCCCGGAACTCCGGTGCGCTCCCCCACTCGCGGACCTGCACGGCCAACATCAGCGAGCAGTCCATCCGCCGTCGACCACCAAGGTCTGACCGGTCATGTAGGAGCTGGCGTCCGAGGCCAGAAACAGCACGGCACCGTCGATCTCGCCGTCGACGCCGCCGCGTCCGAGCATGGTGTTTCGCCGCACCCACCCTGCGGACTTGTCGTTGGTGAACAGGCCATCGGTCATCTCGGTATCGAACCACCCCGGCACCACGGCGTTGACGCGAACGCCTCGACGACCCCACTGACCGGCGAGTTCACGGGTGAGGCCGAGCGTGCCGGCTTTCGACGCCGCATAACTTGCACCCCCGATGGGAGCCGTCGACACCAGGCCGATCACCGAGGAGATGTTGATGATCGAGGTCGCGGTACCGCTCGGAATCTTGCTCACCGCGTACGTGGCCAGATGGAAACCGGCGACGAGGTTGACGTCGAGGATGGACTGGAAACCGTCCAATGTCTCGTCCTCGGCGTTGGGAGGGCCGGGCTTTCCGGCATTGTTGATCAAGACATCGAGCCGGCCGGATTCTTCGAAGCAACGGTCGACGAGAGCCTTTCGGTCTCCGTCGTCGGTGACGTCGCACCGAACGGGCACGATGGCCGGGATCTCGGCCGACAACGCTTCGAGGCGGTCGAGCCGTCGCGCGGCGGCGTACACCGTGGCTCCTGCCGCGGCTAGAGCCCGGGCGAAACCGAGGCCGAGCCCCGACGAGGCACCGGTGACCACAGCGACGCGACCGGTCAGCGAGAACATGTCCTGGGTCATGTGTCCACTTCCAAACTGATTGTCGGACAATACGAGTGATCGGTCAGTAGACGGAGGTTCGGCCGCCGTCGACCGGGATGATCGCGCCCGTCGTGTACCCGGCGTCGTCCGAGGCGAGATGGGTGATCAATCCGGCGAGCTCGTCGGGCCGCCCCAGCCGCCCGGCCGGGAGCCGATCGACAATCTTGCCGATGAACTCCTCGTCCCAGTTCTCCGACATGTCGGTGGCGAAACCGCCGGGCATCACACAGTTGACGCGCACGGTGGGCGCGTATTCCTGGGCGAACGCGCGGGTCAGCGCATTGAGCCCGTTCTTGGCTGCTGCATACATCGCCTCGGGTGGGCTTGGTCGCTCGGCACCGATGCTCGAAATATTGATGATGGATCCACCTCCCGCAGCCGCCATCCGGTTCCCGGCCACGGCCATCAACCGGAACGGACCCTTGAGATTGACCTCGATCGTCTTGTCCCACAGTCCTTCGGTAACCGACACGAGGTTCTCGGCCAGCGGCGCGATCCCGGCGTTGTTGACGACGATGTCCAGGCCACCGAATCGCGTGATGATGTCGTCGACGGCCGGTTCGATGCTGTCCCAGTGCCCCACGTGCAGCGCGTACGGATGTGCGCTGCCCGGGCCCGAGTCGCTCAGGCTCGCGACTGCACTCTCGCAGGCGTCTAGCTTGCGGCTCGACACGATGACCGTCGCGCCTGCGTCCTTCAGTCCGCGCGCGATCGCCAGACCGAGGCCACGGCTCGCTCCTGTCACCAAGGCGACCTTGCCGCTCAATTTCGGTGTGCTCATGAGTACCTCTTCACCTCGAGTCGGGCGATGGTCCGCAAATGGACTTCGTTGGGGCCGTCGGCAATCTGCAGAGCTCGGGTGATGGCATACAGCCGAGCGAGAATGGTGTCGTTGCTGACTCCGGCCGCGCCGTAGGTCTGCACCGCTCGGTCGACGACCTTGTGGGCCACCTCCATCGCTGCCACTTTGATGGCAGCCACTTCCGAACGGGCCGAGGCATTTCCGGCGGTATCCATCAACCAGGCCGACTTCAACACCAACAACCGGATCTGGTCGATCTCCATGCGGCTGCGGGCAATCCACTCACGCACCACACCTTGATCGGACAACGGTCCGCCGAATGCCTGCCGAACGAGCGAGCGCCGACACATCATCTCCAGAGCGCGCTCGGCCATGCCGATCGCCCGCATGGCGTAGTGCATGCGGCCGGGGCCGAGTCGCCCCTGTGCGATGGCGAATCCGTCACCCTCCTCGCCCAGCATGTTGGCAGCGGGCACGCGCACGTCGGTGAACTGAACTTCGCCGTGCCCAAGACGATCCTGGAACCCGAACATGGGTAGGTCGCGCACTACCTCTACGCCGGGGGCGTCGGCCGGAACCAGAATCATGCTCTGCCGGCGGTAGGTGGAACTGTCCGGATCCGACTTCCCCATGAAGATCATGAGCTTGCAGTCGGGATCGAGAACGCCGGAGGTGTACCACTTTCGGCCGTTGACGACGTACTCGTCCCCGTCGCGAGTGATGGTCGAGGTGATGTTGGTGGCGTCCGAGCTGGCGACATCGGGTTCGGTCATGGCGAACGCAGAGCGAATGGAGCAGTCCAACAGCGGCTTCAGCCACTGCTCCTTCTGCGCCTCCGTGCCGTACATGGCCAGAATTTCCATGTTGCCGGTATCGGGTGCGGAGCAGTTGATCGCCTCGTTCCCGATGATGGAACGGCCCACGATCTCGGCGAGCGGCGCATATTCGAGATTGGTCAGCCCGGCACCGAGGTCGTCGTGGGTCATGAACAGGTTCCACAGCCCCAGATCGCGAGCGCGTGCCTGCAGATCCCGCATGATCTGCGGTTGCTCGTGCGGATTGTCGTTCGCGGCGATCTGAGCGTCGTAGACACTCTCGGCCGGGTAGACGTGATCGTTCATGAATGTCTCGAGCGTGGCCGACAATTCGGCCGTCCGCTGTGAGTAGGAAAAGTCCACTTCCGTGTGCTCCTGTCGAGTGATGGTGCGTCAGCGCGCGAGCAATGCGGTGCCGGTGTCGATCAACCTGCGGATGGTCGCGGGCAGCTTTTCCTGATCCGGGTCGATGTGCCGCCCCTCGCGGTGCCGACGCAGGTTGTGGCCCATGATCGCCGCCATCTTCAGCCGTCCCAGGGCGTCGAACCAGGTCATGTCCGGCAGCGCCGGACCGCTTCCGGTATAGCAGGCGATCAGTTCGTCGGTACTGGGCAGACCGGGCACGTCGCGGCCGACACCGGGAAAATTGGTGCCGTCGGCGAAGACGAGAAACCATCCCAATTCGACGCGTGGATCACCTGCGCTCCAGATCTCCCAGTCGATCAGAGCCGCCGGCTCGAGACCGTCGGAAATGATGTTTCCCAACCGATAGTCCCCGTGGACGAGTGTGGGTGTGATCGCGGTCGGAATGTCTCGGCGGAGCAGTCGAACCAGCTCGTCGGCACCCTCGACGAGTTCCACCGGAACCGCAGCGAGCGTTTTGGACCATCGGTCCAATTCGTCTGCCGGCGAGAGAGTGTCGCCCGTATCGGGAATGCGCTCGAGCGGCACGGCATGCAATGCCGGCAGCACCTCTGCGGCTCGCCGCATGCGAGCGGCAGCGATGCTCGATTCCACCTCGGGGTCGTCCAGGACCGGTTCGAGTGATTCACCGACGACGAGTTCCATCGCGAACCACGCCGGCTCCTGCTCGTCGACCGCCACGATTGCCGGTACCGGCACGTCTGTGTCGGCGAGCGCACGCAGAATGGATGCCTGCCGGAGCATGTCGTGCCGCCCGACCGAACGCTGACCCTCCGGGACGGCCTTGACGACGAAGTCGCCGTCGGACGTTCCCACTCGATACGTCAATCCGGAATGGCCGCCGAGGAGCGGTTCGAATGTACTGACGGTGACGCCCAATTCGGCATGCAGCGCGGCGGTCACACGAGTGCGCAGTGAGGATTCGGTCACGGTCGTGGCTCTCTCGGCAGACCGAGCACACGCTCGGCGATGATGTTGTGCTGAATCTCGTCGGTACCGCCGGCAATTCGATATCCCGGGGCCCCGAGTAGGTGCTCGGACCACGCGAACGTGCCCCACCCTCCCGAGTCGGACGTCAGTTCACGCCCGAGCAGCAAGCGCGCGACTTCGGAGGTCCTGGCCATCGTGTCGGTGGCCAGCAGCTTTCCCAACGATGCTTCCGGACCTGGATCGTTGCCGGCGATGACGGCACCGGCCACTCTCATGTTGCCGATTCGCTGCACGAAACTACGTGTCACCAGATCGGCCACGGCGTCGCGCTCGATCTCGGTCAGCTCGCGGCCGAGGTTCTGGGCAAGGGCCACAGCGCGATCCGCGTTCGCCAGGCCGAGGTTTCCGCCGTCGAGACGTTCGGCCGCGAGCACTGTCAGTGCGACCTGCCAGCCCTTGCCGACCGGACCCAGCCGGTAGTCGTCGCTCAGGTGCACGCCGTCGAGATACACCTCGTTGAACGAGCTTCCCCCTGTCATCTGACGAATGGGGCGTACGTCCACCCCCGGCGCGTCCATCGGGATCAGGAACATGGTCAGACCGGCGTGCTTGGCGACGGTGGAGTCGCTGCGGCACAGAGCGACTCCGTAGTCCGCGACCCGCGCCCCCGACGTCCACACCTTGTGCCCGTCGATCGTCCATGAGCCGTCGTCGGCCTGCGCCGCTCGTGTCCGTACCGCCGCGAGGTCGGAACCGGCCTCGGTTTCGGAGAACAACTGACATGCAATGACGTCGGCACGAAGCATCGCGCGGACGAACCTCGTCCGCTGCGGTTCGGTGCCCCACTGCGCGATGGTGGGTGCCACCAACTGCTGAGTGACAGAGAACATCTCGGTCCTCTTCGGCACGTCGAACATGTCCTCGACGCGTTTGAATGCCAGTACGTACGACAGTGGCAGATCGCGACCGCCGTACTCGATCGGTGAGTTCAACGCGCCCCACCCGGCATCGAACTTCGACTGCTCGTACGCAGCGATTTCGTCGGTGTGCGCCTGCTCTTCCTCCGCGGTCCAGTTCTCGAACACGGCTACCGTGTCGGGACCGACGCCCCAGATGGAGTCTGTTCGCGGTGCTGCAACGGTTTTCAACCACTCCGTTGCCTGGTCGGTGAATTCACCGATGTCCGAAATCGTTCCTTGTGTCACTGTATTGCCTCGGGTTCGTGTCGTGTCAGACTGTCAGCACGGTGCAGGCGCTGATGCCCGGTGCGCCGTACACGTGGGTGAAGCCCACTCGCGGATTGCCGGGCACCTGGCGTTCGCCGGCCTCGCCACGTAACTGAGTGACGATCTCGTGCACCTGGCGGAGACCGGAGGCCCCGATGGGTTCTCCGTTCGCGATGCATCCACCGTCGGTGTTGATCGGCAGTCGCCCACCGATGTCGGTTTCCCCCGCCGCGATCAGGGCTTCCTGCTCGCCGGGCTCACAGAACCCACATTCGGCCATGTGCATGATTTCGGCACCGCTCTCGGTGTCCTGAAGCTGCGCGACGTCTACGTCCTGCGGGGTGATACCGGCCTGCTCGAAGGCTGCGCGTGCAGCGTCGGCGCTCACACTCGTCGGCTCGCCCTCACCTTGGATGGACGGACTGAACACCTCGAAGGATCCGAACCGGCGGGTCCGGTGGGTGATGGCGGCGAGCTTGATCGGACGACCACCCGCACGCTCGACGTATTCCTCGCTGGCAACGACGATCGCTGCTGCCCCCTCACCCGGCGAGCAGAACATGTAACGGGTGAGCGGATCGTTGACCATGTCGGCTTCGGCGATGGTCGTGGCATCCATTGCTTCCCGACGCCAGGCATTGGGGTTCAGAACTCCGTTGCGGTAGGCCTTTTCGGCGACCAGGGCCAGCGTCCGACTCGAGATGTCGTGTCGCCGCATGTACCTGGAGATCTTGGCACCGAAGAACTGAGTGGTCACCATCAAGCCGGCCTCGCCGTAGCCGTCGGGTAGTCCCCATTCGGCCGGTCGTGGATCGAAAGCGCCGCGCGGATGTTTGTCGAAACCCACCGCCAAGGCGACGTCCGCGGAGCCCGAACGCACCGCGTTGACGGCCGAGAACAACGCGCTTCCGCCTGTTGCGCAACCGTTCTTGACGTTGGTGAACGGGATACCGGTGAACCCGAGTTCGGCGACGAGAGTATCGGCGAGACCCGAGCCGTCGCTACCACCGAACGCGACCTGCACATCCGGCCAGGCCAGACCGGCATCGCGCAACGCGCTGCCGATCGCGGTGACGGCCATCTGACGACCGGACACTCCTGGCTGGCGTCCGAATTTGGACAGACCGGCACCGATGATCGAGACATTCTGTGTCACTGCGTCATTCCTGTCGATTCCGGTCGCGGACCGAGTGTGTCGACCGCGAATCGGGGCACCGGCACGGTGGACGTCAGACGCACCGGTGCCCCATCCAGTTCGTCGAAGCTCTCGCAGTCGATGATCGCTTCGATCTTGATGCCCTCGGGCAGTTCCACGTAGCCGACTGCGAAGGGCACGAACCCTCCGACCGGTGGCACGTAGGGAGGAGACTTGGGCGCGAAACGCTGAATCGTGTAGGCCCACAGTTTGCCTCGCGTACTCAACGTGATGTTCTCCGCAGTGGGTGTGGCGCACCTGCTGCACATCGCACTCGCGGGGAAAGCCACGGTACAGCACACAGTGCACCTGCTGCCCTCGAGTGCGACGGCCGTTGCCTGCTCCATTGATGCTGCCTTTCGGGCTGTTCGGTCAGAACGCGGACGTGGTGCGGATCAGCGCCCGACCCACTTGGGCTCACGCTTCTCGAGGAATGCGGTGACGCCCTCCTTGCCGTCCTCGGACTGCAGAGCATTGCCGACTGCGAGATGCTCCATGACCATGAGCGACTGGATGTCTGCATCCAGACCGCGGTCGATGCACATCTTGGTCAGCTTCATCATGAACGGGCTCTTGTCAGTGAGGTTCCCGATGAACTCGTCGACGGTCTTGTCGAGGTCTTCGGCCGGCGCGGACGCATTGATCAGGTCGAAGTCGACGGCCTCGGTGCCCGAGAGCAGCTTGCCGGTCAGCATGAGTTCCTTGGTCTTCCGGATGCCGATCATGCGGGGCAGGCGGTAGATCGGGCCGGCACCACCGAACAATGCACGGCGGATGTGGAAGTCGCCGATTCTTGCGTCGTCCGCCGCGATAGCGAAGTCGCACGAGATCATCAGTTCGAATCCACCGGCGGTGACGTAACCCTCGAGCACCGCAACGGAGGGAGTGTTCATGGAGTACAGACGATCGCACACCTTCGCCGACAGGACGGCGACGTCCATTGCGGTAGTAGTGCCGATGAAGTCCGACAGCAATTCGTCGAGGTCGAAGCCCGAGCAGAAGGTGTTGTTGACTCCGCGGAGCACGAGAACCTTGAGGTTCGGATCGTTGTCCACCTCGACGATGATCTCGTCCAGACGATGCAGCAGCTCTACTGTGACAGCGTTCTTCTTGTGCGGGCGGTTGAGCCAGACGCGAGCGACGTCGCCGTCCTTCTCCAACAGAATGTGGTCGGTGTCGATCATGTGACAGCCTTTCGAGAGTGTGCAATTTGAACTGGATTCACTTCAGTATTGATCATCGAGGCGATGGCGTCAATAGCCGATCCCCGGCGACCCCAGCAATCGGTCTACACGGCAAGAAAATCGGCGATCCGCGCCCGATGTGCCCGCGAATCCCCCTGCAGCGCTTCGTTTCCCAGAACTCGGCGGAAGTAACTGTGTGCAGCGTGCTCCCACGTGAACCCCACTCCCCCGTGCAGTTGCACAGCCTCGTAGGCCACGTGCACCGCGGCGTCGCCACACACAGCACCCGCGACGGCAATCGCCAGACGGGCCTCGTCGGGATCCTCGTCGTGCACCGCAGCGGCATACCGGGCGGCCGATCTGGCCCGCTCGAGTTCGATCAACATGTCTGCCAACCGGTGTTTGATCGCCTGGAACGAACCGATGGGACGGCCGAACTGATGACGCGTCTCGACGTGATCGAGAGTCATCTGCAGTAGGGCGTCGGCGATACCGGTGTTCTCGCACGCGAGCGCCAGAGTCGCCACGTCCTGTATCCGCGCGATTGCGTCGCCGGCCTTCTCGGCCGGCACCAGAAGCGTCGCCGGGGCGCGGTCGAACGAAACGTCCGCTTGTCGCCTTGTGGAGTCGACGACGCGTCGATCATGCAGCGCGGAAAAGCTTTTCGCAGACACGCCGAAGAGTGCGACGCCGTCCGGGCATCGGGCACTGACGACCACGAGATCGGCTGCTCCACCTCCGACGACGAACCGCACCTGTCCGCTCAGGACCCACCCGTCGTCGGTCCGGTCGGCATCGACGTCGTCGGACTCGGCGGTCAGTGCGCTCACTGCGGCAACCGTGGTGCCGCCGAGAACTCCCTCGAGCAGGTTTGAGTTACCCGCCTCCATCATGGCGCGAACGCCGACGGCCGCATGCTGATAGACGGGTTCGACAACCAGAGCGCGACCACATTCCTCCAGAACGATGCCGAGCTCGACCATGCCGTAGCCGAGTCCACCCGACTCCTCCGGAACAGCCATGGCGGTTACGGACATGTCGTCGACCAGGCGTTTCCACAGTTCGACCGAGTAGCCAGGGGCAGAGTCCGCAGCGGCGCGCACCTGCTCGATCGTCGAGTACTTGGCGAGCACGCCACGGATGGTCTCGCGTATCTCGGCCTGCTCGCTGCCGGGCGTCAGCGCCGGCGGCTCCGAACGAGGCCAGGGGACTTGTGCGTCGCGGTGAGATGAGGTCATGTCGCTCCACTCGAGTTGAATTCAATTCTTGTACGAACTCTAACGGGTGAAACGCTCGACAAACAGGGTTTGCCTGAACTAAGTTCAATTCATGCCATTGGAGATTGTGGAGTATTACGCCACCCTGGACGCCGGGCACCTGGACGAGGCGGTTGCGATGCTCGCCGAGGACGTCGCCTTCTCGATGATCCTGCCGGGCGGGGCCAATCGAAAGACCGGACGGGCCGCCATGCTCGAATACCTGGCGGGTCGGCCTCCCGTCGACCGAAAGCACCGAGTTCTCCGATCGTCCGTCGACCACGACCTGCAATTCGTACACGGCGCGGTGACCGAGGGCGATCGGACCACGGGCTATTTCGTCGGGGTCATGCACATGCGCTCGGACGGCCTGATCGACCGGTACCAGGTCTCGTTCGATGCCGAATTCGCCCTCCTCGATACCGATGAAGGATCGTCGATGAACTCGAACATGCAACCGACGCCGACTCTCCAGCGCTGGTTCGAGTACATGGATTCCGACGACCCGGATCGGGTCCTGACCATGATCTCGGCGGACTTCCGTATGTCCGTGCAGTTTTCCAAGGGACACGGCGAGGCAGCCGAGTTCGTGGGCGACCGCGACGGGCTCGTCGCCTACCTCCAGCAACGCGAGAAGAGCACCCTGATTCATCATCTCGATCGCGGCGCGTCGGTCGACGGCACCGAGATGGTGCTGGGACGGACCACCCGCGACGGAGCCTTCGAGGCGTCGTTCAACGCCTCGGCCCAACTCGACGACAACGGGCACGTCCGACGGTTGCTCATCGCCCGCACGCCGGAATTGGCGTTCGACTAGGAGCCGATCGGCTCGCGAAACAGAGAAGAAAAGAGCGAGATGCCTGAGCAAGCACTGATTTTCGAGGCCATTCGTACCCCGAGAGGCAAGGGGCGCAACGGATCGCTGCACGGCACCAAGCCGGTGGACCTCGTCGCGGGGTTGATCACCGAGCTCCGGGCTCGATTCCCCGATATGGATCCATCCGACATCGACGACGTCATCCTCGGCGTCGTCTCTCCTGTCGGAGAACAGGGCGCGGTCATCTCGCGCGCAGCCGCATTGGTGGCGGGCCTCCCGGAATCGGTCCCCGGCACCCAGATCAATCGTTTTTGCGCGTCCGGGCTCGAAGCGACCAACCTGGCCGCCCAGAAGATCGCGTCCGGCTGGGACGATCTGGTGATCGCCGGCGGCGTCGAGTCGATGTCTCGGGTACCGATGGGCAGCGACGGCGGTGCCCTGTTCACCGACCCGGCCACCGCATACGACCTCTACATCGTTCCGCAGGGAATCGGTGCCGACCTGATCGCTACGGTCGAGGGTTTCTCTCGTCACGACGTCGACACCTACGCGGCGGAGTCCCAACGACGCGCCGAGGCCGCCTGGAGTGCAGGCTATTTCAAGAAGTCCGTCGTTCCGGTCGAGGACTTCAACGGCGTCACCCTGCTCGACCACGACGAGCACCGGCGCCCGGGAACCACCACCGGCAGCCTGGGCACATTGAAGCCGGCCTTCGCCGCGCTGGGCAAAGCCGCGGGTTTCGACGACGTAGCGCTGCAGAAGTACGTCGATGTCGAACGCATCGATCATGTTCACACCGGCGGTAATTCGTCGGGGATCGTCGATGGTGCCGCCCTGGTTCTCATCGGTAGCGACGCGGCCGGAGCACGCGCAGGCCTGGTTCCCCGTGGCCGCATCGTGGCCACCGCTCAGGTCGGCAGCGAACCGACGATCATGCTCACCGGTCCGACCCCGGCCACGGTGGCCGTGTTGAAGCGAGCGGGCCTGACCGTGGACGACATCGACGTGTTCGAGCTGAACGAGGCATTCGCCTCCGTGGTGCTCAAGTGGATGAAGGACCTCGACATCCCGCACGAGAAGACCAACGTCAACGGCGGAGCGATTGCGATGGGCCACCCGCTCGGGGCCACCGGCGCAATTCTGGTGGGCACCGTGCTTGACGAACTGGAACGAACCGGTGGCCGCTACGGCCTGATCACCCTGTGCATCGGCGGCGGCATGGGTGTTGCCACCGTCATCGAACGCCTCTGAACTGCCCATCGTCGACACAGAGAAATACGAGAAACCATGAGCGAGAACATGATCGGATGGGAACGCGGTTCCGACGGCATCGTCGTACTCACGATGGACGACGCAGGCAAGAGCGCGAACACGATGAACGATACGTACATCGCGTCGATGGCCGCCACTGTCGAGCGGCTCGAAGCCGAGAAGGACGACATCACCGGCGTCGTGATCACCTCGGCCAAGAAGTCGTTCTTCGCGGGCGGCGATCTGGGCGACATGACGGCCGACCCCGGCGATGCAGACAAGCGCGACGTCGCACGTGCCTTGACCGAACGGATCGACGGGATCAAGGGCGTTCTGCGACGGCTCGAGACTCTCGGTCGCCCCGTGGTGGCCGCGATCAACGGCGCAGCTCTCGGCGGCGGCTTCGAGATTGCGTTGCACACCCATCACCGCATCGCAGCGGACCTGCCGGGCACCCGAATCGGTCTCCCCGAGGCCACGCTCGGATTGTTGCCCGGGGGCGGCGGGATCGTCAGAACGATCCGGCTGATGGGAATCGATGCCGCCCTGGCGAAGGTATTGACGAAAGGCCAGCAGCACTCGGTGGCCGACGCGACGAAGCTCGGGCTGATCGACGCCACCGTTGCCGGTGTGGACGAGTTGATTCCGGCGGCGAAGGCGTGGATCGCCGAGAACCCGTCGGCTGTGCAGCCGTGGGACGTCAAGGGTTTCGAGATTCCCGGTGGTGGACCGACCGATCCTGCCGTTGCTCAGAATCTGCTGGCCGCAACGGCATTGCTGCGTAAGCAGCTCAAGGGCGCACCCGCCCCGGCACCGAGGGCGATACTCGCCGCCGCAGCGGAGTGCGCGTCGGTCGACGTAGACACCGCGGATCGCATCGAGACCCGCTACTTCGTCTCTCTGATGACCGATCGAGTCGCACAGAACATGATTCGTGCGTTCTTCTTCGACATGCAGACCATCCGACGCGGCACGTCACGCCCGGCCGGCCACGACACGTTCACCGCCCGTACCGTAGCGGTCGTCGGGGCAGGAATGATGGGTGCCGCCATCGCCTACGTGTGCGCCAGGGCCGGTATCGAGGTCGTACTGAAAGACCTCGACCAGGCCGCTGCTGACCGCGGAAAACTCTACGCCGAGAAGCTCGAAGCGAAAGCCCTCGAGCGGGGGTCGACGACGGCCGAGAGGTCGGCGGCACTGCTCGACCGGATCCGGCCGACCGCGGACGCGGCCGACTGCGCCGCAGCCGATCTCGTGATCGAAGCGGCATTCGAATCCGTGGACGTCAAAAATCGGGTGTTCGGGGAGCTCGACGGTATCGTTCCCGCCGATATCGTCCTCGGCTCCAACACCTCCCAGCTTCCCATTTCGATCTTGGCCGACGGCGTCGTCCGACCCGAGAATTTCATCGGAATCCACTTCTTCTCCCCTGCCGACAAGATGCCCCTGGTCGAAATCATCCGTGGCCGAGAGACTTCGGACTCGACAGTGGCCAAGGTCGTCGATTTCGTGTTCCGGATCGGCAAGACCCCCATCGTCGTCAACGACAGTCGTGGGTTCTTCACCTCACGGGTGATCGGCGCGTTCCTCGACGAAGCGATGGCCGCGGTCGGCGAGGGCGTCAACCCGGTATTCATCGAGCAAGCGGGTGCGCAGGCCGGCTACCCCGCCCCACCTCTGCAGTTGATGGACCAAGTGACTTTGTCTCTGTCGCAGAGGATCCGCAAGGAGAACGAACGCGCGCTGGCGAGCGAAGGCAAGCCGCCTCGCCGACACGGCTCGGATGCGGTGATGGACAAGATGGTCGGAGAACTCGATCGTCCCGGGCGTGCCGGCGGCGGCGGTTTCTACAGCTACGACGAATCGGGCACGAGAACCGGGATCTGGCCGGGCGTACGCACGTCTTTCGATTCGGGTTCGACTCGAATTCCTTTCGTGGACATGCAGGAACGGATGCTGTTCGCCGAGGCGATCGAGGCGGTCAAATGCCTCGACGAAGGTGTGTTGACGAGCGTGGCCGATGCGAACATCGGGTCGCTGCTGGGTATCGGATTCCCGTCGTGGACCGGGGGCGTCATCCAGTACATCGATCAATACGACGGCGGGCTGCCCGGCTTCGTCGACCGAGCACGAGAATTGGCCTCGAAGTACGGGGCTCACTTCGAGCCACCCCAGTCTCTGGTGAACAGAGCAACGCGCGGAGAGCGTGTCCATACACTCGCGTCCTGAACGAAGAGAGAATGCTGTGAACGCACTACGTCGATCGGTGATGTCCGTCGGAATTGCCGCAGTGACTCTCGTTGCTGCGGCGTGCGGGCAATCCTCGCAGGAAGCCGAATCCGGACCGGTACAGGGCACATGGGACGACGTTGTGGCCGCGGCCGGTGCCGAAGGGACCGTGCACCTGTACTCCAGTCAGCATCCCGAGAACCTCGCGACACTGGAGACCGCTTTCGAGTCGAAGTATCCCGACATCGATCTCGAGTTCACGCGCGGCAGTGACGTCGAGCTCAACCCGCGGGTGGAGACCGAAGCCCGGACCGGTCGTGGAACGGCCGACGTACACATGTCGACCGATCCCGCGTGGATCGCGACTGCGTCCGAATCGGGCACCTACTCGACAACGATAGTCGGGCCGGCCTTCGACGACTCGGCGTACGCTCGGTCGACCAGCGTGCTGAACGATACGTTCTTCCTCACCAGCGCAGCAATATTTGCGCTCGGGTGGAACACCGATGCAGTTCCTGCCGGGCTTTCCTCCCCGCAGGACCTGTTGGATCCGGCGTTGAAAGGCCGGATCGGCGTCGTGAATCCTGCCGGGTTCGCCGCCGTTGTCGACGAGTACCGATTCTTCGACGAGAACTGGACCGGTGGCGGTTTCCTGGACAAGCTCGCTGCGCAGGAACCTCGGGTCTACCCGGGCGCGCTGGCCGTCGCTCAGGCATTGAGCTCCGGTGAGATCGCCGCATCGCCGATGGTGCCGCCACTGGTCCGGGAGAAGGACGCAGGCGCACCCGTCGAGTGGACACTTCCCGATCCGGCGTGGGGTGCGCCGTACTACTCCCACGTGTTGTCCTCGGCTCCGCATCCCAATGCCGCACAAGTGCTGGCCGACTTCATGGTGTCGGCCGACGGGCAGCGCGCTCTGTCGAAAGGCTACGGCAGCGCCTTGCCCGACATCGAGAACTCGGTCGCGTCGGCCCAGAACATCCCGCAGCCCGATACGGATTCACTGACGCCCGAGAAGGTCTCGCAGTTCCAACAGGAGTGGGAAAGCAAGTTCAACTGAAATCTCGGACTCGAAGGAAGCCCAGCGCGACCATGAACAGCCGAACCCTCTGCCTCACCTCATATCCGAGCGGAAAACTCACGACCGAACAGCTGGAGCTGACGGACATCCCGCTCGCCCCACTGCTCGATGGCGAAGTGCTGGTACGAAATACGTGGCTCTCGATAGATCCGTCGATTCGTCTGCGATTGGGTGAATCGGCACCGTCCGGATATCTCCCACCGCTCCGGATCGGAGACGCGCTGGTGGGGTTGGCACTCGGCATCGTCGTCGAGTCACGGCACGACAATTTTCGGCCCGGAGATTTGGTGTCACACATGCACGGCTACCGCGACTTCGCAGTGGTCTCCGCCGCGGCCGGCGGGCTGGGCGGCGCGGGCACGCTCACCAGAATCGACGCCCTCGACTGGCCACAACAGTGGTTTCTCGGCCCGCTGGGCAGTTCCGGCCTCACGGCCTATGTCGGCCTCTTCGAGGTCATGGACCTTCGACCGTCCGACACCGTCTGGATCTCCGCCGCGGCAGGAGCAGTCGGCAGTATCGCTACCCAACTCGCCGCCCATCACGGGTGCACGGTGATCGCGTCCGCAGGCAGCCGACGCAAGGCCGATCACCTGGTCGATACCCTCGGAGCCTCCCGCTCGTTCGATTACCACGACGGTGACATGGACAGCCTGCTCGCGCGGGCTGCCCCGGACGGGATCGACGCATACTTCGACAACGTAGGCGGTTCTCACTTCACCGCCGCCCTCGACGCGCTCCGACCCCAAGGACGGGTCGCGATGTGCGGCGCAATTTCCACCTACGAGTCATCGAACACGTTGCCGTCGAACCTGTTTCAGATCACCGCCAAGAGCTTGTCGGTACGAGGGTTTCGAGCCGGCTCGTTCGGCCATCTCTACGAGACGATGCGATCCACTGTCGGAAGCCGACTGACCGACGGAACCATGATCTACGAGGAATCGATCTACGACGGCCTCGAGCACGCCTCCGCCGCACTGGTCGATCTACTCAACGGACGAACCAGCGGAAAGACGCTGTGCCGACTGTGAACCTCTGACGCACCGGTTCAGAGCGGTCCGGCGTTCGACTGCACGACGCGCGGCGGCGTCCATCGCTCGCTCAGGGCATCCTCGGCCGGTTGATAGATCCTCAGGACCAGGAAGAACGGATGCTGGGGCGCCGGAAGCCAGGCGTGGTCGGGACGGTCGGTCGTGAGCGGCGATGCGCTCACTGTGATCGTCGACGGTCCCGATGCTCCGTCGCCTCCATTGACCGCTGATCCCACCGAATGCTTCTTCCCGGGTGCGTCGTACAACCAGCCGGTCTTTGCGTCGTAGAGTGTGATGCTCCAAAAGGCCTGTGCCGGAGGTAAAGCGAAAAATTCGATGCGGTATTCATCTCCGCCTTCGCACGACAGTCGTTGTCCATCGTGGTCGACGTAGGTGTTGTACGAGCAGTTCTCCTCGACAACGTTCGCGCCGAGACCGACGTAGTTCATGACCGCACGTGCAAAGAAGTTGTGCCCGTGTGCACCCTTGCCGAGCACCCGCGTCCAGCCGGTTTCGGTACGACGCCCCAGCAGCGATCGAGAGCGGGACAACATCGTCATCGCTGAATCGAAACCCTGTTCCAGGCCTTTCTGTGTGTCCTCATCGAGGTCGTGCACGGAAAAGGTGCCCGTACCCACCCCGAGCTGAAGAAATTGGTGCACGTGGGCTATGTCGGTGAACGGCACTCCGTTCACCGACAGCGACACATCGAGGGCCGTGAAGAACGCCTCCGAGGAGACTTCGACCGCACGAGGATCGACCGCCGGCCACGCGTGTGCCGACGCGGTCGGTGCGTCGATCGTGACCGCATCCTGCAGACCGTGCACGGTCGGCAGGTCCGAATCTCCGAACGCCTGTATCCGCATCAACAACCACATGATCGGTGTGGCGACTCTGAACACCTCCATACCGTCGGGAACCGAACCGGTCCAGTCCGAACACGCCACGAGCAACGCACGCGGCTGTTCGGGGTGCGTACGCCGACTGACATTGCTGGCGTTGCTGTAGGCGTCCAAAAAATTCAGCGTGTAGTACCGACTACCGAAATCGGGAAGTACGACGACGATCGGTCCATCCGAAAGGTCCAGCCAGGCATTGGAATACAGCGTATCGACATTGGGGACCCGGAAGGCCTGGAAATCTGCACCGGCAATCGTACGCTCGTGAACCAGAGCGTTGAGCGCCCAAGGCCCGTCGCTGACGGCCGGGGCACACGCGTCGCACATCCCGGCGTACTGATACACCGATGGCAAGCCGTAGACCACGGCGTGCATCGCCAGTGATTGCGCCCAGTGCTGCCGGTCGATGGCCTCCGACGGGTGTACGTCCGCCGCATCGATCGCAGCGATCTGATCGGCCGAACTCGGGTCGTAAGTGCGCATCGGTGAAAAGCCTCGTCTCGTCGAACGATCACACCGCCCTTGGGAAGTGATTGACATCACGTACCTTACCTGGTGAACTGATCTCAGTTCAAACAGGAGGACAACACATGCGACATTCGGTCCGGACGAAACAGATCGTCATCGCGATGCTCCTCGCCACATCGACCGTCGCGCTCAGCGCGTGCGGATCGTCGGGCGGCGACACTGCATCGGTGGAGGGAAACTGGGAAGACGTCGTGTCGGCGGCCGAAGAGGAAGGCTCGGTGACGCTCTACTCGAGCCAGAACACCACCATCCTCGACAGCGTCAAAGCCGCGTGGAATGCTAAGTACCCGAACATCACTCTCGAGTACGTCCGCGGCACGGACGCAGACCTGAACCCTCGCGTCGAGGTGGAGAACAAGACGAAGAAGGGTATCGCCGACGTCCACGTCGTCACCGATACCGCGTGGATCGCGTCCGCCGCGGATTCCGGGAGTTACTCACAGGAGCTACGCGGCCCGAGTTTCGACAACCCCGAGTACGACCGGGACTCCAGCATCAAGAACAACCGCTTGTTCCTGAACGTCGCGGCCACCTTCGGCATGGGCTGGAACACCGATGCGGTTGCGAACGGCCTGGCCGATCCCCGAGATGTTCTGGCCCCCGAATACAAAGGGCGAGTAGGCGTTGTCAGCCCCGTGGGCATCGCATCGTACGTCGATCTCTACGACTTCTACCGCAAGAATTTCGGCGACGACTACCAGGAACGGCTCGCCGCGCAGGAGCCGAGGATCTATCCCAGCGCCCTCGGAATCGCGCAGGCGTTGACGTCGGGAGAAATAGTCGTAGCACCGATGGTGCAGCCACTGGTTCAAGAGGTGGCGGCCGGTGCGCCGGTGAATTGGGCTCTGCCGAACCCATCGTGGGGAACTCCCTTCTACGGGCATGTCACCGCGGTTGCTCCTCATCCCAATGCGGCTCAGGTCCTCGCGGACTTTCTCGTCAGCACGGAGGGACAAACCGCGCAGGCCATCGGAGTAGCGACGGCACTGCCCGGCATTGCGGGGGCCACCGCCGACGCGCACGAGGTCCAGGCTCCCGACCCCGCGAAATTGACCAAGCAGTACGTCGACCAACAGTCCGCAGAGTGGGAACAGCAGTTCCTGGGGTAGCGCAACCCTTTCGGGATCGAACGCGGGCCGTGACGGGATCACATCGTCACGGCCCGCGCTTCGTCCATTTCACCGTGATAAAGCGGACCAGACGACGAAGGTCAGGGCAATCAGCCCGAGGGTCGGAATCAACGCTGCAATGGCATGGGCACGCAACGGAAACGCCAGGGGCACCGCTGATTCGGACCCGGCCGTCCGTGCGCTCCTCGTTCGCGAGATCCACCCCGAGACCAGCAGCCCCGCCGCGCAGAAGCTGACGAGGACGGCCAGCGCAACCAACGCCGGCTGGCGGGTGTGCGCGCTCAGGCGGATGCCGATCACCGCGCACACTGCAACCGCCGACTCCGTTCGCGCCCAGGCCAACTCGGTTCGCTCGACTTGCAAGCCCCCGTCTCCCAACTGGCCGCCAGGCCGCCTGGCCGGTCGGTCCTGACGGCGTCGCCGGATCGTCACAGGACGGACCACAGCACCAGAACGCCGACCGTTGCGAGAACCGAAGCCAACGGCAGAGCGATACGAGGAGACGGCAGCGCCTCGGAGTTGCGCATGCTCTTCTCGGTTCGTGCCCAACCCCACCACGCATGTAGCGGAACCCCGATCGATGACACGATCAGCATCACCGAAGCGACCACACTCGGCGTGGACCCGCCACCGATGTCGAAGACCTGCAGAGCCACCCCGGCAGCCATCAACGCCAGCGACGTTCGAATCCACGCCAGATAGGTTCGCTCGTTCGCGAGACTGAAGCGTGGATCGGGCTCGACACCAACGGAATACACCGACCGGGGAAATCTGCGACGCGCGCCGTCTTTCACATCGACCTCTCGAACTCCACTGCAATCGCAGCATCGCCGTGTCCAAGTTTTCACGTATTACGACCTTCGATACGTGCTCCAGACTACAGTGGAGGTGAATTCAGTTCATCTCAAGGGGGCCTCCGTTGCTCGACACCGAATCAGAACGTACCGATCTGCGCGACGATGCGTGCGCACTCCAGGTCTGGGGATTCCCCGTGATCTTTGCCCAACGCCTCCGGCTGCGGTTCACCGATCCGTCGAGTCCACACTCCCAGCGGCCTTCCACGTCCGCCGGTGCCCCACTGAATTGTCTGGGCCACCAACGTGAACTCTCGAATCCCACGCTGACGGCCGGTGTCGCCCCGAATGTCGACACGCTCTACTCGTTGGCGTTCGTCGACCTGGCCTCCGGCACCTTCGAGCTACGCCTACCGGACTTCGGAACCCGTTACTACAGCGTGCAGATCGGCGAGGCGGACTCGTCCACCAATATGGTTGTTGGACAGAGGACTCACGGGTCTCGAATCCCTCAGATCACCTTGTTTCGACCGACATCCGCGCCGACCGAGGTTGCGGACGGATGGATCGCCTGTCGGTCGAGATTCGTGATGATCGCCATCCGAATTCTCGTCGATCCATCCCGGGGCGGAGACATGAACACGGTGAACGAGCTACAGAACCACATCGTTCTGTCCGGCCCGCCTACACCGCCGGCTGCGCGTGCCGACCTCGCCCTGAGCAACGTCGACCGTTCCGACGAACTGCGGCGTCCCGTCGAATTCCTCGCTGCCCTCGATCAAGCGATCGGCAACCTTGCCGATTCGGACGTACCGAGCTGGGTAGGCAAGGCGTACCGCCGTCTCGTCGATGCACTCGACCGCGATGCACCGGAGCACGACATCGCCAGCGGCCTACAGACCGGTCTCGGAGACATTGCTGCGCAGGTGAAATCGATGGGCCGCATTGTCAACGGCTGGGCAATCAACGACGCGGGGGCGGACTTCGGCGCAGACGATCTCCTACGGGCCGCCGTTGCTTACTCCCAGATCTACATCAACCCGGCAGCCGAGGCTTCTTACCCTGTATGCGAGCAAGACGAGGAGGGCCGTCAGCTCGACGGCTCGAACAACTACACCATCACTTTCGGGGCCGACCAGTTTCCACCCGCGGACTATTTCTGGTCTCTGACCGTCTACCACGCGCAGGGACTGCTCTACGCCAACGAACTCGACCGGTACGCCATCACCGACCGCACACCGGGCCTGAAACACGACAAGGACGGGTCACTGACCATCGCGGTTCGAACGACCCGTCCGTCCGATGAAACCACGCCCAATTGGCTACCTTGCCCGCCTGGCGAATTCAGACTCATGCTCAGAATTTACGGACCCCGGCCGGGCAGCTGGTCTCCCCCACCAGTGAACCGAGAAGAGTGAGCTGGTTCAGCGTGTTCAGCAAACCATCGATGCCGCTGGCGTATGGCTGGTCCAATTCCGTCTTCGCCGAGCAAGATCCGCATGCGCCCTGCCAAATTATTTCGGCAGGACTCGGCGCATGATGGAACGTGCCGCAGCGACGACGGTCAACCGGTCGTGGGTCAGTAGGAACTCGAACCGACGGTCGTGGTCGGCCCCGTCGTCGCCTAGGTCGCGGGCTATGAGCGCAGCGCAGTAGTGAGATCCGACGATCGTGATAGTCCATTCGCCGACGAACCGTTCATCGGGGTGAAGTTCCGCACCACGCACACCTGCTGCGGGTTCGGTGTCCATCCCGACTCCCAAGGCCGCCACGAACGGGTTGACAGCGGCAAGCCTCGCATAGCGGTCGGCCACCGACTGCGTGAACCACGCCGAGTCTTGAAATGCAGCCTGAATGGTGAGCGGATCGGGCATGTGGCGCGCGTGATCTTCGAGTTGCCGGGTCAACGCCAGCAGCAACGATTTACTACCCACCTGCGCCGACGAAGTTGTCAGAAGGTCCGACGGAACCGAGGGCACCGCTGTGTCCGCTCGCGCGTGCGCACCTGATTTCACGGACAGGATGGGTCGGGCAGAGATGGCACCCGAGTGCTGCCGGTCTCCGAGGGTCGGAAGCGGCGCGGGACGGCCGAGCATCCAGCCTTGTCCGAAAGCGGCTCCGAGCGCGGTCGCACGACGAAGGTGAGCATCTGTTTCGATGCCTTCCGCTACTATTCGTGCCCCACTCGACTCCACGTACGCAGCGACGGCGAGGACGACGGCAGCCTGCTGCGGCGATGGATCCGACTGCGAGAGAGTGTAATCGAGCTTGATGATGTCCGGGGCGACGAATTCCAGCAGAGCGAGCGAGTCGGGATGCGATCCGACATCGTCCAGGGCTATCAGACAACCGCTCTTTCGAGCACGCCGCACCGTTTCGAGTAGCTCGGCGGGGTCGGCCAACAGTGAGCGCTCGGTGAGCTCGACTACGACATTCAACCGGGTCGCAGCCATACCGATGATCTCACGCGCGTACGCGGGAACGATGCGCGAGGAGAGCGGCTCGATATTGATGAACAGCGAAACATCCTCTGACATACCGGCATCGAGTGCGCCGGTCATAGCAGCGCACCGGCAAGCCCAATCGACCTCGTCGATCACTCCGCATTCGGCAGCACTCGAGAACACAACACCGGGGTCCACCGACGGGTGGCCCGGCCACCGTGCAAGAGCTTCGTAGCCGACTACCTTGCCACTGTCGAGTTCGACGATCGGTTGGTAATGCGGGCGAACGGACCGAGGATCCGCGAGGATGCTGCGAACGGCGCTGGAGTTCAAGGTTTCCTCGTGCTCCTCTTCATCATGGTCGGGCCGGTCGGTGACCAGGAATCGCGTCTGCGGCCGTAGGTGCAGCAACTGTGGCCCGGGAGGCACGGCGCTGGCGGTACAGGTCCCTGTCTGCATTTTCGATCACATCGGCGACTGTGTCCCTCTCGCGCGCGAACGCGATGCCGCATGTGATCGCTATGTCATCGCTTGCGCGAAGTCTGGCTTCGATTACATCGGTGGTGTCGTCGATGACGAGAGCAGCCGGACCGAGCACGGAGAAGATGAACTCGTCGCCGCCGTACCGCAACAGGGTGTCGTCGCAGTCCAAACGATCGTCGATGACCTCGGCGACCCGTCGGAGTATGCGATCACCGGCCGGATGTCCGTCGGTGTCGTTGACGGCCTTGAGGCCGTCCACATCGACAAAACAAACGACCATGGCGGTACCCGAGTCGCGGGCGATACTGAGGCTGCGTTCGAGTTGACCGATCCCCGCGTCCCGGCGGTATGCAGAGGTCAGCTCATCGGTGGCCGAAGTACGGCGATCATGCGCTGCTGCGATTCGATCCTGGCGGGACGCGGACCTATCCGCGCCGGCCCGGGCACGGTCACCGGCCGCCGTGAGCCGATGCGCTCGGCCCCGCCTGTGGCACTGATCGTGGGATCGGTCGTCACAATCCAAGCTCAGGGCCACCGCGTCACGGGCATCAGCAGCACGGTCGGCTCGATCGGCTACGGCGTCGCGAGCCGCTGCCGCGACGTCACGATCGTCACCGGCATCCGGCACGGGCCGAACACACGGGGGCGAATGGCTGCATATCCGAGGCACAAGCAACTCCTGACAATTCGAGACCTCACACGCAGTGAACGACTGTCGCGGAAGTAGGCGCGCACGGGCCCCCCGAGCCGGTTACTGAAGCCTACGGCGAGAAACTACGCCGCGCTGACCGACAGCCCAGTTCACGGTCGAAGCCGTCGGGCCGAATCGGTCCCGTGCGCTGTGCGGGCACCGACCTCGCCGACAAGATCCAGACCGGCGAGAGATGTCCCCTCGATGGCACGTGGGCGCGAGATGCAGTGCATCGGTGCCGTCGCCCCTGGGAGCATCGCGAGGGTATGTTTTGGTGTATGAGCTCGCCGTGTCGCGTGAGACCAACGGGCATCGAGTCGCTGCATCAGGACCGCGAAGAGGGAGGCGGCATGGCCGAGGAACATTCCACACGGCCGCTTTTTCGCAACGGCGCCGGCAGCGCCGCACTGATCCTGGGCATCATCGCTCTGGTCTGCGCGTTCGTACCCTTCATCGGGGATTTCGTCGCTATCCCCACAGGTGTCGCCGCGGTGGTGTGCGGGTGGGTCGGCGTCGGTCGGGACGAACAGGGCCACGCGACCAATGGCCGCGAGGCCATGATCGGCGCAGCTCTCGGCGGCGCGGCCATGTTCGTGGTGTTCGTGGCGTACGCGGCCACCGTCGTGTGAGCGATGAGCAGTAATACGAAAACCTCTGTTATCGATTGCTGTGCAATACCTCTCGCACGATTGAGCAGAAGCGACACCTCTTTGGGGGAACTATCCCCGCCGCCTCAACACGACCAGAGCCGCACCTGCCACCAGAACCGACACCACAGAGATGCCTGTCGACATCCACACCCACGTGCTCGGCGAGAACGTGGGGTCGAGCTCGACCAGCGGAGAGTAAGCGGTCCAACCGAATTCGGCAACGACGGGAACCGACATCACGATAGGCGTCGTCACCGACATCACCGCAACAGGGGCGGTTGTCGGCAACAACGATGCATAAACCACGCCCACCCCGAGCGGCAGAACAACGAGAGTCGCAACGATATTGACGGTGTCCAAGGGTGGGCCGGTGAATACTCCCGTAGCTGCGACGACGGCCAGTACTACGAACCCCACCATCGGAGACGGCCGGCGATGGCCGACCACCCCGCCCAGCACCAACATCGCGACGAACACCAGAGCTGTCCCCCACGTCAGGGATCCCACTGTCGGGGCCGATAGGAAGGCGAGTGCCGCGAGCAGGATCGCTCCTGTCACCGCGGGCAGCACGAACGCCGCACCGACAAGTAGCGGTATCACCGCGAGACCCAAGAACCACCGGTTCTGCATTGCACCGCCCGGACCGAGCGAGTTCACCGACCGCTCGAACAGCCAGTACAAGACCAGACCCACGAGAGGAATGACGATCCCCACCGCGAGCACTCGGCCGCGCGACTGCACCGGCGATACTTCCTCGAACACTTTCGCCCACGACGACACCGCCAGCAGCGCCGCGAAGACGACCAGGGCGAGCAGCACTGGCGTCTGCGGTGCCTGCTGGAAGGCGGAACCGGCGTAGTCCACATACTGGCTGGGAACGTTCTGCAACACACTCGATGCCGCAACACCGGCGATAGCGCCGAACAGCAACGCGTGCTGCAGGATTCGACTGAGGGCGGTCACCGCTGCGGCACCACCCAGGATCAAACCAGCTGCCATCGCCCGAAGCTGCAGTTCTGCAGGAATCGGCACCGACAGTAGAACCGACAGGGCCGCGACGCCAACGGCCGCCACAATGAGAGCTGACTGCTTCCGCGTCGCAAATACCGCGGTGACGACGGCAACGATCGCGCCGAGTGACCAGGCGGACGCGCTACTGTCGAGCAGGATATCGAGCCTGTCGCCGCCAGCAACGAACGCAAAATTACGCGGTACCGGCGTCGTCAAAGCCAGGATCGCCGCGAACGCACCGACGAGAACGGTGACGGTCGGAAGTAGTCGTCGTGCAGCGGTATTCATCGCGTCACCCGAGTGGGGACCGCTGGCGTCGACACCCACAGGTTTCTCACGCGTCCACCCTGTCACATCGTCAGCATTCTCAGCGTGTGTAACGGAGCGCTGGGCGATGGCGACCTACCGAGCATCGCCGCCGAAGGTTGCGTTCGCAGTGTCCGAACGCTCGCTCAGCACCGCAGCGGGCCACTGCGTGCAATTGTTCGAAGGCACCACCCTCGGTGTCTACCGGGTGTATCGGACCCAGCCCGTCGAGGGCGGTTGCCTGTTCTTCAAAGAAGGCGGACTGTTGAACTCCATCGGCCTTGCACACTTCCCCGACGGCGCACCGTATATCGGTGAGCCCCAGCACGAGGGCGACATCGGGTACGAGGAGTTCGACGGCGACTGGTTCCAGTTCGAGCAACTGTTCTGATGATTCAGTTGCCCTGGCCCGCAGAGAGACCGGGGATCATTGCGGTTTTGGTCAGCTTTGAACCGTGCGCGGATCGGATGCACATGACAGGTATCTTGACGCGGTGAGCAGACTTGGTCCTCAGCGTGCCGGGATGTGGGCCGATGCGCTCACGATCGTGTCCATCGTCGCCATCGGGGTGTGCGTTGCAGCCCTCGTCGAGCGAGGCGCACCACCAGAGCAGCCCGATAACCGCGCCGAGTCAGTAGCCACGACCACAACGCACTCCATCACTCCCGGCCCTTCCGAACCCGTCGACACCACCTACAGAACGCCCGAGGTGATATTCCCGACGGCTATCTCCGGATGCGAGGTCGTCGAACCTCCGGACGGGACGTCATCGGTGTGGGGACGGATCACCACCAGCGAGGATGCATACGACAACCCTCAGGCCTCGTGGTACTCGGGACCCAGGTCGGTGATGATGACCGACGCCGTCGCCGAAGCCCTTCCGGATGGTGTCGAGGTTCTGTTCGCAAGCCTGCGCGAGTCATTGGTGTTTCAGCCGATCCCCCAAACCTCCAGCGAACCAGGCCAGCCTCAGGAACCCGGTTGGGCAACGGCATCGGCCGAGCTCGGACGCGGCAACACACTCGGCCTGCTGGCAGTATCCGTGGCGCAGGACAACACGGGTGTGCCACCGTGCAGGGCCGGGTCAGTACAGGATCGCACGACATCGGCGGACGGCACCGTGGTCGACACCAACGAATCGTGGTCCGAATTCGGCGGTACGAGAACCAATTACCGCACGGTCACCGCGTATGCACCCGACGGCACGCACGTCACCGCAACCGCATCGGACGCTCAGGGATTTCAGTCGACCAACACCGGGGACCGCGACATCGTTCTCACCATAGATGAGCTGAAAGTTCTTGTGACACTGCCGGAGCTGCGGATATCGGCACCTGTCCCCGCCGACACACCCGAACCCCGCGAAGGATGCGACGACTCCTTCGGCCTCTTCTCCGGCGACACAGCGATCGACGCCGAACTTGCCACCACCATGAACACCACGTTGGAGCACGTCGATGCAGGTGAGCGGTTCGATCCCGGATTGAACACGCTCAGGCTCGCCGACTTCGAGACCGGCGTGGTGTGTACGCACGTCGATGCCGTCGGCACCGGCGCCGACCTGTCCATATCCATACGAGGCGGACAGGAACTCCCCGTGATGCCGGACATCTACGACCCCGCCTACCAGAATCGGCCGACCGACTTCGAGACGCTCGACGGCGGCGCGGTGCTGCGGATCGAAGAGGCACCCTACTCGTACTCGCCTGCACTGCCCGAGGGACCGAACGGCGGGATGCGCCGTACCGTGACCGTCACCTACCCGTCGGGAACCGAGGTCGAAGTCCGATCGCACGCCGAGCGTCCGGACGAACCACTGAGCGCAAACACATTGCGCACCATTGCCACCGCCGACGGATTGGATGTGCTGTGAACCCGTACCGAAGGCTTGCCGTCACTGCTGCGGTGGCTTTCGCAAGCGTCGGCGCGGCCGTCGCGCTGGTGGCAACGGCCCCACATGACGCCGAACCCTTTGCAGCACAGACTCCGACGTCGCCCGGCGCTGTGTGGACGCTCGATGCCACCGACGTGCTCGGCAATCCGTTCGCCACCTTCGATGATCCCGTGGGTGGACGATTCGGCGAGGTCGAGGGCGGCGTCATCGACGCCGACGACATTCTTGTCGCCAAGGCAGGGTTGGTCAATCAGGAGACGGACGAGTTCGAGCAGTCCCAACTGATCGGCTTCGATGCGGCAACCGGTCAGGTGCGGTGGAAGACACCCGCCGACGGGATCGAAAGTTGCTCGTCCCACGTACTCGACACCCTGTTGCTGTGCCGGAGCACCGATCAGATCGTGACGATCGACAGTGCGACCGGAACCGCTACCCGACACGACACCGACTGGAACATATTCTCAATCGGCACCGACGGCGAAGACCTTTACGTGGTCGAGGGCGAGAAAGACGGGTACACCGTCCGGATCCATCGAGGAACGATCGACGACCCCGACGCGTCGTGGTCCCTCACTCTCGACGACACCTGGGTCGACCCGTACAACTCACGAGAAGTCCTCGCGTTCGCAGGCAATGCGGGAGTGGCCCGGTTCTCCTCGGGCACAGCACTGTTCGACCCCAGATCCGGTGACATCACCGACAACATCTCGTCCCCCGACTGCGCGCGCGACCAGTTCGATCGAGGCGATCAGATCTACGTTCTTGCCGGCCGCCGATGCTCTGACCTGTTCGAGTTTCGCACCGACCTGGTCGATTCCACCGGACGAGTTGTCGCGACCACCGACGAAGAGGTCTACCAGCGCACGACGGTCGACGCAGCGAACGACCCCGACGATCCGGTTGTGTTGGGCAGCAGCGCCTTCGACCCTACGACGGGGCAGAAACTATGGACCTCGGACGACGCCGGCACCGGGGGTGACATCGCGATCGTCGGTGAGGTCGTCTTGGGCGTCGGTCCACTCGCACGCAACCTGTTCACCGGGGAGCCGGCGTGGGGTCCCGACGTCGAATCTCTACCTTTCATGCCTACCGCTGTGCGCGAGGGCCTGGCCTACGTCGCCGATTCTCGGGAGATCCTCGTGATCGAGCCCGAAACCGGCGCTCGCCTCGAAACAATCGCGATCGAGGATTTGCTCGGCAATACCGGTGGACGGTCCGAGAGGGTTGCACTGCTTGCCACTGACGGCGGCGTTGTGGCCGTCAACGAGAAGCGCATGAACTTGCTTGGTTGAGCCCCGACTCGAGTCGATCTGCTTCGGCCGAACCGCGACCGTTGCGACATCCGATCCGGCGCTTGGGAAACCAGTCGATCTACGAACGACGTCTCCTTGCTGCAAAACTGGGATTGCTTCGAACGACGCCCACAGGCTGTGAAAATTGTTGCTGTAGAACAATATTTGCATGCTCGTCGTGGCATTGGTCCCGCGGTCGATACTGAACGCAATCACCGATCGTCCGCGCCAACTGGGGTTGGCCCATGAACGGTAGCGTGTACCTACGCACCGTGTTTCCTTGAGCACTCGATACACGGGCTCCCTTTGGAATGCGAGGAGTTGACGATGAATTTTCCGAGCGGGAAGAGGTGGGTCTTCTTCTGGTCGGCGCTGGCGTTGCTGTGGTCCGTTGTTTCGGTGGTTCGAACTCAGGACGGTGAGTCTTCGGTCTGGTCATGGGTGGCTACTTGTTTGCTTGCTGCCGCCGCAATCCTGACCGGACTTCGTACATTTCGCCGCAGGCAATGACGACGGGCACGGACCGATGACCAGGTAGGGAGTTCATTGCTGCATCGCGGGGCGGTCAATTCGACACCCTCGTCGACAGGAGTCCCGGCACAGTCGTTCCTCGGATGGCCTGAGCTGCCCGTTCTCGGTGTGACGCGTCGAGTGGTAGACGTTGTAGGGCGGGAATGACGAATTTTTCGAAAAGCTCTTCGGTTGAACCACAGTGGGGGTGGCCCGCGGGGAGGTCTCTATTTTTGCGTTCACCACCCGCCTCGCGCTGTATGGTGACCGCGGGGATCGGTACGGTTCGGGAAGAATGTCGGGGGATCATGACTCTGTTCGGTGTGCTCGATCGCGTATTGACTCGACAACTACCGCTAGAGCCTCCGGACGATCCCCATGCCGCGATCCTTCCGACCCCGATCGACAACGATGCCTTCTTCCTCACCCCTCCCGGCATCGAGGACCTCGCACCCGGCGCGGTGATCCGGCAGCGCACGACCCGCGGTCTGGTGCCCCGGCCGCGAACCGCCCTGCATCAGTTCATGGTGCGATCGACCGACGCGCGGGGTCTCCCCGCCGGCGTCACCGCCTCGCTGCTGATCCCGAAGCGGCCGTGGACCGGGCGCGGACCGCGGCCCGTCGTCGCCCACAACGTGGCCATCGATTCGCTCGGAGCCAAGAGCACGCCGTCGTACCGGCTCGTACACGGCGTCGGGGCCGACCTCCCGCCGGTGATGCCGCTCTGGCTCGCCCGGGGATACGCCGTCCTCGTCGCCGATCACCAAGGCCCGCGAATGTCGTACTCCGAAGGCACGATGGCCGGCCATGCCGTCCTGGACTCGCTGCGCGGGATGACGGTCGCCGCCCCGGAGCTCGCCGACAGCCCAGTGGTGGCCTACGGCTACAGCGGCGGCGCGATCGCCACCACGTGGACGGCGCAACTGCAGCCGAGGTACGCGCCGTACGTGAGGTTGGTGGGCGCCGTCGCCGGTGGAACGCCCACCGACTTCTCGATGCTGCTGGACACCATGAACGGCACCGTCGCGGCCGGCCTGCTGGGTGCGGCGAGTATGGGTCTCGCGCGTGAGCACCCCGAGATGGTGGAGTTGTTCGGCCCGAAGGCGCTGCTGTTGGCGTCCTGGGTGAAGGACATGTCCGTCCTCCCCCTGGCCCTGGGCGGGTTGGTACGCATGCGAATCGAGGACTTGGCGTCCGAGCCCGACCCGTTCGAGTCCGACATCGCGCGGCGGGTGATCGCCGCGAACCGTCCTGGGGCCGACGCGCCGTCGGCACCGGTCGCGTTCTTCCACGGTTCCGCGAGCAAGTGGATAGGCGATCGCTTCATCCCCGAGGCCGGCGTGACTGCCCTGATCGAGCAGTGGCGCAGCAAGGGTGCCGACGTGCACTACGAGCCCGTTGCAGGCGACCACTTCATCGGTGCCATGACTGGGCTTCCGTTCGTGTTGCGTTGGACCGCAGCGCAATTCGCGGTCAACGGTTCGGGTTGACTCGCCGCCCCTTAAGAAATATGGTGCCACCAGTCGGACCAGAACCGACACTGTGCGGATTTCAAGTCCCTGGAAATGGATCCACATGAACGTCAACGGACCTGATATTTGTTTAATTGCAACGGTTTTCGTGCATCGGCGTCCGAACGAGTCCATGCTCGATCGCACTGACTGTCACACTCTCGTGACACCGAATTGCCGCCAGCATGGGCGCGTGCGGGACAGCCGTTTCTGCTGCGTACAGAGTGTCACTGCGTGCCGGAGATCGACCTCACCCTGACGTTCCTTCGCGCCACACTGTACGACGCGGAACGCACTGCGTCACCACGGTCGAATACGGCCTTTCACACCCGGGACGACATTGATTGAACCCGATCGTGAACGTGTGTGTGCGCGTTCGGAGGTGGCGGTCGGCACCTCCGATGCTCCCGGTTCGCCCACGAAGGTTGCGAGGCCAAGACCCGACTCTGTGCGGCTTGCAATCACGAAAGCGCGCGCTCCCGGCGGTGACACATCAGCGATGTTCGCCCGGGTATGACGGTCAGTCCCCCGGGACGCTCTCGATCGTGTCGAGGAACTTGCGAATACCGAGGTTGCCAACGAGAGCGGCCTCGACGTCGAGGGCGATACCACTGGTTTTATCGGCAAGAGTGATGTGCAGGACGGTTCCGCGCTGTCGATGGGTGATCTCGAGGTGAGTACGCGCGATTTTCACCAATAGCTGTTGGTGACGCCACGATCCGAACAACCCCGATCGCCGCCGACCAAGCGCATACAGAGTCGTCTCCGATACAGCGAGCACCACCGACGGCGGCATCTTCTGCCTGCGGGCAGCACTTCCCCGGCCTACCATCAGACCGCCGACCTCCCACGCCGTGGTCGAAGATCCGCCACCGCCGATCGCTGCACCCAGGCCCATGCCCACAGCGCCAGCGAACGTCGACCCGCGAGGGACCGTCAAAGCGACATCGAGGACTCGATCGTCTCCGACGGCGGCCTGCGCACCTGCACGGGCTTTTGTTTCACGTGACATAGCTCGTTCCTCCGAAAATCGCGTCGAGCAGCGTCGGCCTGAGGGTTCTGTCGCAACAATTGAATACGAGCGATAGGTGAATTCTTTTTTCGTCTTGCGAACGCTACCAAATCGACCTAAACCGGCAGGTGGTTCGAACCGCGGCGAAGTTCTGGCGTCAGAGACTTTTGCACCGCCGAAAGGAAGGGAATTACGCAAGTAAACCGCATTGAGTGCGGAATCGAATACCCAATAAACAGCACCGGAATAGGTCGCACGAATGTCATCCAAGACGCTGAAATGTACTGGCTTCTGTGGAAAAGTTTTCCAGAGCAGAGATGAAGGGGAGACCCCGTGACCTCAACTCGGACCGAACCATATTTAGTCGCAGAAACACATCGCCATCGAATACCAGCCGAGCACCGCGTGCTCGGCCTCGACCGACGAACAATCCCACCCGCCTTGTTCGTCCTCGCGGTGTTCCTCGTCCTGACCGTCATCGTGCCCCGAGTGAATGCCTCCATAGGTTGGGACGACCCGGTGCGCGCCGGTGAACAGCTGGCCCTCACCGACACCGTCGTCTTCACCCCGGCCACTGGATGGAACGTCGAATCCGGCTTCCGCGTCGTCGACGAGCAAGTTCGTTTCGGCGGTGCGACCATCGCCGGTGACGGCGTCACCGTCGAGGTTTACCCCGATTCGTTCGACGGCACCGCCGATCAGTTGCTGGATCAAGTCGAGAAAGTCACCTCCCGCACTGCCGACCCATCGTTCCGGGTCGACGGGAGCCGCAGCACCCTCACCACGACGACGGGCCAGACCGGCATCGTTCAGCCCTACAGCAGCCTGAGCAACGATGGACTGGTCGCTGCCTTCGTCCTCGACGGCACCGGCATCGAGATCACGGCGTACGGTCCGCCCACCCAAATGACCGCAGCGGCGCAGACCATCCGAGACATGATCGCCAGCATCCAGACCATCGACGGGAACAACGCATGAGCACCACCGACACATCGGCAGTGTCCTCCGACGCGCTGCGCCGTCAAAAGGAAGCGATCGAGATCTCCGGCTGGGGAGAGCGCTTTCATTTCGTTCAACCCCATAACCTCTCCTTCTGGTTGTATTTGGCGCTCACAGCAATCGGAGCGTTTCAGGCCTGGGCCTACTACGCACCAGGGGCCGGTTTCTACGCCGGAGGTCTTGCAATAGCGGCAGTGCTGTGCGGCTTGGGTGGTCTCGCCTGGTTCGCCTGGTTCCGGCACATCGACCGGTGGGAGCGTCAACCCGGCCTACTCATCGCGGCCGCACTCTTGTGGGGTGCCATCCCGGCGACGTTCGCATTCGCGATGACCGTCAACACCGCGATGCTCGGCATCTACTCCAAACTCTTCGGTCAGGAATGGAGCGCCAGCTGGGCCGCCGGTGCCACAGCGCCGTTCACCGAAGAAGCCGCCAAACTGTGCGGATTCATCCTGCTGATGAGCCTGGCCCCACGCCTGATCCGCACCGCCAACGACGGCCTCATCGTCGGAGCATTCATCGGACTCGGGTTCGCGGTCTTCGAAGACTTCCTCTACGCCGCCAACTCCGCAGCCGCGACCTTCGGAACCGACCCGGTCGGCAACGCGTCGCAGACGGCCATCGGACGTATTGCCGCCAGTTTCGTCTCCCACCCACTGTTCAGTGCATTGGTGTGTGCCGGTGCCCTCTACCTCATCGGAACTGCCGCGCAGCCCCGCAGAATCGGGCGCGGGCTGGCCTTCATCGTGGCAGGAATGCTCCTGCACTTCACGTGGGACGACGCGACCGGGCTCGGATTCGGCAACCCGTTCGTCATGATCGCAGTCATGTTCGCCTCCGTCGTCATCGGCTTCACGATCCTGAGGATCGCCTTCCGGAAAGCCGCGCCGCGCGAACACCAATTCGTCCGCGACATCCTCGCACCCGAAGTAGAAGCAGGAACCCTCACCGACGCAGAGGTCGACGGAGTGCTGGACCGTAAGGCGCGCAAAGAGTTCCAGAAGTCCGCGCCCAACAGACAAGCACGACGGGCACGTAAACACCTGCGCCGAGCAATCCTCGATCTCGCACACGATATCGCCGACGCAAAGGGCAACGACACCGAGGCCGTCCATCACTCCCGGGCAGAGGTCGAGCGCCTGCGCGCCAGAGACGGAATCAGCCGTCGAGTCTGAAGCGCCCCAGGCAACGTCACTCTCACGCTCGCCATCGAACAATTTGGCGGCGAACGCTTCCCTGGCGCACACCGTGAGAAGGTCCGCGCCGAAGTCTCCAGTTAGAGATCCGGGTCGACTTGGACTCTGGTGCCCCCAGTCGGACTCGAACCGACACTGTGCGGATTTCAAGTCCCTGGAAATAGATTCAACTGAACGTCTCTGGACTCGATTTCTGTTTCTTTACAATATTTTTCGTACGTTACGGTCCGGCTCGGTCCACGTCCGAACGTACCGACTTGTGACACTCTCGTGACACCGAACTACCGCCGGCGCTCCGGCACCGGACAGCCCTGATCGGTGTCGGACAGCCACGGTGCCGGGTGGACGGAGGGTGTCCTGTAACACCGACGTGCTGTGCGGACTCGTGACGACGAGGCTCGTTCGACCGAAGCCACATGCCCCCGGAGTCAGTAGGAAAGTGCGACCACGTGACGAACCAGGCGTCCGCGATCCGCAGACGAATTGTTCCGTACCAAGGGGGTGGGATGATGGGCCGTCCATTACGGCGGTCGGGGTCGACGGACGAATAAACGAAATTGTTGGGCACCGATCGCGTGAGAACCACCGGGTGGGCGAACCTGGTGCGCAGGTAGACGCGACGCGCAGGACCTGAAGACCCGATTGGAGAATTGAAGCTGGACGGCAGCTGAGGGCAGTGAAACCGGAAGTCCCCACGCCGTCGAATCAACAGTGTGGCACCACCTGTCAGGTGCACTGTCACCCTGTGGACGCCACCCTCGCACATGATATTTGTCATGCGCGACCCGTGACGCTGTCATCGCAGACCGTGTCCATGCGCACTGGTGTCGACCCCCACGCGAAGAGCACCCTCGAATACATGACCACGCCACCCGCCCCGCCGAAACGCATGAAACCGTTCCGACAGTGGCAGGTACTGCATCGACACCTGTACACCGTCGATCACACCGGCCCGGAAGGGAACTCGATTCCATACACCCTCGAAATCGATACAGCCAACGGCGACAACGAAGTACAGGTGTACGCCGATGGATGGTTCCAGTCGAAGCACGAACTGCCGGCCTCGATCCCCGTAGTCGGCGGACACATCGAAGCAAACGCCTCGTTGTACGGCGTCACTCGAATGCACCTCGTGACGGCAGACGGTGCCGCGCGGCGGTTGACTCCCGTCGCCGGAACGATCGAGGACCGTCGCCGCGCACTCGATCGTCGCCACCCTACGATCAGCAGAGCCATGAGGTGGGCAGCAATTGCAATCCTCATCGCCAATCTCGTGCTCGCCATACCCTTTGCGATCGAACTGGCGACAGAACTACCCGCAATTCAGCGAAACCTCGGCACGTTCGTCTCACCGATTCAACTACCCGCATGGGCCAACACGTCGCTGATGGTCGCCGGAATACTTGCAGCGACCGAGCGCGTCCTGACTTTGCGTCGCAACAGGATCCTCGATATGGAGACGATCTGGACAGGTCTTTAGGCTTTCCTCGGCAAACAACGAGATTTCGATTCCTGAACGGTCTGGCCCCG
This sequence comes from Rhodococcus sp. 05-2254-2, assembly GCF_002259095.1. Taxonomy (NCBI): domain Bacteria; kingdom Bacillati; phylum Actinomycetota; class Actinomycetes; order Mycobacteriales; family Nocardiaceae; genus Rhodococcus; species Rhodococcus sp. 05-2254-2. The sequence goes on along the minus strand of NZ_NOZJ01000021.1, from coordinate 679,577 downwards.
AATTGCTGTCGATGGGGTGGTGGAGCAGCCGACGAACTGGCCGCTACCTGCCCGAGTCACGATGGCTGCGATGAGTTCGGCGCCCACCCGAGGTCTCACCGAGTATGGACAACATCGAAACGAAGATCATTGCCCGCACCGGCCGCGGCACCGCCAGCGAAAAGGAAAGCGACGGAGCCGCAGTCTGGTCGGACATTGCAGCGACACTGCGATCCGGAGAGATGACGAGTTGGCTCAACGTCCGTGGTCGTCGAGGCGGTGTCCACACTCGGCCGGTATTCGCGGCGTGGGGCGAGACGTCGTTCTTCTTCGCCACCAAAGCATCAGCGTCGAAAACTGCCCACCTGCAGAACGACAACGAGGTTTCGTTGGCCATCGACCTCGGCGAGGTGCATCTCGTCGTCGACGGTGTTGCCGAACGCCTCACAACGGCGGACGACATGCACCGAGCCTCCGCAGCCATGTTCGACGTCTTCGATTGGCCCACCGAGGTTCGAGGCGACGAACTCGACGCACCGTACGCGGCACCGACGTCCGGTGGGCCACCCTTCCAAGCCTGGGAGCTGCGTCCCACCCGCGCTTACGCATTTCCGACCCGAGACCAGGTCGAGCCGACGAGGTTCGTGTTTCGGGCGGCTGATCGTTGATTCGATGACGCCGAACGATGTACGGCTCGTGCGTCACTCTGGGGTGATCGCGTCCCAGAGTCCGCAGTGGTGCTCCGCGCGATGATCGACGAGGTGCACGCCTGACCCGGTGACCGGATTGTCGAACTGCATGACCGGGGTTTCGATACCGGTGGTGACAGGCCATTCGGCATCGTCGGCCCCACCGGGATTACCGGTGTGGGCGAACGCGGCCCACGCGACCACCATGTCGTCACCGAGCTCGCGTTGTCCGGGTTCGGTGAGCAGACCTTCGCTGCCGAGATCGAACAGGTACGGCAGGTCGGTGGCGTGCGCCGCCCCCTGGGGCACACCCGATGACCCCACGCCGCTCACGTCGTGCGCGCTGCGATCTGCGAATTCGTAGCTGTACACCGGTGTTCCGGCCGCAGCGAGATCGCGTGCACCGCGAGATGTCGTGCAGGCCCACGCCACATCGGTCACCACCGTGGCCCACGCAACGGGAGCCGACTCGTAGTCATCAAGCGGATACGTCGCGCTCACCGCTCCCACGTCGGCCGGGAAGGAGCTTCGAATCAACGACTCGTAATTCTCCGCGGTCACCGCGGTCGGGTCGGTGAGCAAGAGTCCGCCGATGAACGAGCGATGTTCGTCGCGATTGCCGCCGGACAGGACAGGAACCTTCAGCCAATTCCCCTGCTGGACTGCTGTCGACGGTTGCTGCGGAAGCAGTTCGGTCCCGTACGCGATCGGGTTACCGAACAACACGGCTTGCCCCAGTAGGGCATCGACGGGTCGTGCGCGTAAGCACCCCAGCGGGTCGGGGTCGGTACACCCCAGCGCAGCAGCAGCCACCGAACCCTGAGCTTCGCTGTCGGACAACGAAATCAGAGACGACGACGCAGGCAGACCGGGGAACAGCGTGCCGGCGGGCCACGCGAGGCTGCACGAGCCGGAGGAGAAAATGGCCCTGTCGACGAGGCCTACCGCAGCCGGTGATGTCAGCGCGGCGCAGACGGACGTTCCACCGGCCGATTCACCGAACACAGTAATCGAGTCGGGGTCGCCGCCGAACACCTCGGCGTTGTCGTTGGCCCAACGCAGAGCAGCCAATTGGTCTGCGAGACCGAAGTTTCCGGACCCGTCGAGTCCGGGCAGTCCCAGGTAACCGAGCATCCCGAGCCGGTAGTTCGCGGTCACCACGACGACGTCACCCTGATCGGCGAGCCGCTGAGCGTCGTACTGCGAGCCGGCTCCACTGGTGAAACCGCCGCCGTGCCACCACACCATCACCGGGCGCGCTGTCTCGCTCGCTCGGGCGGGCACGGTGACGTTCAGGAACAGGCAATCCTCGTCTGTCGACGAGACGGCCTGCGCAGTCTCTCCCGTTTGTGGACACGGTGACCCCGCGCGGGTGGCATCGAGGACGTCATCGGTATCGGGAACCGGTTCGGGACGGGTCCACCGGCGGTCACCGGTCGGCGGCTGCGCGTACCGAACGCCGAGGAACTGGTGTGTCTCGCCCACGGCGACCCCCTGCAGAGTTCCCGTCGTGGTGTCCACCACCAGATCCGATCCGGTCGCCGCGTCATTGTCCACCGACGAACAGCCAGTGGCGACCAGAACCGTCGCCGCGACGATCGCCAGTACACGCCTCATGACATCACCCGCGTGGCTGCGTCGATGGTGCTGACCAGCTCGTCGGCAAGCACAACCGGGTCGGCTCCCGCTGCGGTCAACCCGACCGCGGTGTCCAGGATGGCGCGGATGGTCAGCGCCATGAGTGTCACGTCGAACTCGCGCATCTGGCCGGCGACCTGACCGTCCCGGAGCAGGCCGGCGGTCGCCATCATTTCGGCTGCATGCTCAGGACGCTCCTCCCGCCGCAGGCTGTCCCCGGTGCGGCTGGTGTAGATCGCGGTGAGGGCCCGGAGGTGACGCGGGTAGTGGGCGTAAAACGCAATGCTCCCCCGAACGAACGACGCCACGCTGTCGCGGGGCGACTGCGCCGACAGCGTGTCCGGCTGCACTTCCCGGCGGCCGAGGTCGTAAACGGCGTCCACAGCTGCCTCGAACAACTCGCGACGTCCCCCGGGAAAGTGGTAGTTCACCACCCCTCGGCTGACACCCGCGCATTCGGCTATCCGGACCAGGGATGCCTGTTCGGCACCCAGGTCGGCCAGAACATCGATCGCAGCATCGACGAGTTGAGCCCGTCGTGCCGATTGGAGGAACGTGTGGTCCATGACGCTAATTTAGCATGCCCTTTCAAATTCTGACACCTATGTCAGATGTTAGATGCAGACTCCGGAATGCGACGCCATGGAGCATCGGGTGTGACCACGAGGGAGTCACCGATGACGAACGAATCGGTCGAGGTGACGATTCGGGCGATCTCGTGGTCGCGATCGTTCGCCGTGTCGTCTGCGGCCACAGCGCTCCAGCTGTGCCAGTTCTCGCTGAACCACCGACTGCCGTAGACGAGGGTGCCGGCCCGGCGCAACAGCTCGAGATTGTGGTCGTTGAACGCGTCCTCGAACGGCATGCTGGACAAATCTTGATCGACGCCTTGGCATTTGCCATCGATAGACGTCAGGACGGACACGACGAGTGTGCGCAGGTTCGGATGCCACCAGCGTTGTGTCGTCGGTGGAATCTTTCTGTGCGATGACATTCTCCTGCCGATGTGGTCGGTACATCGAAAGAAGGTTCGCTACGACGAAGAGGTGCGTGATGGTCGGTTACACGGCAGATATTTTCTCGACGCTCGACGGATTCGCTTCTCCACGACCAGGCACGTGGGGTGGCTACTGGGGTAAGGAGAGCGACGCTTGGCTCACTCATCGCCGCACGCAATTCGCCGAGCCCCAGCGAATGGTGTTGGGAGCCAACACCTACCGGCTGTTTCTCGATTTTCGCCGGTCACTCGGGTCGGATCCAGAGATCGACAAGGCCGGAGATGTCTGGGTAGATCGCATGATGGCGATGCCGACGTCCGTCATATCGTCCACTCTGCAGACCGACCGCACGTCCACCGTCATCGCTACCGGGTCCGCGACCGACGTCGTCTCTCGGTTGAAGACCGAGTCGACGTTGCCGCTGCGATCGCGCGGCAGCATTTCGCTGAATCGAGCACTGATGGCAGCAGGCCTGGTCGATCGTCTGCAGCTGACGATCTTCCCCGTCATCACCGGCACCAACGGAACCCATCCGATCTATCGCGACGGCCCGGACTTCGACTTGGACATGATCGACAGTCGAACCTTCGACGGTGGCATTCAGGAGTTGGTGTACCGCCCTGTCCCGCACACCTAGCCCGAGCAACAGGCTCGTCGACGGAGTCGCGTTCGACCACCCGTCACCGGTCGACCGCGTAACGCATCAAGGACGATCCGGACCGAAACGCTCGGCACTCCAGCAGGCGCAGTTTCTGCGACGGGGTGCCGTCGAAGAGTCGTTCGCCGTGTCCGCGCGCGTACGGATACTGGAAGAACCTGTACTCGTCGACGAGGTCGGCCGCGATCAGATCCCGACACAATCCGATGCTCCCCGTGCAGACGATGTCGCCGCCGTCCAACGCCTTGACCCGCGTGACCTCCTCGATCAGATCTCCCGACAGCACAGTCGAATTCGCCCACCCAGGGTCCTTCATGGTCGAGGACACGACGTACTTCGCGACGCGATTCAAATGCTGAGTCACTCCCGTCGTGTCATCGGTTTTCGGCCCCCAGAAGTCACGCATGCCCTCGAATGTCACCCGCCCCACCAAGAAGCCGTCCGACGCATCGCGTTGCGCGGCCAGCGCCGCGTCGAGTTCGGGGTCGAGCCCTGCTCGGTTGAACCAGTCGTCGGTCGCCTCGATCACGCCGTCGACCGTGATGTTCTGCGTGACAACCAAAGTGCGCATCATCGGAAAATACCACCGCGTCCATCCACTTCTCGTTCGACCTGCGCGATGAGTTTTCGGACTTCGTTCGGTCAGAACCCGTAGCAAGGTTCTCCATCCACCGATGCGAAGGATTCGGTATGCAGATAATTCATACTCTGCCAGTGTTATTCGTCGACGATCACGACACCGCGATCGACTGGTACACCAAGCTGTTCGGCCGCACCTTCGACCGACGGCCGATGGACCCCGACGCCGAATGGGACCTCGGCGACGGGCGCGGAGTACAGATCTACCACGACCCCACACGGTCAGGCGGGCACGATGTCGTCCTCGGAGTCCGGGACCTCGACGACACGCTGTCCGACATCGGCTCTCGCGGCATCGACGCCGAGGCAATCACAGTGCCCTCGGGGCAGTTCAAGCTCGCGGTACTCACCGACCCTGCCGGCAACAACGTGATCCTGTCCCAATCACTGACCGACACAAAGCCCCCGATCGAGCGATTCATCAGTACCCGCACCATCGACGCGGCGGCGTCGGACATCTTCTCGTTCCTGGCCAACCCCGACAATCACCAACACACCGAACCGACCGACTGGGTCCGCGACGCTGTCGACACGTCCCCGATCAGCGGCCCGGGCCACACGTTCGCGGTCAACATGTTCCTCGAGGCGGCCGGTGGACACTACGTGATGCACAACCTCGTCACAGCGTTCGAACGCGACCGCATCATCGCGTGGCTGCCATGTTCGCAGAGCAGCGAAGGGGAACTCCACGCAGGCGGATGGTGGTGGCGATACGACGTGGAATCTCACGACAACGGAACTCGGGTGACCCTTACCTACGATTGGAGCGACACATCCGCAGCAGTGCGAGAGGAGATCGGCGGGATGCCGGCAGTTCCGATGAGCTTCCTCGACGACTCGCTGGCATCACTGGACACCGCGATCCGCACCGGAAAATGAGCGTTTCACTGGCCACCTTGGATCCCGTTCTGGGCCGGTGGCGAACATCGGGCACCGTCGTGGACAGACACGGGAATGTCGAAAGTGAGATCGAGGGAACGGATTCCTACACCGCGCTGCCGGGCGGACAGTGGATTACACACGACGTCGACGTCACGATCGGTGGCCACCGCACCCTTGCCCACGAACTGATCGGCGGTGCACACCCCGACGGGGGCTGGCGCATGTACGCATTCGACGACGCCTACGAGCCCGGGCTCATGCGACTGTCGTTGCACGACAACGACCTTCTCCTCCTGGAGGGCAACGGTATTCGCAGCTGGTTCCACTTCCGAGCCGGGACCCGCCACATGACAACTCGATGGGAACAATTCGACGGCGACGGCTGGACGACGTGGATGTCGATGCGATTCGACAGGATGTGACACCGGGCAATCGAACTCGAGCTCATTGTCGACGTCAGTCCGAGCCGCCCGCCGGCATTGGTGCAGCGGTGTGGAAAAGCAGCGAAATGGTGTGTTGCAGAACGTCCGTTTCCGAGCGGATTCGAGCAGCGTCGGCCGGGAGGGCTCGTGCTACGGACAGGCCGTCGAGTACCACGTTGAGATAGGCGGCTCGCTGGGCGTTGTCGCCCGGCGGCAGGGCACCTTCTTCTTCGAGAACGTCCAGCCAGTGTTCGATGTGCCGGAGTCCGGCCGCACTGAGAGCGTTGTACGTGTCGATGGCATCAGCGTTGAGCTCCGAGCTGAGGTAGGTGCCGAACGTCCGCCGCCATGTATCTCGGGCTTGCTCACCGGTGCCGGTGGCCGACAACACCTGCTGCATACACGCCAACAGTCGCCCCTCGGCAGGCACAGTGGTGTCTTCGATGTCATTTTTGTTCGCCACTAGCCCGGTGATTCCCGCGGCGACTTCGTCCATCAACGCTCGCTGTGTGGGGAAGAAATGACGCAGTGATCCGGTGCTGACACCTGCTCGTGCGGCGACCGCTCGGACGCTGAGCCGGGTTCCCGGATCCTCGGACACCATTGTCGCGGCTGCGATCAGAATCCGATCTCTGGTGCTGGGTTCGCTTTCGCGAGTCTCCACATTGTCCGACACCCCCCAACCCTAATACAGCGTGATACCTTCAAGTCTACTATCACGCTGTACTAATTGAGATCGAGGATCGCGCAGATGGGAATCAAACAGTGGTGCTACCGCCGCATTCGCGCCGGAGCCGGTGAGCCGCTCCGCCGCTACCGCTGGTGGCAGATGTTCGGCAGATCGCTGCGGTCGATCACGCTCACCGCACCCGACGGCACGACGTCGGTCTACGCAGTCGATGTGCGGCACATGGGCGACGCGAAGGACGGTGAGGTGCGCGCCCGCCTCTACGTCGACGGCGCACAGCAGTCGTACGCAAAAATGCCGACCCGCTTCCCCGTCCCCGGTGGGCACATCGAGGTCGCGGCTACCGGATTCGGGCTCAAGCGCTGCCATTACGTGCGTGAGGACGGCACCGAACAGCAGCTGTCTCCCGATCCCGCTTCCGCAGAGGGACGCCGAGCTCGGCTGCACCACCGGCACCCCGGTCCCAGTCGCGTCATCGGTCTCATCTCGATCCTGCTCGTCATCGGCGGCCTCTGCGTGGAGGTGCCGCAGATCATCGCATCCCTCTCTCTCATCCCCCCCATCGCCGACTCGATCGGAACATTCACCTCACCCATCCGACTGCCGCTCCACGTCAACCTGCTCATCGGATTCGCCGCCGTCATCGGGAGCACTGAACGAGCTCTACGAATGCGATCGAGCTGGATAGACGAACTCGCCAGCTGAACCCCACGAAGGGAAAACCACCATGCCTCAGACGATTCCGACCGCTATCCGACGGAAGGACGAGCAACGACGATGGCCGAAGCCGGTGATGGCGGCGGCGGCCGCTGCCTCAGTGCTGCTGCTCGCCGGATGCTCCGGTGCACCACCGAGTGATGACGACAGCGCGAACGGGGTTGGCCTCGAACGGTTCATGGAGCAGGAGCTCGCGTTCGGGGCGTGCGATGCCAGCGTCGTGGACTCCCAGCCGCCCGTTCCCCAAGTGGTCGAGGCGGCAGAGAATGCAGAGTGCGCGATGCTCACTGTCCCGATGGATTACGAGGATCTCGACGGTGAAACCGTCGAGATAGCCGTGTCCCGCATCTCCGCCACCGGCGACAACCCGATCGGCTCTGTCCTGCTGAACCCAGGCGGTCCCGGAGCGGCGGGGACGACGCTCGCCCCGCTGGTGAATGCCCTGTGGACGGGAGGCCCCATCCCCGAACGCTTCGATATCGTCGGCTTCGATCCGCGTGGAGTCGGTCTGAGCAATCCGGCAATCGACTGCTACTCCGATGAGGAGCGCGATGCCGACGCACCCCTGTCGGCTCTCGGCACGTGGACCGAAGAATCCGCGCGCGCCATTGTCGACAAATGCGCCGACGGCTCCGGAAACGAAGAGGTACTCGCCCACCTCGGGACACGGGATGTCGCTCGCGACATGGATGTACTCCGCTCCGCGCTCGGCGATGACAAGCTCACCTATGCAGGAGTCAGCTACGGCACTCGACTCGGTTCGGTGTACGCCGAGATGTTCCCCGAGAACGTTCGTGCGCTCGTTCTCGACGGCGCGGTGGATCCGCTCATGGACACCGCGGATCGCAGGATCCAGCTCAGTGAAGGAGTTCAGGCTTCGTTCCAGCGATTCGCCGACTTCTGCATGACGCAGGCCGCGTGCCCGCTCGGAACCGACCCGGCGCAGGCGACCGCCGCAGCGCAAGAGCTCCTCCAACCTCTCGAGGAGGAGCCGCTGGTGGCCGCCGACGGACGAGAGGTCGGCTTCCTCTCCGCTGGTGAAGGCATTGTCTCCGGCCTGTACTCCGAAGCCAGCTGGCCCGCCATCATCGCGGGGCTGACGGAGCTCGAAGCCGGACGACCCGACGCTCTCCTCGCGATTCGCGACGGGTACTACGGCCGGTCCGACAGTGGGGAGTACACCAATTCGTTCGAGGCGCTCTTCGCCATAAACTGCCTCGACGAGCAACGGTTCACCGAAGAAGAGATGACCCAGCTCGGCCACGATCTCAACGAGGCAGTGCCGTTCCTCGACCCCGGATCCACTCCCCCTGCGCAGGACGGGTGCGAGTTCTGGCCGGTCGAGCCAACACTCGGATACCCCTATGCCACCGACATCGATGGGCTTCCCGAAGTGCTCGTGATCTCGGCCACCGGGGACCCCGTGACGCCTCATGAGGGCGGCATCAGCCTGGCCGACACCCTCGGTGCGCGGTTGCTCACGGTCGACGGCAACCAACACGGGACGATCATCTCCGCCAACGCCTGTGTCGACGGAGCGATCGCCGACTACCTGATAGATCTCGAACTACCGGATGAAGGTGCACGCTGCACCATCTGACCCTGCTGAGCCATCGAGCGGGCTCCGATCCGCTCGATGGCTCAGCCGTCCCGGCAATCAATCGCGAACTGCCGCAATCGCATCGGCGTGGAATACCGCACGCCTCGGCTGCGCGTCATGGATCATTCTCGCTGGGTTCGTGCTTACCGTGGCGGGAACAGTTGCAAATTCTTCGATGAGTGGAGATGAGAGGCCGCGGGTGTCGAGCAGGTTGAACAGGTCAGCCAGGTCCAGTTGTGACAGCCTCGTGACACCGAGCCACACGCGAAGAAAACGGTCCGCCAGGAAACTAGGCCCGAGCTTTACGAATACTAAGTTTTTACGATGGAAAGTGTCAAGAATACGCGGATCTGAAATCCGCTGTCTCGGTTGTCCACTCAGATCCGTGGGAAGCCACCGAAGTCCACGCAACCACCCGAAAGCACTGTCCTGGTCCAGAAATCTGGATCCATATGGAGCCTGGTGCCCCCAGTCGGACTCGAACTGACACTTGACGGATTCCAAGTCCCTGGAAATGGATTCACCCGAACTGAACTGAACGCGATATCTGTTTATTTCCAAGCTTTTTCGTGCACAGACGTCCAGAAAAGTCCATGTCCGAACGTACCGACATGCGACACTCTCGCGACACCGAGCTACCGCCCGCACTCCGGTACCGGACAGTCGTGATCAGCCCCGGACGGCTACGGTTCCTCCATCGTCGATGAGGCAGTAGTCCATGACGTGGAGCGGATCGACGATGTAGCGAGAATTGTGATCGGCCTCGCGAGTGAGACGCGTTCGCATAACGACATTTTCATTGAGCGAAGCGTGATTCCGAAATGTCATTGCAATCGTTTCGAGCAAGGCCGGGAGCCGACTCACTTCTGCAGCGCCGTGCGCTTGGTAGATCGATATAACGAGCAAAATATTTCGCTCGTGGTCAAGGCTGCTGACGTGCCAGTGTGAAGATGCCCGAGGCGCGGGCAACGACAGTCGAGCCGACGGTGAGATCGGTACGCAAGAATTGCAGTGATCTGGTGCCCGGTGCCAGTGCTGGTCGGGCAACGACGACGTCTCCGACCCTGGCGGTCGCGATGAACTGCATGTCCAATTGGACTGTGACACCGACGACCACGCCGCCCAAGCTCTGGGCACCGACCACGAGAGCTCTGTCGGCGAATGTCATCAGCAGTCCTCCGTGTACCACTCCGATGCGGTTGCGGTGCTTGTCCTGGCAGTGCACGGCAATCTCCGCGCCGTCCGCGGTCACCCTGGAGTAGAACGGGCCGATCAGTCCGACGAAGCCGACATCGTCCACCGTCCATGCCGGGTCCGTGAGTGGCGGGACGACTCCTCGTTGCGGGTGCTCACTGTCGGTGATCGGTCGACCTCGCTTCGGCCCAGTTCCACACGGGTTTGGCGAGGGGTTGTTCTCGATCCTCGAGGATGTGCCCCACCAATCCGATGGCACGCGCCATGACACCGAGACCGCGTGCGATGTTCCACGGGACGCCGAGCGTGCTCGAGATCGAGCCGATCGCTCCGGTTGCGTTGATGGGCAACACCTTTCCTGTGGCGTCCTCGGCCCGCGCCCGAATGGCTCGGTAGAGTCGCTCGTTCGCATTGTCGAATCCCTGTTCGCGGGCGATCTCGAACAGGCGCTCTGCACGCGGATCGTTGGGCTTGTGAACGGGGTGGCCGAGACCGGGGATGCTGATCCGGTTTTCTCTCGCATCGTCCACGATGGTCTGTGCGTGCCGTTGCAGAAGATTCTCGTCGTGCTGCCAGCCGTCGTCCGGCAGGGATTGACAAATCTTTGCCGAACCTTCGATCGTGCCGACGAACGTATCGCCCAGCCCGAGTAGCCCGGCAGCGACCGCTCCTTGTAACGACTCCGGCGCACCGAGGGCGGTCAACCGCGAGACGAGAGCGCTCGGCGTGAGACCGTGCTCCACCAGTGCGACGACCAACGCGTTGAACACAATCGATTCTCGTGCATCGGGGAGAGTTTTGAACAGGGAGAGATACGCGATGTCGCCGAGATTGACGGTCCCCAGAATGTCGTTCGGGAGATCGTAGCCGTGAACTACCACCTTGTCCGGTGTTGCCCAGGCAATGTCGGAACGGATCGGATGAGGAGTCGTGCTCATGAGATGTGGGTCCTAGTCAGTTGACGGGTGCAGGAATATCCAGAAGCCACGCAGCTTGCGCGCGTAGCTTGTCCTTACGAATCTTGTCGCCATTGGCGCTTGCAGTCGTCGGGAAGTTGTCGATGATGCGAATCTTGTTCGGTATCTTGAAACTTGCGAGGTTGGCCTTGCAATGCGCCAGCAGCTCACTCTCGGTTGCCTCCATACCTTCGTGGAGCCGGACGAACGCGACGGCGAGATCGTCACCCGACCGATGATCGCGGACACCGACGACCTGAGCTATGGCGGTGGCGGGATACCGCGTGAGGGTCGATTCGATGTCGGCCGGATTGACCAGGTAGCCCTTGAGCCGCATGGAATCACCCAAGCGCGAACGGTATTCGAATGACTTTCCGTCGGGACGAACCGATCCGAGGTCGCCGGTTCTGAACCAGCCGTCGGATGTCCAGGCTTTCGCGGTTGCGTCCGGGTTGGCCAGGTACTCCACGAACAGTGTGTCGCCGGTGAACTGCAGTTCGCCCCATTCTCCCGCTCCGAGCACCACCGACGGATCCTCCACAGATACCGTGCGAACCTGCATGGACCTGTCCACCAGTGTGCCACCGGGTCTCGTACGGGATGTCTCGTCGTCAGCGGGCGAACACTTTCCCGCGAAGGCAAACAGTTCGGAGGAGCCGTAGACGTTGGACGCGGTGATCCCGAGCGTCGCGGACGCTTCGACGATATCCGAAATCGCCGTTCCGGCAGTGACGATGCAGGTGAGAGTTCTCGGTTCGAGGGCACGGAAGGTCTGTTCTGCCAGCAGATCTCGCAGCGGCCCTTCTGCACTGACGAGATAGGAAACGCCGTGTTCGGCGATCGCGCTGACTATTCGCTTCTGGTCGAACGCGGGAAGCAGTACGGCAGTGCTCCCGGCGGCGATGCCTGCCATGAACGGAACGAATCCGAACGTCCCGTTGAGAGCCAGCACGTTGAGCTGGACCGTATCGGGGCTCAGCTTCTCGCGCTCGGCGACCGCTGGTGCGTGCAATGCGACAGTCGAGTGGGTGTGTACCGCGAGTTTCGGTGCGGAGGTGGTGCCGGACGTGCCGAACACGATCAACGGATCGGAGGAACGAGCCGCGGATTCCACCGAATCCTTAGGGGCCGGCAAGGATTCGATCCCGACAGATCGGACGTTACTCGGCAACGGACCGACGACGCCTCCGCCGATCGTGACGAACCATTGGAGTGCGAGCTCGCCGGGGCTTGCCGAGTGGAGAGTCCACACTTCGTCGAGCCGGGTCCCGAAGTCGATTCCCTCGAAAGTCGGAGCCGTGATCAGAACACGGGACTTGCTGGTGCGAAGCAAATGATAGATCTCGTTCGCGCGGTAGCGGGTGTTCAACGGCACGATCAATGCGCCGAGCTTGGCTGCCGCGAAGAAGATGGTCGGCCAGTGGTGACAGTTCGGGAGAAACAGCGCAACGGCATCACCGCGACCGATTCCCAGGCCGGCAAGTCCGCCTGCCATGGTGTCTGCGGCATCGAGCAGGCCCGAGTACGTGATCACCAGCCCTCCGCCGAGTTCCGAATCATCGATCACAGCAGGCGAATCCGGCCACTGTTCTGCGGATCGGACCAACAGGTCGTAGACGGTGAAGTCGGTCATCGTGACACTCCTCAATGTGTGCGCAGTAGCCTGCGCGCTTCTTCAGTCCTGTTCGACCAGTCGGGCTGCGTACCGGGCGAATTGTTCGGATATCTGGTCGCGTGACATCGGCCCGTCCGGGCGGTACCACTCCGCGATTCCTGCGCACATCGTGAGCAGGTTCCGCGACACGTCGTCGGGATACGGGGTTTTGAACTCCCCGAGTCGAATTCCCTCATGGACGATGTTCTCGAATATCGACTGGAGCCGGTCACGAGCGATGACGAGTCGCTTGCGATCGTCCTCGTCGAGATATCGCAGTTCCGTGTGTGCCACAAGAGCTTCCAACGGATGGTCGACGATGTAGTTGACGTATGCGCGGGTTGCCATCTCCAACTTGTCCGTCGGCGAGTCACCTGCTGCGGAGACCGCCCACTCCGTTTCGGTCAGATGGTTGTAGTTCGCTGTCTTGAGCAGCTCGACCAGCAGATGCGACTTCGACGCGGAGTGGTTGTAGAGATTGGACAAGCTCATCCCCGATCTCGTGGCGATGTCCCGCATGGACGCACCGTGGAAGCCGAGTTCGGCGAACGCTTGCAACGCGCTGGCGAACACGATCTCTCGTGAGGCCAGCGCTTGCTTCTGACGCTTGGGATGTGAAGAACGTTCGTTCATGTCGAAATGATGCCGTGCAGCGATACCCATGTCAAGCATGGGCGGGATTCTGGCTTCAACTGGCGATTCTCCTTTGCAAGTTTTGCGTCTTGACGGAAACGACGTGACCCAGCTAACGTTCTCAACGAACGAACGTTCACCACAGTGTCTCGGCACGAGATGGACGACTGGATGTTCGGTTCGACCTTCCCGACGGGCCCCGTTCACTCCCGGGCCATCGACGAAACGGAAACAATGACGTGACTACCTCGACATCCGGTCGACCTCCCGGTACCGGATCGATGCATCTGGAGGACTTCCACCTCGGCATGAGCTTCCGCAGCGACGCCTGGACCGCAGGCGTGGACGACCTCCGCGCCTTCGGTGAGGTCTCCGGCGACATGCATCCCATGCACCACGACCCCGAGTACGCGGCATCTACCGAATACGGCACCCTCGTCGCCCAGGGCCCGTACGGCCTGGCCAGGTACTTTGGGACCCTCCACGACAGCGGCATGTTCGCCGACACGATCATCGGACTCCTCGACACGAAATGGCGATACTCCCTCGCCGTCGTGCCCGATGTGAAGATGCACTACTGCACGACCGTCACCTCGGTCCGGCGAACCAGTGCCGGCGACCGCGGCGTGATCAACCGTCACATCGAGCTACTGGACGAGAACAATCGAGTCCTGCAGTGGGGTACGAGCGCCGCACTGGTGCGGGCGCGCGGCACCGAACCTGCGAGCTCCGAACTCGTCTCGCACCCCATCGGCATCGACTGGGGACGCGAACTGGCCGAGGGCCTGGCATCGGACGACCGATTCGCCGCCAGCACAGCGCTGTTCGATGGATCCATCGGACTGGCGAACGAGAACACCGAGCTCCAGCTGCGGATCTATCGCGGACGAATTCTGGAAGTGACGCGGAGAACGCCCACCGGGCCGACCTTCACGTTGCACGGTTCCGAGTACGCGTGGAGCAATCTGCTGACCGGTGCACGCAACGACTTCGTCGTCCGGACCCATCGTGGCGAATTCTCCACCAGTGGAAACGGTTTCGCCTACCTTCAGATGACGAAGACAGTGCAACTCATCGTCGAGGCGGCCCGTGAGATGACCTCGAAAGGACTCCGCCCATGACGACCCTGTCCACGTCCGAGCCCGGCACCCCGACCGACTCCGCGTCGATCGTCGGCACCGCACGGTATCTGACACTGCACGGCCGACTCGCCTTCGTCGAAACCTACGGTGACGGTCATCCGGTTCTGTGCATCCATTCCGCAGGACAGAGTGGTGTCCAATGGCGCACGGTCGTCGGTGAACTCGCGGAGCTGGGGTACAAGGCCGTGGTGGTCGACCTTCCCGGTCACGGACGATCGGAAATGCTCGACACGGGGCCCGTTACCGAGCTCGAGACCTACTCGCAGTGGTGCATCGAGATCATCGATCGCCTGTCCCTCGACATGCCCTTCGTGGTCGGCTGTTCGATCGGCGGAAAGATCACCCTCGACATCGCAAGCCGTATCCCGTCACGGCTGTCGGGCGTCGTCGCGATGGCCGCCGACGCGAAGAACGACGGTCAGAATGCCGCCGGACTGACCCGCGCCCTCGAAGATTCCGTGTCTCCCAGTCGATCCGACCGCACCTACTACGGAACGATCGCCGCATGTGGGGTGGCCGTGCCCGCGGACCGCACGGAGATCATCGCACGCATGCATCGGCGCGAGGATCCGCTCGTGTCCAACAGTGACCTCATCGGTTGGGCTCGACACGATCTCCGCAGTCGACTCACCGACATCACCTGTCCCTGTCGCGTCGTCGTCGGTGCCGACGACTTCTGGATGGACCCCGAATCGGCACGGTGGACCGCCGAGAACATCCCCGGCGGCACCTTCACACTTCTCGACGGCATCGGCCATTACCCGATGGAAGAAATCCACAACTTCGCCTCTCTGCTCGACGGGTGGCTTCGTAGCCCCGATCGAGCACCACATTCACCTCGGAAGGCTTGACCATGAACCCTGCAATTGACGACCGGGCCGACTCGGCGGAAGTCCGCGGCCGGCGCGCGACGCGTGGTGCCGCAATCGGCTTCGCGATCGACTGCTACGATATCTATCTGCCCGTCATCGCGCTGGCACCAGCACTCCACTTCTTCATGGCCCAGGATGTGTCCGCGGGCACGATCGCATTGATCAACGGCCTGGTGTTCGCCGCCACGCTTCTCGGACGGCCGCTGGGTGCCTTCATCTTCGGCAACATCGCCGATACCGCCGGCCGACGCAAAGCGACTCTGATCGCGATGTACGGCAGCGCCGTGGGTACCTTGCTGCTCGCGTTCGTTCCCGGATACGCGACGATAGGACTCGCCTCGATAGGCACGCTGATCGTGCTGAGATTCGTCACCGGCATCTTCCTCGGAGGTCAGTACACCGGGGCCGTACCACTGGCGATGGAGAGCAGCCCGATCGCCAAGCGTGGCCTGTACGGCGGGTTGATCACGATGGGATTCCCGATCGCGTTCTGCATCGTCTCCCTGTTCACCTACGTGTTGCTGACCGCGACCGGTGGCGCAGGCAACGGTGACGGCACGTCCGTCTACGAGGTGTGGGCATGGCGTATCCCCGTTGTCATCGGTGCGGTCGTGACATTCGCGTTCGCTGTCTACTACGGACGTACGGTCCAGGAATCCCCGGCATTCCTCACCGCGGATGCTCGGACCCCGGCAGTGAAGAAGGAAAACCCCGCCAAGCAACTGTTGCGCGGATCGTCGGCGAAAAGCCTGCGTCAGGTCCTCGTGCTGATGTCCGGAGTCTGGATTCTGTCCAACGCCACGTCCGCGTCGTTCCCGATCACCCTGCGCAGCCTCGACGGCATATCACCGCAACGCGGTACCGCGATCATCGTCGTCGCCCAGCTGTTCCTCATCGCCGCGTACCCCTTGGCAGGTGCCTTGAGCCAGCGCATCGGACGCCGAATCTTCCTCGCGTGGTGCGGTGGCGTCGGAGCCGTCGTCGCGCCGATGTTCTATCTCGCCATCGTCTCGGGTGTCGCAACCTCGTTCATCGGACTCGCAGCCCTGACCACCGGGCTCGTTCTGACCTCGATCTGCTGCTTCGGATGCACGGCCGCGTACATCTCGGAGCGATTCCGCACCGAACTGCGAGCGACCGGATACGGCATCGGCTACAGCTTCGCCATCATCATTCCTGCCTTCTACGCTTTCTACGAGCGTGGTCTCGCAACGTTCATGGATCCCGACCACACGACAGTCGTGCTGTACGTGATCGGTGGACTGCTGCTTCTGGTCGGAGCTCTGTGGGGCCCGGAGACGAAGAACGTCGACCTCTCCCCGGATGCGGCCACGAACAAAGTCGCGGAGGACGTGAAATGACCTCGACCACAACGATTGCCGATTACCCACACCTGTTCGTCGGAGGGCAATGGACAGCCCCCAGCGCAGGCCTGAGCATCGATTCGGTCGATCCTGCCACCGAGGACGTCTGGGCACGGGTACCGCGAGCGACGGAGCCCGATGTCGACCGCGCGGTCGATGCCGCCCGAGCCGCGCTGCACGGCCCGTGGTCCAGGCTCACCGCAACCCAACGGGGACGCCTGATCTACATCCTGGCCGATCTGCTCGAACGGGACGCCGAGCGCCTCGGGCGAATCGAGACCATGGACAACGGAAAACCACTGCGCGACACGGTCGGTGAAGTCAAGCGGTCGGTCGAGTGGCTCCGCTACTACGCCGGTGCAGCGGACAAGGTCGAGGGCACGGTGGTGCCGTACAAGCACGACGCCCATGCGTACACGCGCGTCGAGCCCGTCGGTGTCGTCGCCGCAATCACGCCGTGGAATTCCCCGATCAGTCTGTACTCGTGGAAGCTCGGGCCTGCGCTCGCGATGGGTAACACCGTGGTGCTCAAGCCATCCGAACTGACATCGGTGTCGGCACTGGAGTTCGCACAGCTGTTCTCCGAGGCAGGCTTTCCCGACGGCGTCCTCAACATCGTCCCGGGTTACGGGCACGATGCGGGTGCCCACCTCGTCGCCCATCCGGGCGTGGACAAGGTGTCGTTCACCGGCAGCTACCCCACCGCGCAGGCCATCATGCGCGCGGCCTCGAACGGACTCAAACGCGTCTCCTTCGAGTGCGGTGGAAAATCGCCGCACATCGTGTTTCCCGATTCCGATATCGACCGAGCGGTGTCGGTGGCCACGCACAGCGCATTTCGGTCCACCGGTCAATCGTGTTCGCTGGGCTCGAGACTGTTCCTGCACCGCGACATCTATGCGGACTTCCTCGACGCCCTGGTCCGGCGCACCGAGCGTATTCGCGTGGGCATGCCGCTGGATCCGAGCACGCATATCGGTCCGCACACATCGGCCGAGCAGCTGGCGAAGACCGAGCACTACCTGGATGCGGGCCGCCGAGAGGGAGGACGGGTCGTCACCGGCGGAGGCCGGCCGAGCGGCTTCGACCGGGGATACTTCGTGCAACCCACCATCTTCGACGGTCTGGACAACAGCTCCACTCTGGCCAGCGAGGAAGTGTTCGGGCCGGTGTTGACGGTCATCCCGTTCGAGACCGAGGACGAGGTGATCTCGTTGGCCAACGACACCAGCTACGGGCTCGTGGCCGGGTTGTGGACCAAGGACATCTCGAGGGCGCACCGCGTCGCAGCTCAGCTGCAAGCGGGGTTGGTGTCGGTCAACACCTTTCGCCCCGTGCACTGGACCCTGCCGTACGGCGGATACAAATCGAGCGGCCTCGGTCGCGAGAACGGTCTGGCGGTTCTGCGGGAGTACTGCGAGATCAAGAGTGTCGTGATCGATTTCTCGGCGGACGAGCCCGCCGACCCATTCGCCGACGCGTGATCGACCACCGGAAAGGACGAACATGACCACCACTGCACAACCGGTCCCGGGCTCGCCGAGCCTCGACAGCATGCGAGTGAGCAAGGCGGCCGTCTTCCGCGGCGTGGACGACGGACTGAGCTTCGAGGACGTCTACGTCACCGAACCCACCTCACGAGAAGTGCTGATAGACGTTGCCGCATGCGGAGCGTGTCACAGCGACGTACACAAGCTCGAGGGCCACGGCACCGTCCCGGCACCGAACATCTTCGGTCACGAACTGGCCGGCACGGTCGTTGCCGTCGGATCGGACGTCACGCACGTTCGCCCCGGTGACCGCGTCGCCTGCACTTTTCTCGTGCCGTGCGGTCGGTGCGGCGCGTGCTTGTCCGGCGCCGAGGACAATTGTGGGCCGTTCCGATCGATGATGCAGGCCCGCGGGTTGCGATACGACGGAACGCACCGCTACTACGACCACGACGGACACCCCCTGCGTGCCTCCGGGGTCGGCGGACTCGTCGGGCTGGTCGCGTTGCCGGAGGGCGCGGTGTTCCCTCTGCCGTCCGGTTGGCCGGACGGCATCCCGCTGACCGATGTCGCGGTCCTCGGCTGCGCTGCACTGACCGCGTACGGTGCGGTCAACCGGGCGGCGCGACTGCACACGGGTGCCAACGTCGTCGTACTGGCCGCGGGCGGCGTCGGGCTGTGCACGATCGCGCTGGCGAAACATGCTGGAGCACAAACCATCACCGCCACCGACATGCGCGACGACGCCCTCGTGGCTGCAGAACGGTTCGGTGCCACCGCAACAGTCCGCGCAGACGATCCCGAATTCGCCGCTCGAGTCGCCGCCGCCGCGGGTGACGCGCCGATCGACATCGTCTTCGACACGATCGGCACACCCCGCACGATCTCGCAAGCCCTCGATATCGTCGGCATCGGCGGCAAGGTCGTCGTATCGGGCCTTGCAGGCACATCGGGACCGGGACAGATCGAGAATCTGAATCGGTTCGTACGCAACAAGATCACCCTCGTCGGCTCGTACGCGGCACTGCCCGGTGAGGACATGCCCGCGCTCCTCGAGGCCGTGCGAGACGGGGCACTCGTCCCCTCCGAGCTCATTTCGGCGCGCTTCCCGTTCGAGGATGCCGCGGCGGCGTACTCCGCCGTCGCGTCCGGGCAGGTCATCGGACGAGCTCTCATCGAGTACTGATCGCATCATCGACATATCAGGAGTTCCATTGAGTACCAGCACGTCCACAGGTCAGATCCTGCGTGCCGACGTCATCGTCGTCGGTGGCGGAAACGCAGGATTCACCGCAGCCCACGCAGCACGCGAACGCGGCCGAAGCGTCGTGCTTCTGGAGAAAGCGAACGAACACGAAGCGGGCGGCAACAGCTATTACACCGCGGGTGCCACGCGCATCGCTCACGCCGGCCTGGCCGACATCGCGGACATCGTCGATGCCGACGAGCGCCACGCCGCCACCGAGGTGCCGCCCTACTCGGCCGAGGAATATGCAGCAGATCTGGTCAAGGTCACCGGCGGCAGAAACGACCCCGAGTTGACGCGAGTGTTGGTGCAGGAGAGCCAGAACACGCTCCGGTGGCTCAAACAACGCGGACTCAAGTACCGGTTGATGTACGAGCGGCAGGCATACGAGCGTCCCGACGGCAGCTACCTGTTCTGGGGCGGGCTGCACGTGGGGAACACCGGCGGCGGTGAAGGATTGATCGCCGACCACACCAGGGTCGCGCTCGAAGAAGGAGTCGACATTCGTTACGGGTACGGCGTCGAGTCGTTGATAGTCGAGTCCGATGTCGTTGTCGGCGTGCGGTTCTCCACCGACGACGGGCAGACGGGTGAAGCGCGCGGCGAGACGGTCGTGCTCGCAGCGGGCGGTTTCGAGTCCAGCCCGGAACTGCGTGAGAAGTACTTGGGCACCGGCTGGGGCAATGCCAAGGTTCGCGGCACCCCGTTCAACACCGGACTCGCCCTGGAGGCGGCGCTCGCCATCGGTGCAGGCAAGGGCGGGGACTGGAACACCTGCCACAGTGTTGCGTGGGACGCCCTGACGGCGAACAACGAGAGCAACCGCGAGCTGACCAACCGGCTGACGCGGCAGTCGTATCCACTGGGAATCGTCGTGAACAATCGGGGAACACGTTTTCTCGACGAGGGTGCTGATTTCCGCAACTACACCTACGCCAAGTACGGCCGCGAAATTCTCGCTCAACCGGATTCGATTGCGTACCAGGTCTTCGACACCGAACTCCGGCCGCTGCTACGCACCGAGGAATACGACATGCCTGGCATCTCGGTGTTCGAGGCTCCCACCATCGAGGAACTGGCCGACCGGATGGGCGTGGACCGCGAGACTTTCGCGAAGACGATCGCCGAGTTCAACGCATCGATCGACCGTTCGATCACGCTCGATCCGACCATCAAGGACGGCAGGAAGGCCGACGTCCAACCGCCCAAGAGCAATTGGGCGTCCCCCATCGAGACCGGCCCCTTCTATGCCTACCCGGTGACCTGTGGCATCACGTTCACGTTCGGTGGACTGTCCGCCGACACGGAGGGCCGCGTCCGTACCGAAGACGGAACGGTGATTCCCGGTCTGCTCGTGTGCGGCGAAATGCTCGGAGGACTGTTCAGTGGCAACTATCCCGGTGGATCCGGACTCGCCGCCGGATCTGTGTTCGGGCGGAGGGCCGGAAGCATCGCCTGATCCGTCACGTCGAGGGATCCCCTCGGACGTCTGCCCCATCGACTCCACATCTCGAGTCGACGGGGCACATCCGTCTTCACACCACTCCCAGTGCCACACAGGCATCGATCCGTTGCCTCGCTGATACTGCTCTCGATAACACTGTGCCCGTGAAGTTTTCTTCACGGGCGCAATGTTCTCTAATCGAGATAGACGGTTTTCGAGGAATCGTAGGCGGGGGCGTCGAAACTGACGAACATCGCCGGTTCGCTTCCGTCCACGAAGTACTTGTGGGCCAGACCTGCCGGAATCGACACGTAGCTGCCGACACTCAGTGTCCGCTCCTCGTTCGGCGTCACTACGCGCGCTTTGCCGGACAACAGAACGAGCGAGTGGTCCGCGTCCGGATGCAAGTGACTTCTCAGCTCCGAGCGCATTTCCACCAGGTTGACCCGAAGTTCGTCGCTCTTGGCCAGTGTCCACCCTCGGTCGCTCGGATCGTCCCAACCTGGGACATCGAACACGATGTCGGCCAATGCCCGCACACGCGGCGATGAGTCTGCACCATCCCGTCCCATCGACGGTGCCGCCGAGAAGTCGATTCGAGGAACCTCGAACCCGACCAGGATTGGAGCGTCGACACCGATCGGAGCCAGCGAGTATTCGATTCCGGTCGGGATCTGGATGAAGCCACCGTGTCCGATCGTGGAGCTCCCGTCGGCCAGAGTCACCTCGACTGCGCCCTCGAGAACCACGTGCATTCGCGTCGCAGCGTGCACGGATTTCGTTGTTGCCGAATCGATACGCACCAAGGAGCTTCGTGAGGTCGCCGTCTCGTGCATTGCCCAGATGGACTGTCCAGCCACTTTTTCGGTCGGCTCTTGCCCGACGAGTACGTCCTTCTCGACCAGGAGCAGAGAGGGGTTGGATTTCGCCGACTCGGCATCACTCGCCGATGTGGCGGCGGTGTCCTGGGCTGAACACCCGAACAGCGCCAGGGCAACGACGGGAAGACTGGCAGAGATGAGGAACTCGCGTCGAGAAACTGTCATGGCATGCTCATTTCGGGGTGTGAAGGCTGTTCGCGGTACACGGTTCGGTCCATCGCGCAAGGGTCGAGGTAGCGGCGCGCCGATTCCCGATCAAGCCCAGCCGGGAAGGATGACGAGTCCCCACAACGCGACCGGTGCGACAACCACCACGATGCCCCCGTGAACGAGCAATCGGCGCAGCACGCGACTCCTCACTTCGGACGTCGAATTGGCGACTACAACAGCACCGTTGGCCGAGAACGGGCTGACGTCGACGATGGTGCTCGCGACGACTATCGACCCGATCAGACCGATCGGCCCCAGGCTGGAGCCGGCGAGCAACGGCAGCGAGAGCGGTACGAGTGCTGCGATGACGCCACTCGACGTTGCGAAAGCCGAGACGATCGCGCCGATGAAGCACAGCAGCAGGGTTGCCAATGCGACATTGTCGAGAGCCCCGACCGACTCGCCGATCGAATCGACCGTTCCGATGGTGCCGAGTAGGCCGACGTAGGTGAGGACACCGCTCACCAACAGGACTACCGACCACGGGATCGCCTTGATGGCGACCTCCTGACGCTCCGGCCATCGCAGTCCAAGGACCACGGCGAGGGTAATTCCGAGAAGACCGACGTCGAGGCTCAAAGCGATTGCGCCCGAGACCATCACGGTGATCGCCAGGAGCGTGCATCTGATTTCCGGATCTGCGCGGATCGCAGCAGTGGCCGTGATGACGTCTCCATGCGCCCGGGTGCCGGATCCATCGACTCCAGGCTCATCCGTCTCGGTGAATGACGGCTTCTCCAACATCGATCGTCGCCCGAGAACCGCCGTGACACCGACAGCGGCGATGGCGTTCGCGACGAATCCGAGAGCAAAGATCAACAGCGGTTCGGACGGCAGACCGTTCTGCTCGAGAATGCCGTCGACGAGCACACCGTATACGCTGATCGGCGAGAGTGAGCCGGCCATGCATCCGTGAATCACCATGAGCCCCATATAAGTTTGGGAAATTCGATGCTTCGCCGCGAACGCCAGGGCCACCGGTGCCACGATCGGCACGGCCACTACCGCTCCGATGCCGGAGACGAACGCGGTGACCAAGAACATCACCGTCGGAATGAGCACGACCTTTCCTCGGACGGCTCTCACTGCGACGGCGATCATGTATTCCACTGTCCCGTTCGCGCTGGCGACATTGAACAGGTACGTCACCCCTATCAGGGTGACGACGAGGCTGACCGGAAATCCGGAAAGGATGTCGGCGGTCGGCAGGCCGACGATGAGCGCGCCGACAACGAATGTGCCTGCGAAAGCCAGCGCGCCCAGATTCAGCGGGCGAGTCATCGTGAGAACGAATGCGATGACCAGCACAACGATCGAAATGATATGCAGCATTGGTGTTCCTGTTCGTGGATGGAAACGAAGTCAGCGGCCGTCGATGCGGAATCGACCGAGGAGGTCGTGGTCGATGCGCACCCCGATACCGGACGCCGAGGGCGGAGTCATACAACCGTCGACAACCTCGACGGCCGAATCGATGACGTCACCGTCGAGCCGCAGGGCGTACGCGAGTTCAGCCGGCAACGTGGAGAGTGCGGGATGGGCGGCCGCTATCGCGAGAGCTGCGTAGGCACCGATACCCGAGTCACCTTGACTGCCGAGCACCAATTTCACGCCGCTCGCGGTACCGAGGCCTGCGACGTCCAAGGACCCGAGCACGCCGGAGCGAGCAGGCTTGACGCAGAGCATGTGTGCGTGTCGAGCGGCGAGGGTGCGCGCGCAATCGACTGCTGTCATCGCCGACTCGTCGGCGAGAACAGGTACCGGCGACTCTGCGGCCACGCGGGCCCGTCCGGTGGGGTCGTCGAGGCGCACCGGCTCTTCGGCCCATGCGATATCGGCTGCGTCGTACATCCGTCGGATTGCCTTCAACCCTTCGTGAGCGTAGTAGGCGCAGTTCGCGTCCACGAAGACCGTCGCACCGTCACCCGCGGCCTCGCGGACCGCAACGATGGCCGCAACATCGGCGTCGATCGACCCCGCCGCCTTGACCTTGAAGCAGTCGATCCCGCATTTCTCGCGCATCATGGCTGTCTCGTCCGCGAGCGCGGAGGGATCTCCGAGGCCGAGAGCGTGGCTGACTCGTACCGGGGTGGAGTCACCGCCGAGCAAGCGATGCAACGGAACCTCGAAGATTCGAGCCGCCAGATCATGCAACGCGAGATCGATTGCCGCGCGGGCAGTTGCGTTGGCTGCGGGCCGCGGAAGCGTCGCCATTACCCGGCGAACGGCAACAGGATCGGCACCGGTGATCGATGGACCGAACCATTCCTCGATCGCATGCACTATCGATACGGGCGATTCGCCGTAGAACATGGGGCGGGCCGGTGCCTCGGAAATTCCGACATGGCCAGAGTCGTCGTGTATCTGCACGATGACGTGCTCGGCAGACGTGAGATCACCCGCCGCCATGCGCATCGGCGTGCGATACGGCAGGCGAACGGGGACAGCGTGCACAGCGACGATCGTCATGCGGATCCTCCAAGGCATGGTTGTTCGCACCCGCGGCGGCGGATGATTGCAGGTGAAATATGTTGTACGAGAATCGGTTGCGAAACGATGTCAGCCGGGACGAGCAGTTGCTGCGCTCGTCGAAATGTGATCGCGCAACACGGCGAGAAATTCGTCGACGAGCGGAGAACGCCCCTCGGAACGCCACGCGGCTGCGAGACCGATGGTGGGAACGTCGTCGGCGATGGGCACGAATACGACTCCGTTGACCCGCACGGCCGCAGTGCTTTTCGGCACGACCGCGACGCCGAACCCGGCAGCGACCAGACACAACAGACTGTAGGTGTGCGGAGATTCGTGCACGATGCGCGGCGAGAATCCAGCGCGCGCACATGCCTGGTGCACGTGCGCAACAATCCCTGCTGCCATTCCACCGGGGTAAGCAACGAAATCGCTGTCGTTGAGCTCCACGAGGCCGACCGATTCACGGCCTGACAGCGGGTGATCGTCAGGCAGCACAACAACGAACTCTTCGTGCCACACGACGAAGGTATCGATATCGGGCGCGGTCACCGGTGGTCGGAGTAATCCGACGTCGATGATGTCGTCGTGCAGCGCCGCAACCTGCTCCGCCGACCCCAGTTCTCCGTGCAATTCGAGAGCGACCAGGGGCCGCAATCGGCGGTACGCACGCGCAACCGACGGTAGAAGGTCATGTGTGGCGGAGCCGGTGAAGCCGATGGCAAGGCGACCGCTGAGCCCGACTTGGGCATTGTGCGCGACGCTTCGAGCCCTGGCCGCGGTAGCGAGCAACCTACGGGCCTCGACCAAGAACGCGGCCCCCGCAGGCGTCAACTCGACGTGACGGGTCGATCGGTCGAACAGTCGAGCGCCCAGGTCGCGCTCGAGATGTCGGATCTGCTGGCTGAGCCGCGACGGCGTGATCGTCAGGCGGTCTGCAGCTCTGGCGAAGTTCAGCTCCTCTGCCACGCCGACGAATGCGACGACCGCCCGCAGTTCCATGACCACTTTCCACCTCCGCCGGCGTTCGACATCACGTTCGCGACGTCGACTTCGCACGCTACGGCCCGTTTCGCGTCAGCGGAATGTCGAAATCCGGCACATGAATGTTGCAATCGAGTGTGATGCAGGTCATGGCCCGCGAGCAGTACAGAACAAACTCGAAGGAAATCCCGAAGCCGGCAGTCGACGTCACGGAATCGCGCCTGATCCGTCCATCGGAGACGACGCCTCCGGCCGTTTTGCGGACCGACACGACATCACAGGAGTGATCGCTGCGATCGCGCGCGATGCCGATCGCCGCAGGCGGGCCCTGTCAGGCGCGGTCGGTGGTGTCGCCGACGGTGATGACGCAGATCAAATCTCCGCCCTCGACGTCACTTACTGGGACATCCTGCGTGCAACGCTGACCCGATCGGATCCGAAGGAGTTCTTGTTCTTCAACCGCAATGCCACCGGTAAGCGTGCGGGAAAGGATTTCGTCGAACGGTTGAAGGAGCGAACCACCGACCGCGACAAAGACATCAGCGTCTCCGCGTTCCGCACACAGCTCTCGGCCATCAAGAAGTACGGTCGGTCCCGTCCGTCGGATCTGTCGAAGATCACCCAGCCGACATTGATTGCCAACGGAGACAACGACCGTATGGTGCCCAGCGTCCTGTCCGAAGACATGCACCGACGCATCGCCGGCAGCGAACTCGTCATCTACCCCGACTCCGGACACGGCGGCATCTTTCAGTTCCACGAGCAGTTCGCACCCCGTGTGGTCGAATTCCTCAATCACTGATCGTTTCTCACGGACCGAAGTCTTGCCGCGTCACCATCCCGTCCCTACGCACTGCAAAGAAAGTCCTGGAAGGTGTCTGCGTTCGACCCGCTCGCAGAGCCCAACGCGGCATGCCCTGACTCGCCAGTGCACTTGCGCGCCGTGCAGACCGGTCGCACCTCTCACGCGCCTTGTTGACCCTGTCGCCGTCTGTCCATGTCCTCCACGATGAACACGACATCGAAAGTTTGGGTGAGCGAAGACGACGGGAGATCGAGGTGCTGATGGCGCTGCGATGGGTGCGGGCGATGATCCCGGTGTCGCGCTCCCGCGAGCCGGCGCTCGTCTTGGATTCGATCGACGCGACATTTCGGGTTCTGCCGGGCGACCTCGACATGCTGATGCACACGACGAATGCGCGGTACCTGTCGATTCTCGACGCCGCCCGCATCTCGTACCTGACGCGGACGGGTCTGTGGCGGTGGTGTGGCATCAAGATGACCTGTAAACCGCGCTGCGCGTAGATATCCAGTCGATACCGGATGCGCCGATACCGTCTCCAATCCCACTAAGCAACAATCGAATTCATGGACACGGCAGTGTCCCGCGAGCTCTGTGTACCGCCTGCTGCAGTTCCGCACCCTCAGCCGGTAGACGCGCGTACGCTCACACGATGTCGGCGAACGAACACGATCAAGGGCCACGAGCAGGACCACCTGAAATTGCCGAGGCGGTCTCGGTCCTGCTGATCGCCGACCCCGGCAAACCAACAGCTCTCGCTCACAAGCTCGCAAAAAAGCTGCCGGAACGCCTGCGACACCGAGACCGCAACGAGCGCCGATGGACTGTGTCCGTGCGCAGCGAGCCGTACCTCTCCGATGAGCAGGCCGACTTCGCAGACGCCATCGACGCGGTCGAACCGTCCTCGGAGAACGACGATGTCGTCGTCTACCTCACTGATCTACCGCGGCGCGACGACACCGTGCCGGTGGTCGCCGACGTCAGCGCCGCACATCTGTTCGCGCTCGTCTCCATCGCCGCCGTCGGCGGGATTCGCATCGAGGACCGGGTGCGTGCCGTCGCCGAACTCGCGATCGCGTTCGTCCTCGGTGAACCGACACTCGCGCCGGCCGGTGCGCAGCGGCGATTTCCCTCCCAGCAGATCGACAGCGGTACGCGATATTTCGCTCCCCGGGGTCTGCGACGGCTGCGGTTGCTGTCGGGGATGGTGCGTGCGAACCGGCCGTGGCGACTGGTCACCGGGCTGTCGAAAGTTCTTGTCGGCGCATTCGCCACCGGTGCGTTCGCCTTGGCGACGAACACGATCTGGCAGTTCGCCGACACGATGGGCCCGTGGCGCATGAGCGCAGCAACGTTGCTGTCGATCACGGCCATGGTTCTGTGGCTGGTCCTCGATCACCAGTTGTGGGAGCGGCCCACGTCGCCGGACGCGCGCGAGCGGTCCGTGCTGTACAACACCGCCACCGTCGTCACCCTGGTCATCGGTGTCCTCGTTCTCCACGTCGCCTTGTTCGGGTTGCTTCTGCTCACCGCATCGATCGCGTTACCCCCTCCGCTGCTGTCCAGCACGCTCGGACATGCGGTCAGCTTCTCCGACTACCTCACGCTCGCCTGGCTGCTGGCATCGATCGCCACCATCGGCGGTGCACTCGGTTCAGGACTCGAGGACGACACCGCCGTCACCGACGCCGCCTACGGGATCCGGCAACGACAACGCCTCGACGAGCAGACACAGAAACGCTCGACCAAGGCGCAATGACCGTCCATCGGCGACCATGGCTGTACTGCAGGTAACGCCCCACGCGATACACAAGCATCACCTAGCCCGGGCCGTCTTCACGCCGCGAACGGCACTACCGCACCGTCTTGCTGAATTGACAGAACTGCCGCAAAATGCAATTCGAGCGGGCAACTTTCGAGAATGCTTCGTCAGGGCGTAGCTCTTGGGCACTTGGGCCGACATACATGCGAAACCTGTTTCGCCACAACCGTTTCTATGACCGGCCCGAGATGTCGCAGGTGTCGACGAGGTCTGTCAGATCAAGTTGTGACAGCCTCGTGACATCGAGCCTCACGCGAAGACGACGATTGAACACATAAACCAGCCCTGAACTGCACGTATGCCAAGATTCGGTGCCGAACGAAGAAGGCTTCCGCGCGGATCTGAATCCGCTGCCTCCGTTGTCCACTCAGATCCATGGTCGGCCACTGAGGTCCACGGAACCACCCAAAAACCGCTGTCCCGGGCCAAGATTCTGGATCCATATGGACTCTGGTGCCCCCAGTCGGACTCGAACCGACACTGTGCGGATTTTAAGTCCGGAAAGATGGACTTACCCGGGCCCAGGTGGATCCTCTTTTTATTGTGCAACAGAGCTTTTCGTACATTCGCGTCCAGACCGATCCACCCCCGTATGTACCCAGTTGTGTCACTCTCGTGTCAACGAGACCCTCGGCAAAGACCACGCTGAATCCACCTACATCCTGACGTACCGCGGTGGACAGAACCCCGCCAACTGCGCTAATGCCGTGATGCACATTACCTCCGTAACCCGGCATCCTGTGTCACCGAACGGTCGTCCGCGCGCCCACCGCGAACCCACCTGCGAGCCGAGCCGGCGACCGACTGATTTCGACCGGCCCTTTACCAAGTTCAGTCAAACTTCAGGGTCGAGATGTCACGCTCACCGGCCAACTCCCCCGGCTCTGAAAATACTGTGTCGCTTCGGGTTCCTCTGTGTACTCCAGAAGGTTCCCAACATGCCGGGCCAACACCTTCCGCACCTGACTGGGCTCGGCGAAAAAGAACTCACGCCTGAGGTTCGCGTGATTGAGTCGACGGGTCGCGAAAGCCGCGTGCAGTGCCCCCTCCAACGCAACAGCGTCGTCCGAGAAGTACAACGCGTGCACATCGAATGGGAACGGTACCGATGCGCTCCCCAATTCGCGGACCCGATCCATCGGTTCGAGCCGCCGCGTCATACCGATCTTGACCACATCCGGTCCGAATGCACCGCGGTTGCTGATCACGTACACATAACCGGCGCGAATATTGGCACGCCGATAGTCGTTCTGCGCGATGGCCTGGTCGAGTTCGCCCAACTTGTCTCGAATATGCTGAGATTCCGCATCGGTGCGGCCGGCCAGGGAGTCGAGCACGTTCTGATAATGCGCTCGTTCCTTGTCGAGCTTCTCCCTTTGCGCGGCCAATTCCAGCTCGACCTTGCGTTCCTCTCGGAGACGCTCGCGCTCTTCACGTTGAGCGAGTTTCTCTTCCTGCACCTTCATCATGTAGTCGGCTGTGAGCTGAAGTTCTTCGACCCGAAGCCTGTGATAGGTCTCGGCGACATGCATCTGCATCATGTCTCCGAGCTTGGCGATCGTAGCGGCGGCCTTCTCCAGACGGCTCACGGCAGTCGCTAGGTTTCCCGCCCGGATGGTACGAACACAGATGTCGGCCTCGGCGTTGTAGGCGCGCAGCATGAGCTTCGACAGATCCGACGTCATCTTGCGGCCTTTGGCAAGAGAATTGTTGAAGCTGAACATGTCCGACGCGACTATGGCCTCTCCCCCGATGACCGCAGCCTTGATCTCGTCACGCACCGCGGCCAATCGTTCACGGAATTGCTCGGCGTTCTCCAACGGGTGCTGGTAGGTGTAGATGCCCACCTCCTGCAACACGATCCGGTCGTCGGTCTCCACCACTCCGGCAGGCACCGACCCCGACGTCGGGGGCGCAACCGCGCCCCGTCGCGCAGCTTGCGACAGTGCCTCGTCGCGTTCTTGCTCTACCACTTTGAGCCGATCCAACAAATCGTTCAGCTCACGCTCTTTGGCTACCAGGGTGGTTCGAAGAGCCCGGATAGTGTCTTCTGGGCCTGTCATCGTGTCCTAGACGCTTGAACGCAGACAGGGTTTTTCTTATAGCTGCTCACCCGCGCACTCCCCGTGTGTTGCCCACGGGTACCAGGTCATGGGGATTCTTCGATACACCGGCACTCAAGTGCTCGAGTGTCGCGGCCGCCTGAACGCCGGATAGATTGAGCCGCTCGAAGACGGTCCGGTCCGTCGCCAGTTCAACCAGTGTGATCCGAGTGGGATGACCAGTGGCCGGGTCCACGGTGTCGACCCCGACTGTCATCGACAACGTGCTGACCACACCGTCACGGTCTGCCTCGAAAATTTCGTGGGCAGTGCGGACCGCGACCTCGGCCACTGCGGTTGCATATCGATCCCTACGCGCTTTCAGCGGTAGTGGCGTGCTGGTGATCGTGTCACTTGCCTTGGTGTACTTGAACGACTTCTCGGTCGGCAAGTCCGAGGGCAAGGGGACCGAGACGGTCAGTTCGAGTTCCCGGTCCTGGCCGTGAAAAGAGAAGTCGTATTCGACCTCGAAACACTCCGGGTACACCGAATTCCCGAGCACGATGGAGACATACTCTTCGAGCGCATTCGGCTCACCCTCCTGCAGCCCTACCATCAGCCGTTCCAACGTGACATTCGCCTGCATCACCTGCTTGCGGCGTTCAGCACACTCCGCCTCATATTCGGACTGAGCGACGGAGAGGGCCCGGAGCCGGCTCGCTTCGGCGACACCGTGCGCGCGCTCGTTGGCCTCCTGGGCGTGATTGCGTTGAGCGACAGCCTGTTCCCACCCCTGTCGCTGCTGCCAGTACATTGCCTGCGCTTGCTCCACAGCTGCGATATGGCGTTTACGTCCCCCCAGTAGGGAGCCGAGACCCTCAGGTGCCATTGGTTCGACGTAGACCGGCTCCGGTGGGAGCGGGAGGGGTAGAGGCGGGGTTGTCGGTGTAGTGAGATCCGTTCGGTCGAACGGCGGATGCTCGATCTTCTGCCGTAAAGCATCCAGGTCGACGTAATCGTCCACGTCCAGTGTGGCCGCCAGGATGCCGTCGATCGCCTCGTACTTCTCCGCCAAGGTGGCGTTGCGCGCCTCGACCTCTGCCAGTTTCGCCTCCATGTGCAAGCGGGCGCGTTCTTTGACCGCGGCCGCTGAGGCTTGATTCGCCGCGCGTTCAGCGGACGCGCAAGCGCGCTCCCAATCGCGCCTCGCCTTCTCCGACAACCGGACCGCCCGGGCAGTCGCCTGCGCGTTGGCTCGTGCTTGCTGGCGCTCGCGTTGTTCGCGTAGCCGGTTCTGGTGCTGCATTTCCGCGAAAAATCCTCGACGCTTCGCCACCGGTGACACCTCTGCTCTCATCATTCCGAGTGCCTGCACTGTATCGGCCGACCAAGACAGTTCCGGTATTACGCTCTCACGGGCGGATGCCCATTCATCCGATCGAATGACGAACTTTCGATCGACTTCTCACTCGGCCACTCACGGTGACTGCATCACCGGTGCCAAGTTCATTCCGAACGCCGTAGACGCTGGGGAAACTAACGACTGCGCGCTCACCAGACAGCTCTCAAAGAGAAGGAATGGAGGTGTCGTCATTTCAGGCCGGTTTGTCCTGCGTTCAAATTAACTCTCGGCTTCTGAGGCGGCTGTTCAGTTCTTTTGTGCCAATCTAACTCTCGACAGTTCCACAGTCAGAAATGAATCGTGAGGTACGAACATGAACCGTCGGTTGATACGCCCAGCGCTTGGCGCAACCGCATCAATTTTTGTCGCGGCGCTCGGCTTCGCGATTGGTAGCGGAACGGCCGGGGCCTCGATCGTTGATCCCGGAACAATCACGACAAGTTCAACCTCCAGCACCGTGACCGTAACGTTGAACGAAGTTCGGGCATCAGCCCTGCCGATCGGTTGCGATATCACTACCGTTTCCGCTTTGGGCACGACGGACTTCGGCCGAATTTGGCTCGATGATCAGGGAAATGGGACATACACATCCCCGCCGATCAAAGGTCTAGCGAAGACCACCACTTACTGTTACGACCAAGACATCATTGGTTACGAGTACCCTTACTACGAGGCTGCCTACCCCGGGGGGGAAGTCGTGGAGCCGCAGCCATGCTCAACTGAGCTCGCGAGGTTGCTTCGATTCGCAGGCTCCTCAGAATGCGCCAACGCGAATCCATAAAACCAAGCGGATCAGCCAACCCAGGTGCAGTCCAGGCGCGTCAGTTTTCGCAACGCGGGGGGCGCGCGGGCAAGGAAGGCAGGCGTTTGACGGTATGGGACCGATTGACAATAGCCGTCCGTTGAAACGTGGGCATCCGACCTTGAGGGATGACTAGCCGCGAACGCGCAGATCTGACGGCTAATTAGAAGCTGTGTAAAAACCCGCACCGCATATTATGCATAGTCCCTCGCTGATCCCTTAAGCGATGCGTCCTGTAGTGCGCCGACGGCGATTCCACAATCCCGCACCGATTTAGATCAAGCGGTCCCCGCCGTTCGAATACAGGATTATGGAGGTCGCAACTGATGAGACGTGGTGGAGTGATCGGCGACTGTCACCGGCCGGTCTCCTTTCTCCGTCCGGCTCAGCACAGCCTCGCTGATTCTGCCCCCTTCCGCCGGTTGATCCGAGGGTCAGGCCGGCGCGTCCACGTGCGCGGAGTAGCACTGGGCCGGCCGCAACGTCAGCTCTCGTCACTCGTTTCGCTGTCCATTGCGGCTACTCGTCACCCACGTGATCATGCTGCGGGGAGAGGTGTACACGTGGTTGG
This sequence comes from Rhodococcus sp. 05-2254-2, assembly GCF_002259095.1. Lineage (NCBI taxonomy): Bacteria > Bacillati > Actinomycetota > Actinomycetes > Mycobacteriales > Nocardiaceae > Rhodococcus > Rhodococcus sp. 05-2254-2. Next base: position 646,687 of record NZ_NOZJ01000021.1, on the reverse strand, counting down.
CGGCACGCCGACCATCAGAATCGGCAGCGGCTTGCCGTACACCCGAGGTCATTGTGACGCCGGCCCGCCGGGGCGCATACGCCTGACTCCAAGATTTGCTCGCGCCGCGCGCACCAACCCGACGAACTGCGCAGGATGAAGAACCCTCGTGTGGCCGCTGAGCTTGCCCAGCTCGGCCGCTTCCAGGAAAGCGCGGTCACGGGTGACGCAGTACACAGTCGCCAGCGGGTCCTCGCCTGCTAGATATTTACATGCCCCGTAGACCATCCCGTCCTCGTGATCGAGCGGAGGGTTGCCATCGGGTACATCGGTCGGTACGCAACCGCCCGACGAGCGATTACCGACCTCCCACACGAATCCCTCCAAGAGCGCATCCGCATCGCTACGGTTCCACCCCAAACCCTTGAGGTCGCTCCCTGGAGCGGGTACGAGAGGGTGCTGCGCCTTCGAGTGGACCATGTCCTCGATGTGGTCATTGGTGAAAACCTCAACGGTTTCCAAGCCCGCGAAGGTTCCGGACTGGCAAGTCGCTATCGCCCGAAGCGAGTCGTAGTCGCCGCGCGGGTGCGGCACAGGTGCCTGCGCACTTGAAGCGGCAATCGCGTCAAATGACTCCCAAGAGAATGGCGCACCTGTGAGGAACGCAGCGTCAAGGTACACATTCACGTCGAATACAACGAGATGCCGATGGCCCTCCATCATTGGATCAGCAGCGGACCCGATGGGGCCTGCGGGGACGATCACCGCTGCGGGAAGCTACGAGGTTCGCGCCGCCCCACGGGGAGTCGTCCGTCGCGGTGTCATGGTCGTCGAGGACACCGAGCAGCGAGCCAACGTCGATCGCATCGCTGACATTCGGGTCGCGGACGTACACGCCACCCGCGGCGAGATCGGCGGCGGTTCGACCCGCCAGCGATCGATGAGCCCGATAGAAGCGGGCCATCGACTCAGTCGAGAGCGGCGCGTTGCCAGGTGCGCCAGCAGGCAGATCGCCGCGTGCCTCCAGCCATGGCCGCTCCGCGTGGGTGAGTGCGCTGAGTTCCTCAGCGGACATCGACCCGTAGCTCGCGATCACCAGATCCAGCAGATTCGAGCTCAGCTCGTCGAGCTCGATGCCGGTGAGGTCTTGCCCGATGCGCTTGCGGCTGGACTGCTCCAACCGAGTGTGACGCACCTGCGGGACAACCGGTCCGTCCTTGTACGCCTTGAACTGCTCGTCAAATATTGGCTCACCCGTGACGGCCAGATGCCATGCCTGGGCGTAGTAGAGCAGCTTCTGCAGTGACATGGCGTCGGTCCAAGGCTTCACGTTACGAGCGATGATCACGCTCGCGACTTGGTCAGCGGTCAACATGATCCTCCCTTCGCAAGAGCTCGTGTAAGCGCACCAAGTGTTGTAAATGCACCAAGTGTGTCACATCAACACACCTGGCCCGGGTTGCATTCCGGTTACATGTCCTCGCCGCCCGTCGGCGACCTCTCTGGAGACAGTATCGGTGGGTACCGACAGACTGCGCCGACGTGGTCAGGTTATTCGTGTGCCAACACCTTCGGCCAAACGCTCCGCCATCTCCTCGCATCGCGCTCGAAGCGCCTGTTCGCGCGAACCGCGCCCGCCAAATGCTCACCTGGGACACCCGCCTCCAGCAACACGCACTCAGTGAGGACCCACCACACGGACCGGATGATGTACGGCATTCGGGTGAGGTCGGAGCCTCGTCCTCCTGGCGCAGCCCATGCGTCAGCGTGTTTGCTGATCCGTCACCGCGCGCATCCAACTATTGATCCGACCGACACACTCTGGGACCGCCTCCGCCGCCCGGCGCGCCAATGCTTCGATGTGGCTGGGGAGCGACGGCTCGTAAAGGGACTGCCCGACCGCCTGCGTCAGCGCCTTTTCGCACCTCATCGGGAATGTCGGCGGCCGTCAGCCCGGCAGTGACCTCGTCGACGGCGTCCAGTGTCCATCGGCGATCGCCCGGATACAGCAGCTGTTCCGGTTCGCCGACCGTGTCGCGGAGCGCGACGGTGAGGTAGGCGTCGCACACTGTGCGAGTTGATGGTGGTGCGGTCTTCCAGATGCGTACAAGCGTGGGCAACCAGCACTCCGTGCACGGTAAACACTCGGCAGATCGACTCGACCCGGTAGTTCCGCGCACGCATCCGGTCGATGTACTGAATCTGAGGCGGCGAAGGTCTAGCTCCCTCGCGAAGAAAATCGAGGCCGACTTCAGAATCTCGTATGCTTCCTCGACATCTCGGTTCTCGCGTCCGAATCCTCTGATGTGTTGTTGCTCGGCGGTTGTCGCGCTAGGAGCCTTTTCGGAATGGATTTGCGCTCGCATAGTCCACAAGCGGAGCGACTCCGCGCCGACACCGACGCCGACGTTCGGTGCGATTGCCTTACAGGCGCCTTAGACGACGTTGTACTCGCGGAGGTGACCGCGGACCATCTTCACTGCTCGGCCGGGTAATGCTTGGACGTGTGCTTCATCCTTCACGAAGAACGAAGCGGCATCAAACCCGGCACGGCTCACAGTGAAGGTATTTCGGGGCAAATGCACCAAGCCGTCCTTGACCGCCGCAGTGCGCATCGACGGGCTGACCGTCCGCGTCGCCGCGGCCGCCGGTCAACGACGCTGCCCCAAGGCCCTGTGGCGCCACCGACTAACCGCAAGCTCACAACGACGGATCGACCTGCGGCGATAAAATTTCCCCCTACGGGGACAGAGGGGTCGCGTCGCAGGGATGCCCCGGCCTGCCAGAACCCAGGCCAACCCACCATTTATCGAACACAGGAGAAACTACCGGGTGCACGACGTTCAAATTCACCGACAGAGGCGCATAGCCGAGGTGGATGATGTTCGAAGGTGCTCCAGCGCCGACACCACACCAATGGAGGGACGTCTCAGATGAGCAATACAGACGCGGCTACCGAGCTGGCCGAACTCGCACGAGCAGCCACATGGGGCCTGATGAAGGGTGGTGACCTTGACACCTTCGAGGATGGCAGAGCAGCACTGCTCCTCAGGTGGGACATCATCGACGCCGCCGCTCGGGTCGGCATCATCATCGACCGCGAGGGTGCCGGAATTGGGGAAATCTACACACGCACCGAGCTAGAAGGTCTCGTCAGAGATTTCAGGCCACGAGACCCTGACACCGGCCGCATCGTCCACTGAATGGTGAGAGTTCAAGGTATGTGAACGACGATCTGGTCTTTCAGCCATCACGGGTGAGGCCATGGCACCGGGAGGACGTATGGCCGAATGTTTCTACTGCGGTTCCGACAAGAAGATGACGCGGGCACATCTGTTCCAGCAGTTCATACGCGATGCGCTGCAGAACGAGTCGCAAGACATCACGATGGCGCATTCGGGCATCCAGGGACAAGGTCTTGATCTCGATGTGATCTATCGCGGCGACATCCGTGCGAAGCATGTGAAGATTCTGTGTCAAGACTGCAACGGAAAGTGGATGGAACCGATCGAGCAGGCTGCCGCGCCCGTTCTAGCGTCGATCATGCGAGATCGAGGGTTGCCGCCACGATCGGATCTCTTCCAAGTCGCGCATTGGGCGGTGATAGTGAACGCTTTGGCGACACAGACGACGGGTCGCTTCGACATCCCCGTGGAGCACCGCCGCGCAATCAGATATTCCAGAACCGGGCAACCCAAAAATTTTGGGACACACTTTGTGTGGACGTTGGACAACCACCCAAGCGTGACGTTCGACTCCATGCGTTTCGTAGTAGGCGCAGATGCAGAGGGGGATGAGCAATCGGTGACGTGGTTCAGCGCGTTGCACGCTGGTCCGCTCGTCATGATTACCTCAGAGTTCACTCTTAACACGATGATCGCGCGCGAATTGCACCTCTCAGGTATCGAGAGCTACCTCGGAACGGTGGAGAGCAATCTCCTCTGTGTTCCTGATGCGATCAGACGAGGGACGGCGAGCCCCGAAGGCCTCGTCACACCCAGCCACCACGCGGTTCAAGAGCTATATCGGAAGGTTGTCGGGCCCAACGCCGACTACAACACCAGCAGCGCCGGGAACGAGATGGTGTCCATAGACAGGTTGCAGTGCAACCCCACCTACGGATTTGATTACGGCGACACCCTCGTCGACGTGCGCGCGTCGCTGGACCTCAGCTATCTGGACCGCGTGTTCGAGACGTAGCGTGCACCCTCACCACGACCTATCTCCTTACGAACGGCAGAACCCCAACCGCGGACGACTTAGATACGTCTGGGCAGTTCCCTGCACTCGACAATTTCGGTGATCCCGGCCTCGGCTTCCGGGTGCATCTCGATCCAGTAATTTCTCGTCAGATCGTTGTGGCTCGGGTGCGAGACGTAGGGCAGCGTGGGCACGGTGGAGTGCAGGTCTTCACGCTGTCCAGGTCTGGAATGCAGCCACTGCGTGGCATCACCCCAGCCCATCCGATCGAGCAGCGGTTGCCGATCGTCGGTGAGCATCCATGCCAGGGGAGGGAAGAAGACCTCGGCGAACGGCATCACGCTCTCCGGAGTGCCGTCTGGACCATGGTTCGACCACGGACCCTCGAAGAAGAAGCCCCCAGTCATTCCTCCGATTCGAGCTGCCGTACCGCGAGCGAGGCCCAGGCGGAGCCGCAACTCATCCGGCACTACGAGAACGTCGCGTTGCTCAACGAGGCTGGCCGCCAGGTCTGGGAACCTATCGCGCAGCGTCGGTGCTATCCCGAAAGCGCCGACGACGATTGCCCGCGCGACAGAGCCAGGGTCGAAGGTAGCTGCCGGGAGGTCCTCCTGCTTTGCGGTGTAGTCGACCCACAGCAGTCGCCGACGAGTGGGTTTGAGGATCTCGACGAGCTCTTTGTACGCGTCCTCGTATCGAGACCCAAGGTTGTTGCACGACTCGCACAGGCCGTAGACATACAGCCCGCCTTCTGTAGCTCGACCCATCCGCGCTTTGCCGTCGTGAGTCCGCATGTACGAACGAGCGACGAGGTGGTCATTTCCCACGCATTGAGGTGGCACGTGAGTACGCGTCATCTTGCGGTGCAGGCCGCACAGTCCGCAGTCCCGAAGGTCCCCCTTGTGGCGTTGCATCGTCAGATTGCGGGGGGCGCGTTCTGTCTTGGCCGGCTGTGTATTCTCATGCTTCTTTTTCATGACGCCCGGCCTAAGTTGCCGGGGCGTATTCGACCGAGGGGACCACAGTCGATTACACCGTGGGGAGCAAATCGTACGACGCACAACTCGCCGTCGATGTGCATTGCGGTGGATGGATTGCGGTCGCATTCCGTGGCCACATGTCGGGCGAGCCGCATCAAGCCGCCGTCCGAGTCGTCGATTTCAGCAAGGACAGATGGCGGCGGAGTCTGTGTAAGCGGAACCCAAGAAATTCCCTGCCGCTGGTAGCGCTTGGCCGCAAAGTTGGTTCGCGAGGAGAAGGAGGTTCGCAGTGGTGTGTGATCGATGAAAGAGAAGACGTAACCCGTTGTGTGAAGACCAAAAACGGATGCTTTCTGCTCTTGATCGAGGCTGGAAGTGATTGTATGCCAACGCTCCTTCAGAGTCGTGCATGCGGTCGCGAGAATGCTACTAGCGGAAGCGGGTGGAGATTCGGCTACCGAACGCAGCCACGGCTCAACCACTTCGGCGAGTCCAGTGCCGGCAAGGACGTATGCCCCTGATGGGTGAACCCAGAACTTCGAGTGGGGTTCGTCGGTCGACCCGCCCCCCATTGCGTGAGTGTCCATCGCGACAGCGATCTCGCCGTCGCGCATGCTCGAAATCATCAGTGTCATTGGCGCGGTTTAGAACTTTCTCGTAATTGAACGGGTGCGGTCCTACTATGGTGGAATCAGTGGCCGTAAGATTGGCACGCCTTGAGCGCGATTCTCAAATTTCTTCTGGCGCAGTAATCAGCTCTGGTAAGGAAGTTTCGACAGCTCGACATCAGTCTCCAGGTAGCCACGTCGTCGCAGCAGTCGGCGGACAGTAGCCGGAGCGAGCGGGTCGGTCACCGAAGGTCCGAGTACCACTGTCACCAATGCATCCCGCGGCAACGCCAGCTCGATGTAGGGAGTGAACAGCGTGGCGCCGGACGGCCGGAACTTCACATCGAGTGTCGTCATGGGCATGTTCGTGAACGGGCGGAATGACGCTCCAAGGCTGCCGACCGCATGCCGGTGTAGCGGCGTCATTCCACCGAAATGCTCCGACGCGGTAATGCGATGTTCGCGCTCGTCTTCGAAAGCTTCGTGTTTGACCAGCGGTACATGCGGTAGGAGCCCACCTAGCTGATGGATGTAGTTGAAGGCATCGGTGGCGGGATCATCTGTTGCGCCGATCGCGCGCACCATCTCGACGAGACTCGTCACGAGGACGTCGCGTGCCGAGTCGCCGTATTCGACCGGCTGCAGGGAGCATGGCCAGGTGAGCGGCATCTGATTCTGGTCAAGGACAGGCGAGAGCTTCCCGTCTGGATGATGGTGATGGTATTCGGCGCGCAACCCTACGATCTTGTCCGCATCGAAGCCGAGCGCCACACCTTGGCCGTTCGCTCCGTACCGGCTCCACTGACTGACAGCGTCCTTCAGCTCGGTGAAGCACGCGACAAAGATCGACTGGTCGTAATTTCTGAGGTCCTCTGCGTGCAGTCGACGTATTGCGTCAAGCATCGTGTTGTACGCGTGCCGATGACCGTCATCCGGCTCCTTCGAGAGAGCGTAGAGCCGTGACACCAATGCATCCCAAACGTAGGACAGTTCGAGCGAATCGTTGAGGTAGCGGAAGTCGGTTGCGCGGATAGCGCAACTCTCGACAATCCCGGCCAACGCCTGAGTGTCGGTGTACTGAAACAGCATTCTGCGCATCGACTAACGCTACCGCGGACAACCTCGGCCTCAGTGACCCCATGATCAAACACCGCCTCAACCGTGCGGATGTGCGACCTGACGTGCCGGAACCGGAGCCGTCTCCACACTCAGTAACCGTCTTGCAAGCGAGGCTCCAATTCATCTCGCCGACGCCCGCAGAGCTGTCAGGCAAGTTCGGCACACTGACCGCCATGCACCCCTAATTGCCGGCGCCCCCTCTCGATGTGGTCGGCACTATCAGCGCGCTCAATGCGCCCACCTGCGAGTGAAACTGTGCTGAACTGGCGTTTTGATAGAGATAGTGCGGCAAATGCAATTTGCGGGGCCACCGTCATCGGGGTGCGGAAAGACGTCGCCGCCGGCTAAGACCGCGCGTACGCGCATTCAAGGATCGTCGACATCCGTTGTGTCGCAGCTGCTTTGTCAAATTGGCCGCGCTAGTCGAACAAGCTTTGTACCGAGTTGTGTCAGCCTCGTGTCAACGAGCCATCGAGATCTGCCGAATCCGGGCCGAAAACAAGCGCTGACCTGCGCAAACGCGCAAATTGACAAAATCCAGGTTCGACCAATCAGCGTATTTCAGATCCGCTGCCTCACAGGTCCATTGAGAACCGCCACAGATCACTAAAGTCCACGGCACCCGCCGAAGCTTGCTACTCGGGCTAAGTTTTCAATTCCATATGGACTTATGTGCCCCCAATCGGACTCGAACCGACACTTGACGGATTTTAAGTCGCTCCAACTGGATCCACCTGAACGTCGCTGGACTCGATATATTTGTCTATTTGCAAAACCTTTCGTGCACCGTCGCCCGGTCGCGTCCATGTTCGATCGTACCGACTTGTGACACTCTCGCGACACCGAACTGCCGCCGATTCTCCGACGCCGGACAGTCCTGATCGGTGTCGGACAGCCATGGTAACGACTGGACGGAGAGCGTCCTGGCGCACCGCCGCTCTATGCGAACTCGTGACAACGAGACTCGTTCGTCGCGAACCCCTATCGCCTTCGAGTCAGTAAAAAGTGCAACAGCTGACCCCACTATTGGTCCAGCGACTCGTTGGATAAGCGCTACTCCAGGCGACGCGCTAACCATCCGGCGACGACTTTGCGTCAGCGCACTTCCGCACCGTCAGTCGAACGCGCAGGTTTCGTCATCGCCTATGTGCGGCCGACATTTCGCTACCCCTCCGTGATGTCAGCAAAATGGAGAGGCCGGCCGTTTGCTGCGGCGATGATGCTGGGTCCAGAACGAACGAGGAGGCCCTGCGAGTACGTCCACCAGTTTTTGCGTCCGATCCGCGCGGAAAGTCGTGATGTCGCTGCGCAACGGCCGGTTGACCACGACCACGACCACGACCACGACCACGAGAACAATGGCGGCTACCGGAGAAGTGAAGATCTTTGGCACGGCCAAGTCGTCAGGCCGAGCTGACGGAGTTACCGTGCTTTCCAGCGCCGCGAGTCTACGGGCGTCCGGACGGTTCGAGCACCTCGAAAACCCTCTGCTGCTCGGGTCCGGCTCCGCCATTCCTCTAACAGCCCATTCTGAACTTCTCCTGCCTACAACACTCTCAATCAAGACAAGCAATAAGTGTTTTAGGCGTTCCCTATCGAGCTGCCAGACTGCCCGGAATGGTGGCATGTAAATTAGCGACCAACGGCACCATTGAGCCGGAGCCGGACAGAGGGTACGTCTGTCTGTTCTGTCCCCAGCGATGGTGCCGTGCCCTTGGAGACCTTTCGGATTGTTGGTCGGTCGCGCCATTTCCAGGCCTCGGGGGCGGGAGACCGAGCGGCCAAGAAGCCATCGTTACGGTGACTTCGCCCCCAATCAGGAAGTAGAAAAGAGATGACGGACATGAGCAGATCGAAGCGTCGCCGGATCGTCGTAGGCACAGATCCCCAGGGTCGGTCGGTTGTCCTGTCGGACGCGCGGGACATGGCCGAATCCCATCCGGGGAAGGTGTCAATCGAAGAGGTCTGGTGGCAGCCACAGAGTCCATTTCGACCAGAACACGGCCTAGCGAGCCGGGTAGGCGAAGTGGGAATCGAACCACCTTCGAGCGGAGCAGTAGTTCGCTTGCTGTCTGTTCCACCCGTGTCCGTCGGCCATGAGTGGGTACTCGATCTTCACTTCGACGACGCGCTCCATGTCATCACGCTGACCTCTGGGGCGCTCGACATAATCCTCGAAACCGAAGAAGTCAGCCTTGAAGTGGGTGACAGTATCGTTCTACCTGGCAGTGTGCACGATCTACGCAACCTCGGACACGTCCCAGCAACCTTCGTCTACACCTCTTTCCCACTCTCGCGCTGAGAGTTCTTCCGGGAGTCGGAGACCGCGCACCAGCGGAGACAAGATGCAAGGACAGACCCGGACTGACCCACAATCACGCGCAATCATCACGTCATCGCTTACGTCCGTGACGTATAAATCACTCGGCTCAGACCGACGCACATCCGAACGCTTACATCCGTCGACGCAGAAGTGAAAATTGCAAAAATGCTGTTAGGTGCACTGATTACCGGGCAGCTCGCCCTGCAGCTCATCAGCCCGCCCTCACCAGACAGTCCCCTAGGAGCCGTCCAGCGAGGGCGGGATTGGGGCTCAAAGATGCGCCTTCTTCTCTTACGCAGCGATGCGCTGTTCTTCGTTCAACACCTAGCCGTGGGCCTCGTGGCGTTGCGGTCTAGTTGCTGCTTGTGTCGACTGTGGATCGGTCGGACGAATAGATCCTCCCGGTTGGTCCAGTCGACTGCACAGAGGTTCGCAGGTCCGTGTCCTTGGTTTCCGGCGTCATGGCAATGCCGGCCGCACCGAGGGTGAGGATCAACAACATCGCGTAAAACGCAGGGGCAACCGGGCTGTCGAAAGAGCCGACAAGGGCGGTGGCGACGAGCGGCGTGGTCCCTCCGAAGATCGCCGCGGATAGGTTGAACGAGAACCCATGACCGGTGCCGCGCACTGCAGTCGGGAATAGTTCTACAGCGGTGACAAAGTAACCGGCGGCAAAGATGGCGACTCCGATCGCTAGAAGGCTCTGTCCGGCGATTGCACCCAACAGCGTTCCGGATGCGGCGAGCGAGAACGCCGGGTACGCGGTCACCGCTAACCACGACGCGCCCCCGATGAGCAGCGGCTTTCGACCGACACGGTCACCAAGCGAGCCGAAGAACACTGCAACCACCGCGAGGACCAGGATTGCCGCGGCGTTGGAGAACAGAGCCGGCTTTTCATCGAGACCGCCAGTCTTCACGACAAAAGTAAACATGTAGCCGACGAGAAGATACGCTCCTACGGCCTGTGGAACTTGCAGAAGTATCACTCGCAGCATCGATTTCCTCGAAGCAGCTACTTCCCGAATTGTGCTCCGCGCGTCACCTTGATTGGCAACTGCGGCAGTGTATTCCTCCGGATCGTCAAGCGTGCGGCGTATCCAGAACCCTGCCACTGCGATGAGACCGCCGAAAATGAACGGCACTCTCCAACCCCAATCCATATAAGCCTCACTTCCCAGGGCGGCTTGGACGCCGAGGACAAACACTGCGGCGAGCGAAGTCGGGACGTAGATAAAGCACACTGCAAAACCGATCCAACGTCCGCGTTTGCCATCCGGTGCGGATTCCACGATGAAACTGTAGCCGCCCGACGATTCGCCTCCCATCGAAAGTCCTTGCAGGAGCCTGCACAAAACGAGGAGCGCGGGCGCAGCGATACCAATTGTTTCGTACGTGGGAAGCAGCCCTGTGACGACCGTTCCTCCGCCCATCAGCAGAATGGTCAACGACAATATCTTGAGGCGACCGACCCTGTCCGCCATAAAACCGAACAGAACGCCGCCCACGGGTCGCGCGAAGAAGGCCAGCGCGTAGATTGCAAAGGTTCCGAGCAAGGCAGCGGTAGGATTCTCCCGCGAGAAGAAGTGCAGCGCGAGCGCCGGTGCGGCGAGAGCGTAGATCGAGTAGTCGAAGACCTCGCAGACATTGCCAATACAACCTCCGATGAGGCGGCGACGAGGATTTACTGCGTTCATTATCGAACCTCTCCGACAATGGCGAATTCGGCACCGACTCGTTCGACATCCGAATCCACTGCGTCGAAGACAAACACACCTTTACCTGCATTCTGCTTGTCGAACTCTTCGTAAGCTTCGGCAGCCTCGCTCAGATGCCAACGATGACTGAATAATTCGTCGATCGGCAACTTCTCGCGCGCAATGAATTCGGCGCACTGTCGCTGTTGGACGATGGACATCGTCCACGACGTCATGACTGTCACCTGGGTTCGATAGAAATCCGTCACGCGGAATCGTGCCTCACCCGCACCCAAACCGATCAAACAGATTTTTCCCCACGGTCGCAGGGAGTCCATTCCAGCGGAGATCGCAGAAGAGTTTCCGGAGGTTTCCAGTACGAGCGGCACTCCCGCGCCGTCGGTCAAGTTCCGAATCATGTCCGAGGCGTTGCTTTTTACCGGATCGACGGTAGCTACAGCACCGAACCGCTCGGCATGAACCCGGCGGGCCGGTTCTGGATCGACGGCGATGACACGTGCGCCCCTCGCTGTCGCGAGCATCGTCGCCGACAACCCCACCGGACCTTGTCCGAAGACCACCAACGTCGATCCCCCCACGTCGCCGAGACGTTCCAGGCCACCCCATGCCGTGCCGGTGCCACATCCGATGGCCGCGCCCGCCTCGAAGCTCAGCAAGTCGTCGAGAGGCACCAAGGTCGCTGCCGGGACCACAATGTACGGAGCGTGTCCCCCGTGCTCCTGAGTCCCGAACGCACGAAACGGGGTTTTCGTGCACATCTGCGGCCACCCGGACCTGCAACTGTCGCACGTCGTACAACCAATGTAATGGTGGACCATAACGCGGTCGCCCGGCACCGCGAGCTGCTCTCCTACTCCGGGCCCGACACTATGGACTACACCGGCAGGCTCATGGCCTGCAATCGCTTGTCCGACCGTGTCGTCTCCGTCCCGTGCGGCACGGTATACGTGAAGATCGCTTCCGCACATGCCGGACGCTCGTACGGCGACGACTACTTCGCCCGGCCCGGGCTCTCGAACCGGAAAGTTGCGGATTTCCACCCTGCGGTTGCCTGTAAAGACGATGCCTTTCATGGCTTACTTCCTTCTGTCGTTTTCGGCAGCACCGGCATTCTGAGACTCGGATTGATTTCCAACACAGATGGTTTCGATATCTCCTGGTTGGCGGCGGGTCGATGGCGACCGGAGCTTCAATATCGAGGGTGTGCTCTTCGACACTAAGACGGTTCAGGCTTATAAGTCAACGATTGACTAAAAGATTTCTCGGCGTCGATCCGAAGTCCATTCCCGATTTGTCGGAGGCTATTACCGTTATTGGTTTCTGCGTCTTCGACTCATCCGGTCGCGGTGTGAGCCGTGAGCTAACAGCAAGAGAACGCATCGCCAGTACGCTTGGGCACGTGCCCTCGGATTGTGGAATTCAGAACCGCGTGGGCCTCTCTTCCGCCCGGCAGCAGACGTAGCGGACAATACGAATCCATGACAGGTTCTCCCGCACTTTCCTCTGACGTCGGCCGCCACAACTTGTCTCTGGTGATGGCCGCCGCCGCAGAGAACGCGCCATGCGCGCGTATGGAGCTGCGTGAGCGGACCGGCTTGGTCAGCGGGACTGTAACGACCATGGTGGAGGACTTGATTGCGCGGGGATTACTGGTCGAGTCCGGCAACGTCCAAGGACGACGGGGGCGACCACGGAGGCTGTTGATGCCTGCGCCGGATCGTGTCCGCACAGTGGCAGTTCAGCTATTTCCTAGATCGGTTTTCGGCGAAGTCCGAGACATGGCGGGTCAAGTTCTGTGGTCCGCGCACAGAGCCCACACCATCGAGCCAGGCGATGGATCAGGTTTCGTGACGGCGCTGACGGACATTTTCGATTCCGCCATCGAGCACGCAAACCACGCCAGCAACGCGTGGATCGCGAACCCCGTGGCTGTTCTGCCTGCGATCGTTGCACATGACTCGAACATCGTGGCCGCCCTGCCATTGGGCTTACGCGCGTTCGACGTTCGAACACCGCTCCAAGAGGCTCTAGCGCAACCCCGGAGCATCGAAGTGATAAACGAGGGGCGACTGAGCGCCCTAGCCGAATACACAACTTACTCGAGCGATACTCGGCCTCGCGCCATGGCATATATCAGCGCACAACGCGAGGGAGTGGGCGGTGCCTTGGTGATCGAAGGCAATATCTACGGCGGGTCGCATGGACTGGCTGGACTCGTCGGACATGTAGGCGTCGACATGGCGGGTCCGCAGTGCAGCTGTGGGGCCCGAGGATGCCTAGGGTTATATCTCAGCCTCCACGCGCTCTTGGAATGCGCAGGCCTCGACAGTTCGCTCTCTGTTACGGAGCTGATCGATTTGTTGGAGGCCAACAACGCCAACGCGCATGCTGCGTTGGATCGTGGAGGCGAGGCGCTCGCGTCTGCAGTCGGAACAATGAGCAATTACACCGATGTCGACGTCGTCGTACTCGGCGGCATCCTCCCTGCGTTGTTTCCATGGTTGGAGCCGTACCTCAACGGCCTCATCCGCTCACGATCCGAAAGGGTGCCACACTTCAATCCCCAGATCACTCTAGCCACCTACGGACTGGAATCGCCACTGACTGGCGCCTGGCATCACGCGCGCAGAAGCGTGCTGGACAACCCGACAATCGTTCCATACCTATCATGAGACCGGTATCGAGAATCCAGGGGTAGAGCAAGCTCGCCCGCCGTCCTAGGGTGGCCCCATCCATCGCGGCAGCCCATACGCGACAAAATATGAGACGGGCGCTGACCGGTCCCAGTCCAATCGACATGGAATCGCAGAGTCGGACCATTTGCTGTTCTGATGACAGCCTGAGCGCCTCGTCACGGAAATACACATCTCCAATCCGTTGTACGACTTCCGTCGCACCTGAGGCACACTGCGGGCTTGTCGGTGAACAAAAGGAAGGTTCACCGGCTCTGGAACGATGAGAATCCGCAGGTTCAGATCTGCCATCCACGCAGACGCACGGCGTCAACTCCTGCCTGCAGATCGAAGCCGATAGACCGAAACCGGTGTGCGCTATGAAATTCCAGTTCGATTCGACTGTTGATGGTAAGGCGATCAAGATCGCGTCGATGATCGCCACGCACTTCCGCAATCCGTGTTGACCCTCGTGGGGCGGTCGACGCGAAACGACTGACCGGCGAGCTCGACAAGCCATCCGCGCTGTGGGGCGGTCCGCCGCTGATGCGTGGAGCGCACAACGGTACGGAGTCTATTTCGCATGTGCTGCAACAGTTCTGCCGAGATCGTGTCGACATCTCCTACATCCTTCCCTGGACGCGTCGGAAAAACTACCCACCGAGCCTGGAGGCACCTGCCTCTGAGGGATTGACAACCAACTACGGAAGGAGTGCCTGAACCGCAATCACATGACGAATCTGCTCAGCGCGAGGGTGGTGATCGAGGACCTCGGAGTCGGCCGCCACCGTCGCTACGGACGCTCAGATACATCCGACGGCGGAATACGCTGCCCAATGCACCCACCGTCACCAACCGATCGAGGGTTTGGGAGATGGACTGAAATCAACCAGCCCGGGGTTCAAGAACGCGGTGGTCCGACTATCCGGGATCTGCCAAGCCTCAATCCTGGTAGCCAGGATTCCAGCAGTTCAGGTGCCCCGGCAGTACACCCCTCGCCAGTGACTCCCAGCCGGGTGAATTGTCTGGTTTCGTGAAGGACGAGCCCGAAAAATTCGAGCCTTCCAACACCCTGGAAACTTCGTCGCTGGAAACAACCACCAGCTCAAGTAGTACGGAAGAGGTTAATCACCATGAACAGGTTCAAACTGCCGGTCATCGCCGCAGTAATCACCACAATGTCACTTCTGACTGCATGCAGCCAGACAAGCGGCGAATCACAAAACAATTCCGAGGGAACCTCCTCCGGGGGGACGATCGATACAGCTGCGCCTGCCCTTGCCGACTACAACACGGACATAATTGAGAATAACCTTTGGCAACGCACGGAGCTCGCGGCGCGCGACCGTAGTCTGATAACGGTAGCGGCGATGGTCACGAAAAATCAAAGTGGTGAGTTGCCTGACGAGATCGCGAGGGCAATGGACAACGGCTTGGAACCGGCTGCCATATCAGAGACAATTACCCATCTTGCGTTCTACAGCTCCTGGCCGAATGGTCTTGCAGCAGCTCGCGTGGCCGGACCCGTGTTCGAGCAACGCGGCGTCGAAGCCGCAGATCTGCCTAGCGGCGATGTGACCTCACTTGAACAGGATCAGGTGGCAGAAGCGCAACGAGCCGCGGGCGTCCAGCGTGATTATGGTCAAACAGCCCCCGGCGTGGTCGAATTCACGACGGACACTCTCTTCGGGGACCTATGGCTCCGACCGGATCTCACGCCACGAGACCGTAGCGTGGTGACTGTCGCGGCACTCGTAGCGGCCGGCCAGACAGGTCAGATACCGTTTCACCTAGGCCGCGCCTTGGACAACGGCCTCACACCAGCTCAAGCGTCGGAAACACTCACCCACCTAGCGTTCTACGCCGGGTGGCCGAATGTGTTCTCTGCGATGCCCATCTTTCGAGATGTACTGGCTGCCCGCTAAAGACGACGCGGGACCCTATTCGTCAGCGGTACATCTCCATGCAATCCATCGCCGTGGGCGGATAGAGTGTCCCCTGTCGAATGCTCGGCCAAGCAATGGAACGATCCGAGAGGTCCAGGCGTCGCATCGTTTGGGACGGGTACGTGAACCGACTCAATGTCGATACTGAGCAGATCCAGCATTGAAGTCGGGCTTTGTTGTGTTCCCTTCACCGTCGGACACAGAATCTGCGACGGACCGGGACATGGCGGTCGTGAGAACGACGTCCCTGGTCTCCGGCGTGTACCGCAGGACAATCATGCCAACGACTCCCGCGACGACGACCATTGCAGCAGGAGCAGACGGACTAACCGCGTCTATCAGGCTGCCAGCAATTATCGGCGTGAAACCCCCGAACACTACTGTTCCCATTCCGTAGGACAACCCATGCCCTGAGTACCTGCTCGACGTCCGGAAGAGTTCGAGCATCGTCACGATCGACCCGGAAACGAACAGGGACGTAGCAGAGGCGAGCAGCAAGCTGCCGCCGAACGCACCCCAGAACGTGGCGGTATTGACCAAGAACATCGCAGGGAACGCAATAACCGTCATGTAAGCCGCACCTGCCCACATCAACGGCTTTCGGCCGACACGATCTGCCACCCGCCCCAAGACTGGAACCAGAATCGCAATGGACGCACCTGCGAGCGTGTTGGCCAGCAAGGCCGTGTTCGGATTCATGCCAAGGTTCGAGACCATATGGGTGTAGAGGTACGTGATCCCGAGGTAGTACGCGATCAGCGTGGGCGCAAGGAGCACGAACACCCGAAGCAGGGCAGGCCATTCCTCGACAACTGCTGTCTTGAGCGGGTTCTTGCTCGCAGCTACGCGTTCCCTCTTAGCCTTGACGAACTCCTGGGGATCACTGAGTTTCAAGCGGATCCAGAGACCACCACACGCCAGAAGTGCACCGAGGAAGAAAGGTAGACGCCAACCCCAGTCGGTGTACGCGTCGTCACCGATCGCTCCACGCAAGCCGATGATCCCGAAGCCGAGCACCAGGCTCGGCAGAATGGTCACGGCATAGATGATGGCAATCCATGATGCTCGCTTGTCCGACGGTGCCGATTCCAGTACGAAACTCAGTGCCCCGGAATGCTCTCCGCCAGTGGAGAATCCCTGGATCAACCGGAAAATCAAGAGAAGGATGGGGGCGGCAATTCCGATACTGGCATATGTCGGCAACAATCCAATTGCCCCAGTTGCCACGCCCATCAACAAGATCACCGATGCCATGACGCGAATACGACCGTATTTATCGCCGAGATACCCGAACACGACTCCTCCCAATGGGCGGGCAATGAAGCCGACAGCGAAGATCGCGAGCGTCCCCAGCACTGCCGCAGAGGGATTGGACTTTGGAAAGAACAGCAGTGCGAGCGTCGGTGCTGTCACCGCGTAAGTCACGAAGTCGAACCATTCCACGAAAGTTCCGACTGCTCCGCCAAAGAGACGACGTCGGGCCGTGGGTTCTTCGATCAAAGCGACTGCGGGCGTTGATTCCTGAATCATGCAAATTCCTCGGTTCAGAGAAGCGCCGGGCAACTGCCGCAGCGGGGGAATCGATTCGTGGGACCTTCGATGCGATCAACACTAGCGTTGCCGACCGTGACAGGCAACACATTCGTTGATCACGAACTGGTTGCGGCCACCTCGCGGAGGGCCCTCTTGTTCATCTTCGTGGCCGACCTCGGCCACTCTTCGGCGCTCAGAAAGAACACCTGACGTGGGACTTTGAAGCTCGCAATCTGTCCCCTGCAGAACGCAATGATGTCGTCGGCACTTACAGTGGCACCTTCGCGCAATTCGACGAACGCGACGGGCACCTCATCGAGTCGGCGGTCGCGCTTCGCGACGACCTGCGCAAGTACAACATCGGGGTGCGTACACAGATATGACTCGACCTCGATGGCGGGGACGTTCTCACCACCCACCTTGATCATGTCCTTCAGCCGGCCCTCGTAGCGAAGATGCCCACTACTCAACGTGCGGAACAGATCTCCGGTGTGCAGCCAACCTTCCTCGTCGATTGCGGCGGCGGTCTGCTCCGGGTCTCGGTAGTAGCGGGTCATCATTGCGTAGCCCTTCACGTAAAGCTCACCCAGCTCGCCGAGCGGCACAATACCCAACGTCACCGGGTCTACGATCTTGACCTCTACCCCATGTACAGGCATCCCGGAGGTGACCGCCCTCAATTCGACGTCGTCTGTAGGCTTGGACAAGGAAAAGTGACCTGCCATCTCGGACATTCCAGATCCGTTGATGAGCAATGCTTTCGGGAATCGTAATTGGACGAAGCGCATCTCGTCGGCACTGCCAACCGTGATCAACGACGTCGCATCCTCCAAGTCGATTTCCCGGAAGCCCTGTGCGTCCATCAAAGTATCGAAGGCCGACTGGAACATCGGCCACAGCGAGGTCGGACGCCACTTGCGCACCATGTCCAGCGCCCGCCCACCGTCGAGATACACGTCGGTCAGATACGTTGATCCCATTGCTACACAGGCAATCAGGCCCTGCAGTGCCGCGATGTGGAACAGCGGTGCCGGTGACCAGAACACCCTGTTCTCACGCGGCTCAGGGAATGGGACGGCCTGCGCCGTGCGTCCGATGGGCCCTCGTGTCACGGCCTCATGCGACAACACGCAACCCTTGGGTGAAGCAGTGGTTCCCGAGGTGTAAATGATCACGGCGTCGTCGCGCAGTCGCACCCGTTGTCTTCGCACCTCGATGTCGGCCTTCGTCACCGAGTGAGCAAGTTCGTCCACCGCCGATGCACCGACGATCCCGGGTCCCCCTTCACCCTTCAACATGACGATTTCTCGAAGGTGTGGTGCTTCGTGGAGCGCCAGGCCCAGCGAGTCGCTCGTCGCCACTCCTGGAAAAGCTGCAGTCAGTTCCGTTCGGAAGTCCGTGCGGGGTGCGAGTGCGTCCGTGGTAAGCACGACCGAAATCTCGGAATGGGCAATGATGTAACTCAGTTCGCGACTGCGAAGACGTGGGTTGAGCGGCACGAGTACTGCGCCTGCGAGCGCCGTACCGAACGCGGCCTCGACGAATTCGCGTGAGTTGGGCGCAAGCACGCCGACCTTGTCACCGGCCCGCAGCCCGAGGGCGATGAGCAGGCGGCCGATACGGACCGCGCCGGCCGTCATCTCCCGGTACGACAGAGTCTCGTTCGGCAATACGAACGCGGGATGATCGGGAAAACGTTCGCCGGAACGGATGAGCACATCGCCGAGGGGCATGCATTCGCTGAACACGGACTGGTTGTACATGGACCTGATCCTTGCATTCGTAGATCGTCCCAAGTCGATTCTTTTTGGAGACGGGGCTTTACGGGCCGAATCCGAATACTAGGCCGGTCCCGCACGGTCGTCAACGCTCCCGTTAACGGTCACCCGTTTTAACGAAATTGGTTTCAACGCATGTGTTGACGAGTCGTTAACGATCATGTTGACTGAGCGAGAAATCTCGATACGGAGGAACGATGACCAATACGACGACCAAGGTGCATCACAAGACCGAGTCGCACGGCGCACCTGCCTTGACAGAAGACGAGGTTCGCGAGGCGGTCGAAGGAGCCTCGGTACCGGTGTTGCTGATGGTCCTCTACCAGGTGACCGGAGACGAGTCCTGGATAGGACCGCGATTCGCTCCCAGTCATTTCCGCGGAGTCTCACCTCGCCCGACCGGCGATATTGCCGAGGCCGATCAACGCGTCGTCCGCGACGCAGCCGTCGACGCGATCGCGTCTTTGCTAGTGCACCGGCGCCCGGTGCTGGATCTGCACGACGTTCGCGACATGGAGAAGGCCGCAAGCTTTTTCCTCGGTGAACCGATCGACCGGCGATACGCAGCGATTCTGACCGAGGAACTCCGTCGACGCTCCGCCGACAGCGGCGACCTGGACGAATTACCGGACGTCACCCCTCCTGCGGGGACGCGCGCCATCGTCATCGGAATGGGGATCTCCGGGCTTGCCGCCATCCACCTACTGCAGCAACTCGGTATCGAGTTCACCGTGTTCGAGCGGGGTACCGATGCCGGCGGCGTGTGGCATCAGAACCGCTACCCCGGCGCGGGTGTCGACACACCGAGCCACCTCTACTCGTTCTCGTTCGATTACCGAGACTGGGATAGACATTTCGAGCTCCGGGACGAGCTCTACGAATACTTCAACGGCGTGCTCGACTCGTTGGATGCCCGTACCGAGGTCTCGTTCGAGACCGAGGTCGTGAGCGCGGTATACGACGACAACACCGCACTATGGACCGTCACCACCCGAAACCGGGACGGTGATCTGGACACCCATGTCGCGAACATGGTCATCAGTGGGGTGGGTTCGCTGAACCAGCCGAAACTACCGTCGATCGCGTGGCGCGAGAAGTTCGAGGGACTTCAATTCCACTCGAACAGATGGCCGGATGGCCTTGATCTCACCGGCAAACGTGTAGCGATCGTCGGGGCAGGCGCGAGCAGCCAACAGATCTCACCATCGATCGCTCCGATCGTCGAACACCTGGCCATCGTGCAACGGTCACCGCAGTGGGTTGCACCCTTCGACCAGTTCCGCGAGGAAGTGCCTGCTGCTGAACGCACACTCCTGCAACATCTTCCGCTCTACAGGGCGTGGAACTGGATCGGGCTCTTCTATCAGCACGGTGACAAGATCATCGACGCACTCAGGGTGGATCCGTCGTGGCCGCACCCCGAACGATCGGTGAACCGGAGAAACGACCGACAGCGCGAATTCCTGACGGGATACATCGAGTCCGCCTTGGAAGGACGACCCGATCTGATCGAAAAAGCCGTCCCCGATTATCCGCCCTTCGGCAAGCGAATGCTCCTCGACAACGGGTGGTATCGAACTCTCAAGCGCGAGAACGTCGATCTGTTCACGAGCGGTGTCTCGGATGTGACACGGACCGGACTCACATTGTCCACGGGTGAACAACTCGACGTCGATGTCATCATCTGGGCGACAGGATTCGAGGCTGCACGGTTCTTGAGTTCACTCGAGGTACGCGGCGAGGGAGGGCTCGACCTCAGCAAGGCCTGGGACGACGACGACCCCCGCGCCTACCTCGGCGTTTCCATTCCGCATTTCCCCAATTTCTTCATGCTCGGTGGACCGCATTCGCTACCGGGTAGCGGAAGCTTCATGTACTTCATGGAGCTTCAAGCTCGGTACCTCCGTGACCTTCTGGCCGAAATGTTCCGCAAGAACATCACTGCTATCAGCGCTACCGAAGACTCTACGAACCGATACAACGAACTCGTCGATACGATGCACTCCAAGACGGTGTGGACCCATCCAGGATTCGCGACTTACTACCGCAATTCCAAGGGCCGAGTCATTTTCGTCATGCCCTTCCTGAACGTCGAATACTGGGAGATGGTTAGACGCCCCGACCTCGGGGACTTCGACATCCTCGAAGACGCAGCGGTTCAGCAGGCACGGTAGTGCGGTCACCGTCGCATCGGATATTTCCCGACCCCACCAGCACCACAGAAAGGCGGCAATCATGCCCGACACACTTCAGCTGAAGACACCCGCAAAGGTCGACACCGCGACCACCGGTGACCCCTCGGTCGCGGACACCGTATCCACGGTCATCGCCGACATCCGCGACCGCGGTGACGCTGCGGTCCGCGCATATTCCGAGAAATTCGACAGGTGGAGCCCGGAAAGCTTCAGACTGAGCGCAGAGAGGATCGACGAGATCATCTCGACAGTTCCTGCCGAGGTCATCGCCGACATCGAGACCGTTCAGCGTAACGTCCGAGTTTTCGCTCAACATCAGCGCGATTCCTTGCACGACTTCGAGGTCGAGACCTCGCCGGGTGTCCATCTGGGACAACGCAATCTGCCGGTGTCCGCGGCCGGAGCATATGCACCGGGCGGTAGATACCCGTTGGTCGCTTCTGCGCACATGACTACCGTGACGGCGAAGGTCGCAGGCGTTCCACACGTCACGGCGTGCACCCCACCGATCCGAGGCGAAGTCCCTGCAGCAACCGTTGCCGCGTTCCATCTCGCAGGTGCCGATGACATCTACCTACTCGGTGGTGTGCAGGCGGTTGCTGCAATGGCACTCGGCACCGAAAGCATTCGGAAAGTCGACATGCTCGCCGGCCCCGGCAACGCCTTCGTTGCCGAGGCCAAACGCCAACTGTTCGGCCAGGTGGGAATCGACTTGTTCGCCGGGCCAACCGAGGTCTTGATCGTCGCCGACTCGAATGCGGACCCGTTCATTGTCGCAGTGGACCTTCTCAGCCAGGCCGAGCACGGCCCGGATTCGCCTGCCGTTTTGATCACAGATTCCGAAGCCCTCGCTCGCAGCGTTATCGAGCACATCGACGCGATCCTGCCCAACATGCCTACCCGCGACTTCGCAGGTGTCGCATGGCGAGACCACGGACAGGTGATCGTCACCGCCGACATCGAAGCCGCTTACGCCCTCGCCGACACATTTGCGTCCGAGCATGTGCAGATCTTGACCGACACGCCGCGTCGAGCACTAGAAGCTATGAGCAATTACGGTGCACTCTTCCTCGGCGAGAGGACATGTGTTTCGTACGGAGACAAAGTGATCGGCACCAATCACACCTTGCCCACGCGCGGTGCAGCGCGTTACACGGGAGGGCTGTGGGTAGGAAAGTACCTGAAGACCGTGACCTATCAGGAGATCACCTCGGAGTCAGCGAGCGCCGAACTCGGAACCCTCTGCGGAAGAGCTGCGCGGGTGGAGTACTTCGAGGGCCACGCCCGCTCGGGTGATGTGCGTGCAGCGAAGTACGGCGGCGCACCGCTGCCATGGGCTCCAGCCACGCTCTCGGTCCGGCCGCGGTAGACACTGTGCTCACGTTCTCGCTTTCAGGAAAGACTGCTCTGGTCACCGGAGCGAACAGGGGTCTGGGGAAGGCCATCGCAGGAGCGCTCACCGAACTCGGTGCGACAGTCTACGGGACATCGAGAACCGATGCCGGTGTTCGGCAAATCGAATCCGAGCTCGGCACAACGGGTTTCGTTCTCGACCTGGAGGACGTGAGCTCGATTGCGCCCTTCGTCGAGCGTTTCAGTGCACGTCTGCGCGGCACCTCCCTCGACATTCTGGTCAACAACGCGGGGGTCAATCACCCCGCACGGGCACTTGATGTGACGATCGAGCAGTGGAATTCCATTGTCGACACCAATCTGCGAGGTACGTTCTTCCTCACCCGAGCCGTTGCACAGCAATGGGTATCGGCCGGTACCTCTGGTGCTATCGTCAATATCGGGTCTCAAGCAGGCGCGGTGGGGATCGAGGAACGCGCGGTGTACTGCGCGACCAAGGGTGGCCTCGACCAACTCACCAAAGTTCTCGCAATCGAGTGGGCCCCACACAGCATCCGAGTCAACACCGTTGCCCCCACTTTCGTACGGACCGAGTTCACCGCTGACACCCTGTCGCGACCCGGGTGGGGCGAAACTCTGCGCGCTCGGATCCCGTTGGGCCGCTTCGGGGAACCCGAGGATATCGTCGGTGCCGTCGCCTTTCTGGCCGGGGAAGCAGCCGGTCTGATAACCGGCCACACTCTGCTGGTCGACGGCGGTTACACCGCGTGGTGAAAGGTGAGGAACGCATGAACATGACCGGGGCATCGTTGAACAGCGAGTCCGTCGTCGTCATCACCGGTGCCGCGACCGGGATCGGGCGAGCGATGACGCTATCGTTCGTCGCTCGTGGAGCTCGAGTAATCGTCGCCGACATCGACGAAGCGGCTGCCGACGGACTCGTCACCGAGGTGTCCGAGCTCGGCGGAACAGCCTTCGCCGCAAGAGTCGACGTCAGCAATGCAGATTCGGTCGACCTTCTCGCCGATTCGGTCTTCTCTCGGCACGGTCGTGTCGATGTTCTGTGCAACAACGCCGGAGTGTCGATGCGGCCCCACCGCGCATCCTGGAACGCGTCGATCAGAGACTTTGCGTGGGCGATGGAGGTGAACTATTTCGGCGTGGTGCACGGGATCGTGAGCTTCGTGCCCAGAATGCGCGAGCAGCCCGGCCACAAACACCTGGTCAACACATCGTCTGTGACTGCGCTCGACATCGCTCCTGGGCACGCGCCCTACGCGGCCTCCAAAGCCGCAGTCACCGCACTGTCCGACGCATTGCGATACGAACTCGAGGACCATGGCGACGACTTCGGCGTCACCGTGTTGTACCCAGGCCTCGTCCCTACTTCGATCGCGACCAGTGAACGCCTCCGGCCCGGCTCCGATAGATCAGCGGTTCGCAATATTGTGGCCTATGAGCCCGAACGAGCCGCGACGCTCACGTACAACCTTCCCGTAGCAGCAGAGACACTCGGCGAACTCGCCGTCGAGGCCGTGTTGTCAGGCCAGAACGCAGTGCTCACCCACGGCTACCCCGATGCCGAGATCGAGGCGCGCTTGAAAGACCTCCGAGACGGAGCGTCGGACCGGACGCTTCAGCAACTCACTCGCCACCTCAGCAAGGAAGAACCCCGATGATCTCCACCCGATTCACGCAAGAGTTCGATATCGAACATCCGATAGTGTGCGGCGGGATGACCGGAGCCGGGCGAGCTGTCTTGATCGCCGCCGTCGCCAATGCCGGTGCGCTGGGATTTCTTTCGGCCCTGACGCAGCCGACGCCCGCTGCCCTGGACGAAGAAATTCGAAAAACGAAGGCCTTGACGGATAGGCCGTTCGGCGTAAATCTGACAATACTCCCCACGATCGCGCCCGTTCCTTACGACGAGTATCGCCAGGTCATCATCGACAACGGAATCTCGATTGTCGAAACAGCCGGCTCGAGCCCGAAGGACCACCTACCGTCACTCAAGTCCGCCGGTATCAAGGTAATTCACAAGACCGTCGCCGTGCGGCACTCGATCTCCGCGCAGAAACTCGGCGTCGACGCGTTATCCGTGGACGGGTTCGAGTGTGCAGGTCACCCCGGCGAGGATGACGTATCCAGTCTTGTACTCATTCCGGCCGTCGCGGCACGCACAGACCTACCGATCATCGCTTCGGGCGGATTCGCCACCGGCGCAGGCCTCGTCGCGGCTCTCGCGCTCGGCGCGGATGCAATCAATATGGGAACCCGCTTCGTCGCGACTGCGGAAGCTCCTGTGCATCGCAACGTCAAAGATCGGATCGTGGCCAATACCGAACGCGATACCAATCTGATATTTCGTAAATTCCGTAATACCGCGCGAGTTGCCAAGAACGCGGTATCTGACGAGATCCTCGACGTCGAGAAGCGAGAAGGAACGACATTCGAGGACATCGCATCGCTGGCGTCGGGTGCTCGGGGGCGTCAGAACGTTCTCGCTGAAGGCCGGATGGATGACGGACTGTGGTGGGTCGGACAAAGCCAGGCGTTGGTCACCGACATTCTGACCTGCGCGGATGTCGTGAAGCAGATCATCAACGACGCCGAAGAATTGATCGACCGCCGATTGACGGGCCTCGTCGCTTACTAGCGTCGAGTAGGCCGATGCACGCCCTACTCGACGCCGATGAAACTCGGAGATTCGGCACCGAGCCTCAGCGCGTGATCAATAGCTGCACGTCCTGCACCCATCCTGACAGCATTTCGTAGATGCATCCGCATCCCTGGTAGGTATCTGTGCGCTGTCGCTGCATCCGACGCCATGCTGATGAGTTCTTTCGTGATGTTCGGAACCAACTGTGCCCGGAACGGTAGTCCGCAATAGGTAATGAATCCCTCGAACGCTTCGGGAGACATCCGGAGCAGGGACTCCAAGAAGCCTGGAATCTCCTCCTGCATGGTAGTCCAGTACTTCGTGCCACCGATATGTTTGTCCCACAAATGTTGCCGCTGCTCGTCCAGGGGTGGCCAACCACCCTCCGGGCACGCCGCCGATGCCAGGGCACGAGAACTCTCGAAGAATGCATGGACTCCGACGCTGGATTGCAGCGTAACGATCTCGTGCAGCTGGTCGAACGTCGCTCCCGCCGCAATTGCACGTTCCGCCCATCTCCTGCTTCCGAGGGTGTCGAGGGACGAGGAGGTGGCGCGGAGTGCGAATTGGATCAACGCAACTTGGATTTCGGTCAGACCGTCCCCGTCGGGAACCCCTTTCAACAGCCGTGCCGCTTGCGTGTCGACCTGTTGCTGACTGACTGTCACGACTCTCCTCGTCGATCGAAAAACGTTGTCGAGCCGAGCTTATCGACCTCACTGAAGTGTTGGCAACACAAGTGTTGACGACGTGGTACCGGCTGCCTAGTGTGACGAGTACAGAAGCGGCGTCTCGAACCGGACACGTCTCGAATCAAGGAGCCACATGCCCGAACATCCGGCAATGCCCGACTACGTCAACATCCGGGTCGAGCACGATTCACCCGTGTCCTGGATCGTGCTGAATCGACCGGACAAGGCCAATGCACTGTCCAACGAACTGCTCGACGAGTTCTCCGACGCACTTGCGCGGCTGAAACTTTCGGGCGAACCGGTGATCGCCATCCGGGGAGAGGGTAAAGGCTTCAGCGCCGGATACGACCTTGGACAAGTCGCGCCGACCACGGCCGCGGACCCCGTGGCCGACCGCACCCGATTGCAGAGGAATATCGATCGGTATCTCGCCATCTGGGACCACCCCAAGCCGGTTATCGCAGCAATTCACGGATACTGCGTCGCCGGAGCAACGCAGCTGGCCACCTTCACCGATATCACCATCGTTACCGAGAACGCGAAAATCGCCGAAGTCACCATTCCGATCGGGGCCGGTTACGTCTCGCCCGTCTGGGCAACTCTCGTCGGACCGAAACGGGCCAAGGAATTTGCGTTCGTTCCGGGCAACAGCATCGACGGACGAACCGCAGTCGAGTGGGGCTGGGCGAATCACGCCGTCCCGGAAAGCGAACTGATAGCACGCGTGGCCTCGCTCGCACGAAGAATCGCTCAGGTGCCGCCCAGCCTGCTGACCATCAAGAAGGTTTCGATCAATCGCGCGATGGAGGCGATGGGAACTCGTAATGCGCTGGGAGCTATAGCCGATGCGGACGCATTGGCCCACATGACCCCAGAGGTAGCAGCCTTACGTGCCCGCATCGCCGAAGAAGGCCTGAAGTCGGTGATCGAATCGTTCCGCGTCGCACCGACTTCCGATCTCTCAGCACCGACCCAGGCTATTCCCTTCACAGGCAACGGTACCGTTGACGAGCTGTCAACATGACCGTAGACTGACATGAACCATGGAACCGGATTGACACCTGAGAATGAATGGAGCGTCATGACTTCGGTCAACGAAGACAACATTATGGAAGTCCTACAGCGTCTTGTAGACGAAAGGGATATCGAACGAGTCCTTTTCCAGTATGCGTTTCATCTCGACGCAGCCGACCCCCAGTCGATGCTCCCCCTCTTCGTCGAAGACCTGTACGTCGCTTACGGCCCCTCCCACGGTGCCACCGGCGCAGAAAGCTACCTCGATGTGCTTTCGAACGATAAGACTGGAATCGCCGCATTCTTCGCAGGCACGAGTCATCACGTCAGCAACATCGTGATCGACTTCGTGAAGAAGGACACTGCGAAAGTGCGGTCGGTTCTCTACGCGTGGCACAAGTACTACCGAGATCGTCCGGACGGGATCGTGTACGCCCAGTACCACGACGAGTTCACCCGGACCGACGAGGGCTGGAAAATCTCACGTCGCGAACAGAAGACGGCCGGAACCGAGAATTACCACGCGAAGGCCCACGCGCTCGTCCCGACGCCACGCACACAGAAGACGAGCTGACCGTGTCCGACGAACTTCTCTACGAGGTCCGGGACCACGTCGCCTACCTCACCTTGAACCGTCCGAAGGTCCTCAACGCAATCTCGGCCGAAGTCGACGAGCAGTTGGCAAATAGATGGGACGAGATCGAGGACAACCCAGATATCTGGGCTGCCGTGCTCGGAGCAACCGGCGAACGAGCATTTTGCGCAGGTGCCGACATCAGCGGCGGTACGGCTGCGAACCCATCCCGGCGTGCACTCGGAGGCGGCCTGACCGGCGTGGGAGGACCGCTTCGAGTACTGAACAAGCCCCTGATTGCGACTGTCCAAGGCTACGTCCTCGGCGGCGGGTTCGAGCTTGCCATGTGCGCCGACATCATCGTCGCCGCAGACAACACCCAATTCGGCCTTCCGGAGGTCAAAGCCGGAATTATCGGCGAATCCGGCGTTGTTCATCGGGCAATTCGCCATCTCCCGCATCGCATCGCCATGGCACTGATCTTGACCGGTGACCGTATGGGGGCGCAGGACGCCTTGACTCACGGCCTGGTCAACGAAGTGGTCCCGTTCGAGGACCTGGATGCGGCCGGGGTGAGATGGGCGAAGAAGCTCACCACCGCGTCGCCGTTGGCTCAACAGGCGGCCAAACACGCCGTCCTTTCCCGCGCCTCGTACCCGTTGGAAGTGGCACTGTCGACCAAGTTCGAACTGATCGAGGCCTACGCCGCATCGTCCGACGTCCTCGAGGGCCGGAAAGCGTTCGAGGAGAAGCGCAAGCCACAGTGGGCGGGGAAGTGACGCTGTGAGCCCCTCGCAAGAACGGCGCGAGCGAGGCCGGTCAACAGTGGCCTCTCGTAGCGGAATTTGTCGAACCTATACTGGCTGAACCATCCGAGAAGCGACGGTCACGAAGGCGAGGCAGGGCTGTGGCGAAGTCACCAGTCAGCGGAATTGCAAAACGGCGTAAGAGCGCGCTGACCGAAAATTCGGCCGACTATTCTGCAAAGCGAGCTGGGCTCCTCAGGGTCGCCGCAGAAGTGTTTCGCGAAAAAGGTTATGCCGCCGCATCATTGAATGACGTTGCGGCGGCATACGGCACCGACCGAGCTTCGCTCTACTACTATGTCGGCAGCAAAGAAGAACTGTTCCAGGAGTGCATCACGAGCACCGTGGTGACCAACTTGTCACGAGCCGACGAGATCGTGGCCAAGAAGCTACGACCGCGGGAGACGCTCGAAGCTCTCATTGCGATGCTGCTTGCATCTCAGGTGGAGCACTACCCCTACATGTACGTCTATATGCAGGAAGACTGGGGCCGGGTGTCATCGCTCGACTCGAAGTGGGCCCAGGAGATGGTGGACAACACCCACAAGATCGAGAAGTATTTCCTGGACGCCATTGCACTCGGGGTTGCCGACGGTACGTTCCGACCCGATCTGTCGAACACGTTGATAGCAAACAGTATTTTCGGCATGACCCAGTGGACGCATCGGTGGTTCGTGCCCGGCAAGAGCCGGTATTCGGCAGAGGATCTCTCACGCGTGTTCTCGGCAATATTCTTCGACGGAATCATGGCGCAGGGCGCAGCCGAGGACTGACAAAGCAGCCAGTGCGCGAGAGTCCGTTCACCCGAGGTCGGGTACGTCTGCGGCCGTACCCGAGAACCTCGGCTTCCGTTTTTCCAGGAATGCGGCAACGCCTTCCTTTCCGTCACCCATCGAGGCGTGCCACATCGCCAAACTTTCCCGTCGATGCGCCTCCACGGGATGCGCCGACCCCGAACCGGAATAGACCAGTCGACGAGACAGTGCGATGGCTGACGACGAACGCCCGGCGACGAATTTTCGGGCCAGCTCGATTGCCGCAGAAAGCAATTCCTCGGGTGGATGCACCGATCTGAGGAGCCGACCCGCCAGCGCCTGGTCGGCATCGAGAATATCCGCCGAGTAAATCCACTCGAGCGCTGTTTGCAGGCCGACAATCCTCGGCAGGAAGTAGGAAGACGTGGCTTCGGGAACGATGCCGAGTCGACCGAACACGAAGCCGATCTTTGCATCGGTGGAGGCCATGCGAATGTCCATCGCAAGAGTCATCGTCGCGCCGATACCGACCGCCGCACCGTTGATCGCAGCAATGACGGGCTTGTCGCAGGAATGGATGGCAAGCGTGACTTTCCCGCCGGTGTCCCGAACACCGGATTGGAACGGCTCCTCGGCCAGCCGCTCGCGCATGTCCGACACCGTCGGACTCAGCGACTCGTCCAACCCGAAGACATTTCCCTCGACAGCCAGGTCCATGCCGGCACAGAACGCTCGACCAGCACCGGTCACCACGACCGCGCGTATCGCCGGGTCGATGCGCACACGCCGGAATGCGCTCTCCAATTCTTCTGCCATCGTCACCGAGAATGCATTCAGATATTCAGGCCTCGACAGTGTCAGAACAAGAATGCCGACTTCATCGACGGACCAGTCGAGTGTCTCGTAGTTCATTTGCCTCCTTGATTACTTACCACCCTGGTGAACAGGCTCGACCTGGACCTCAGACTGTCCATGCCATCCGTCCAGTCGTTGGCGACGAAGTGCACGCTGAGTGCGTCCCGCGAGGCGGGTGCTAGGAAACTCTTTCCTCAGGGTCGACCATTATCGTCACACTCCCACCACAGCCTGTCAACAGTCGCGTTGCCGACCTCGATTCGGCGCAAGCACGACCCTTGAATACTCGGCCGAAGTCAATGGCCGAACATCAGAACGTGTCGCAGTCGACGACTTACAGGGAACGGCGGAATTTACTCGCGAAGCGCGCGACAGCCCGAATTCCTGCCGAGACGATGCTCAACGTCGAATTGACCCCAACCGTTGCAAACATTGTGCATAGCCGACGGCTATATGCATGATTCAAGATCGGTATTGGACACAGAGACATCCGGGCGCGTTAATAGTCCTGCACGAATGTGACACAGAACACCACTTGTCCCACCGGGCTGTCGATTGGGCAGCGATCGACAAGCTGCCCAATGAATCTTCACGAACACGTGTCGCTGACTGGTTCATGTGCATCTGAACAATTTGCGATCCACGCTGGCTGCATTCCTCAAAGGACCCTCACCTGTCCGGTAGCTCTCCGGACCCATTTCACGAAAGAAGCCTCTGTGAAGATCAAATGGATCGTGCCGGTCGTCGGCCTACTACTATTGACCACCGCGTGCGACTCACAGGCAGCGTCCCAGGACCGGACCTCGACGCAGGACTTATCGTCCTTTCAAGCGGTCGTCGACGACGCGCTGGCACCGGTGACCGACTGGACAGGCCCGACCGAAACACCGACACCACCGACCGACATCTCGATAGCAGTCGTGGTCTGTTCCGGGTCCGTGTCGGGGTGTGTGCGGCAGGCAGACGGGGTGACACAAGCCGGTGAAGCCCTGGGGTGGACAGTTACCCGGTTCGACGGCAAGGGCGATCCGGTCGGACAGAACCAAGCGATGACCCAAGCAATCAATAGTGGCGTCGACGCCATCATCCTCGCCGCGACAGATCCCGTTCCGCTCAGTGGCGCAATCGAACTCGCTGCCTCTCGGGGAATTC
Source organism: Rhodococcus sp. 05-2254-2 (assembly GCF_002259095.1). Taxonomy (NCBI): domain Bacteria; kingdom Bacillati; phylum Actinomycetota; class Actinomycetes; order Mycobacteriales; family Nocardiaceae; genus Rhodococcus; species Rhodococcus sp. 05-2254-2. The sequence goes on along the minus strand of NZ_NOZJ01000021.1, from coordinate 615,777 downwards.
CGGTTGGAGCCGCAGGTCTCGGCATTGCCGCAACCGATGGCGTGTTGTTCGACGTCGCTCCGGACTACACGTTGTGGGGTGACCAGCTCGGATCGTGGATTGTCACGGACTCCGGTGGTACGGCGAACTTCTTGCCGACCGTCGACCGAGAGTTTCCGAGTTCCCCGGCGATCGCCGATGCGATGGTCGCAGCAGTAGACCGCTGTGACGAGTGCGTAGTCCAAGACACGCAACAGTTTGTCGTGACCGACATCGGGAACGGCCTCGGCCAGCGAATTGCCAGCGCACTGCAGGCAGAGCCGAGCATCGACTACGTCAGCGGAGCGTTCGATTCGGCAGCAGCCGACATGGTGCCCGCAATGGGCAACACGGGCCTCTCCGATCGTGTCACGCTCGTGTCTTGCGTCGGCGCACCGCAGAACCTTGGGTTCATTCGCGACGGCAACATCCAGGCCGCCGATGTCGTTCAGGACGACGTCTTCCTCGGTTACGGTGCTGTGGATCAGATGATCCGGGTCCTGTCGGGTCAGCCCCTCTGGGAGACACCCGGTGTCACCGATGATCGTTTGCGATACAGCCAGGGCGCGCCATCGCGCCTTTTGACGATCGACAATGTCGACGAGGTCACCGACCAATACTGGGTCGCCGAGAACGGTTACGTCGACCGCTACCTCGAACTGTGGGGTGTCACGCCGTGACCACCCCAGTGCGATTGGCCGTACGGAACCTCACTGTCTCCTATGGTCAACACGAGGTAGTACACGGCATCGACTTCGATGTAGAGCGCGGTTCGATCGTGTCTCTGCTGGGCGCAAACGGGTCGGGTAAATCCACCACGGTCAAAGCATTGACCGGAGTCAATCCGCTGCATGCGAAGTCGCAGGTCACGTTCAACGACAACCCAATTCGCGCCAAAGACCTCACCCCCGTAGCCGCCCGGAAAATCGGAATCCGGGTTGTTCACCAAGAGTCCCCACTGATCGCAAACATGACGGTTGCCGAGATGACCGCGCTGCACACGGGGTTTCCCCTCGTGGGCGCCACCTTTGTCCAGAGGAGGGCATTGGCGCGAAAGACCGAGGGCATACTCCGCGAGTTCGACGTCGCGGTCCACCCGAACACGCTCTGTGCGGACTTGACGGCGGGCGAACGGGCGTTGGTTTCACTGGTGATTTCGATGGCCGGCATCTCTCCCGAACGCGCACTGTTGGTACTGGACGAAACGACTGCTCCGTTGTCCACTCGCGAGGCCGCGCGACTACTCGATCGAGTCAGAGGTGTCGCAGATCGGGGATTGTCAGTATTGATGGTCACCCATCGCCTGCCCGAGGTACGCGAATACAGCGACAGAACGATCGTGCTCCGAGACGGCCATCTCGTCAGCAACATCGGTGCCGACGAATTCTCGGAGGCCGACGTGATCCACGCAATGGTCGGCGGCGCGGGCCACAGCGCTTCCTCGCACGACCACGACCACGACCGCAGCCGCGGTCGCGGTCGTCCTGCACTCGTCGTCGAGAATCTGGCCGGAAACGTCAGCCGTGAGCTGTCCTTGGCAGTCGGCACCGGGGAAATTCTTGGTGTGACGGGGCGATCGGGCGAAGGAGCCTCCGAGCTGCTTCGTCTCATAGGCGGGGTCGAGTCCACACATGTAGGAACAACAAAGATAGACGGCAACGACGCACCGATCACCGGTGCACGGGACGCCATCAGGGCCGGGATTTTCTACCTTTCCCTCGACCGACTCAACGAAGGCGGCATCGCGCTGATGACGGTGCACGACAACGTCGTACTCCCCCGAGTGGAACGTTACGGTGCCAATCGGCGCCGAGCCGCGTCCGACGTCGACCGGATGATTCGCGAACTCGACATCCGTCCGGCCGACCCGACCGTTCCGTACGCAAGCCTGAGCGGCGGCAACCAGCAAAAGGTGCTCCTCGCCAGGTGGCTGCTCTTGGAGCCGCGGATATTGCTTCTCGACGATCCCGCGGTGGGCGTCGACCCAAATACTCGCGAGATCATTTTCGACACCTTGCGCGAACTGGCCGCCCGCGGGACCACCGTCATCATCCGCTCGAGTGAGCCGGAACATCTCGTTCGTCTATGCGACCGCGTCATCGTCGTCAACGGTGGGCGCATCGTCGAAGAACTAACTGATCTCAATCTGGAGGACATCAGCCGTGCAACCTACGCATAGTGACAACGCCGTGGCGGAGAAATCCGAGGACGCGGCCGTTCGTACACCCGGCTCGTCGTCGCCGCGAACCTGGAAAGTCTCGACGCTGTTTCAGAACCACAGCATCTTGGCCCTGATCATCGGACTCACAGCGTTGTTCTCGATCCTGCTTCCCAGGACCTTCCCCACCACTGCCAATCTGCAGGGGCTCGCGTTGGGCCAGGCCGTGAGTGCGCTTCTGGCACTGTCGGTTCTGCTGGTCCTCGTCGTCGGCGAATTCGATCTGTCGGTCGGATATACCTTGGGGCTGTCGGCGGTACTCACGGCGAAGCTCGCCGGTGAGTCCGGGCTTCCGGTGCCGTTGACCGTCACGATTGCCTTGCTCGCCGGTGCATTCGTCGGATTGGCTTCCGGATTGCTGGTGGCTCGCTTGCGGGTCGTCTCGCTCATTGCGACACTGGGCGTCGGCTTGGCTGTCAGCGGTGTCACCGTGGGAGTCAGTGGGGGAATGACACTTTCGCAAAACATTCCCTCGGTTTTCCGAACCTTCGTTCAGACCGAGATCCTCGGAGTTGGTTCTGCAGTGTGGATTGTCGCGCTGATCGCACTGGTCATGTACATAGTTCTGACGAAGACACCATTTGGCAGCAAGGTTTACGCGGTTGGCGGTTCCGAGCAGGTTGCTCGGATGGTCGGTATACGCGTTCGACTCATCAAGTGCGTGATGTTCAGTGCAGCAGGTGCACTGGCAGCCCTCGCCGGAATAATGCAGCTCGGATTGGCAGGCGCGGCGAACCCCAGCTTCGGAGCGAACCTGCTCCTACCTGCCTTCGCGGCAACCTTTTTGGGTGCCACCACCGTTCGTCCCGGATTCTTCAATGTCGCTGGAACGATGCTGGCCGTCGTTCTTCTGGCCGTCGGATTCTCCGGACTGAGCCTGCTCGGGGCACCCTTCTGGTTCCAACCGGTTTTTCAAGGCGCAGCATTGGTAATCGGTGTTGTTCTGTCACAGTCGATTTCGAAGTCCGGACGCAAGGCTCGAGCCAAAAAGCCTGCATAGGTCCAGACCGACACGGAACGGGTCTCCCACCGCACGCGGCCACCGGCCGTGTTCGCGTCCGGGAGACCCGTCGCGCATACGTAGTCCAGCGTCAGGCCCGACCGAAAGAGACCGCTATGAAAGTCGGCACCCACGACATAGTGCCCATCATCGATGGCACCGCACACGAACCGATCGGTAACGCGGTCACCCATCCCGACGGCAAAATCTGGGATTGCGTCGAGCATCCCACCGACGAGACCGGTCGCATCCGTCTGGACATCGGCTCGTTCCTGATTCGAATCAGAGACCGTGTCGTCCTGATCGACGCTGGAGGTGGAGTTCATTCCGGCGCGGACACCACAACTGGAAGCATGCTCGACAATCTTCGAGACGCTGGAGTCGAGCCGTCCGACGTGACGGACGTCTGTTTCACGCACATGCACTGGGATCACATCGGCTGGTCTACCGTCGACGGCCGAATCACGTTCCCGAATGCGACCTTTCGCCTGCACCAGGACGATTGGACGTACTTCATGACCGGTACCACTTCGGACCCCCGGATACGCGAAATCATCGCACCCATCGAGGACCACGTCGAACCGTTCTCCGTCGAACACGAGATCATTCCCGGCCTGATCGCCAGGCCGGCACCGGGGCATACACCGGGCAGCACCATTTACATCGTTCACGACGGCAAAGAACGTGCCCTTCTCCTCGGCGACACCCTCCACACTGTCGGCGAACTCACCGAGCCCGAATGGATCGGCATGTGGGATGTCGACCCCATCGCAGCGGGAATAATGCGCAACCGCATCGCCGACGAGCTCGCCTCCACCGGCGATCCATTCGCTCCCGCACATTTTCCCGAACTCGCCTTCGGCCGCCTGGCCACCCTCGACGGACTCCGTCGATTCACCTGGGCGCAGTGAGCAGCATCGGATTTTCGAGTATCAGAACTGATCGCCGACCCATCCAAGAACTCGTGCGACGGTGAGGCGTGAGGCCATGATTACGGCTTGGCCGCAATCCTCCCGATTCATCGGTGAGGTCGCGGGACGTCGAGCTGAATCCGGACCCCCACATTTATGGCTCTCCGCCGGCAGCTGACCGCCGCCGGTGGCCCGGGGTGCCCTGTCAGGGTATTCCACCCTGCCTGCCGATCGTCCTACGGTGGAAAGCGAAGCCGGCGTAAGCGAACGTGCTTCTCGTCGCGGTGGCGTTTGCGAACACGAGATGGCATGTCGGCAGGCTCAACCGTCCGCAGATCCTTCCCCAACGAGGCGAGGCGGCGGATCACCCTTGACGAGACCTACGGAGGATTTATGCGTACCGTCCGGTTCGGATCGACCGATATCCAGGTGTCCAACATCGTCGCCGGCATGATGCGGATTGCGGGCAGTACCGATGAGGAGATCCGGCAGCTGTACAGGACGGCTCGCGAGGCGGGGATCGACTTCTTCGACCACGCCGATCTTTACGGGTTCAACCACCCCGGCGGTGGTCCGCACCTATGCGAGCGCCGGTTCGCCGAGGCTCTACAGCTGAGTCCGTCGGAGCGCGAGCAGATCACTTTGCAATCAAAGACCAGTATCGTCGCCGATCCGTGGGGATACGACCAGTCCTACGAGCACATCGTGACCTCGGCAGAGAAATCCCTGCAAGCCTTAGGCACCGACTACCTAGATGTGTTGCTGTTGCACCGTCCCGACGCGCTGGTCGAGCCGGAGGAGGTTGCCCGTGCGTTCGATCACCTGGAATCCACCGGGAAGGTTCGCGCGTTCGGAGTTTCCAACCACACACCGCGGCAGATCGACCTCCTCGAGACTGCGGTAACGCAGCGACTCGTCGCAAACCAGGTGCAGCTGTCTTTGACGCACTCCACAATCATTGCTCAGGGCCTGTCTGCGAACATGGCCGGGGAAGCGGACTCCGTGACCCGCGACGGCGGCGGCATCGTCGAATACTGCCGGATCAAAAAAATCACCCTTCAGGCGTGGTCACCCTTTCAAAAGGGCTTTCAGGATGGTGTGTTTCTCGGCTCCGAGGACTATCCCGAGCTGAACGCCGAACTCGAACGGCTCGCAAAGAAGTACGGTGTCACCCCGATTGCGATCGCGACAGCCTGGATCACCCGCCACCCCGCCGGGATCCAGGTCGTCCTTGGAACGACCACGCCGCAACGGGTGTCCGACGCCGCGGCGGGGTCGGACATAGCACTGACTCGCGGAGAGTGGTACGGACTGATTCAGGCTGCCGGCCACAACGTGCCCTGACCACCCCGCGCGACCCCTGAGGCGGCCGAGCAGCCACGGCTACCCGGGGGCATCTCACTCACCTACAGCGGGTCCGAAGATCTACCCCGGAAACACGAAAGGTAAATCATGCCAGTCACTTTCGACTTCACGAACAAGAACGTATTCATCACCGGGGCCGGAAGCGGCATCGGTCGAGCCACGGCGGAAGCCTTCGCAGCCGCGGGTGCCGACGTCGCCGTCACCGACACCACAAAAAAGCCTCTACAGGAGACCGCTGAGCTCGTCGAAGCGCACGGCCGACGCGTGCACATCGCCATCTGCGACGTCACCGACAGCAAGAGTGTCGAGGACGCGGTGAAGTCCTCTGTCGACGCTCTCGGTCCGATCGACATCGGGGTGAACAATGCCGGCATCGAGCAACCGCCGAAGCCCCTTGCCGAGATCGGCGATGAGGAATGGGACCGTCTCATCGCGGTCGACCTGCGTGGGGTGTTCGTCTCCATGAAGCATGAAATCCTCGCCATGACAGAACGAGGCGGCTCGATCGTCAACATCTCTTCAGGTGCCGGGGTTATCGGCATCAAAGGCCAGTCCGCCTACGCGGCTGCGAAGCACGGCATCCTCGGTATGACAAAGTCGGCGGCCCTCGATTACGCGGCGCAGGGCATCCAGATCAACGCGATCTGCCCCGGCATCATCGAGACTCCAATGATGGGCCGGTTCTCTGGTGACACACCGGAGGGGCGAGCGCGGGTCATCGCCCAGGAGCCGATCGGGCGCATGGGCACCCCCGAAGAGATCGCCTCAGCCGTCCTGTGGCTCTGCTCAGATCTCGGAGGTTTCACGATCGGCCATTCCCTGGTCGTGGACGGTGGCCAGACCGTCGGCATCAGCTAGCACCCGTATCCGCCGGCCGGCCCGAGTGTGACCTGGCCCGTGGTGTGGCTTGCCAGTAACGCATCGAACGCGCGCCCGTTCAGAAGGAGTAACCCATGAAGAACGTCGTCATCATCGGAGCGAACGGCCGGTCTGCACGAGAGATCATCTCTCGCCTGGCCCAGCAGAAAGACGTTGCCCTCACGCTGTTCCTGCGCCGGCCGCATCGCCTCGACGGCATCGCGACGGACACCATGACACTGGTGGAAGGTGACGCACACGACCGGGACGCGCTCCGTACAGCGATGATCGACCAGGACATCGTGATCGTCGCCCTCGGCGGCGAAGACCTTGATACCACCACGGCCGCAGTGGTCGACGCTGCGGAGGAGGCCGGCGTTCGACGAATCGTCACTATCAACGCGGGAGGCATCTACGACGAGCTGCCGGAGCCCTTCAACACCTGGGACTACCAGCGCGCCGGGGCGACCCGCCCCAGGAACCGGAAGTCCGCGGATGTCGTCGAGCAGTCATCGCTGGCCCACACCATCCTCCGCCCGGTCTGGCTGACGGACGAGACGGTGACGGATGTGGAACTCACCCGAAAAGGCGAAATCTACAAGGGCACGGAGACCTCGCGCGCAAGCCTCGGAAAGTTCATCGCGGACATCGTCACCGACCCCAACTCGTACGTCGGTGAGAATCTGGGGATCACGCAGCCGGGTACGGACGGGGACAGACCGACGGCGTACCGCTGATACCCGTTACTCGGTTCCGATCATGTGGCGCAGACCAAAGAGAACGTTGTCCAGTGTGTACAGGCATATCACGCGGGCCTCGGGTCGAGAACCCGCAACAGTCGAGTCATTCCCTCTATGCCCTGCCGAGATCGACTCGAGGGTTCACGACATCGCAATCGCGAGCGGGTTCAGCACGAACCGAATCGGAGGAGCTAACTCGGAGCTGGCGTTGGCACCGCAGGACGGTTCGAGTGCTTGGGGATGTCGGTCGTACCGCTCGCCCCTTCGGCGCGATCAATGCAAAGGAGCAATACCCATGCCGCACGACAGTTTGTTCAGCGCACTGGGTCGACCAGGTCGATCAACCGCATCGAGCGCAATACTCGAAGACGCTGGACACTCCACTTCGGCTGCAATGACCGGACCGTTGAGCGCCGCAGAACCGGTATCCAGGACGTCTCGGAGATGTGCGGGACGGAACACCCGATGAGAAGTACGTACCGTGCTGCATTCTGCGCCGCCGCGTCCATCGTCGCCGTCACCCTTTCCTCGTGCGCGTCGCCGTCAGCCGAGGACGAGACGGCACCTGGCGGGTCCGCTGCGTCCGGAGAAGCACCCGCGGCGTCGGACTTCGGTGAGGCTTCAGTCGTGACCGATGGCTTGGATGCACCCTGGGCGATAGCTTTTTTCGAGACCAGCATGCTGATCAGCGAACGCGACACCGGACAGATCATCGAGCTCGGCGCAGACGGCAACCGCAGCACTGCGGGAACAGTTGATGTGGCCCCTGCGGGCGAAGCCGGGCTCTTGGGGCTCGCGGTCCGCGAAGGTGACCTTTACACATTTTCGACGGCCGCAGATGGAAACCGCATCGACCGATTTGACGTCCTCGGCGCACCCGGCTCCCTCACCTTGGGTGAACGAACCACTGTGCTCGACGGCATCCCGGCCGCCAGCTATCACGACGGCGGCCGGTTGGCTTTCGGGCCGGACGGGATGTTGTATGCCACAACCGGGGACGCCGGACAACGTGACCGGGCCCAAGATCTCTCGTCGCTTGCCGGCAAGATCCTGAGAATCACCCCCAAAGGGGCTGTACCACCGGACAATCCCTACCCGGACTCATTCGTGTACAGCTACGGTCACCGCAACCCTCAAGGCATCGCATGGGACGCAAATGGCGTGCTGTACGCAAGCGAGTTCGGTGCCAACACGTGGGACGAACTGAACCGCATCGAGCCCGGAAGCAACTACGGCTGGCCACAGATAGAAGGCATCGGGAATACCGAGGGCTTCGTCGATCCGATCCACCAATGGGCCACGAGTGAGGCCAGTCCGAGTGGCATCGCTATCGATGGTTCCACCCTGTTCATGGCGAATCTCAGGGGCGAACGCATGATCGAGGTGAATCTCGACGACCCCGCCTCGGTAGTCGATCGACTCGTTGGAACATACGGGCGGCTGCGAGACGTCACCGTCGCCCCGGACGGCTCACTATTGATACTGACCAACAACACCGATGGGCGCGGTAACCCAAACGCCGGCGACGACAGGCTTCTCCGCTTCAGCATCCGATGACGTGAATGCGCGCCGATGCCGCAGCTTCGCAGCGGTTGGGAAGAGGAAGTGCGTCGATCCGCAAACGTCGACAAAGGACAAAACATGGACAACGAAAACCGGCGCGGTCAAATACCCGGACCCGCCCCTCAGATGCCCACCGTTGTGCTCTTTGTCGTGCTGATAGTTCTGCTGGGGGTGCTGACTTACCTGGACGCGTGCGGTAGTTGAAATGACCGTGTAGCTCGATAGTTCGGATGACGGCGACCGTTGGAATGTGGTGTAGTGCCAACCACTCCCGTCCCGGCCGATATCAGTCGCGGCTCACCTAAGTTGTTTCCGAATGCAATCGATGTCACTGAATCCTGACATCGAGATCTGTGTCACTTAAGCTTCATTCGAGCGAGCAGCCGCACAACGATTTTGGCAAACCCTACCTCCCGTCAATGATCGATAGATCGTCGAGAATACCGTCCTCGTTCGGTCAAAACCCCTTAGTGCGAGTAGCTTTGGCACGCCCACGATCGCGAACGCATGAGGCGTACTCGAATTTCGGGCATTTCTGTCACAACCGTGCCGTACTCCAGTTCCCGATCGACCCTGATGGGGTTCCCTGTCCGTGCCTTCCACGGATGCTTCGTAGCAAATAGTGTCGAAGACGGACCAGGTCAAGGCATATTCCTGTCCTAGGGGGCAAGTCGGTATCGCCACCCCAGGACCCGACGCCGATCTCGCCCGCGCCTGGTCCGAACTCGACACCTATACGACCCCATCCGAGAGAATTCAGCTGTGTCTATTTCCACCAATAAACGAAAGTCCTTGCCGTTCCTCGTCTACGTCCTCGCAATGGGCACGTTCCTCATGGGCACGTCGGAATTCGTCGTTGCCGGACTCCTGCCCGATATCGCCTCCGACCTCGCAATCGGCATCTCCGAAGCCGGACTGCTGGTCACTGCGTTCGCGATTGGCATGATCGCCACCCCGTTGATCGCGGTGGCGGTACTCAAGATGCCCGAACGGACGACTCTTCTGCTCGCGCTCGCCGTCTACTCCGCCGGACACATCGTGGTTGCACTCACAGACGACCTCTCCATCGTCCTCGTGGCCCGCTTCGTGACCGCGCTCGCAACGGGCGCATTCTGGTCGATCGCTGCATCTGTCGCGTCCCGCGTTGCGGGTCCGGACGCCAGTGCGCGCGCCATCGGCCTGGTCCTCAGTGGCGGCATTCTCGCGACGGTGATCGGCGTGCCCCTTGGCTCTGTCGCCGGCCAGCTGGTGGGTTGGCGCGGTCCGTTCTGGATCCTCGCGGTACTTGCCGTACTCGCATCAGTGCCGATTGCCCGCTTCGTTCCCGGTGGTCGTTCGTCGTCGACGGTCATCCCCCTGCGGTCACAACTCGCATCGATCGCCACCGCGCGACTCTGGGTGGTCATGACAGCATGCGTGCTGATCTCGACTGCCGTCATGTCCACCTACTCGTTCATCGCGCCCCTACTCACAGAACGCTCCGGCCTGTCCGCCGGACTTCTTCCCGTGGGTCTCGCCGTCTTCGGCGTGGGTGCCGTCACCGGCACGCTCTACAGCGGTCGGTTCGCAGACCGCGCGCCCTATGCAACCGCGCTGACCGGTGGCGTCATAGTCGTGATCGCGCTCGGGTCGCTGAGCGTCTTCTCGTCGTTCGCTGCGCCATCGATCGCCCTTCTCGCACTAGCCGGGATGGCCGGTCTGGGCACGAACCCCGTGCTCATGTCGATGGCGGTCCGATTCGCAGAGGGCGCGCCGACTCTGGCCACCTCACTGTGCACATCGATGTTCAACCTCGGAACCGCCGTCGGCACATGGGTAACCGCACAGGCGATCAGCGGATACGGACCCGCCGCGATTCCTGTCGTAGGTGCACTGTTCGCGGTGCTACTCCTCGCTCCGCTGGCGACACTCGTGATCATGGACCGGGCACGTCGGGGTATCCATGGTGCGTCTGCATCGAAGCAGTCGGTGGCCCGTGACGAGGTGTCGGTGTGCTGACCGATCCCGTCGTCAACGCATCGCGGTGCCACGGTCGTTCGGAACGGTGAGCACACCGTCGACGATCCCAATTGTTCAGCGACGTCGGGCGTGGTGTCGAACCACACCCGACGTCGTGTCCCAGAGCGCTCGAGAGCGTTGCATGCCCGCCGCCCACGGCCGAGGCGCGACCATTGCACTGTTCAACTTCACCCCGATCTTCAGCGCGCCTATCGGCAGCGAAATGCGACATCGGCAGGAGCCGAAGTACCCCTCGATTCCAATCCACGGTTCACCGATGGTCGCCGACACAGAAGCACCGAGAGACGTGCAGGCCCGTCGCTTGCGCAGGCTCACCGACGAGAAGACGTATGTCGGTGCACCTACCCGGACGGATCGGCCCGAGACGGCTACGTTCGGATCACCAAAGGAATGGACCCGGCGTTCGAGTTGCTGGTCCTCGAATCGTGGGGCCGATGTTTGAACTCGCCCGATGTCCGGGACTGCCGGTCCTCTTGCCCTCGCTGCGGAGAAGTCCTGAACGCAGTGATCGTCCGCTCCCACAGCCGAGAACTACTCGAAAACGACGAGACCACGCGGAGTTGAACTCAGGGTGTGACCTTGGGGGTTTCAGCGCAGATCGATTCGGCCCGAGGGAAACAGCGCGGACGCCGTCGCGGTCATGGTCCGGCGAGCATGGTCCGCACCGACCGAACCTCCGCCGAACGTGTTCGCGGACTCACGAGAGGCGATTGCGACGACGTAGCGATGGTCTGGACCGACGAACCCGGTCGACAGATGGATCCAGTCACTGCCGACGCAGCACATCCACCCCTGCTTGACCCCGAGCTCGCTCTCATCTGGCAACGCGTCGGGAAGTCCGAAACGCTGGTAGTAGCCGTCCGCACCCAAACGCGTGAAGTTCTCCAAGTTCGAGAGAATCGCAACCGACCGAGAGGGCGAAAGACCACCAGCACCGTCGATCAGTGCGGAGTAGAAGGTGACCACATCGTTCATCGTGGTTCGAGTCCGCCACCATTCGTCGCCCGGCCGCACCGATGTGAAGGGCAACCCATAACGAGCAGCCACGCGCTCGACGATGTCGTTGCGCCCGAACCGGTTCCAGAGTTGCTCGGCCGCGGAGTCGTCCGAGGAGCGCAACATGGCGTCGATTTGCGCCATGTCACTTCCGCTCAGATCGACCTCACCTCGATCGTCACGGAACAGCAGATCGTCCGCGATGAAGAGCTTCGACACCGATGCGGTTTCGATGGGCTCCTCGTTGCCGTTGGTGGCCCGGCTCCCGCTGACACGGTCCATGAAAGCGATAGACACTCGCGCACCGTTCAGCGCCCCGAACTCGGTAGCCGTGCGCATTCGCACTTCGAGGCGAGCCGCGTCGAATCCTGACACTTCGGTGGCCGTCGCGGTAGATGGTCCCGCACTCTCGACAGCGCTCGGAGCAGTAACCAGGTCGGTTGCAGTGCAGTGCATCGGCGCCGATACAGACAATGAGAGGACGACGACTGCAGTCACAGCAGCACGGCCGACTGCAATTCGAGACCCGGCCCGAGCGAACCGCTGGCGCGGCACCTCAGCGCTCTGCACGAGAAGTCCTCATGGAAGGCGTTTGTCGTAGGGGCACGGGGTCGAGTAAACAGCGGGAACGGTGACGGCGGGAGTCCCTGCTGTGGGGTGTACTGACAGGGAACCACTCAGTGGACGAAAGACCAGGTCACCGCCGGCATCGAACTTGCCACTCGGCCGTCGACACGACAGTGTGGGAAGGACAGGAATCGGTACTCACAACCCCAACACGAGGAGTTAAGACAAATGACCACGATCGCAATCATCGGTGCGGGTGAAGGTCTCGGCTCCGCCGTGGCTCGCCGCTTCGGACGCGAAGGACTCGCAGTAGCGCTGATTTCCAGGAACCAGGACAACGTCGACCGCATCGCCGCCCGACTTGTCGACGAAGGGATCACCGCCCGGGGCTTCGCCGCCGATGTACGGGATGCAGAATCGCTTACGGCAGCACTGGATTCAGCAGTCGAGCATTTGGGCCCGATCGAGGTACTGCAATACAGCCCCGTGCCGGCCAAGGAGTTCATGAAGCCCGTCTTGGAAACCAGCGCCGAGGATCTGGCCGGTCCGGTGGAGTTCTCGATCTACGGTCCTGTCACGGCCGTGACACACGTGCTGCCCGGAATGCGCACGCTCGGGCGCGGCACGGTGCTGTTCGTGAACGGGTCGAGCGCTGTTCGCCCCGGAGCCTCCGTCGCGGGCACCTCGATCGCGTTCGCCGGGGAAAGCGCCTACGCGCAACTGTTGCACGATGCCCTCGCACCCGAGGGTCTGCACGTCGGTCAGCTGATCATCCCGCGGGGAATTGGTGCAGGTGAGCCCTCGCACGAGCCGGATGCCCTCGCACAGTCTCTGTGGGAGATCCACACCGAGCGTAAGGAATTCCGGATCTTCGTCGCGCCTCTCGACTGAGCCCAGAGCCGGCGGTCGAGCGTCGACGAAGGGCACCTTGCCGGTACACCCTTTCTCAGAGACTCCCTCGATCGCCGTCCACGGTGTTCGCTGATCACATGACTACTTCCGTGAAGGCCTACGCCGCCACCGCAACCGACCAGCCCCTGTCCCCCATCACGATCGAGCGCCGCGATCTCGGACCACACGACGTCCTTATCGACATCGAGTTCGCCGGCATCTGCCACTCCGACATTCACACCGCACGAGGCGAATGGGGCCCGGTGCCGTACCCGCTGGTCGTCGGCCACGAGATCGCAGGAACGGTAGCCGAGGTCGGATCCGAGGTCACCAAACACTCCGTCGGCGATCGCGTCGGAGTCGGGTGCATGGTCAACTCGTGTGGCGAATGCGCCCAGTGCGTCAAGGGTCTCGAACAGTACTGCCTCGTCGGCAACGTCCAGACCTACGGCGGCACCGACCGCGACGGCACGACCACCCAGGGTGGCTACTCCCAGCAGGTGGTCGTCACCGAGCATTTCGTCGTAAAAATCCCCGCGGGCATCGCACTCGACGCCGCCGCCCCACTGTTGTGCGCCGGCATCACCACCTACTCACCCCTCCGCCACTGGGGTGCCGGACCCGGCAAGAAGGTCGCGGTGGTCGGCATGGGCGGATTGGGCCACATGGCCGTCAAGATCGCCCACGCCATGGGTGCCGAGGTGACGGTTCTGTCGCAGTCGCTGAAGAAGCAGGAGGACGGACTTCGACTGGGAGCAAACCACTACTACGCAACCAGCGACCCGGACACATTCGAGAAGCTCGCGTCCACATTCGATCTGATCATCAACACCGTGAGCGCCTCGATCGATCTGAACGCACACCTGTCTCTACTCGCCGTCGACGGCGCGATGGTCAATGTGGGCGCTCCCGCAGAACCCCTTCCGCTGCAGGTCTTCTCACTCATCCCCCACCGCAGAACGTTCGCAGGATCGGCCATCGGGTCGATCGCCGAAACTCAGGAAATGCTCGACTTCTGCGCCGAACACCACCTCGGAGCCGACATCGAAGTCATCTCCGCCGACAAGATCAACGACGCGTGGGAACGAGTGCTCGCCTCCGACGTTCGCTACCGATTCGTCATCGATACCGCGACATTCGTCTGAGTCCCAATCCGACTATGTGCCGGCCGTCGGTGCAAGCCCGAAAGGTGCTTGCGCCGACGGTCGGTGCCGTCGTCTCCGTGAAGTCGGCACTGCAGGGTCTGCGTGCCGGACGGATTCCGGTGCCGTTCAGGCGCGCGGTATCGCCATGTATTTGTACTCGAGGAACTCGTCGATCCCTACCCGTCCACCCTCGCGCCCCAAACCGGACGCCTTGACGCCGCCGAACGGCGCAGCAGGATTGGACACGATGCCCGTGTTCAGACCTACCATGCCGACCTCGAGGGCATCCCCGACCCGGAAGCTTCGATCGACATCCTGGGTGAACAGGTACGCAGCGAGACCCCACGGGGTGTCGTTGGCGAGACGCACGGCTTCGTCCTCCGAGTCGAACGGAACTATGGCAGCCACGGGCCCGAAGATTTCTTCGGACATGAGGTCCGCGTCGGCAGGCACGTCGGCGAGAACAGTCGGCAAGTAGAAGTAGCCCGGACGGTCCGGCCTCGTACCGCCACAGATCACCTCGGCTCCTCCGCGGACGGCATCGCCGACGAGATCCTCGACTTTCGCCAGGGCATTCGCATCGATGAGAGGGCCGACTTCCGTACCCGCGTCGACGCCGTCCCCGAGCGTGAGCGCGCCCAACCGCGCTGCCAGCCGCCTGGCGAACTCATCTGCGACCGATCGTTGCACGAGAATGCGATTGGCCGCCGTGCACGCCTCGCCCATGTTCCGCATCTTGGCCGCGAACGCGCCTTCCACGGCTCGATCCAGGTTCGCATCCTCGAACACGATCAGCGGAGCGTTGCCGCCGAGCTCCATCGACGACCGCATGACGTGCTGGGACGCCTGCTCGAGAAGCCTGACACCGACCGCCGTCGAGCCTGTGAAGCTGATCTTGCGGGCAATTCCACTGGCCATCCACGGCGACACGACAGCCGAAGCATCGGTCGTGCACACGACGTTGACGACACCCTTGGGCAGGCCGACCCGAACAAGAATGTCCACTAGTGCGAGGGACGCGAGCGGTGCAAGATTCGCGGGTTTGAACACCACGGTGCATCCTGCCGCGATGGCCGGCCCGATCTTGCGCGTAGCCATCGCAAGGGGGAAGTTCCACGGCGTGATGAGAACGCATGGTCCGACAGGTTCACGAGAGACGATGATGCGATTCTTTCCGTCACCCGTCGTTGTGACGTCGCCGCCGATGCGAACGGCTTCCTCCGAGAACCACCGGAAGAACTCGGCTGCGTAGGCGACCTCGTCTCTCGCCTGCTCGATGGGCTTGCCCATCTCGCTGGTGATGATGTGTGCGAGGTCCTCCTGCTCGAGCAGCATCAGTTCGTACGCCCGGCGCAGGAGCTCGCTCCGCTCGCGGGGAGAGGTCCTGGTCCACTCCTTCTGGACGCGGCCCGCGGCCTCGATGGCACGACGCGCGTCCCCCGGCCCTCCGTCCGCTACCGTCGCTATGACGTGCTCATTTGCCGGATTGATGACCTCGAAACGGTCACCGGATGCCGCTTCTCCCCATTCCCCACCGATGAATACACCGGTGGGGACTGCGGCGATAGCCGCCCTTGCTCGTTGGGACGAACGGGAGTCGCCGAGTTGGGTAGTCATGGTGTTCTCAGCCTACTTTCCGGTGATGGAATGTCGTCCCGTCGCCGGCCGTCCAACTCGCGAGCATGCGGCGCATGCAGGCTCAGAAGGTATGCAGTACCGCGCGGAAGAATTCTGTGGGCTCGACAGCTTCGATGGTCACGGGCCCCTCGTTGGCCAGGAACTCGTAACCTGTTTCGGCACCGTACTTTTCGCCGCCGACAAGCACGTTGCCGTCGAGCTGGAAGAGAATCTCGATCGACGAGAATTGTCCGGCCCCGTAGGTCGCCCCTGCGTCCAGGCGGACGAACCCGAGGCGGAGGTTGCGTTCGGTGAAGTTACCGAGCCACTTGTCCCACACGCCCGAGTCACCCTGCTGGATCCAGTCGTACGCCTCTGGGTTCATGGCGATCACGTCGGTGTACCGCGGAGGAGCAAACTCGAGCTTGCGGCCGGTGGCGTGTTCGAAGATCGCCTGCGAACCGTCCGAGGTCTGCTCCACGCCATTCTCATCGGTGTAGTGGTAGAGCCCCTTCTTGAAAACACCCTTTTCGTTCAGCTCGGCGTTGGTCGCCTCACGCTGCGCCACAGAGAGATAGCCGTTGCCGCTGGCTCCACCTGCCTGCAGAACCAGTGTGCGCAAACCTTCTTCACGTTCCTGCGGTCCGTAATGGACACTCTCCGGGAAGTAGCCGACCCAACCCTGTTCCAGGTAGTCGGTCTCCGAGTACGGCAGCCGACCCTCGACGACGTAACGGACCTGATCGAAGTCGTGCCGGTGACGCGGGGTTCTCCACCCACCGCTACCGGTGTAGCCGGTGTTCAGGTCGTAGTTGTTGGGCGAGCCGTCCACACCGAACAGTAGATGCTTCTGTTCGAGCTTTCCCTCACGCATTGTGCCGACGGCTTCCTCACCGGTCTCCGATGCCCTACTCACTCGCATGTTCTGCTCCTTCACCACGTGGATGTTCGATCCGAACTTCGTTGACAATATCCCACAGTTCGGGATATTGTCCAATAAAAGATAGATGCGGGTCACAATCCCGCAGTCACCGAGACACAACACACCGCGACTTCGACAAGGAACGACATGACGACAGCGCTCACACACGCCCCACAGGATTCCGGAGTTCCCGCTTCGGCGCGCGACTTCAGCGTGGAAGATCGGGTGGTCATCGTGACCGGTGCGGGACAAGGCATCGGACGTGAGATCGCACGACAGTTCGCTGCAGCCGGGGCTCTGGCCGTCGTTGCAGATCTCGACGAAGCCAGGGCGAAGTCTGTCGTCGGCGAGATCGAGAACGCAGGCGGCGTCGCGTCGGCCGTGCGGGTCGATGTCGCCGACGAGCAGGCCGTCGGTGCCATGGTGGATACCGTCGTCGCGAAGTGGGGCCGTGTCGACGTACTCATCAACAACGCATCCGTGTTCGCGACCATCGAAAAGGGACCCTTCGACGAAATTCCCGTCGCACAGTGGGAACAAGTATTGCGGGTCAATATCACCGGGACCTACCTCTGCGTCCGGGCAGTGGCGGCTCACATGCGCAAGGCGGGCTTCGGTCGCATCGTCAACATCTCCTCCGATGCGGTGACCCGCGGCACGGTGAACTACCTGCACTACGTGACTTCGAAGTCCGCACTGATCGGTATGACCAACTCGTTGGCACGCGAGCTCGGTCCCCACGGAATCACCGTCAACTGTATTCGTCCCGGGTCGGTCGCCACCGAGGTCGAGCGAGTCATCAACCCCACGGCCGAGGTGCGCCAGCGCGCCCAGTCGCTTCAGTGCATTCCACGCGGAATGGTGCCGACCGATCTCGTCGGAATCATGTTCTTCCTGGCTACACCTGCGTCCGCATTCGTGACGGGGCAGACGATTGCGTGCGATGGGGGCTACACACACAGCAGCTAGGCCACCCGACGTGACATCTACCCCGAGGAAGGCTCGACCATGAGGCAGTACCCGCACCTGTACATCGACGGTCGATGGGTCGAGCCCATCGCACCCAGACAGCTCGAACTGATCGACCCCACGCGCGAGGAACCGTTCGCCACCGTCGCACTCGGTGGCGTTGCAGACGCTGACCTCGCGGTCGAGGCCGCGAGGCGCGCATTCGTTACCTTCTCCGAGACCTCTGTCGAGAGTCGAATCGCGTTGATCGACCGCATAATCGAGGTGTACGAGTCGCGCCTCGACGAATTCTCGGAGCTCATCGCACAGGAGGTCGGCATTCCGGTCTCGAACCGTGCACAGGTCGCAGGACCGGCCGATCATATGAAGGTTGCCCGCGACATCCTGCGCGACTATCCGTTCGAGTCGAGGGTCGGCACAGCGATCGTTCGTCGCGAACCGATCGGCGTGTGCGCGTTGGTCTCGCCGTGGAACTGGCCGGTTCAGACGGGCGTCATCAAAATCATCTACGCCTTGGCGGCCGGGTGTACCGTCGTCGCCAAACCGAGCGTCGAATCCGCTGCCAGCGGCGTACTTTTGGCCGAGGTGCTCCACGAAGCCGGTGTCCCCGCCGGCGTGTTCAACCTGGTGAGTGGTACCGGTCGCGAAGTAGGTGACCGGCTGTCCCATCACCCCGACGTCGACATGATCTCGTTCACCGGATCCACCGGTGCCGGCAAGCTCGTGGGAGCTGCAGCGGCGACAAGCACTGTGAAGCGGGTATGCCTCGAACTGGGCGGCAAGTCTGCGAACATCGTCCTTCCGGACGCCGACCTCGAGAAGGCCGCACGATGGAACATCCAGCGATGCTTCGTCAACACCGGCCAGTCGTGCCACGCCCCCAGCCGAATGCTGGTGCACGAGAGCCAGATCGAGAAAGTCATCCCGTTCCTCCTCGACGAGGCGGAACGCTTCCGCATCGGTGACCCACTGGACAGTTCGACCACCATGGGACCGGTCGTCAGCGCTGCCCAGTTCGCATCCATCCAGGATCTGATCCGGACCGCCATCGACGAGGGCGCCGTGCTGGAAACGGGCGGCGTCGACCGACCGAAGGGCATCGACCGCGGCTACTTCGTGCAACCGACGGTGTTCACCGGAGTCACACCGAAGATGACGATCGCCCGCGAGGAGGTATTCGGACCCGTTCTGGTCGTGCTTCCGTACCGCGACCAGGACGAAGCAGTGAACATTGCCAACGACTCCCCCTACGGCCTCGGTGGCTACGTGTTCGGGGGCGACCTCGTGAACGCCAAGAAGGTGGCGAACCGCATTCGCGCCGGTCGCATCAGTGTCAACGGCGCAGCAACGGACTCCCACACACCGATGGGTGGCTACAAACAATCCGGAATCGGTCGCTCGATGGGCAGGCTCGGCCTCGAGGAATATTTGGAAGTCAAGTCTGTCTACGGGTTCGACGACGAGGCGAGCGACTTGCCCGCCTTGTTCGGCTGAACACACAGATCAAACAGGAGACCACATCACATGAGCGACGAAACCCCAGTTCTACTGCACAATTTCGCCAAAGAGAAGCTCTCCAGAGGCGAACCCGTCTACTCGATGACCGTACGCCTCGTCCGGACAATCGATATCGCGTCGATCGCGTACACCGCGGGTTTCGACACCGTCTACATCGACCTCGAACACAGCAGCTTCTCACTTCAGGATGCAGGCCAGATATGTATGGCGTGCAATCATCTCGGTGTCACCCCTCTGGTCCGCGTTCCCGACCTCGATCCGGCGCTCATCGCACGCGTGATGGACTCCGGCGCAATGGGAATCGTCGTTCCGGGTGTTGCGTCTGCCGACGAGGCGCGGGCCGCTGTTCGAGCCGTCAAGCACGCGCCGCTCGGTGAGCGCTCGCTTGCCGGGGCAGCCCCCCAACTGCATTATCGAACATTTCCCGCTGAACAAGTCGTGCGCGAGTTGGACCAGGCGTCGATGGTCATCGTCATGATCGAATCTCAGGCGGGTCTCGACGCGGCCGAGGACATCGCGGCCGTCGAGGGAGTCGATGTGGTGCTCGTTGGCGCCAACGATCTGAGCGTCGAACTGGGTGTCGCTGGGCAGGTGGATCATCCGAAGATTCACCAGGCGTACCTGCGCGTCATCGCTGCATGCAAGGCCGGCGGAAAGACTGTGGGAATCGGTGGTATGGGCGGTCGTCCGGACCTGATTCGTCAGTACTTGGAAATGGGTGCCGGCTATGTCTCGACCGGCAACGACATTTCGTTCCTCGCCGGTGCCGCCGCACAGAAGCGTCAGCAGTTCTCCTGACGCGAGAAAGCAGCTACATGCCCATGAAAGTATGCATTTACGGAGCCGGAGCCGTCGGGGGACACCTCGCGGGCCGTCTTGCCACAGGCCAGGGCGGACCCGAGGTCTCGGTTATCGCGCGAGGCCCCCATCTCGCAGCGGTGCGCGAACACGGCCTTCGGGTGCAAACTCACGACGGTGAACTGCACTCGCATCCGTTCGCCACCGAGCGCCCGGGCGATCTCGAGCCACAGGACATCGTGTTCGTCACGGTCAAAGCCCCTACGCTTCCGTCGATCGCCGCAGACATCGCGTCGCTGCTGCACGACGACAGCCTCGTCGTGTTCGTCTCCAACGGAATTCCCTGGTGGTACTTCCACTCCCACGGTGGACCTCTGGACGGCACCGACCTGCGACGACTGGATCCCAATGGCTCCCTGTACTCGCTCATCGGTCCCGATCGCACAGTGGGTGCCGTGGCGTACACGGCGGGAACCGTCGTTGCACCAGGCGAAATCGCTGCGGTCAATCCACGCAACAGGCTGATACTCGGCAGGCCCGATGGTCGAGTCGACAGTCGCTTGAATGCCGTTGCG
Source organism: Rhodococcus sp. 05-2254-2 (assembly GCF_002259095.1). Taxonomy (NCBI): domain Bacteria; kingdom Bacillati; phylum Actinomycetota; class Actinomycetes; order Mycobacteriales; family Nocardiaceae; genus Rhodococcus; species Rhodococcus sp. 05-2254-2. The sequence continues at coordinate 595,087 of NZ_NOZJ01000021.1, read as the reverse complement.
TCGCTGTTCGACTCAAGCGGGCTCGAAGCGACCACTACATCGACGATCCGCGACGCCGTCTGGGCCAAACTGTCGATGAATCTGGTCGGTGGCGCGCTGGGCGTACTGAGTAGCTCCGTGATGAAGGATGTCCTCGACAAACCCTCTATCGCCGCGACCGCGTTGACGATGGCGACGGAAAACAGCGCCATCGCCCGAGCGCTGGGATGCGAACCGGCCGATGCGGAGGACGTTCTACGAAAGCAATCGGCGTCGACTCATCTTCAGAGCGTTGTCCAGGATCTGCAGGCCGGCCGACCCATGGAGATCGACGCCCTGTTTCGAGTCCCTCTCGAGCTGGCCGCACTGGCTCACGTACCGACACCGACGTTGTCTTTCGTGATCGAACTGGTCACTCAACGAGCTCGTGCTTCTGGCCTCTACCGCGACCCGGCTTGAACCGTTGGACGTCACCTACCACTGTCAATTACGGAGATCGCACCCATGCGCGCAACATCCGACACGATCGATCTGCTCACCGAGTACTACACGGCCATGCAGAAAAACGATCCTCGACAATTCGCAAAGTACTACGCAGAGAACATGACTCTGACATTCGGGAACAGCCCAGAGATTGTCGGGCGGGAGAACGTCGTCTCGGCCTTCAGCGCCGCGCTGGACAGGGTCGAATCACTCGCACACGATCTCGTCAACGCTTGGGAAGAGGACGGCGGTGTCGTCTTCTTCGAGTCTCTCGGTCGTTGGACCCTGCGCGGCGGTGAGGTCGTCGAGATCAAGGCCGCCTCGAGGATCACCATTGTCGACGGGAAGTTCGTGGACCAGAGAATCTATGTGGACAATGCACCTGTAGACGAAGCACTACTGCGCGAGTCGGCGACATTCGACAACGCAAGGAAGGGTCGCTGATGACCGGAGAGCACCGCGAGTTTCAGTCTCGCCTGATCGTCACAGGCCTTGACGACGAAGGCCTGTCAACTATCACGAGTGATGGTCCTACGACCGACCGACTGGTAGCCGACGGCTACACCCGGAACCACCTATGGCAGGGAACCGAGGTTCCGACTCCGGTCACGGCTCCGAACGGCCCTCCAAGTGCCGCCGTGATTCCGCCCCCGCCGGCCGGATACAACTACGTCATCACCGCTTTCGCCCCAGACAACGAGTGGGACTACGAAGGCGGCTACGCGCGAATCCTGGCGGAATCGGGCGCAGGAGATGCGATCGACTCGACAGATCCCCCGGGTATGCACACGACGGACACCATCGACATCGTCACCGTCATCTCGGGTGAGGCATGTGTCTTACTCGACACCGGCGAGACGATCATGCGGCCGGGCGACACCATCATTCAGCGTGGAACCAAGCACGCTTGGCGAAACCGGACCAACGAATTCTGCGTGGTCTCCGCAGTGCACATCAGCGCGACTCGCTGACTCCCGCCGACCGAAAATTCCGGTTCCCTTGCCGCACCGGCCGCTGAACCGGAATCTGTTGTCCGTCAACATTACCGAGGTAGTCGCATCCTGGGCCGATGTCCTACACCCTTGATCCTGCTCCTTCAAGAGACGCACGGCGACAGCGCACGACAGTTCTTACCAAACTGTTGACTATTTCCCATATGGCAGGATATCTTCAATTATGTGAGTGCCGTCACTTCGGGCAGCAACTGCACGATGCGGCACTCCATCGATGCGTAGACCACCAGGCAGCGCGGCCACTACCGCCCGCCCCGTGGCCCACGCCGCGCCTTCCACACCATAGAACCTGCCGCTGCCGTGCCAACCACGGATGCACCCACACTGTTGCCGAAGACCGACCGCAAGACCGGACATCGACCGAGACATGCGAACTTCCGCGGCACAGCCCGTTCATCAAGAAGGAGAATTTCTGTGTCCGACAAGTTGGACTCCACGCGGGTCTCGACCGACCAAGGTAGTCGCGAAGACCCCAGAACGTTTCTGTTCCGTCTGACGCTGATCGCCAGTATCGGCGGGTTGCTCTTCGGCCTCGACACCGGCGTGATCGCGGGTGCACTCGTGTATCTGCGCGACGACTTCAATCTCACCGCCGTCAGCGAAGGGTTGGTGGTCACCTCGCTACTGTTCCCCGGCGCGACAGCAGGTGCACTCCTGGGTGGCCCGATCGCGGATCGCTTGGGACGCAGAAAGTCATTGGTCATCGCTGGCTTCATCTTCATTGTCAGCACCATCGTCTGTGCTCTCGCTCCGACAGTCGCAATTCTGGTCGCAGGACGAATTGCCTTGGGTTACGCGGTTGGAGTCGCATCCGTCGTCGTGCCGCTTTATCTCGCCGAGATGGCACCGGCGTCGCAGCGGGGCCGCATCGTCACGATGAATCAGTTGATGATCACCGTCGGGCTGTTCCTTGCCTTCGTACTCAACGCGCTGCTGGCAAACCTTGTCGACAGCTCGGTGGTGTGGCGCTACATGATCGGCATCGCTGCGATCCCTGCCGTCGCCCTGTTCTTCGGCATGCTCGCGTTACCCGACACCCCGCGTTGGTACGCGAGCAAGCAGAGGTGGGACGAAGCGAAAAACGTGCTCCGACGTGCCCATGTGGCGGAACGGGTCGAAGCCGAGTACGAGCAGATTTCTTCGATCGTCGAAGACGATCAGATCAAGGGAAAAGTATCCGTCCTCGCCGTGCTTCGCAACGAACCGTGGATGAAGCGCTTGATCATGGTCGGCATCATTCTGGCGGTTGCTCAGCAGACCACAGGAATCAATGTGGTCATGTATTACGCACCGACAGTCCTGGAAACGTCCGGCCTGACCAGATCCGCCGCTCTGCTCGCATCCGTCACGGTAGGTATTGCGATGATCATCTTCACGATCATCGGAATGTGGATCCTCGGCCTCATGGGACGACGCAAGATGATGATGTTCGGCTTCATCGGTGTCGCGGTGTCACACTTCGGCCTCCTGGTCACGTACATGATGCCCGAGTCCACCGTCCGTTCGTACCTGATCCTGCTGTTCATGCTCTCGGTCACGGGCTTCATGGTGACCTTCCTCGGAACGACGGGCTTCCTGGTGCTGTCGGAACTATTCCCCCTGCCTATCCGTGGGTTTGCCATGGGTGCCTCGCTCGGCGGGCTCTGGATTGCGAACTCACTCATTTCGTTCCTTTTCCCGATCCTCGCGGAGCGGTTCGGGTCCGTGGTGGTGTTCGGCGGATTCATGGTGCTGAACGTTCTTGCCGCACTGTTCGCGTTTCGGTTCATCCCCGAGACCAAAGGCCGAACCCTCGAAGAAGTGGAAATCGAGATGCGAGCTCGCGGCACCGCGTCGGCAGCCGGTTCGTAACCGGACGCAGAGCAGACCTCTCTCACTCACCTAGCAGAATGCGATTACCCGAAAATGACTGAACGCAGATTCGCCGGAAAAGCTGTATTCGTGACCGGAGCCGGCAGCGGAATCGGCCGCGCAACCGCCTTGGCCTTCGCGAGCGAAGGTGCGGACGTGGTTCTGGCTGACATAGATGCCGTCGGAAACGACGAAAGCGCCAGGCTCGCAGCCGAACACGGCGGTCGAGCGGTAGCGATACGCTGCGACGTTTCGTCCTCCAGCGACATTCGTAACGCAATCGAGCGGACCGTCGAGGAATTCGGTCGGCTCGACATCGCGTTCAACAATGCCGGCATCGAACAGCCGGCCGCACCACTGGTCGACATCGAGGAAGACGAGTGGACACGGCTGATCGACATCGATCTGCGAAGCGCTTTCCTCTGCATGAAGTACCAGATTCCCGCGATGCTCAAAAACGGTGGCGGATCCATCGTCAACACGTCGTCGGGAGCAGGTGTCATCGGGATTCGAGGGCAGGCGGCATACGTCGCTGCGAAGCACGGATTGATCGGACTGACCAAGTCTGCCGCGCTCGACTACGCCGACCAGGGTATTCGAGTCAATGCGGTCTGTCCCGGAATCATCGAGACGCCCATGATGGACAGGTTCTCGGGCGGCACTCCCGAAGGCAGGGCTCGTGTGATCGGCCAGGAACCCGTCGGACGCATGGGAACCGCCGCCGAGATCGCGTCTGCGGTTCTGTGGCTCTCGTCAGACCTTGGAAGTTTCGCGACAGGTCATGCAATGGTGATCGACGGAGGTCAGACCGTCGGTCTCTGATCGACCTTCCGGTACCGGACAATCGCCGTCAGACAGTGTGAGAGCACCTGGTCTGGCGGCGATTTGCCTTGTCTGCTTAAAGGATTCGATCACAGGAAACTCGAGACCGGCCCCGCCCCGTCGGCAGCGTCGGCGCGACGTTGGATGTCGGCCACTCCGTCCGAAATCTTCGACGCTGCGAGCTTCACGGCCGTCACTGCCCGCTGCACGTCGACATCGCGCCGCTCGTTCACATCCCACGCCACCCCAACACTTCCCAGTGCCGTCTTCTGTCCGGTCAGAACAGGTGCCGCGACTCCGCAGACGCCAGGGTTGAACTCCCCCACCGTGACGACGAAACCGTCTTTCTTGAATGCACCCAAAGTCGTACGGAAAGCGCTCCACGATTCTCCCAGACCCGCCTGCTGGATCTGCTCACGTTGACGCGGGTACAACGCCTTCAGACGGTGATGCGGAAGGTACGCCAGGATTATTTTGGACACCGCTCCATGAAACAACGGACGCCGTTCGCCGCGAGAAAAACGGTTGGCCGGACTGAGCGGAGCGCGGTACTCACCTACACAGAGGACCGAGTCGCCGAATGGTCGACACAACAACGCGGAGTGACCGATGTTGTCGACAAGATCCTCCAGCACACCGCGGCTGGCCAATAGAAGTGGATCGGTCTCGCGAATCTGGCGATCCATCTCGATGATGCGGGGACCGAGAGTGTATTGCCCGTTACGCACCGCGGCGATCAACCCGGCATCGTTCAACGTCTTGATGTACCGATACCCCGTCGATCGAGACGTATCGAGGTATTCAAGGATCGCGGCGGTGGACCACATCGGCTGGGCTTCGCTGAACAGTTCCAGAATGTGGAGCATCTTCTCCAGGCTGCCGGCCGTGTCCGGGCTTTCCGCCACCTCATCGAGGTCATTCGATGCATGAGACCGTGCCATCGTTCGAGTCCGACCCATTTCTTCCGTCGTTCGCCGCGTGCCACTCATCCTAATGCTCCTGCCCACCATGATGCGTCACACCGCACTGACGCCCGACCGACCGGATATTAGCCAGTGATGCTGGCTACTTATCCGCCATCTTACCCCCGAAAACACGTTTATGGGCGTATGTTGATAAGCAATGCTGGCTATCAATAAGGAGGGTCACGTGGACGATCGGGTCGATGGACTCCGAGAAGACATCGTGCTGTTCAACCGCGCTATTCGAGCGAACGTTGCTGGCCACCTACTGACGCCCACCCAGCTTCAGACCCTTGGGAATCTCGACCGCATCGGCGCAATGAGCGCCCGTGAACTGGCAAATGTGGAGCGGGTGACACCGCAGACCGTGGCTCGGACGGTCACACTCCTGGAAGAGCGCGGACTGGTTACACGCATCCAAGACCCCGATGACGGTCGCGCGCAGATTATTTCGATCACGCAGGAGGGAAAGGCCAAGCTCGGAGCCGACCGCCGCAAGCGCGACGAGTGGCTGGCGAACGCACTGGACACGCATTGCAGTGCGGTGGAACGTGACGTGCTCTTCGCTGCCGGTGCCCTGCTGCGTCGCCTGTCGAGCGCACCCGTCGTCGGCGACAGCGTCGACGATCGAGCGGTGCGCGAATGACGCGGAGTACCGAAACGGAGCCGACGCGAACATCAATTCCCTTCAGCGTCCGAGGAGCCGCTGCCACCGGAACCGTGCTTCAACCGCTCAACTCGTCCATGATCGCTGTGGCCATTGTCGGAATCGCAGCTCAGTTCGGCCCGAGCGCCAACGTCTCGTGGGTCATCTCGGCCATGTACATCACAACCGCCGTCTGCGCGCCCATGGCGGGTCGCTTGGGATCGATGCTCGGCGCGCGCCGAGTGTTTCTGGCAGGTCTGGCTTTCGTGGCACTGGGTTCCGTCTGCGGGGCCTTCGCACCGAACATCGGGACGTTGATCGCGTCGTACGTTGTTCTCGGAATCGGGATCTCGGCGCATATGCCCAACGCCATGACCATGGTGCGCGCATACGGAGAACTCCACGGGCAGCAAACGCGCACTGCGCTCACCACCATCGTGATGTGCGGCCAGTCCGTTGCTGCGCTCGGCCCGACCGTCGGCGGGCTTCTGGTCGGAACGTTCGGCTGGCAGTCGATCCTGTGGGTGAACCTTCCCGTCGTGGCCATCAGCGCAATCGCAGTGTTGTCGGTCGACGTCGGAAACGAAGGTCGGTCCACGGTGTCCGTGCGAGAAGCTCTCGGAGCCATGGACGGAATCGGTATCGCGTTCTTCGTCACCGCAGTGGCGTCCTTGATGGTGTTTCTGGTGTCGATCGGAGACACCGTCCGATGGTGGATACTCCCCGTCTCTTCGGTCGCGTTCGTGCTGTTCGTCGTGTGGGAACGTCGCACGGACCAACCGTTCTTCGACGTGCGCGCTCTCGTCCAGAACCGTGCGCTGGCTGCGACCCTGGGCGGTGCACTCATCACCTACACATGCTTCTACTGCGTGTTCTTCGGCATTCCGCAGTGGCTGCAGGCTTCTCGGGGAATGACACCCATCGAGACCGGCCTGACCATGCTGCCGGTCGCCGGCGTCACCGTCCTGTCGACGGTCATCGGAGCCCGCGTGTACGGCCGGTTCGGCGCGCGACGCACCCTTCTCGCCGGCACGGTCATGATGCTCGTCGGCGGCACCCTGATTGCCACCGTCGAGTCCAGCACCGCCCCGATCTACGTTCTGCTTCTGGTCGCGGCCGTACTCGGAATCCCCAACGGCTTCCACAACATCGGCAATCAAAGCCTCATCAATGCGACGACCTCGGTCGACGATGTCGGCACCGCTATCGGGATGTACCGGACGATCGCCTTCGTCGGAGCAAATCTTGCGGTGGTCGTCTTGCAGATCACCGCAGGCCCGGTCGTCGACGACGACGGCCTGCACCGGACGGGCATGTTCATCATGGTGTGCGCCGCAGTCGTTCTCGCGGGGTTGCTCGCTTACCGTCGAGCGGCGACGTCGCGAGGTTGAGACAAGAAAGTGGGCCCCTTTCGTTGATTGCCCAGTAAGGCAACACAATCGAAGAAGGGGCCCACTTTTCGGGGTCAGCGAGTCGTCACAGCTCCATGTACACGCATTTGGTGTAGAGGTAGTTGTCCATGTGGGCAGCGTTGCCCTTGGCTCCGTATCCGCTCAACTTGGTGCCTCCGAAGCCGACCATGGGATCGATGTATCCGTAGCAGTTCACCCACATCGTGCCCGTGTGCACTCCACGGACCACTCTCATGGCGGTCGACAGACCTTGCGACCACACTGCACCGCCGAGTCCGTAGTCGCTGTCGTTGGCAATGTGAATAGCCTCGTCCACGTCGTCGAAGGGAAGAATCGAGAGCACCGGTCCGAAGATCTCCTCGCGGGCGATACGCATATCGTTCGACACACCGCCGAACACGGTCGGTGCCATGAAGTAGCCGCTGCCGAGATCGCCACCCAACCGCTCGCCGCCACGGAGCAGTTCGGCTCCTTCCTCACGGCCGATGTCGGTGTAGGCCATGACCTTGTCCAACTGGGGCTGCGAGATGATCGGCCCCAGGGTGGCCGCGTCGTCGAGGCTGTGTCCGACCCGGATCTCGTCCATGTACTTCAGGAGTCGCTCGGTGAATTGATCGACGATGGACCGCTGAACCAACACACGCGTTCCGGCGAAGCAGATCTGACCGGAGTTGGCAAACACACCCATGGCTGCTCCTGGTACCGCCTTGTCCAAATCTGCATCGGCGCAAACGATGTCGGCGGATTTGCCACCGAGCTCGAGCTGTAAGCCCTTGATGTTGACAGTCGAGGCCTTGATGATGCTGCGGCCAGTCTGCGTCGATCCGGTGAAAGCAATCCGGTCGACGTCCGGATGACTGGCCAGCGCGTTGCCCGCATCTTTGCCCAAGCCAGTGACCACGTTGACGACGCCGGCGGGAACGCCGGCCTCGTGCAGTATCTCTGCCGTTCTCAGAACGGACAGCGACGCGTCCTCGGAGGGCTTGAGTACGGTGGTACAGCCACTGGCCAAGACCGCACCGATGATCCAGAACTGGCCGCCCAACGGGCCGTTCCACGGGATGATCCCCCCGATGACACCCACCGGAGCTTTCAACGTCATCGTGGCGATGTCGCCAGGGATGCCATTCATCAATGTCTCACCCGAGATGTTCCCCGCTTGCGTCGAGAAGAACGACAACATCTTCATCAAGGCCGCCTTGGAGTTGCGCAACCTCGTGACCGGGGCACCCATGTCCAGTGCTTCGATCTGGATCAGTTCGTCGAAACGGTCGTCCATGATGTGCGCGATACGTGTCAATAGAGCTTGACGTTCGTAGGGAGACCAGGTCCTCCACTGACCGTGGAAGGCGCGGCGGGCCGCGACCACCGCCCGGTCGATGTCGGACTCGCCGCCTGCACCGATCCGGGCGAGAACCTCACCCGTAGACGGATTGACGGTCGTCAGAGTCTCACCGGAATCAACCGGAACACCGCGCCCGTCGACGAAGGGGTGGTGCACCTCCCGCGCCAGGAAACTCTGCGCACTGTCCAAAAGTACAAAATTCTGCAGATCCGTACTCACTTGCATCCTCTCGAAAATTATCGACGACACCGCATCGGTCGGTGGAGCGTCAACCGACTTGACGGTTCTTGTGTTTCAAAGCGCGCTCTACATCCATGAGCCGAAACTGATTCGCGTACAAGGATTTCACACCCGGTGTGCCCTCGGCCCGAACTACGCGCACGCTCGGGTGGAACTTCGTTGGAACCGGTCGGCTCGACAAGGGCCATATCGAGCCGACCGGGGTCTGATGCGCCGGGTCACACTGGCGTGAGCGCGGTCCGTAGCGCGTTGACGATGGCATCGGTGACGGTTTTGGTGTCTGCCGTGCCACCGATGTCGCGGGTGAGGACTCCCCCAGCTGTGGTTGCTCGAATGGCGTCTTCGATCTGCCTGGCCTCGGCGTGGCGTCCGAAGTGATCGAGCATCAGGGCTGCGCTGGCGATCGCGCCGATGGGGTTACTGATGCCTTTGCCTGCGATGTCGGGGGCCGATCCGTGGACAGGCTCGAACATGCTCGGATAACGACGTTCGGGGTTGAGGTTGGCACTAGCTGCGATCCCGAGGCTGCCGGCGAGTGCAGATCCGAGGTCGGAGAGAATGTCGGCGTTCAGGTTCGACGCGACGACAACGGACAGTTCCTCTGGGTGGAGGATGAATTTCGCGCTCATCGCATCGACCAGAACGCTCTCCGTGGCAACGTCGGGATAGTCCGCTGAAACTCGATGGAAGACCTCGTCCCACAGCACCATGCCGTACTGCTGGGCGTTGGACTTGGTGACCGAGGAGACCTTTGCGACAGTGCGAGTGCGCGCCAGATCGAACGCGAAACGCATGATCCGCTCGCAGCCCTTGTCGGTGAACAACGACGTCTGCAGTGCCACCTCGTTGCCAGGGCCGCGTCCGCCGAGGTTGCGTCCACCGAGGCCCGCGTACTCGCCCTCGCTGTTTTCCCTGACGACAACCCAGTCGAGTTCTGTGTCGTCCGCTTTGCGTAACGGGGATTGCACTCCGGGCAGAAACTTCACCGGTCGCACATTCGCCCACTGATCGAAGTTCTGTGTGATGTTCAGGCGCAGACCCCACAGACTGATGTGGTCCGGGACGTTCTCCCACCCCACGGCACCGAAATAGATGGCGTCGTAGGCTCTCAGAATCTCGAGGCCGTCGTCGGCCATCATTTTGCCTGTCCTCGCGTAATATTCGCTACCCCAGGGAAACTCGTCCCATTCGAAGGCGAACGCACCCCCGGAGTGCCCGGCCACGGCGTCCAGTACCCGTCTGCCCGCGTCTACCACCTCTGCCCCGACACCGTCGGCGGGGATCGACGCGATCCGATACGTGGTCGACTGCGAGCCCACTACTACCTCCGATGTCAGACAGATCACGCTTTGAGTCCATCAATTAAGACCTCGCAAGCTCCCCCCCGTCCAATACCAAGTTCCGATGTCACTCATAGGCTCGATCAATAGGAAGGGTTCGGCCGCAGCTAGACTGCATCGAACTCACGACGCTCACAACAAGGAGACAGGTTCGAGTGGATGCACGAAAGCTGAAGTATTTCCTGGCTATTGTCGATGAAGGAAGCATCAATCGCGCGTCCGAGGTGTTGCTCATCGCCCAACCCACTCTCTCTCAGGCCATCGCCGGACTGGAGCGCGAACTGGGGGTGCCCTTGTTTCATCGCATCGGTCGGCGACTCGTACTGAGCGCCGCCGGCGAAACCTTGGTGGGGCCGGCTCGAGTGGTATTGCGCGATCTGGACGACGCGGAAGCAGCCGTGCATGGCCTGAAAGGACTTCGAGGAGGACGCCTCGACCTGATCACGATGCCATCACCTGGGATCGAGCCTCTCACCACTATCCTCACCGCGTTCGGTCGGCTGTTTCCGGCCGTAACCGTCAATGCCCAAGCCGCATTCACCCCCGAGGAGGTCCTCCGAGCGGTTCGCACCGGCGTCAGCGAGATCGGCATTCTCGGCTCACCCCAGGCCGTTCAGGCACCGGACCTGCAGGTGGTGACATTCAAGAGCCAGCCTCTATTGCTGCTGTCGAGCCCCGACGCGGATCTACCCGACCGGCCCGAGATTCAGCGGTCAGAGCTGGCAGGGCTGAGGTTGATAGCTTCTCAACAGGGGTCGCTGATGCGATCGCTGGTGGACGACATTCTCGCCAGCGGGATCCCCGCCACTATCGCTGCCGAGGTCGCACACCGGACGTCCATTCTCCCCATGGTGCTCAGCGGCTTTGGCCACGCAGTCACTCCCTCTGCCTGGGCGGCGTCGGCAGAGCAGGCTGGTGCCCGAGTTCGCCGCATCGTCCCTGAGTCCTACCTGCACGTCGCCGCCGTGTGCCGACTGACACACATGACTCCCCCGGCACGAGTGCTGATGGACGAAGCCCAAAAGTACGCCGGCGAAGTACCGAATTGAGCATCACCGAGATTTTTTCCACATCCGAACATCGGCGTAATCGATAACTTCAATTGGTAAAACGTATTGGACATTTGAGGCTGCGTAACCCCTTAATAGATCGACTCGAACTGTGACCCAAGCGACAACGCGTGTCCGAAGCCGGACGCTGTCATTCGAGGTAAACGCGATAGGGGTTTTATATGCCGACCGAAACCGACGACCTGGTACATCACCTGGCGTACGCAGCTGCCAACACGACGTTCGAGACACTGGCACCGGAGGCGATAGACGCCGCCAAGAAAAGCATCCTGGACACTCTCGGGGTAATCCTTGCCGCCAGTGGCGTCGAACCAGCAGTACGCGCAGCTATCGACCTGGTCCGAGAGGGTGGTGGTACCCCAGAGGCGTCCCTCATGGCTTTCGGGGGCAGAGTCCCGGCCATAGCGGCAGCGTTCGCCAACGGTGCCTTGGCCCACTGCCTCGACTACGACGATCAGACTCCCTGGGGCCAACATGCTTCCAGTTCCATCATCCCCGCCGTTTTCGCAGTCGCCGAGCGCAAGGGCGGAGTCACCGGCCAGGACCTCATCGCGGCGGTTGCGACGGGTCAAGACTTGTTCGCCCGGCTGCGATGCAACGTCGGTTGGCGTAAGGACTGGAACCTGTCGACGGTGGTGGGGGTGTTCGCCGCCACCGCAGCAGCAGGTCGCGTACTCGGCCTTTCCGCCAGTCAGCTCGCCCATGCACTGGGTATCGCGAGCATGCAATCGAGCGGTGTCATGGAGGTAGTGGCTGGAACCGGAAGCGACCTTCGTGGCATGTACGCGGGCTTTTCTGCCCGAGGCGCGGTGACGGCCGTTCTTTTGGCCGAGAAAGGCACCACGGGCGTCGACACCCTGTTCGAGGGCGAATACGGCATCCTGAAAACATACTTCGGCGGCGTATACGACCGCGAGAAGATTCTCGAGGGTCTGGGAACCGATTACCTGGGCAGCGGAACTCTCTACAAGAAGTGGCCGGCCGTCGGTACCGCCCACAGCCACATCCACGCGACCATCGAGCTACTGAAAGAAAACCACCTGACTGCGGACGATCTCAGCGAAATTCGTGTATTCGTCGGCGACTACCACGATCTCATGTGCCGTCCACTCGAAGCACGCCGAACTCCGACGACGCTGGTCGACGCGAAGTTCAGCCTCCCGTTTCTCGTCGCGGTCGGCGCAGTTCATGGGACCGTGAAGATCGCGCACTTCAGCAGTGAATCTCTGAAGGACACATCTGTCCTGGCCGTCGCTCAGAAAATAGTCCCGATAAGTGATGCGTCCCTGGACTGGACTCTCGAGTTACCCCCGGGACGAGTCGAGATCGTCACTCGGGACGGTCGGCGATACGAGAAGACCGGCACCGGGGTACCAGGAAACGACGATGCGCCGCTCTCCTGGAGCGATTTGGCCGAAAAATTTATCGACTGTGCGGCGGTCGCCGTTGTCAGGCATTCGGACGACAGTCTGGACGAGGTCGTGGACTCGATCAAGAAATTGGAATCGCTCGAGGACGCAACAGTGGTACTGGGAATTCTCAGTCCTGCTGCAAGCGATAGTTGTTCACCGGAGTACGAAACATCTTCGCAGACGACGTCGCCGAAAACCGGGGCGCGGTTGTGATCGCCATCTGGGCGCTCGTAGCATTCATTGGCACGATCGTGGTGTGGAATGCAGTGCTCAAACGAAATATCGGCGAGGCGATGCTCGTCGGCTTCGTCGTAGTCGGCGCATTTGCCGGCCGAGATGCGCCGAGGTATATGGCGAACGGCTTCGTCGACGCGATTCAGGCCGAAATTACTTTTGCGGCTCTGGCGTTCATCTTCATGAGTTTCATTCTGGCGAAGACACCGGTGCTCGATCGGCTCATCGATATTCTCAACTCATTCCTCGGGCGAATGAAGGGAGGACCGATTTACACCACGACTCTGGCCGGAGCGATTTTCGGTGCGGTCGCCCACGTCGGCGCATCCATGGCCGCAGTAGTGGGATCGGTGACGGTTCCATGGATGAAACGTTCCGGCGTCAGCGGAGAGTTGTCTGCCACCGTCGTAGCCGGTTCTGCAGGTATGGGTTTGACGTTTCCATTCAGTGCCACGATGTTCATCCTGGTCGGATCGGCCACTGTCAGCGGCATGATGGACGCGGACGAAATCATCGTCCCCCTCGCCATCGCAGGCGTGTGGTGTCTCGTTTACCGACTTGTGCTCAATTTCTATCTGATACGCAAGAACGGCTTGCAGCCGATCGCTGTCGAGGACCGAATCCCTGCCCGACGCAGTCTTCGTGCTGGGTGGACCTCGGGCCTTCTACTCATTCCGCTGCTCATCCCCTTGTTCCTCACCCAGGGGCCGATCGCGAACGCACTCGGTCGATACACCGACTTGGTGATGTCGAGAGCGATAAGCATCATCACCTGGATCCCCGTGCTGATGATTCTGCTCGTCCTTTTTCTCGGACGTCGACACCTGCCCAGAGACGGCAAAGGCTGGTGGAAGATAGTCGGCGAATCGGCACCTCAGTTCGGAATCATCGGCACGACGCTCGTCGCGGCGTTCTCCGCGTCCGCTGTTCTCGGCCAGCTGAGGCTACCCGAGCAATTGACCTCGATGCTCGAGTCATTGGCCGCACCGAAGTGGCTGATGGCAATCCTGGTCGGGATCATCATCGTCGTCATCGCGATCCCCCTGACGGCATCGGCCACCGTCGCAACCGTCGGACCGGTGGCCGTCGCAGCATTGGCCGGTGCCGGCGTCCCTGTACCGATTGCGGCCGCCGCGGTGCTGGTCTTCGCGTCGACTGAGGGAGCGTCACCACCGTCCGGCGCGCCGATCTACATCGCCGCAGGAATAGCAAGAATCGATCCGTCGAAAATCTTTGTGCCGCTGCTCAAGTACTACTGCATTCCAATTCTCGCCATCGGTGTGCTGATCGCGCTCGGCATTCTCCCCGTCTGAATGGATAGGACATCGTTCATGTTCCGCACGGCCGTATCGACACTTTTCCGCCTCAGCACCGTTGTCTTTCTGCTCGGAGGGCTGGTCATCGTCCTCTGCCAGGCGGCCGGACTGATCCTCGGCAGAGGGGAATTCGTTACTCAGACTTTCGCCTTGATGAGCCCTTACGTATTCGGCAGCGCGGGAGTAGCCGGGTTGCTTGCATTCGTGATGTCGTATCTCGGCGATCCCGAGGAAGACTCTGTGACCGAATCCAGCGTTCGTGACGCGGCACCGGATGCAGCATAGACCGCACGGCAATGAAAGTGGCCTGCGGACCCCACCGAGTAAAGCGCAATTGCACCGGCTAGACAACCGCATTCATTGACACGCGCGCGTCAACGCCGACACCCTCGTGCTGTCGATGTATCGGTCCGTCCAACTGCCGCAGCCGCTGTCCCGAAGCGCCACTTCGGTCAGCTATCAGTTGGGCCAGAATCGAGATTGCTGTCTCCTCGGGGGACCGCGCATCGAGGTCCAGTCCGAGGGGTGAGTTCACACGCGCGAGCACATGCTCGGGAAGCCCTGTAGCCCGTAATCGTCCTAGTCGCTCGGAATGCGTCCGACGTGAACCGAGCGCACCCACGAAGGCGAGCTCGTCCAGCTTCAATGCCGCCACCAACATCGGGACATCGAACTTGCTGTCGTGTGTCATCACGCATACGACCGTGCGAGCGTCGAGTCTGCCGGCAGCGTCTTCGGCTTTCAGATATCGGTGCGGCCAGTCGACCACTACCTCGTGCACGTTCGGGAAACGTTCGGTGGTTGCGAAGACAGGTCTGGCGTCGACGACGGTCACCCGATACCCGAGCAGCGTGGCAGACGCACCCAATGCTCGGACGAAGTCATTGGCACCGGCCAGGATCATCCGCGGCGGAGGAGGGAAGGTATGAACAAACACTCGGGCACAGTCCCCCGCGTCTTCGACGATGCCGGTCGATCCCGACTCGTACACAGCAAGGGCACTCACAGGCAATTCTCGCGCCCAACCGTTGTCTAGCGACGCCTTCGGGTCGCCCAGTACGAAACGTCGCGGCTGATCACTCAGCACCGTGACCAGGGCGAACTGTCGTTCCTGGTCCCGGGCCACGATCAACCGATCGATCAATTGTCTGTGCGAGGGGTCGATTCGTTCGATAAAGACCTCGATCTCGCCACCGCACGGTAGTCCGATCTCGATTGCGTCGGGATCGGAGTAGCCGAACAGCTCGCGCGCGGACGTTCCGGTTCTGATGACCTCGACAGCCGTATGGATCACAACTGATTCGACGCATCCTGCCGACAATGAACCCAACGGTTCCCCGTCTGCGGTCACGACCATGCTGGCTCCGACAGCGCGCGGTCCCGCCCCGGACGTTGCCACGACACGTGCCAACGCGACAGGAGAGGTTTCCAGAAGACTACTGATGTCATCGAGCAATTCGTGCATTCAAGGGCCCTTCCCGGATCGCGGCGCGATTGGGCTCTCGGTATACGAGACCGCGTGCGATTCAAAATAGCGAAGTCGCTGATGCCGCTGTGTCGAAGTACGAACAATCAACTTATGATGCGGCGTTGGCTCGACGGTACGCCGCAATGACGGCCCTTGCCGTCAAACGTGCAGGCAGAGGGGTTCCCTGCCAGTACGTGCCTAGCCAGTGCCTGTCCGATCCACGAATTCGCTGCAAGCATGGGCCCAACAGTCGCGTCCCCACGTTCGTACAGTGCCTAGGAGAGTGCAATGGCCCCACAGCACGACACCGATTCGCCCGAAGAAGCTAGCGTTCCACACACCATGACGCGCCGTACCTTCGTAGGTACCTCTATCGCTGCAGGTGGCGCGATTGCGGCCGTTTCTCTGTTGAACGGTTGCTCGAACGACTCAGGTGCCCCGGTCACCCCATCCGAAACGTCGCCGGTGCGATTGACGGTGAACGGTGCCGAACGTGAACTCGCCGTTGATAATCGCACGTCGCTGCTGGACATGTTGCGGGAGCACACGGAGCTGACGGGAACGAAGAAGGGCTGCGACCAAGGCGCGTGTGGGGCCTGCACCGTGCTGTCCGACGGTCAGCGGGTGTTGTCCTGCTTGACTCTTGCCGTTCAAGCAAACGGATCCGAGATAACAACCATCGAAGGTCTGGAGACCAATGGCCAATTGCATCCACTCCAGCAAGCATTCATCGACGAAGACGGCTTCCAGTGCGGATTCTGCACCTCAGGCCAGATTCTCTCGGGAATCGGCTGTATCCGTGAAGGTCACGCCGGCTCTCCCGAAGAGATCCGAGAATCCATGAGCGGCAACATCTGTCGATGCGGTGCGTACACCAACATCGTCACCGCCATCTCCCGCGTGGCCGAACAGGGAGGTGCGTGAACCATGTTTCCTTTTCAGTACGACACGGCTGCCGATGAGGCAGCAGCGCTGGACGCAGCCGACGGCGGTGCCCGTTATCTTGCCGGAGGGACCACCCTCGTCGACCTGATGCGTCAGACCGTCGAACGGCCCACCCGAGTCGTCGATATCAACGCGCTGCCCTACCGCGACATCGAACTCGACTCGAACCGACTGCGCATCGGTGCCCTCGCTCGCATGTCCGAGGTCTCGGCCGATGAACAAGTGCAGGAACAGTTTCCGATGCTCGCCCAGGCGCTGGATCTCAGCGCCTCGGCGCAGCTGCGCAACATGGCTTCCATCGGCGGGAATCTGCTGCAGCGGCCACGTTGCCTGTACTTCCGCGATATCAATGCCAATTGCAACCGTCGCGAGCCCGGATCCGGTTGCGCCGCAATCGATGGTCGCAATCGCACGTTGGCGATCTTCGGAACCAGCACGGAATGCGTTGCAACCCACCCGTCCGATCTCGCCGTCGCGCTGACCGCACTGGACGCCACGATCGTCACCCGAGATCGAGACGGAGAGCGAACGATCCCGATCGCTGACTTTTTCAGGTTACCTGCGGACACACCCGATCGCGAGAACAACCTCGCGCCGGGAGCACTGATCACCGCCGTCGAGATCCCGATCCGCCCTGACACCAGACGATCCGGATACTTGAAGGTGCGTGACCGCTCGTCCTACGAGTTCGCGCTGTGTTCGGCTGCCGTCGCGCTCGACATCAGTGGCGGTACCGTCCGTTCGGCCAGAGTCGCTGCCGGCGGAGTCGGCACGGTGCCGTGGCGTCTGACCGGTGTCGAGGAACGACTCGTCGGTCAGAGGCCGAGCCCCGAGTTGTGGACTACCGCGGCAGACGCTGCGGCGGAAGGCGCGCAACCCCTCTCCGAGAACGGATTCAAGGTGATACTGCTCCAACGCACCGTCCGACGTCAGCTCTCCAGAGTGGCGGCCCTGTCGTGACCACCCCACTGAATGCGAGACTGTCCGGTCAACCCCTCACCCGCGTCGACGGCCGTCGCAAGGTCACGGGAGCTGCGCTCTATGCTGCAGACAACCCCGTACCGGACCATCTGCACGCAGTCCTGGTGTGCAGTACGGTCTCTCGGGCAACCGTCGCGTCGATGGACACCGACGCAGCCAGTGGTCATCCCGACGTGGTCAATGTGATCACAAACTTCCCTGGTATCGAACTCCCCTACGACATCTCTCGGGTCAACTTCTTCGGCCAACCGCTTGCGGTGGTCGTCGCGAATACTTTCGAGGCCGCGACGCACGGTGCGGCTCTGGTGTCCATTCGGTACAACGAGGAACCGCAGAGCACCAATCTCGACGACGCAGCAGAAATGGGCCGCGAACCGAGCAGAATGGGTGCCCCGTACTCCCGCGGAGACGCCGACGCAGCACTCCGCACCGCACCTGTCGTCGTCGACCGCGAGTACTCCATTGCACGCAATTATCACAACCCGATGGAGATCCCCGCGACTATCGCGTCGTGGGACGGCGATCGCCTGACGGTGTGGGACAAGGTGCAAGGAATTCACTACAGCAGGGCCGCATACAGCGGCGCTCTCGGAATTCCTGCCGAGAACATTCGCGTCATATCCCCCTTCGTAGGTGGCGCATTCGGAAGCGCCGGCGAAACCTGGCCACATCAATTCCTCGCAGCAGAGGTGGCGCGCCAGCTTCGCCGTCCGGTGAAGCTGTCACTGACGCGACCTCAGATGTACGCTGCGATCGGCTATCGCCCCACGAGCCGTCAGCGCCTTGCTCTCGGTGCCGATCGTGACGGAAGATTTCTTGCCACCGTGCACGAGAGCGAAGTCGAGGTATCGCGGTACGGCGGCTACGAGGACTTCCCCACGGAAGGGACGAGACTGATGTACACGTCGCCGGCATTCCGGACGGCCGCCAGCGTCGTTCCCCTCGATACCAGCGAGTCAACCTATATGCGAGGACCGGGAGCCGTCACGGGCGCATTCGCGCTCGAATGCGCCATCGACGAAGTCGCGGAGCAACTTCGACTCGATCCGATAGAAATCCGGTCGAGGAACGAGCCCACCGAAGACCAGACCACCGGAGCTCCGTTCTCGACGCGCCGACTTACCGAATGCTTTCAGCAAGGCGCACGGACGTTCGGGTGGTCTCGACGCAACGCGACCCCCGGTGCCGTACGTGACGGCGACCAGCTCATCGGCATGGGTACCGCATCGGCGCTCTACCACACCCTTCGCTCACCGTCTTCGGCGACGGCGCGGGTGAACTCCGATGGGACAGCCGAAATTTTCGCCGCCGCTAGCGATATCGGGCCAGGTACCTACACCGCGATGACTCAGCTGGCTGCCGATGCGCTGGGCTTGCCGCTCGACAGAGTCACATTCTCCCTCGGCGACAGCAACTACCCGGAGGCCGCAACCCAATACGGGTCACAAGGGATGGCGAGCGTCGGATCGAGCATCGAAATCACCGCAAACATGCTGCGTGATCGCATCATCAGAACCGCCGTACTCGATCCCGCATCCCCCCTGAACGGGGCTCGGCCGGACGAGATCGACATCGTCGACGGCCAGATGCAGTTGCGTGGCGACCCGGGCCGAGCAGAGACGTACCGGGACATGTTGCGCCGCCGCGGCGAACCGAGCATCGAAGCGTCCGAGACCTACACTCCTGAGGACGTAAGTGCGCGATTCTCTATGCACGCATATGGAGCCGTGTTTGCCGAGGTGGCAGTGGACGAGCTGCTCGGAACCGTGAGGGTGCGGCGAATGTACGCCGTGTACGACGCCGGCCGAGTCATCAACCCCAGGATGGCGCACAGTCAAGCCCTCGGCGGCATGACTCAAGGCATCGGTATGGCGCTGCTCGAATCTGCAGAAGTCGACTATCGCGATGGACGTCTGGTCAACGCGAACCTGTCCGACTACCTCGTACCGGTGAATGCGGACGTCCCCGTTCTGGACGCTGCGTATCTCGACGCCCGCGACGACATTGCAGATCCGATCGGCGTCAAAGGTCTCGGTGAAGTAGTGATGGTGGGAGTTCCCGCAGCGATTGCCAACGCTGTGTACAACGCCACAGGGCGCAGGGTGAACGATCTTCCCATCACCATCGAGAGCATGCTCTAACCCACGGCACGGAGCAGGTGCGGCCGGTAGCGCGTGCTGTCGGCCGCACCTGCTTTCATTCTCGGACTGTCACCTTTACTACCAATCGGCCGGATCCCCGACAGTGAAGACGCCGATCAGGTCTCCCCATTGGGGATTCGCGACCGATGATCGCGAGGCGGGTAATCCCTCCGCCGTCCCCAACCTTGGCCGAATAGTCCTGTGCTGCAACCATCCGCATCACCTCGACGAATGGTGCCCGCCGGAAAGCGTTGACTGCATTGTCCGTGACGATGCGGCGCTGCGGTCCCCCGTGATCAGCTCCATCGTGAGCCCCTGCTTCGGATTCAAGATGACGATCCTGGAAAAAATGTAGCTGGATCGAAGTACGTGCATGGGCGTGCGGAGCGGCAACGATTGGTCGTCTTCAAACGCGTTCCGCAATACCCCCAGTTACCATGTTGGAGTTCGTTACTGGGTTAGCCAGGAAGCGACGCCCCCGTTAAGGAGACGTCGCTACATCTAAGGTCGGTCCTGTATCTATCTGCCCTGCCGAGGACGTACGTGCCCGGCGCCGTACGAACCCCACGCCGTACGTGATGGACATCAGGCCGACACCGGCAGCGATGAAATACGGTGCGACGTTC
This sequence comes from Rhodococcus sp. 05-2254-2, assembly GCF_002259095.1. Lineage (NCBI taxonomy): Bacteria > Bacillati > Actinomycetota > Actinomycetes > Mycobacteriales > Nocardiaceae > Rhodococcus > Rhodococcus sp. 05-2254-2. The sequence goes on along the minus strand of NZ_NOZJ01000021.1, from coordinate 574,801 downwards.
GGGTTGGCACCGACGGTGCTACCCACCACCAGCAAAATCGTTACCCACAGCGCCGCGGCAGCAAAATTACACAGCGCGAAAGTCCGGAACGACATCGGGGAGGCCGCCGCCAAACGCGGACCGAAGGTTCTGGTGCCGCCGAACAGATGGCTCGCAATGGAGGCGACAGTGGCGTGGCGATCGAAACCACTCTGTGCCCGCCTGACAAACCTCGCTGAAGACATCTTCTTCGGAGGAATGGGCGTCGAACTCGCTCCGCCGCCACGACGGCGTCGTAGCAAGAAGGCTGTCTGCGCACCCCCGGACGACGCCACGACCATCACCACTGCCGCAATGATCGGATCCACGCGGCCGAGCCCGACGACCGACCCGACGATGAGCACGGTGCTGGTTCCCGGAAGGACGAGCCCCACGAGCAGCGCAGACTCCGCTAACAGGACGACCCCGGCTGCACCGAGAAGATACGGCGCACATACTCCGGCCAGGCAGACGAGAACAAGTCCGATATCGGGCACGGCCCCAACCTTCCTCTTACGTACGAGTAGCGGGTACGAGGCATCGAGCGCTACCTAGCGGCGATGCCGTTTATGAAGGTCACCGCACTGGCCTGTCGGCGCGCTCAGCAAGGACGGCGGACTAAGAGAGTCAATCGAGCCACGTTGCAAGAGCTGAACCGGTCGTATTCGTGATGGGAACAGCATTGCACGCGAAGCCGAAATATGCGACGTTGCGGCAGTGCCCCAACGAAAGGTGTACCGATAGGGCATCGTTCATTATCGCAATTGGCTCTAGGCTCATCTGATGGACAACAAAGCGGAGGTACGCGAGTTCCTGATGACCCGCCGCGCAAAGGTCTCGCCTGAGGATGCAGGGATAACAGGCGGCGGGAACAGGCGCGTGGCCGGTTTGCGACGTAGCGAAGTCGCTGCTCTCGCCGGTCTGTCCGTCGAGTACTACGCCCGCATCGAGCGAGGCGCGATCGGCGGTGCGTCGTCCTCCGTACTCGACGCGCTATCGCGCGCACTGCGACTCGACGATACCGAGCACGCACACCTTCTCGACCTTGCGCGTGCTGCGGATGGCGTCCCCACCTCCGGACGCCCACGCCGAAAGACCGTGCGCGCCGCTGCACCTCGGATAAGCCTCCAGTGGGCACTGGATTCGATCACCGACGGCGTCGCTTTCGTACGCAATCAGCGACAGGATCTTCTCGCCACGAACAATCTGGGCAAAGCGTTCTACGCGCCAATCATCGGAGACGGTGGGCGAGTTCCAAATCTTGCACGTTTCCAATTTTTGGACCCGGTATCCCGCGAGTTCTACCCCGATTGGGATGCATTTGCTCAGATGTGTGTGTCGATCATGCGAGCCGAAGCCGGACGCGATCCACACGATAAGGGCCTGCAAGATCTGGTGGGAGAACTCTCGACACGAGACGAAACATTCCGGACGCTATGGGGCGCACACAACGTTCGCTCGCACGGCGCTGGCAAGAAGCGCTTCAATCACCCCATCGTAGGCGAGGTTCACCTCGCCTACGAGGAACTCGTCATCACCGCTGATCCCGGTTCCATCCTGATGGTCTACACGGCGGAACCAGGTTCTCCGAGCGCCGAACGACTACACCTCCTCGGCTCCTGGGCCGCCGAACACATCCCGAGTAGCAGTTAGTCCTGACACTGCCGATCTAGACCGCTGCCGGTTCGTCTCGTGCTCTGCGTCTTGGAAGGCGAACCGCCGAAAAAGCCACGCGTCGAGCACCCGCCCGCCGACTGGCAGGCGGGTGCACCGAAAAGCCTCACTGTCCGCTAGTCATCGGTCCGATCGAGTAACTGTCACCGTCACGCTGCCATCGATCGCGCCGACGACGTCGGGTCCGATCTCGTCCATGCTCCCCAGGATCACGATTCCCGGGAAGTAGCTTTGGTCGCCGTAGTACAGGACAAGATCATTTCCCGGCGAGTAGTACCCGATGTCCCCCGGATTCGGGTCCGCTCCCGAAGGTGAACCCTCAGTTGTCAATTCAGCAGGTAGCGGTCCGGTCTTCTCGACAGAACCGTGATCGGACAGTGTGATCGTCAGTGGAAGCTGCGCCAACAGGTCGCGACTTGCCGCGCTGTCGTTCAGCGTTCCACTGACCGTTCTGTCGCCTACCTCGATTTCGACGCGCATGCTATCTCCATTCCGTGGTGTAACAATCGGCTCGCCTACCGCACCGGTAGCTGGAGTCAATTGCTCTGCAGCAGCTTCCGATGTAGGTCCATCGGCTGAATCGGCCTCCGCGGAACATGAGGCGAGCGCGAGAACGCACAGCAGTCCAGCCATGGACGACGCCCCAAGCATTTTCAATTGTGTCCAGGCCGTCGTGCCTGTCTCGCTCACGAGCTCGAGTGGCGTTCGTAGGTCACACGAAACCCGTCGGCCGGATCACTCGGCGTCAGGACCAAAGTGTCGCCATCGACCTCGTAGTTTCGATCGAGGGTCTGCCCGATCAAATCGCGCGCCAACGCTGATTCGACTGTGACGGTGAAAGTTCCGGCATCCGGATCTGTGGTCAGGTCGCCGTAGAACGCCTCATATCCCTGCACCGTCAGAGCCGTGTCAGGTGCCTCGGTGTCCGGGTTCATGGCCTGGACGGACACGGTGTCGCTGGTGAAGGTGATCTGTCCCGAGTACGGAACCGGCTGTAGATCACCTTCGGTGCCGACCTCGAGCGAGGTCATGCGCCACTCTCCGGTCAGAGGGTCGCTACCCGCATCGTCCGAGCTCTGGGAACACGCGACGACCGAACCTATCAACCCCAATGTGACGGCCCCGGTGAGTATTTGCTTCTTCATTGTCCTACCTCGAGTGTGAGAAACGTTGTCCCGACAAACGGTAGGTGTACAAATCGGACATTGGGAGTCCCTGCCAGGGCACCTATCGCGATCTTCGGTCCGCTCGCGTACCGACCGATCAGGGGCCGGCGGGGTCGTGTCCGTCAGTAAAGGCCGGCCGACCGGGACATTCGAGCGTCGGTCTCATCGGTCCGGTGCGGTCAATGGATTGATATCTGGCGGCATCGGACCACGGTCGCCGGCACCGGCACCGGCAACCGCCCTATCCGGCAGCCAGATGCCGAACATGCCTTCCGCGCCGATACGTGCAGGATCCAACTAGCGTTCGACGAAAGCACCGGATCGATTACGCTCCGTGGCCACTAAAGCAGTGACCGAGCGATTGATTGCCCAAGTAGCTCAGCGACCCTCGTACTCGTCATCGGTGATGTGTTCGGCCCAGGTCGTCGTAGTGGCGGGATCCTCGCCATTCTGAAGCATGGCGATGTGCTCCATGAACACGCCCGGAGCTGCAGCGTGCCAGTGCTCTTCACCGGGAGGGGTGTACAGAGTCTGCCCGGGGTGCACCTCGATGATGGTGCCGTCGCGGCTTCCGAAACGGGCGATTCCTTGCGTGACGCGCAGGTATTGACCGTTCTCGTGGGAGTGCCATGCCGTGCGAGCTCCTGGGGCGAAACGAACCGTCGCGACGACCATGGTCTGACTCGACTCGTGCGGGAGCGCGATCGGATCCAGCCAGACATCACCGGCGAACTGGGCTGCGGGGTTCTTCGTGGTGGAAACTGGCGGTTCGATATTCACAGTTCTACTTCCTATCGATCGGTTCGGCCGAATACGTTTGCAGTTCAGTTATTTTCGGCACCCGCAGGGTCGTCGAACAGCTTCTTCGCAACACCCATCGCCGCCATCCCCTTGGGCCAGCCCGCGTACAGCATGACGTGCGTGATCGCCTCGATGAGCTCGTCCTGCGTCACGCCGTTCTCGATGGCGCGGCCGAGGTGGAACCCGAGCTGCTCGGTGTCACCGCCGGCGGTGAGCACCGCTACCGTCAGGAGGCTTCGATCACGGGCGGCGAGTTCGGTCCTGTTCCAGACGTCGGCAAAGAGCACGTCGTCGGTGAGTTCGGCGAGCTTCGGGGCGAATTCTCCGAATATCGCCCGCCCACCTCCCATTTGCTTCGGTTGGTCTGTCACGGCAATCCTTCCTGGTCGATGTCACCAGCATGGCGCGAAAGGTCCGAGAAGGGGAGGCACTACCGAAGAGCGCACCGACAGGGAACTGTTCATTGCCGAGACCGAAGAGATACGAGCCCGTCAAGCTCTCGAGCCCTCCGACCAGCGCCCTGCCGCCCGATCCAGACAGCTGCGTCAATCGAAGACGAAAACGCCCTTGCCGATTTCACGTCGATCGAACAGCCGGTATGCACGTTCAGCTTCCGAAATCCGGAACTCGTCTGTGAACAGTGCCTCGATGTCGAGGCCACGCTCCGCCACGAACGCTGCGCACTCCTCTTGGAGGTTCTTGCTGAACGTGAGCGACCCCACGATCGTCTTGTGAAGGTGAATCAGTTCGTCACTGCTTATCTCCAAAGGTCCGAATACACCTACCATGCACGCAGTCCCCCACTGCCGAATAGACAGGACTGCCTGTTGTCGCACGGTCGCGTTGGCGCTGCACTCGATCGACTTGTCTGCACCTTCGCCGTCGCTGGTCAGCGCACGAACGGCGTCCACCGCGTCCACTTCGGCGGAATTGACGGCGAAATCGGCACCGAACCGCTTCGCCATCTCGAGTCGTGCAGGATCGATATCCACAGCAATGACGCGAGCACCGAATGCTTTGGCCAGCAGTGTCGCACTCAACCCGACCGGACCCTGACCGAAGATCGCGACCGTGTCGGTAGCGTTCAAATCGATCCTTTTGATTGCCGCGAATGCGGTACCCGTTCCGCACGAGATTGCAGCTCCGGTCTTGAACGACAACGATTCGGGCAGTTTGATCAGCGTGTGCGCAGGGACCTTCATGAAGTCAGCATGTCCGCCGTCACCGTTGAGACCCCCGTACACGATGCGGCCGTTCGGGCAGTACTGCGTCCAGCCCGAGCGGCAATACCGACATGCGCGGCACCCGTCGTAGTGATGCACCATGACACGATCCCCCACCTGTGCCTCGGTGGGTCGAACCGCATTTCCTACCGACTCGACAACGCCGCTCGGCTCATGACCTTCGATCACCTGTGCGTCAGCGGGCCGCTGCGGGCTGTGCAAGTGATGCAGGTCGCTACCGCACATACCGGAGGCCTTGACCCGAATTACCACTTCGTCCGGACCTGGCACTGGATCCGGTAGGCGACGAACCTCGATCTTGTTCTCGCCCAAAAAAACTACAGCATCCATTTCGTGGCTCCCCTGTGTGGTTTACGGTTCAGTGGCCGGTTCGCGTGCGTACGACCGACACGTCGGTATCCTTTGCCGGCCCAGAGTCGGCTTCTTGACCATCGCCGGACCGAGCCTCCTCGGCTATCTGGCTGAGAGCCTCTCGAGAAGTGTCGACGCGGGCAACGGCGTACATCAGGGTCGCGATCACATACAAGCCAGAAAGAGCCAGGATCACCCCGACGATTCCGAAGTGGGAGTACAACCAAAGAACGATGAACGGGGAGAAGATCAACCCCACACGACCGACGGTCTGAGTCAATCCGCCGCCCCGAAAACGGAAAGCGGTCGGAAAGAACTCAGGCACTGTGCCCAGACACATCGTCAAGAACGATGCAGCCATCGCGACCAGGATGAATCCGATGACAACGATCAGCGCAGGCTGCTGCATGAAGGGATAGATACCGGCGAAAATCGCAGCTAGCGTTCCGAATATCACGATGCTGTTTCGACGACCGATGCGGTCCGCGATCAGAACACACAGCAACGGCCCCACGACATACCCGGACATGATCGCAGCGTTGAAGCCTAGTGATCGAGACACGGTAAGCCCCTGTTCGACGAAGAACGTGGGCATCCAACCCGTGATTACGTTGGAACCGAACAGGCAAATGACAGTGAGGAACAACGCCATTGCCGTCCTCGCGACCACTGGTCGGGAGAACAACACCGTGATCGGCACCCACTCCGCCTTCTCGCTGACCGGGGTCGACGCAGCATCGGAGCTCGACGATGAGTCGGTCAGGGTCTTCGGGGTGCCGTTCTGCTTTTCGATCTCCTGCATGACCGCTTCGGCTTCCTCGTACCGCCCGCGTGACTCCAACCACCGCGGCGACTCCGGCATCGAACGGCGTAGCCACCACGCAACGAGCGCACCGACGCCCCCGATCACGAACATCGCGCGCCACGAGAATGTGGGAATTACCAACCAACCCAAGACAGCGGACACTGTCACCCCCAGTCCGCCGAAGAAACCGAGGATTCCCAAATACCGACCACGACGAGCACGCGGAATGAATTCGGTGATCATGCCGTAGCAGATGACGTATTCGGCACCCATTCCTATACTCATGAGGAAGCGCAGGGCTATGAGAATTTCCATGTTGGGTGCCAATGCGGCGCACAACGCCAACACCGCGAACAGCCCCAGGTTGAACTGAAATGCGAAGCCTCGGCCGACACGGTCACTGAGCCAACCCGCAAACGCTGCTCCGATTGCCAGTCCCGCGAACGTGAACGACAAAAACAGAGAATTCAGTTGCAGCGTCGAAAATCCGGTCGGCAGCATCGAGGCAAGCACTGCAGCCGAAAGCTTGTTGTCGAACGCATCCCAGAACATTCCGAGCCCGACCAGAATGATCATGCGTCGATGAAACTTTCCCATCGGTAGGTTGTCGAGGCGTCTGCCCGCATCCATGCGCGTACTCACTGCCCCGCTCCCCTCAGCACCGGGTCGGTACCGAGACCGAGGAGCCACGCGCCTCGCATGGCTTGATCGACCGGACATGTTCGAAATTGGGTTTCCACAGCAACATACCTTTGGTTGGTGTTTCTATTTGTCGGGCGCAAACCGATCGCCGGGTGTTCCTCGCCAACTCGTTCAGCAGCACCATCCCGCCGACCGAATCCTGTTGCAAAGAGCACCATCGATCGAGAACCTGCAATCTTCCGCGATTCGTTCCTGATCGAACTCCGCTGCAGACGGGTTCGCTGCACAGCACGACCTACGACTACAACCTCTCCGCCGATACGCTCGGCAGAAACCGGCGCGATGTCACACCTGGTCGCGTGCAATGTCATGGTCCTTGATGTTGTACGAATCACTCTGGGCTCGTTGACCATTAAGTCGTCACAGCTCGCTCATGTCCAATACCGAAAGCCGATTTGACATATAGATCAGAGCGATGATTAGCGGTGAACTACTGGTTGAGTGAGGTACCGAACGCAGCGGATGCGCTTCACATCCTCTAATTTCAGGGGGTCATAGCCGCTGATTCGATGGATCTGTCGTATCGACTGCCGACCGAACACAGGGCTCGGCCGGCGATCACCCACACGCGATTCAGCCACTTCCGAGTAAAGAAGCGCGGATTTGCGAGCAGGCGTGCCGACCGGGTCCGCGCCCGACTTCTCGATCACCGGACGATTCACCCGAAGGCAACAGCTTCATTGCGAGGCTAATGCCGCACGTCCGTCTCGCACACGGTGGCATCGACATTGCTCGCTCGGCTGCATAGTGCATCCAGTCGCCATACTCGAGCGAGAACTCCTGCCGGACGTTCCATTGGAATACCGTCGAATTAGGCGTGGATGTACCCGCGTGGCGCCAAGCAAGAAGGATTGCCCCGAAAGATGTTCAGCTGCTGAGCTTTCGAGTTTCGACTGCTGCTATTCGAGAGGCTGCAGCACCGACGCCACTGCAGGACTCAGCGGGTGAGGGTGCCAAGGGTCGCGACGGCGAATGCCTGGGCGGCGTGATCCCACTGCCCCAGCAAACCGAGCAGGTTCTCCCCGTCCGAACGATACGACGGCAACTCACGTTCCAGAACCTCCAGAACGCCAGTTCGCAGCTCCGTGTTGAAGTTGATTTTGCCAACGTTCATCGTTGTCGCCCTGACCAGATCGTCTGCGGGGATTCCCGACGCCCCGTGCAAGACGAGTGGTATCGAGGTGCGAGAAGCGACGTTGCGTAGAACGTCCCATCTCAACTGTGGATCGCCGCTGTATCGGCCGTGAACGTTGCCCACTGCAACGGCGAGTAGCTGAGCACCGGTCCGATCCACGAAGTCCGCGACCAACTCCGGATCAGTGAGTCGGGCATCGGACGCCTCGGTGCCGGACGCGACGTGAGCACGGTCCTCGTCGCCGGCAAGACCACCCAACTCTGCCTCCATCACGATGTTGGGGCCGATGAGCTCGCGTGCCGCTCGAACCAACGCGATGTTGTCCTCGTACGCCAGCGAAGAACCGTCTACAAGAACGGAATCGGCTCCCGCCGCCACGGCGGAGGCGATCATCTCCAAGTCTCCTGCGTGGTCCAACTGTATTGCGACAGGAACGCGTGCTCCGTCTGCGAGACCTCGAAGCGCCGTTATCAGCCGGCGACCGTGCTCGGTCGCTGCCGATTTGGGGGCGACCAACAACGTCGTTCCGCAGCCGGAGGCCTCCGCAGCCGCAACAACGGCGAGCGCCGTCGTGAAGTCGTAACAGGTGAAGGCCGGCACAGCCGACCCGTGCGTCAGGCTTGTGGAAACCAGACTATCGAGTCGCGTACGCATCAGAGGATGCCTTCCCAAGTCTCGGCAATCGAACCCGGTTGTAGACCGACCCGTAATTTCGATCCGCGATACGTGCTCACGCTTGCCCCCCGACTTCTTGGTGGAACTTGCTACTCAGCTTTCGAGTGACATCGACCAGTGACAGATCGTCGCCGACGTTGCCGGGGAAGACGACGTACGGGATACCCCGGCCAGGCCCCTCGGCTGGCTCCCACAACGAGACAATGCCGGGCAGCATCGGCCCACGAACGATCGCGTGGCGGATCTCCATCCCGTGTGCAGCAACGTCGGAAGATGTAATGCCTCCCTTGGCGATGACAAATCGAGGTGGAAAGGCTTCGAGGGTCCGCTTCACCACAGCAACCACCGCCGCCGAGACGGTACGAGCGATTTCCAAACTCGACGACGCGTCGTCGGTCTTGACGAGCGATCGGCAGGTGTGGACGATGACATCGCTGCCGTGCAGGCCATCGACAACATCGGCGACGATAGCGTCCACATAAGGGTTGTCGAGCGATTGGCGACCGGCAAGCAGTAGTTGCTCGACATCGATTTCGATGACACGAGCCGAGCCATGAGCCGCTGTGAGGGCGTTGAGCTGACGTGTGGTGATAGCGACATGCGAGCCCACCACGATCAATCCGCCAGCGTCGGCGGAAGTGTTGCCCGCGTATACATCGTCCGAGACCAGTGCGGAACGAATCTCTTGGCCGATGCGGGCACGGACGAACGGCGGACCGACTCGGTAGAGCAACTTCTTTCCGCGGCGTTCGGCTTCCAGCAGTCCCAACGCCAGCGCTCGAAGGTCGTTCTCGGTGACGACGTCTGCGACGATCGGAGTCGAATTCGTTGCAGGCTCGATTGCATCGGCGATAGCTTTGGCCGAGATGAGTGGGTCCTGCGCTGCCGCACCCGCTCGAATCACATTCAAATCCAGAACGATCACGGACTGTGCGGGAAGTCGACCGTCCGACTTCTCTTCGATGTACTCGGGCAACGACGAGTGGACGAAGCCGAAGCTGGCATCGTTGGCGAACTCCGTCTCCCCTACGGGAATCAGTTTTCCGGTCTCGGTACCCGTAGCGCGCATGTAATGAACTCCACCGATGGTTATCCGCCCTGCGTCGGGAAACGCGGGTACCACCACAACGCCATCGGTGCCATCACCGGTTACTGCGGCCACGGTGGCGGCGATGACGTCGGGCTCGAGCGGAAAATGTCCACGCAGGGTCGAATCACCCCGACTGACGAACGACAGAGTCAAGTCTCCGCCGACGGTGGCCGCTGCTGTCAGCGCGTTTCGTACCGCCTCCTCGTTCCGAGCAGCGGCCTCAGCCGGGCTCAGGCTGCGAGTGTTGGTCAGTACGTAGACGGCGGGCTTGGTTCCCTCGTCTCGAATGCGGTTGAAGGCCCAGTCGAAATCACTCGGTTCCCAGCTAGTGAGTACCGGTACGTCCCACACGGACTGAGTACCTGTGGGGTCATCGTCAAGAACGACCAACACGCGAGCACTATCGCCGTCGTGCGCAATGTTCTCCGACACTGTCGAGGCCGAAATAGCTACCTCGTCGGGAAAAGCTGACAACACTTCATGTTCGAGCAACACTGCGCACCCCATTGTGACGGTTAGTTCGGTTTCCAGACAGACCAACTGGAATCTGTCAGACGGCCAATTGAGAGACACGTTGAGCCAGGTAGCCAACACCCATCCGCGGACTGGACAACACCGTAACGCCGGTCTTCTCCTGCAATACCTCGGCGAGGCGGTTCATGGAAGCTTGCGCCAGGACGATCAAGTCGACCTTCTCGGCGAGGTTCGTCGCCTGCTCGATGATCAGCGCGTCGTGCTTTTCGCGGTCTCCCGCCATCAGAACCGCGAAAGCGCCTTCGCACAACCGCTGCTCGATCTCCACATCGCGGCCGATCTCGACTGCCTTCTTTTCGATCAGATCGGAGGTAGGGCCCAGAGTGGTCGGCACCGTTGCCAGCACGCCGATCCGTCGACCGTCGCTGGCTGCTTGCAATGCCATTGCCTCGTCGATCTTGACTACGGGCGTCCCGACGTTCTGAGCAGCAACGTCCAAAGCCGGGCCGAGCGAAGAGCACGCGGAAAAAATGATGTCGGCACCAGCGGCCTCTGCAGCCTGGGCAAGACGCGTCATTCGCACTTCACTGCTCGGCGAAATTCCCTGTTCACGAACAACTGTGGCCAGAACATCGGAGTCCACGAAATGCATCACCTCTGCACCGGGGATCAACTCGGCGATCAAGTCGTTGATCACAGGCTCGACGGAGACGAAAACGAAACTCGTATGAAGAATTGCAATCTTTTTGGTCACGATATCCTCTTTCTTGGTGGCACCTGATTCTGAATCAGCGCGAAGTGGGCGAACAGTTCGTGGGACGACCAGCCCTATACACAGGTCGCGAGCCCAACACCGTGTCGCCCTCGAGCAGCGGGCCGGCCGTGACCTCGCCAGAAGCGAGATCGGACCGACGGTCGACGCTTTTGCGAAACGACAGGTCCGCGGATACGGGCGACTGTATGGGTGCAGTCCGACCGATGTTCAAGCGCGATGCCACGATTCCCTTCGCCTTGGACGTCTGGTAGGTCCACCACCATTAACAGGCATCGACTATTCGATGTCCAATATCGGTTTGTGATCAGCCGTATAGCCTGCCACTATCGACTCGTGCTCTGTATCACCACACGGGTTCAGTAGGACGGCCGCGCGCGATTGCTCAATTCCCTCGCGTACAACATGTTTGACGATCGACGTAGAGTGTAGTCGACCGCCGGGGCACGGCGCGGTCCCCGATTAGCCTCACCGACGAGTATTCGACGCCCAGAGCAAGGATCGAAATTGGCATCGGCATTACGAGAACGAAATTGGACCATCCGTCTGCTTATCCTCGCCCTATCGGCTTCCATTGCAGTAAGCATCATCTATCTTCCACAGGCGCTCCTGACCGCCATGGCGGAGTCGTTCGGTGTCTCACCGTTGGTCACCGGTGCAGTGGCAACCGCGGTCCAACTCGGATATGCGATCGGAATATTCCTGTTCGTTCCACTTGCCGACCGAGCACATCCGCGTCGACACATTACGATTCAGTCGGCTGCGCTGGGAGTGGCACTGGCAGTTTGCGCCCTGATGCCCAACGTCATTGCGCTCGCGGTCAGCTTCTTCGCGGTTGGGCTGGTGGCAAATATTGCGCAGGTCCTCATTCCGGTGGTCGGTAAATTGGCTCCGGGTGACAGACGATCCAGGGCGACCGGGACCATGGTCGGCGCTCTTCTGGTCGGGGTCTTCGGAGGCCGAATCATCGCCGGCCTGCTGGTCGAATGGATCGGATGGAGGCTCGTCGTCGCCGGTTTCGCTGCGACAATCCTCTGCACCATTCCGCTGACTCGGCGAATTCTGGAGGTGCAGTGGGTAACTCCAGCGCCGGGCAAAAAGTATCGCACGCTTCTGGCAGACACTTTGAGGCTCACCACGCGCAGCCCCGAACTCATCGGGTCCTCGTGCATACAGTTTTTCGCGTTCGCGACGTTCAACATGTTCTGGACTGTCAGCGTGATACACCTGACCTCGGAGACCCACGGCTGGTCTATTGCATCCGCGGGACTATTCGGACTGGTCGGGCTCTCAGCGGTTGTCTTCACCCCGCTGTTCGGTCCAATCATCGACCGATTCGGATCTCTTGCAGTGATCGGAGTGAGCCTACCGATCCTGTTGTGCGCGTGCATATCTGTCGCATTCGACTCCAATCACATCGCACTGTTTGCGGTGTCGCTGTTCGTCGTGACAGCCTGCAACCAATCGCTGCAAGCGGCGAACCAGACGAGGGTGCTCTCTGCAAACGAACAGTACGAAGCGCGCGCCAACACCATGTTCATGGTCGCCGTCTTCGCGGGCGGTTCGACGGGCGCTGTCCTCGCACCTCTTGCGTACGGGCTCGGCCGCATGCCTGCCGTCGCGGTGATCGCAGCGATACTCATCGTGCTCGATATCGCAGTGTGGTCCGCGGTCCGCGCGCGTCACAAGCGACGCACCGCGGGCCCATCGAGCGATCTGGAGCTGGTCGACGAGTCGACCAGCTCCAGATAGTCCAATACAATTGGCAGGCAGCTGATTTCAGTGGAAGGACCGGCCACCATCGGTCGCTAGCGCTGAGCCTGTGACGTATGACGACTCCGAGCTGGTCAAAAAGAGAATCGACCGAGCAATTTCGATCGGCTCAGCCAATCGGCCCAGCGCATAGTTCCCAACGTTGTTTCGGTGTCCATCCGCCATCGCGGTGTCCACCATCCCGGGGCACACACTGTTGACTCGCACTGTCGGTGCAAGCTCGGCGGCAAGAACGCGGGTCAGGTTCAACACTCCGCCCTTGGAGGCGGCGTATGCGGTGTATCCGGGAGCATTGGGTAGCAAACCTTGCGCTGACGCGATGTTCACAATCGTCGCGGCCTCCTCCTTCTGCAGCCAGGGGATACAACTACGCAGAACTATGTACGCACCGGTCAAATTGACCTCCAGCACGTGCCGCCAGTCACCCGCTGTGACATCGGATGCCAAGCCGCGAAACATAATTCCAGCGGCATTGACTACACCGTCGATGCCGCCCAGCGCAGTGGCCGCCCGATCGACTACGTCCGTGACCGCCTCCTCGTCCGTGATGTCGACTGCGTAACCGGTTCCGCCGGTGAGTTCGGCAGACTGCAGTACGCCATGTTCGTCACGATCCAGTAGCGCGAGCGAAGCGCCCTCACTAGCGAAGAGCTGGGCAGCCGATTTTCCGATCCCCGACGCCGCGCCGGTCACAACAATTCTGCGCCCGAGCAGTCGTTGCCCAGGCGTCGTCAGATGAGCTTCCATGGTTTCCGAAGGCGTCATGATGCCGCGTCTCTCTCTTTCGTATTCCGATCTCAACGATCAACAATCCGACTCAGCGCATCACGAAAGCATTGGATGGTGCACCGTCGTCGGTGGAGATAACAATGCTTTTGGTATCGAGATATCCGTCCACGGCTTCGATTCCGTGTTCGCGACCCAAACCGGACTGTTTGGTACCGCCGAATGGAACCATGTAGCTGTACGTACGGTAGGTGTTCACCCACACGGTGCCGACGTCGAGGGCCTTCGACATTCGTAGCGCGCGCCCGACGTTTTCGGTCCACACGCCAGCCACGAGGCCATACGCCACGTCGTTACCGAGGGCGATCGCGTGCTTCTCGTCCTCGAATTCGATGATCGAAAGGATGGGGCCGAACACCTCCTCCTGCGCGATCCGCATGTCGTTGGTGACGTCTGTGTAGATTGTCGGCTCGATGAACTGACCACCGGTCAGATCCGAGCCACTGGCCGGCTTTCCGCCGAGAAGGCAACGAGCTCCTTCGGCGTTTGCAATGTCGATGTAGTCCAGTACTTTTCGATATTGCGGTGGCGTAGCGATGGGGCCGACATTGGTCAGTGGATCGTTCGGATCGCCGAGTCGGATGCTGCGGGCAATCTCCACCAACTTTTCGGTGAACGCGTCCTTGATGGAACTGTGGACGAGCAACCTCGACCCGGCGGAACACATCTGGCCCGAAGCACCGAAAATCCCCGACACCACTCCTGTCGCAGCCTTGTCCAGATCCGCATCCTCGAACACGATGTTCGGTGATTTTCCGCCCAGTTCGAGCGACACGCGCTTCATCGTGCGGGCGGCGCTCTCGTACACCTGCGCCCCGGTCGTATCGGACCCGGTAAAGGTAATCTTCGCGACATCGGGATGTTCCACGAGCGCCGAGCCGACGTCCGGGCCGAGTCCTGTCACGACATTGAACACACCGGCAGGGAACCCGGCCTGCCTGGTCAGCTCGGCGAATTCCAATGTACTGGCAGAAGCGAATTCCGACGGCTTCACGATCACGGTGCACCCGGCGGCCAGAGCCGGTGCACACTTGACCGCCGCGAACCACAGCGGCGAATTCCACGCAGTGAGAGCTGCGACAACCCCGATCGGCTCTCGGTACGTGAAAGCAACCGAATCGGACTTCTCTATGGGAATTGTCGATCCCTGAATTTTGTCAGCAAACCCGGCGTAGTAGTACCAAACCTCAGCAAGCGACGCCAACTGTCCGTTGACTTCAGCGACAAGCTTTCCGTTGTCACGAACCTCGACGGCTGCCAAGTGATCGGCGTTCGCGAGGACGAGATCACCCAACCGGTGCATGATCTTCCCGCGCGCCGATGCCGACATCGACGACCACGGTCCATCGGTCATCGCGCGGCGCGCTGCCGATACCGTCCGTGTGACATCGTTCTGATTACCGAGAGGGATCTGTGCCCACGCTTCACCTCGATAAGGATCGACGGTGTCGGTCCATGTCCCTCCGTCGGGGTCGACCCAATCTCCGTCGACGAACAGCTGATACTTCTTCATAGTCGGTTCCCTTCGTGCGGTTTGTCATGCGAGAAATGCCCATGCGAGTTCGATCACGGCGCAGGTCGAGCTCCGGCTGCACCGTGCACTGTGGCGGCAACTCCGTCGGTCGTGTATTCGGCCAGCTCGATGTGACGGCCCTCGTCGAGATTGGACACCGCGTATACGGATCCGACAATCACTGCCAAGGTGAACACCATCACCAAGCTTGTGCCACCTACGGCGGCGAGAGCTGCTGCAACGAATGGTGCCGGGGCCGAGAAGATCAGGTTGGCGAACGTATGCGACATGGCAGCGCCTGAGAAGCGCACCTCGGTCGGAAACTGCTCCGCGAACAGTGCAGGCTGAGCGCCGCTGAGGAATTGAATGGAACACAAGACCAAGGTCACTATCAAGCCTGTGACGAGTGCGTTCGCGCTGGCAAGGGTGAAGAAGAGCAAGATTCCGGCGAAGCAGCTTGCAAGTCCGATGTAGAAGACTTTTCTACGTCCGACGCGGTCACACACCCATCCACCGGCGATCGAGAAGAGGATGGATACGCCGTTGGCAATCATCAGGATCACGAACGCCGTCTGCGAGGACATCCCCGTCTCACTCGGAAGGTAGCTCAGCCCGTACACCGCGATCAAGTAGAAACTGAGTGACGAGCCGCCCCAGGCCAGAGTCAGCATGAACACCTTGCGGGGGTGCGTCTTCAAGACCGACAGTCCGGCACTGCGGGACTTCTCGATCTTTTGCTCGACAGCACTGTTGACGACGAACGCCGGGGTTTCCTCGAGCTTCGTTCGAATGAAGACGGCTACGACGACGATAAGGATGCTGCCGAGGAACGGCACCCGCCAACCCCACGACTCGAATTGCTCCTGGCTGAGTGTTGCACTGAGAACGACCAAGGCGAGGTTCGCGAGTACCTGACTGACCGGTGAGCCAACGATGATGAACGAGCCCAGTAGTCCTCGCCGGCTCTTGTCGCCGTGCTCCATTGTCATGAGTTGGTTTCCGATGGCTTCGCCGCCCAACGAAAATCCTTGAACGAACCTGAGACCCACGAGCACAGCGGCAATACCGAACCCCTGTCCCGTCGGCAAGAAACCGATCAGGATCGACGAGCCGCCCATGAGAATCAGCGTGGCGAACAAAACGGGCTTACGCCCATGTCGATCACCGAGATGGCCGAATACCACCGCACCTACCGGTCGTGCGACGAACCCGACGCCGAACGTCGCGAACGACGCCAGGAGCGCACCAGTGGACCCCAGACTGTGGAAGAACAGGACCGGGAACAGTGTTGCGGCGAGAGCGCCGTACACGGCAAAATCGAAATACTCCAGAGCAGACCCCAGCGTGCCACTCACGACGGCGCGAGTCTCCATCGTTCTGGGATGCGTACGCGCGGCCGGGATAGGAACCGCCGACTCCGGTTGACTACCTGTGGTCACTTCATTCTCCGAATCTCTCCATTGAGTCGCCAGGCGGTCGCTGCGGGTGGACCGGGGCCTGAACGTCCCGATGCGGAATAGCTGATCAATTTTTGGGTATCGATGTTGCTTCGATCACAACTCCCCTGATCCCATTAACCCCTGTCCGTAGACCCACGTCCAATACCGACATCCGAACACCCAGATAGCCGCTTCCTATTGCTCGCGTATCTTCGCGATGCTTCTTGACCCGACGTTTCATATATGAAACTATTCGGAAATCACGACGACTACCGCGAAAGTTGGGCTAGGGAATTGAGCGCAGAAGCACAGGATCAGAAGTACCGAGCGCCCGCGCTGGCGAAGGGTCTCGACATTCTCGAGCTTCTCGCTTCAACCGAAGACGGTCTTGCTCAGGCCGAAATCGGTAAGCAACTGGGAAGAACGACATCTGAGATCTTCCGAGTTCTGATGGTGCTGCGCGAGCGAGATTACGTCCAGGTCGATGAAGCCGACCGATACCGACTGACGACAAAGTTGTTCGAGATGGCGCACCGCACCCCTACCATTCAGCGTCTCACTGCAATTGCAGGGAGCGAGATGCAAAAGCTTGCCAACCGTATCGGCCAGAGCATTCACCTCTGCATCCTTCATTCTGGTCAATTACTCGTCGTCGCTCAGGTCGATTGCCCCGATACCAACGTGCACACCGTTCGGCTGGGCGCGCTCATTCCGATCGATAATTCCGCATCCGGCCGGGTACTTGCCTCGCAAATGGATCCCGGCGACCTCGACATTTTACTTACCCTTGCCGGGCCCGGTAACAATGACCAACGCACCAGGTTTCTAGCAGATCTCGCCCAGGTACGGGCAGCAGGCTATTGTCAAGGAAGATCCCTTACGATCGAAGGTATCACCAACATTTCTGCACCTGTCTTCGACTTCACCGGCAATGCCGTGGCTGCGATGACCACCCCGTTCATACACCGACTGACGGGAACCGGAAATGTAGATCCAGACCATGCTCGGTCGTTGTTGGTACAGACTTGCGAAAGCCTTTCCCGCAGAATGGGAGCTGGAGCAAGTTGGAAACACTGACCTTGAATCGGATACCGGTTCAACTCAATCGACTCAGCTCCGCTGCGCCTTTTCGATCCGGTTACTACGCGAGGGGTCTCGCTGCGGAACCTTGACGAAAAGCAATAGAATGAAGGCCAAAGATAGTGCAACCAACGGGACGCTCATTCCGACGATGATGTCGCCGGGGGTCGCTATCTTACCGATGAGGAACGGTCCGAAAAACCCGCCTGCGGAGGCGAGCGAGTTGATCACTGCAATACCGACAACGGCCTGGCGCTTGGTCAGAACCTCGCTGATCAAGGCCCAATAGGTCGGAATGTTCCCGATGACGCCGCATGCAAGCAGTATCAATCCGATCATCCCCAGCAGCGGCGAGTCTCGGAAGACACCCGTTGTGACAAGACCTACTATCGCAGTGGCAAAGCAGAGCAGAACAATCGGCTTTCGTCGACCGCTGATATCGGCGTACCGAACCAAGAGCAACATCACGATGGCACCGCAGACGTACGGAATAGCTCCGTAAATTCCGATGCTGGTGGGTGAATATTGCGGATTCAGCTGGGACACAACCTGCGGGAGGAAGAACGTCATGCCGTACGTGGCAACTCCGGCAAGGGCATTGATGAGTCCGAGGTAGAGAACCTTGCGATTCTTCAGTGTCTTGAGCTCGCTTGAGTGCTCCTGATCGTCGTCCGGCATTGCCGCGTACTCGTCCGCAATCGAAGTCTCCAGCCAATTTTTCTCATCGGCGTCGAGCCACTTCGCTTTGTTCGGACGGTCCGCCAACGTCAGCAAGATCCACACTCCGAGCAGGACTGGGGGCAAACCTTGCAGGATGAAGATCCAGCGCCATGAGCTGAGCCCGAACCATTCGACGTGATCGAGAATTAGCCCACCGCTGAGGCTACCGACGATGAGGGCGAACGGCATTGCAAGTGCCATCACACCTATCGCGCGGCCGCGATCGTTGTTGAGGAACCAAAACGTCAAAAACAGAATTAACCCCGGGAACAACCCCGCTTCAGCGATGCCGAGCAAAATTCGTGCTACGTACAGTTGGGTAACGGAGTGTACGAATCCGGTTGCAACAGTGACCAAGCCCCAGGTAATTGCGATACGCGCCAGCCATACCCTCGCACCGACCCGAGCAAGGATGATATTGCTCGGAACTTCCAAGAGCACGTAAGCGAGAAAGAAAATTGCCGCGATTGCACCGTAGGTTGCCACATCGATGCCGAGCTCACTACCCATCGTGAGTTGGGCATAGCTGATCGATGAACGATCCATATAGTTGAACGCATACAGCAGAAAGACAATCGGTAGGATCGTCCTGCGTACTTTTCTGACAACGGCCTTGCCGTCGACCGGCGAACTTACCGGCTGGGGATTTGTAGTCACCGCGCTACCTCCATCTTGATTGGACCAGAATGGTTTGAACAGGAAGTTCGGAAATCAATACTTCTACGACAACGAGCGCTCAGCGAACGAGCTCGATGATTTCGGTCAGGTTGTTGCACTCCTCCAACCCCCAGAGCAGGGTCGTCACGCGGTCGATGTCATCCGTCGGTAATGGCCGAATAGACACACGTGCACAGTCATCGAACTTCTTGGCCAGCTCTTCTACAGTCATCGGTCGCTCCGGCGTGCCAGGAACATCGGAACCCCGGCGGGTAAAGATCTGTCCGTTACGAAGTTGCACCTCAACTTTGCCATCCGGCAATTTCAGATCCCAGTTGAGTTCGGCATCCTGTACCGGAACCACCTTGCTCGCCACCGAAAGGACTTCAGCATCTTTCAAAGTGTCAATAGAGAAGTCGGACAGAAGCATCGATCCCTTCACCAGTGCTACTGCGACTGTGAACGGTAGCGAGAACTTAGCGTCCATCATGGTTTGAGGTGCTTGTCGAGCGTGGAGTGGGAGAGCCATCCGTTCTGCGAAATTGCCCACGTACACTCTGACCTCGGCGATGTCGGCAGCGTCGAAGGGATTTTCGCGTACCAGCTCGATTGCGGCATGAATGTATGTGTGCGCGTTTCCGACCGCTGGCCAGTACTTGTACGTCATGCCTTCGCTCAGGTAGTCCACACCCAGGCCCGCAAGCATTTTCGCACGGTCGAAATTGCCACCGAAGTAGACATTGAAAATTCCGGCCTCCCCCTCGAAGAGGTTCTGCATTCCATGCATACCCTTCCCTGCCAGGAGAGTTGCATTCACACAGCTTTGAGCAATGAATCCCGCGTACAGACCACGGACATCGCTACCGACACCGAATATCTGCTCCATGGTGCCGCCCGCGGTGAGGCTCGAGATGCCCAACGAGTGGGCTATTTGCTCTGCGGTCAGCCCCATCAAGGAGCCACAGGCGGCAGTGCCCGAGTACGTCCCGACGACACTCGACAGATTCCAGTCCATGTTCCATCCGACATTGCAACGGAGCCGGATGAACAACTCTTGCCCGATCGCCACCGCAGTGATGAGGTCCTTGCCGGTCACGGAGCCCTTGCGTTCGGCCAGAGCGAGGAGAGCCGGCACAAGTGAGCTGTCCGGGTGCGCACCCCACGGAGTCTGACTGTCGTAGTCGAGACCGTGTGCGAGAGTGCCGTTCGCGAAGGCCGCGGCCGCGGCGGGGACGCGGCCACCGAAGCCGAGGATGCTTGCTTCTTCCTTACCACCCGCATCGGTGACAAGCTCGACGATCGGTCTGACAGCGGGCTCCATTCCACTTGCGCCCAGAATTACTCCAATTGTGTCGAGAATGCTCTTCTTGGCGGCCTCGACCGCGCCAAGCGGCAAGTCCACATATCGGGTGTTTGCAGCGAACTCTGCAAGGTCCTGAGAGAGGTCACGATTCGTCATCGTCAGTTTTCTCCAATTGAGTGATTGGTGTTTTCGGGTTATCGGGGTGGCCGTTTCGGCGGCAATGCAGATCTCGAAACAGCAGACCGCCGATACAAAGTGTCGGGGGTGGCCAATGACCACCACTTCCGTGCCCCTAGAGGCAAGCGGTCTGTCCGCCGTCCACCGAAACGACTGAGCCCGTCATGAAGCTGGCGTCATCGCTGAGCAGAAAGACGATTGCCGCCGCAATTTCTTCGGGATAACCGATTCGACCAATTGGATGTTTTGCGTTGATCGATGCAGCCTTCACCGGGTCGTTCATCATGTAGTCGGTGAGCGGTGTTCTGGTCATTCCGGGGGCCACCGCATTGACGCGTATCCCTAACGGTCCCAACTCTGGGCACATCGATTTCGTGATTCCGGAGATCGCGAACTTAGACGCGACGTACGAGAGCCGGTTCGGCACACCGAGAATGCCTGCCCCTGAGGAGATATTCACGATCGCCCGCGGTCCCTGGGCGTCCTTCACGGCCAGCACGAAGGCCTGGCACATGTTTATAGTGCCGTCAAGATTCACAGACATGATCTTGCGATGCGCCTCAGGGTCAAGGTCGACGATTGTTCCTGCACCGGTGATCCCGGCGCAATTGACGAGCCCATTGATACCGCCGAGCTTCTGTCGCGTGGTGTCGAGAAGATTCACGGCTGCGGCGTGATCGCAGACATCCAGCACCGCTCCGTGCACGCGGTCTGCGTTGGACACGTTGGCGATTGCCGCGTCGACCGCCTCCTGCGTCACGTCCACGACGACAACTGTCGCACCCTCGTCGATCAACCGAGCCGAGGTCGCAGCACCAATTCCGCTACCCGCGCCTGTCACAACGACAGTCCGGCCTTCAAATCGCAACATCACTCAATCTCCTACTGATCGGCAGAGGCGCTCAAGCTCACACCTGACATTGGATGTGATGAGACGCACTTTCGTACATGAAAGAGCGTTTCATATATAGAGAATGCCGTCAAGGCCCGGAAACCCACCGGCTGGGGCGGTCGCTTCAGATCGAGAACCACGACCAGCGCGAGCAGGTCGACTGGGCAGCGGTTCCGTGCTTGCCCGCGCTGGCGTTGTAGCGCAGCTCGTTTCGGCTAAGCCGTCGGGGTCGACAGCAATCGGCGAGTTCTCTTGGGGTTGGCATAAACCGACTTCGGTCAGGCAACGATGACGAAGCGGTTATGCGCCTGAACCACATCGAGGACCATCGGTGAAGTCCGGTATTCACCCCAGCCCGAGTTACACGGCCTCGCTGACATTTCAAGCTGTCTCTCAACGCGAAGAATCCACAGCACCGACCGGCGACGGCCGCAAAGCCTCGGTCCGGGGTACGCATGCGGGCGAACCGGATCCGTTCTGCCCCCACTCCCCCGGGAACACAGCGCAGCTACGGGCGGACTCGAGCGGCGGGCGCAACGTGCCTGATATCTGCGAATATGCGTGTTGATTCACCCGGGTTTCTCACATCAGGTTCGGATGCCGCTCTGGTCACCGCGTAGCACTGGTGTGCGGCCGCGGTCGACGCCTCGGTCGAGAGGCCGATTCTTGTCGTTCGAGGAACTCGAGTTCATCGCCAACGGCGTCCGGGACGAGTGGACAATGCCCGCCATCGCGCCGCGCCTGGGCCCAGCAGTGCCGATCCTGATTCGAGAATTCGAACAGGACAGCTATTCAGTGGTCCTCACAAGGATCACCGGGCCCAGCGTGCTGCCCGTAAGTCAGTCAACAACCCAAAATCTCGTAGCTGGCATCGACCAGCTGCTTCGGGAACGGGTGCAGGTGCTTCTCGATGGAGAACTCGCCGAGCAGATCTCGGCGACACTGAGGAAGGAAGTTCCGCACTCGGCGAAGGTGCGTGCATCGCACGAAACGATCTACCGAACCCGCTATGGTCAAAGTGAAGCCGGCCGCCCAAGGAGCTGCGCAGGCAATCCCCTGACGGGCGAACCTGTGAAACTTACGCACGTGCGTATCACCGAGCGCGAATCCCGCGGACGCTCAACATCTCCGACCAGCCTGCCGATGTCGCCGATCGAAGCGTTCCCGGCCGCTAGGAGGATGATCTGATCATCGAGACCAAGGGCGGGTCGACGATCTGGACGTTTGGTCGAGCGGACGTTTCAAGTGGTGATGTTTGTGTATTGCCCATCGCTTATTCGGCGTCGTGGGTCAATGATGCGATGAGGGCAAAGATCGGGAACCGCCTGCGAACCTGGACCCTTCGCTTGACAGGGATCAGGGTCGGGGAGATGGCCAGATATGCCGAGATCAAAATCGCCACGGGAGCGCAGATCCAGTTCTGCGATCCGCACTCCCCGTGGCAGAGGGGCACCCACGAGAACACCAACGGTCTGCTCCGTCAGTACGTCAAAAAGGTACAGACCTGTCAGCGCACGACCCCGAGCGATCCGACGTGGTCGCGGTCCTACTGAGCCCCGCACCCGCGCAGCCCTGGGATGGGCTACTCCGTTCGAGGAGCAGGAGACGAGGGCTCGTTGCGACCACCACATGAACGCGTCGCGCTTCCCGCACCAGATCGACGCGCCGGTCGTCAGTGAATTATCGGACAAAGCTTTCGCTGAAGAATTGTGAAATCTTGTCGAACGGGATGAGGTCTGTGCGATCGTAAAAGTCGATGTGTCGAGCGCCAGGGACCACGAGAAGCTCCTTCGGCTCGGCAGCCTGCTCGTAGACTGTGTCACTGAAGTATCGAGAGTGAGCATGCTCGCCTGTGATCAGCAGGATCGGCCGCGGCGAGATGTCCGGCAAATGAGCCAACGCGCCAAAGTTGATGTGCGAGGGACTACTTGTGACAGTGAATCCGCCGATCGATCGAGGGTGGCGACCGCGGTCGGTCACGTAGTACTCGTGGAATTCCGCCGTGACCGGATCGACGGCGTCGGGATTGAACTCGGAGGGAAAGACCGGCGTCAGCGCCGGCTCACCTGAATCTACGTCCAACCAGCGCTGCGCGGCGATGGCTTGCAGTGCTGCCCGACGCTCCTGGTCGGTTTGGGAGTCGAGCCATCCGCCTCGCGCGATGCGGTTGATGTCGTACAACGCGGAGGCTGCAACGGCTTTGATTCGAGGGTCGACCTGGGCTGCGTTCAGCGCGAAGCCTCCACTTCCGCAAATGCCGACAGCACCGATTCGGTTGCGATCGACGTAGCCGAGCGATCCCAGATAGTCGACTCCTGCACTGAAATCCTCAGCAAAGATTTCGGCCGACGACGCGTGCCGTGATTCACCGCCGCTTTCCCCATTGAAGGAGGGATCGAATGCAAGGGCGACGAACCCGCGTCTGGCGAGTTCATTGGCGTACACACCGGGGCTCTGCTCTTTCACTCCACCGTAAGGCGGTCCGATCACGATTGCCGATTGCGGAACCGACCTGTCGACGTCCTTTGGCGTGTACAGGTCGGCGGCGATGACGATCCCGTATCGGTTCTTGTACCGAACGGGAGTTCGCGTGACCTCGGTCGATGGAGAGAACGTGAGATCGCCTTCTTCTTGTGCCATGGCGACTAGAGCTCCTTCTTGATCGGGTTCCGATCAGCCAGGCCCGACTGACCAGCGATAGTGAACGTGCAAGCGTGGTTTCGAGTGGGGAGGCAGGCCTGGACTACGGGGGGGTGCCCGACACGCCCCGCTGATACGAAGCTCGCCGTGTTGTGGACAGGTGGACGAGGTAGAAAACAGATTTGCCGTGCAGAGCTTTCTGACGACACGGCGGGCTCGTTTAGGCTCCGAGGACGTTGACTCCGTGCTGGTGCGGGGCTACGCCGCGACGAGGTCGCAGTCTCGACTGGGGTGAGGATCGAGTGGCAGAGCCGGCTGGAAAGTGCACACATCAACAGTATTTCGGATGAAGCAGATGTCTACCGATCTATGAAGTTGACACCAATATCCCGACAGAATTCCTCGCCGAGGCGGACCGTTATTAGTTCACGGCGTCCGCATCATCCCTGCGGACCGCTCCGGATTGCTTGACATCGATTGTCCACGTTCCAGACGCATACGAACCTACCCGCACATGATCATCGTCCAGGACCAGAATTTCCCCGCCTTGCATTAGGCGAACGAGGTATGTCATCGGGTAGCAGTCTGCTGCCCCATCGCTGATCACGTGGATACAGCTGCGGTTCGAACCCGAGTCGTAACGCCCTGAGACCTGACAGACTTCTGCGATCGCTCCTCTCGTGTACGTGGTCATTCAGCTGCTTTCGAGATCGTGTGAGTATCGGCTGACGGTCGGAGATCGGACTTCCAAAAACGACCTCGGACCAATTTGACAGCTTTCCCAGAGCCAAGTCCAGTATCGAAAGGCAATATGACTTATAGGCAAAGAGAGTAACTTCTCCCTGACGTCGCTCTCCGCGCGGTGCTGCAGGATAGAGTCCGCTCTGCAACGGCAGCCTCACCTTGCGTCCGAAGGGGGTGGGACCATCGGACCGAGGTCTCCATCGGGAGCCACATCCAGGTCCATCAGCACTGGGGCGTGGTCGCTGGGTCGTGATCCTTTTCGGGCACCGCGATCCACCCAGGCCGCACACACGCGTTGTGCCACAGGAGCACCCGACAGGATGATGTCGTAACGCACCCCAAGATTCCTGTGAAACATTCCGGCTCGATAATCCCAATAGGTGAACACGCGCTCGTCAGGCCACCGCTGACGTACCACATCGTGCAACCCCAAAGACGTCAGCCGCAGAGCCACAGCGGCTTCTTCTTCGGTAGCCGCCACGCCGACCTCGAAGGCCTCGGGTCCGTACACATCAAGCAGAGACGGCGAGACATTCAGGTTGCCTGCCAGCACCACCGTATCCGGACCAGTTGCAACCAGTTCGCACAAGGCAGCCAGCCATTCGAGCCTGTAACGTTGATTGGGAGACGCATCGCCAGGCCCACTGGGAACGTACAGAGAATGAAAGCTCACCCCGGCACACGTAGCCATGACGGCCCTCCCTTGCGAACCCGCCAATCCGGATGCAACGTCATCGAGTCCGACACGAGAGAGGAGCGCTACGCCGTTCCGCCCACCCTCCCCTGTATGCGAGTACTCGTATCCACGTTCGGACAAATCGACGTCGAGCAAATTTGCAAAGTCAGTATCCGAGACCTTGGTTTCCTGCAAACAAACTACATCGGGTCGCCGCAAATCGAGCCAATCGACGAACTGCGTTCGTCGTTGCCTGATGGAATTGACGTTCCATGTGCTCACACGAATTTCTGTTCACCTCACCAAAGTTGCATTGCCGTCTTCTCTTCGAGTTGATGGGTGAACCCTAGTGCACTTTCGCATCCGACAATTGATCCATCACCGAGCGGACTGCCCAGATTCATTCGACACACGTCGTACCGCGACGAGAATCGTGGTCGGTACCGATCCGAGGGCCGAACCGTCCACGACTGAAACCCAGGCGGATAGCTGCCCGATGCCGCCGAACACAGCCTTCGCAACGCTGCACGTCGTTGTCGACGGCACCAAACCGACCACCGGCACTCGTTACACGTACGCCTAGACGCAACTATCTTCTGCTCCGTCATGGTCTTGACCCGAGACGGCATACCCGTATTAGCTGATTCCAGCTCGAGTCCCCAGTCCACGCTAAGCGATGCGTTTCGCTACGGCGTCTGGCCATTGGAACACGAAGTACAGGGCACCCCGCGCCAGGGCTGGTTGGACGCGTGGGACAGTCTCTGTCATCGAGTACCAGCTCGAGATCTCGAGGCACCGTGGTCGCGGGCAAGAGCTTCTGCATCAGTCTGAATTGCTGAGATCAATAAGCGGTATCGAGTTTCGATATTGGACTTGACTCGCCGGATGGTGGATAAAGAAGGCGTATCTGTGACAGCACCTACCACTGCAGCGGATGCGCACAGTAGAGACCTCGACGGTTTCCTGATTCGGCGAATGCTCGACAGCCGTATCCCCGTCCCGGATATGAAAGGACACCACAATTCTCGCATCTGACACGCCCGAGCTCACCCCTGCTCTCGCGCAGCGCATCCACAGACACCACGTCGTCATCATCGGCTCCGGGTTCGGTGGATTGTTCGCGGCGAAACAGTTGCGTAAGGCCAATGTGGACGTCACTCTCATCGCGAAGACCACCCACCACCTTTTTCAGCCCCTGCTCTATCAGGTGGCCACCGGCATCCTCTCGGAGGGCGAGATCGCTCCATCGACACGGCTGATCCTCAAGAACCAGCACAACGCGTCGGTCGTCCTCGGCGACGTCACCACCATCGACATCAAGAACAAGGCCGTCACCTCACGCTTCCTCGAGCGGACTACCGTCACCGAGTACGACAGCATCATCGTCGCCGCGGGCGCGGGCCAGTCTTACTTCGGCAACGACCACTTCGCCGAGTACGCACCCGGAATGAAGACCATCGACGACGCCCTCGAACTACGCGGACGCATCCTCGGCGCATTCGATCAAGCCGAAGCCGCCACCGATCCAGCCGAGATCGAAAGGCTGCTCACCTTCGTCGTCGTCGGTGCCGGACCTACCGGAGTCGAAATGGCAGGCCAGATCGCCGAACTCGCACACAAGACCCTCGACGGCACCTACCGCCACATCGACAGCCGCAACGCGCGCATCATTCTGCTCGACGCGGCCCCGAAGGTGTTGCCGCCGTTCGCCGATTCCCTCGGTCAGGCCGCCGCGAAGCGGCTGTCCAAGATGGGCGTGGACATTCAGCTCGGGGCGATGGTCGTCGATGTCGACGCCGACGGTCTGTCCGTCAAGGACGCCGACGGAACGATCCGACGCATCTCGGCGCGCACCAAGGTGTGGTCTGCCGGTGTTGCCGCCAGCCCCCTCGGCAAGCAACTCGCCGATCAGTCTGGAGCCGAGGTCGACCGTGCCGGGCGCGTGCTGGTGGGCAAGGACCTCACGCTTCCCGGTCATCCAGAGGTGTTCGTGGTCGGCGACATGATGAGTCTCGACAAGCTCCCCGGTGTCGCGCAGGTTGCTATTCAGGGCGGACGTTATGCTGCACGGGTCATCGAAGATGGCGTCGAAGCTGTACGGGCGGGCCGAAAAGTGCCTGCGCGCAGTGACTTCAAGTACTTCGACAAGGGCTCGATGGCCACGGTGTCTCGTTTCAGCGCCGTCGCGCAAGTCGGTCCGATCAAGATCACCGGGTTCATCGCCTGGGTCATGTGGCTTCTCGTCCACTTGCTTTACATCGTCGGCTTCCGCAGCCGACTGACCACCGTGATCTCCTGGCTGACGGCGTTCTTCTCCAAGGGGCGAGGTCAGCTCGCAGTGACCGAACAGCAGGTCGAGGCGAGGGCAGCAATGGTCTACTTCAACGCGCCGAATACGAGCGATGCAGGCATCGCAGTTACTGCACCGGAACCAGCGCTCGCCGCGCACACACTGCAAGCGACCCGCGCGTAACCAATAGAAACACGCACGATTCCGCCGAATGCAGTACTGCAAGCTCTAGGAAGAGGTAAAGCATTCGCCTTGATCGGTCGGACTTCGCACATTTCTGATCGATTTTATGAAACTATGACCCGAAAGAGTAAACATGCTCCTGAAATCAGACAGAGCTATTTTGGATTTCGCTTTAAAGTGGCTCCCGTGGGGAGGGGGGTCTGACGAAGACATTATGGTCGGATTCGGACTATCGGCTGTGCAATTCTACTCACGCTTGCAGGCGTTTCTTGATTCCGGAGCGCGTCCGCAAGATTTGAACGAGACAAACGTGGTCGAATTATATCGACTGTGCAATTCACATCTTGCACAGGTTCGACGCCTGCGAAAGTAAGTCGATTCAGCACTCACCAGATCTCGCACAATATTTCACAGTGGGCTCTTTGCCTCCTTGCACACACTACATGCGTTGCGTCGGAACGTGCCCTCGTCGGTTTTTCTCGAACGGCAGCTTGGACGACACGGCCAATAACATCTTAGTCAATTCCGTGGGTACCAGATTTTTTGACCGTCCGCCCCTCGCGAACAAAGATCCGGCCAAGCTCGATGCTGCGGCTGCAATCCAGCCGCTAGGTCGATTGGCTCGATCAATGGCGACAGCATCCATGATCGCCTTCCTGTGCATTTCAGCGGTGGCCTTGGCAACCTGGGGCACATGTTCCCGTCGACGGTGATACCTGCACCGCTGACTTCATTGCGGACATATGCCGGCCTAAATGAACTCGCTCAAACAATATTTCGTTCCTACATTTCTACAAACTCGCTCTACTCAGAAAGCAACCCTATGACCGCTGATCCAAGAATTACCAGACACACCAAAGTCGGCGTCCTCCGCGAATCATCGGACGGTGAACGCCGTGTGGCTCTGGTTCCCAAGATTGTTGGCTCCTTGATCGGCAGGGGTGTGGCGGTTGTTGTCGAGTCGGGGGCCGGCCTGTCCGCCCTCATTCCGGATCAGTTGTACGTCGAAGCAGGAGCCGAGATCGGCGACCCGTGGTCTGCCGACGTGGTGGTGAAAGTTGCCCCTCCCACCGACGCCGAAATAGCGAAATTGTCGCCGGGTACGACGTTGATCGGCTTCCTCGCACCTCGTAACGCCGACAACAAGATCGAGGCGCTCGCCGCAGCAGGAGTGCAGGCATTCGCCATCGAGGCAATTCCGCGTATCTCTCGCGCCCAGGTGATGGACGCGTTGTCCTCGCAAGCGAACGTCGCGGGTTACAAGTCCGTGATTCTGGCGGCGTCGGAGTCCACTCGGTTCTTCCCGATGCTCACCACTGCCGCGGGCACGGTGAAGCCGGCGACAGTTCTCGTACTCGGCGTCGGTGTCGCCGGTCTGCAGGCGCTGGCCACGGCGAAGCGTCTCGGAGGTCGACCGACCGGGTACGACGTACGTCCCGAGGTCGCCGATCAGGTGCGTTCGGTGGGTGCTCAGTGGCTCGATCTCGGCATCGATGCCGCTGGCGAAGGGGGATATGCGCGTGAACTCACCGAAGACGAGCGCGCCCAGCAGCAGAAAGCGCTCGAAGAGGCCATCAAGGGCTTCGATGTCGTCATCACCACCGCATTGGTGCCGGGTCGTCCCGCCCCTCGTCTGGTCACTGCCGCAGCTGTCGAGGGCATGAAGCCCGGCAGCGTGGTCGTCGACCTCGCAGGTGAAACCGGCGGCAACTGCGAGCTGACCGAACCGGGCCAGACCGTCGTCAAGCACGACGTCACGATCGCCTCGCCGCTGAACCTGCCCTCAACGATGCCCGAGCACGCAAGCGAGCTGTACTCGAAGAACGTATCTGCACTGCTCGAGTTGCTGCTCGACGAGAACGGTGCCCTCGCACCCGACTTCTCCGACGAGGTCATAGCACAGTCCTGTGTGACCAGAGCGGAACCGGACGAGCAAAGCGAGACCGCAAATGCTGGGTGAAGTGACTTCTCTCGGACGTCCCGCGAACGCAATGGCCGACCGGTTGACGTCACTTGTCGGCCACCTCGTTTCTGCCCTCAGCAAGCCCCTCGAAGCTCGGCATCTCAGCCTCGAATTGGACGCGGCATCGCGTTCCCTGATTCCGGACAGTGAGTATTGATGTACACCCCTCTTCTCGCGAACATCGCGATTCTTGTGCTGGCCGGCTTCGTCGGCTTCGCGGTCATCTCCAAAGTTCCCAACACTCTGCACACGCCGTTGATGTCGGGCACCAACGCCATTCACGGCATCGTCGTGCTCGGCGCGCTCATCGTCCTCGGTCGCTTGCCGGAGGACGCGTCGTGGGGCGTGCGCATCATTGCGTTCGTCGCGCTGATCTTCGGCACGCTCAACGTCGTCGGCGGGTTCCTGGTCACCGATCGGATGCTCAGCATGTTCAAGTCCAAGCCTTTGTCCGTCAAAGCAGCGAAGGGTGCCGACTCCTGATGAACAACCTTGTCAACATTCTCTACGTGGTCGCCTTCGGCATGTTCATCTACGGCCTGATGGGTCTGACCGGTCCGAAGACCGCCGTGCGCGGCAACTGGATCGCCGCCGTCGGTATGGGAACCGCTGTGATCGCAACGCTGATCGAGGTGCGCGACGCCGCCGCGATCAACTGGATCCTCATCGCCGCGGGCCTGGCGATCGGTGTGCTCCTCGGAGTTCCACCGGCCAAGCGCACCAAGATGACGGCAATGCCGCAGCTAGTGGCACTGTTCAACGGTGTCGGCGGCGGTACAGTGGCGTTGATCGCGTGGGCCGAGTTCATCGAGACCGACGGATTCTCGGCATTCCAGCACGGTGAAGAACCGACGGTCCACATCGTCGTCGGATCTTTGTTCGCTGCCGTGATCGGTTCGGTGTCGTTCTGGGGCTCGCTGGTGGCGTTCCTCAAGTTGCAGGAACTGCTCAACAAGAACGTGGAAAAGGCGTTCGTCAAGAACGCACGAACCTTCCAGCTGACCAACATCGTCCTGCTGATACTCGCCGTGGCGGTCGCGATCTACATAGGAATCGAATCCACCCCGGGTCATGGCACCTCGGTCCTGTTCATCGTGCTGCTGCTCGTCGCTGCCGGTCTGATGGGCCTGTTCGTGGTCTTTCCGATCGGCGGCGCCGATATGCCAGTGGTGATCTCGCTGCTCAACGCTCTGACAGGTCTCTCCGCTGCGGCTGCCGGTCTCGCACTCGACAACACAGCGATGATCGTGGCAGGCATGATCGTCGGTGCCTCGGGCTCGATCCTGACCAACCTGATGGCAACAGCAATGAACCGGTCCATTCCGGCGATCGTGTTCGGATCGTTTGGAGGCGGCGGTGCCGACGCCGCTATCGGAGCAGACGCATCCGGCGGCGTCGTCAAAGCAACGTCAGCAGCGGATGCAGCGATCCAGATGGCCTACGCCTCGCAGGTCATCGTCGTCCCCGGTTACGGCCTTGCCGTCGCGCAGGCCCAGCACGCAGTCAAGGACATGGCGGCAATCCTCGAAAGCAAGGGCGTTGAGGTGAAATACGCCATCCACCCCGTAGCGGGCCGTATGCCAGGGCACATGAACGTGCTCTTGGCCGAAGCCGACGTCGACTACGACGCGATGAAAGAAATGGACGACATCAACGGCGAGTTCTCACGCACCGACGTCACCATGGTGATCGGTGCCAACGACGTCACCAACCCGGCCGCGCGCAACGACCCGTCCAGCCCGATCCATGGCATGCCAATCCTGAACGTCGACGAGTCGCGCTCGGTGATTGTGCTCAAGCGCTCGATGAGCTCCGGCTACGCGGGCATCGACAACCCGCTGTTCACCGCCGACCGCACCTCCATGCTGTTCGGCGACGCCAAGAAGTCGGTCAACTCTGTCATCGAGGAGCTCAAAGCGCTCTAAACACCATTGCTGTAAGTGAATGCGGACCGGCTATCTCTTCGAGGTGCTAGACCACTCCGCAGAGATACCCGAAAGGTGATGACGCGACTTTGAGCACGAAGGGTAAGTGGTTATGGCGAACGGCACCGTGAAGTGGTTCAACGGGGAGAGGGGCTTCGGCGTCATCGAGCAGGAGGGTGGCGGATCCGATGTGTTCGTCCATTACTCCGAGATCGAGGGGCAAGGTTTTCGCAACCTGGATGAAGGTCAGCGCGTGGAGTTCGAGATCGGTCAGGGCATCAAACGCCCGCAAGCAACTGGCGTTCGCAGCCTCTAATAACGCGGAACACGCACGAGGGCAACCGCATCGAATGATTGGGCACGCACGTGGCCGCACCCAATCCGTCCTGAGCGGCAGCACCATGGCGGCTGTCAGATCGTTACCAACGGGCAACTCCTGCAGACACTCGCATTCCCGTGTAAGCCACTCGCGCGTCACTGTCTCTTTCGTTTCCGGGTGTGTGAACACATCAGCATGCCACGGCGGGCGGTAACCGCAGGTAGTGATCTCGCATGGCTTGTCGGCAGAGTCGAAGGCGAGCAGGTCGATCGAGGCAACAGTGGCGCTGAACTGGTGTTCGGTCCCTCCTCGGGCTTCTTGCGCTGGCTGCCGAGGCGATTACAGAGCCGGTCCGATACTGGATACAGACCGTTATACAGACCAGCTGGTTGCTAGCGCGGCTGCGGACAGTTCGTTACTGTGCCTAGTTACCAAGGGCAGCGAGGTGCGGGAGGCGCGGTTAGATGCCAGGGGAATGGAGAGCAGCGGTCACCGGCGCAAGTTCTGGGGTCGGCCGCGAAATTGCGTTGCAGCTCGCAAGCCGGAACTGGTCTCTTTCCCTCGCAGACAAGAACTTCGACGCCCTCCTGGACGTCCAGTCACAGTGTGCGGCTACCACCAACGTCACACACGTGACCCGTCTAGACGTCGCCGACCGGTCTGAAATCGACTCGTGGGCAGCGTCTTCACGCTCCGCCTTAGGCGATATCGATGCGGTCTTCAACGTCGCGGGCATCCTTTACAGCGGCGACGTGATCGACACTCCCCCAGCTGACTTCGATCTCGTGATGGCAACCAACTTCGAGAGCGTGGTGAACAGCTCTCGCGCCTTTCTGCCGGATATTATGAAGTCACGTCGAGGTCGAATCATCAACGTGTCGTCCGCCTTCGGTGTCATGTCTGCACCCGGCTACTCGGCGTATAACTCATCCAAATTTGCCGTACGAGGTTTCACCGAGGCCCTCAACCAAGAGCTGCGGCTCGCATCACGAACAGCCCGTGCGACATGTGTCATCCCTGGTGGACTCAAGACGTCGATCGCGCGGACGGGACGGGCGGCACCCGGAGTTGATCAGGCGCGGACTGCCGAACTATTCGATAACCACGTAGCTCGAACCACTCCTGAAGTGGCCGCCCGCAAGATTATCGCAGGTGCGTGGAAGGGAAAATCGCAGGTGACAATTGGGAATGACGCTCGCCTCATCGACGTGACCACGCGCGCGCTCGGCCCTCATTACCAACACCTGCTACCTGCGCTCCAAGCACTGCGGCGGCTCTGACAATCCGACACCAATAGCCAATCCATTCACCAGACCTGCGGGGGTCGGTCAACTATGTCGAATAGCTGGATCCTGATAGAGACGTTCGGAAACGAAGGGCCGTCGGTCATCGGAGTTGGGTCTTCGCCCAAGTCCTTTGTCTCACCTCGCAATGTTCTACGCAGCTCCGCCAGCCGCAACGAGGCAATGGCCGCGGTAGCGGAGGCGCTTTCCACAGGGGCCGTGGTGGATCGGCTGTCCAAAGAACGATTCAGGCGAGTACTGGCCGAACCACTACAAACGTTTGCCGGCCGTACACATGGTGCGTGGGTGTGGCTCGGCCCGCGCGACGAGACTCCACCCCAACGAGACGCCGCCGGGGCGTGGCAATTCAACCTCACCAAGAGCACCGCAAGTGGTAGCGACGACCTGCTCGATCTCTACCGCGTTCCGCAAGACGAGCGCGAAACCCAGCGTGCACTCGCCGGAGCGTTCACCCGACTTGTCACCAACCGTGACGAGAGCGAAGCAATGGCCAAGATCGTGCAATCAGCGCCGGGCACCACTCACCAAGCGGTCTGGACAGTCAGGCGGGACGACGGTGAACTCCGCGCCGCGCACTTCTCGTGCCGGATGATTGCCGAAGACGGGGTTTCGGGCACCGAAGTGATCCTGAGGGGTATCACCCACGACATCGGCCCCGCAGGGGAAATCAGTATCGCTCCCCCACCTACGATTCTCGAGCATCGCGTTCTGGAGGCTTCCACCAAGGAGGGCGAGTACCGCGCACTGGTCAACCTCAGAACTCTCAACCTGTTGCGCTGGTACAACTCTGACCCCGCACCGAATATCTGCTGGGAGAACCTTCCGGATGAACCGTTACCGGCGATTCATCCGGACGACGTACCAATTGCGAAGCAAATGTCGAACGCACTCGCACGCGAACGCACCAACGGCGTGCTTCGCTTCAGGACTCTCGACGGAAATTGGAAGCCAATGACAGTCGACGCGGTTTTGGTCTCGCTCGATCAGCACACCACAGCCGCGCTCGTCACTCTGACCGAATTGTCCGAGGAGTAAATAAGTTCGCGGATACGGACGAATCCACATAGCCCGTTTTGGACTCCGAGCGGTCGAAGTACACGCGCATAGATTCAGTTTTATAGTTGCGTCTTTTACAAGGATTGCGCGCGTGTCGTGCGGGCATCGCGGGTTCGACTCCACGCAGCCGCCACCGTCCGAATCGACACCCCATATGCATCGGCGAACAGTTCGATGCGCTCCTCGTTCTCGGGCTTGCGCCCACGTTCGATGTCAGCGAGAACGGTAGTCGACATCCCAAGCAGCTGCGCAGCGTCGCCTTGAGACAGCGCCGCGTGCACCCTCAAGTCGGACAGTTTGAGCTGGGACTCCGGGATCGGAACCAGCGCCGCGACCGACGTATGCAGGGCGTTCGCGATCCGGCCAAGCGTCGCAGGCGGTGGCGTCGAGCGCCCCGTCTCCCAGGTCGATACCGCCTGCCTCGTTGCACCCACTTTCGCCGCGAGGTCGTCAGCACTGAACCCCGCCCGTACCCTTAGCTCACGCAACCGGTCGGCGCGAAACCCACGAACTCCGCTTCGCGGCACTGTCCCCAACTCCCTGTCGATCATTCAAGACGGTCCCATCTTCCTCGATCCGGCGTGACCTTGAACTCTTGTGCGTTTTATAGTTGCGCGTTACAGTTGCTACCATGCACCCATTCGATTTCGGTTCTACGAAGCTGAACCAATTGCGCGGTGCACCGAACCTGTTCTACAGTCCTGATGCGCGCCCAAAAGGGATTCCTCGGTGCTTGTCCATCTCGGCACTGCTTGTAGCGCGGGACATCAGGTCGGTCTGTTCACAGAATCCGTCCAATCATTCCTGTCGGGAGTTCCACATGTTCGCGTCGCTCGCCCTTGCCGCATCGCAGTTGCCGTCGACGGCTGAGACCAGCAATTACCATCGTCGAACTTCAGCGCTGGGCCATGACGGACGAGGTGCGACGGCAGGTGCATTCAGCCGACATTGCCGCTTTCGCCGAAGTTACGGGGACGAATCAAAGTGAGTGCCGCACGGGATGCGATGGTGCCAAATCTTCTCTCACTGAGTGAGTTCTGCGCATCAATTGTCGTAAATCGGACACACGGCGACCTGATTGCATGCTCGCTCGACCATGGGCATTCCGGTCGCCATCAATACATCGGTGACGACGGAGCCCTGCTAGCCGAGTGGGGTCCATCCGCATCATGCAATAAGCGGTCCACTCCTACCCCTAAGCCGTAGACCTGGCAGCTCGGACTGCAACCCGACCCGAGTGGGCTTTCGCTGATAGTCCCACTCGTGAGCTACAGGAGCTCCCCCGCGCCCTGTAGCTCGACCGGTGGACCGGCGCGAGGGTCGCGCAGCGAGCGCATTTCATCATGTTCAGCGCTGCGCGGCCCCGCCGGGACATCACCCCTCGAACTCACACCTGTTCGCACAGAAAGGATTCCGATACCCGATGTGGATTTTTCAGCAGCCGTGGTTCTGGTCGGTGGTCTTCGGCTGGCTCTGAGCCTCTAGCACGTGATGGGTGCGTGCGACTGGCCCACAACCTATGGATCGCACGCACCCATCCACTTCTCTCGACCGACTTACCTAAAACCAAGTGTCGCCAGAACGGTTGCTCCGCAATCGCATTCACCAGCACGACCCGATCGCCGGGTCGCACCAGGAAGGGATCGACACCAATGCCAGCATCACAGGGCACCGGACACCACCGCCCATCGAAGAAGCGAGGGCGGGTGATCAAATCGCTGCCCGCCGTGGCCGCGGTGACGATCGCCGGCCTGACCATGCAGGCCGCTCCCGCGCAGGCTGCACCATCTCAGCCGGGAGTTACCAGTCCTCGAGGATCACAACCGGGGGTCACGAGCACACCGCAGACGGCACCGGTCACCCCGCCGCCGCCAGCTCCGAAACCGCGTGAGTACTTGGACGGCTACCAGCCCTCACCACAGGTGCAGCAAACCCCGTCGCGTAGCTACGACGACTACCTGGCCGGTAACCAGCAGTCCTCGAACTACCAGAACACCTACTACGAAGCCCCCGCTTCGCAGGCTGCCCCGAGCGAAGCACCCCCGGCGCTACAGGCGACTCCGCCGCCACCGCCGCCGGTCCCGACGGTGCAGCGCAAGGTCATCGCCCCGATCGAGGCCCCGCCCGGAACCTTCATCGCCGGCGGCACGTTGGTGCCGGTCGATACCAACATCGTCGACCAGAACCTGCTCACACGTACCAACAACACGTTGCAGGCGATACAAGCCGATGGCGGAAACTGGCTCGTGGACAACGGTTTCGCCGACGCGCCCCGCGCCGACCGGATCGCAGCGGGTACCGCGACCGGTGTCATCACCGGTGGCGCTGTCGGCCTCGCGGCATCGGTGGTCCCGGCCGCGGTGATCACCGGCACCGCTGCTGCTATCGGCGGCGGACTCGGATTGGCTGCGACGACCGCGGCTACACCCGCGGTCATCTGGGCCGGGCCGGTGGGGTACATCTTCGTTCCCGGCGCGGCTGCACTTGCCGGTGCCGGCGTCGGTGCTGCCCTGTCGGCACCGATCGTGCTGGGCCTGACCGGCACCGGCGCTGTCATCGGCGGCATCCTCGGTGCCACCGTCCTCGGCGGCGAGCAGCAGATCATCGAAGAGCCGGCCCCCGCCCCGGCGGTTGTTCCCCCGGCCGTCGACAGCGTCCCGGCGATTCCGCCGGCCGCGACAGTCGATCTCCCCGGACCCGTCGGGCAGGTTCGCGACACTCTCGCTGCCGACCCAAACGGCCGCCAGGTTCTCGCGGCGGCCGACACCGCAGTCCAGAACGCGGCTTCGATCGTCGACAAAGCCGTCAACGATGCGTCGGTGTGGACCGCACCGGCGGCCTCGGCAGTGCAGGGCTTCACCTCGAAGGCCCTCGAACAGCCGCAGGTGGCTCAGACCGTCGAGACGGTGCAGTCGGCTGCAGCTCCTCTGGTCGATCAGGCCACTGCCGCTCTCGGCGGCTTGCAGGCGGCGTTCGCACCCGCCTGATTCGCCCTACAGCCAGCTAGTTGAACAAGCCAGGAAGGACAACATCCAGATGATCCGCCGTTCGACGACATCTCCGATTGCCAGTGCCACCGGCCCCGCCCGGTCAGGGGTGCCGTCGAGCTCGCCCCGTGTGCCGCCGGGGCTGCTGTGGTGTTCGTGGCCGTCGCCGCCGCTGTGTTGTTCAGCGGTGGCGACTCCGAGCCGGACACGACAGCCACCGACACCATCGCCTCTTCCTCGGTCGCGCCGACAACCGTTGCGGTCGGGCCGGATTGCTCGATGCCGGCCGGTGATCAGAACAGCGGCCCAGGGGTCATCGCCGCGTTCGAGCACGCCTACTACGTCCAGCGATCGGGCGCGGCCGCGCACGTTCTGGTTTCACCGAACGCCCCGGCGAGTGCCCCGTTCTCCGTCGAAGCCAACCTCGACGCAGGTATCGCCACCGTCCCGGTCGGCACCACCTACTGCCTCGACATCGACCCGCTGCACACCGGTTCCTACACCCTCACTCTCACCGAGAGCGGCCCGAACGGGCCTGGGACGCAGTACCGCCAACGGATCACCACCGACCAGGTCGACGGTCGCTACGTCATCGCCGCCATCGAGCAAGCGTGATCACCCACCGCCGCCACAGCGCGAGATCGCCGCAGCACCGCGGCGAACAGCCACCACGAAAGGAACGCCAGGACATGAGCGATGCAGCGAGCGAATGGGCCGAGGCCGCCACCGCAGTACGACAGGCACGCGAGACCCTCGAGGCGTCGACCGCGAGCGAGATCCGCGCATGGGCCGAAAAGTCCAGGCTGACCGACTGGTCGATGTGGCAGAAGATCAAACGCGAGCTCTACAAGCAGCTCGACCTCGACTACGACGGATTGCGCGCCAGCGAAGCCGAGCAGGTCACCGACGCGGTCGCCTCCGCGGCGTCGGCCGCACCGGTGGTCGAGCTCTACGCCGCAGGCGATGAGCGCGGCAGCTTCGCCGTGGTCGGAGACGGTGACGAAACAGCCTGGTACGGAACATTTCACGCCAAGGACGCGGTGTTCCGGCAGGGCGATCAGACCTCGGCCGACGACTCGGCGGCCGGCAAGGCAGCCTTTCTCGCCGGCAAGCTACGCGAAGAGCTCGACGCCCCCGCGATCCGGCTGATACTGCACATCTCCAACCCTCACCTCGACGGCACACGGCTCGCCGCTCTAGCCGCGCGATACGGAGTGCACCTCGAACGCCTCGAGATCGACGACGAGAACCCGGCCACCGTGTGGTGCGAGGTTCCCGGACACCGGCCGTGGCAGGCCATCCGGCTCTCCGATCTACTCGTCGACGATCAAGCCGAGGTCGGCTGATGGCCGAACAGCACCCGCGCCCAGACGACGACAACCCCGTCGCGGGCTACGAAGCCGAGGACACCGTCAACCTCCGAGCTCAACGCCTACGCCGACCCGAATCCGAACCGGACGAACAGCCTGCAGAAGAGCCGGCCGACGACACCGCACCGGACCCGTACGGGGTCGGGCAGGACGCATTGGCAGCGGTCGAGACACCCGATGTCGACCCCGCAGCGTTCTACCGCGCACGACTGTTCGACCGCCAGGAAGAAGACCCGACCGCCGAGCCCGCCGAAGCAGGCCTGAGGGGCCGGATCAACGCCGCCCTGGGAACTCACCTCAAACCCAAGCCCACCTCTGCCGAAGTCAGACTGCGTCAGTCGATTCGCGTTGTGCAACAACCCCTTCCCGGATGCTCGGTGGTCTCGGTCATCAATCCCAAGGGCGGAGCCGGCAAAACTCCGACATCGGTCATGCTCGGTTCGACGTTCGGCAAGCACCGTGGCCACGGGGTGACGGTCTTCGACGCCAGCGAATCACTCGGCAGTCTCGGCGATCGCGCCGCCCGCACCACCGATCCGGAGCTCACGGTGTGGGATCTGCTCGACCATGCACACGAGC
Organism: Rhodococcus sp. 05-2254-2; assembly: GCF_002259095.1. NCBI lineage: Bacteria > Bacillati > Actinomycetota > Actinomycetes > Mycobacteriales > Nocardiaceae > Rhodococcus > Rhodococcus sp. 05-2254-2. The sequence continues at coordinate 535,518 of NZ_NOZJ01000021.1, read as the reverse complement.
TGGCGTCCTCGTCGGCGGTGTCGGGATCGCTCAATGCGTTCCTGCGGCGTCAACCGACGATGGAAGACATTCTCGCTGCGGACAATTCGGCCGACCGTGAGCGCAACCTGGGGTGGGACGAATGCGCCGCGGTGATGGCAGTGCTGCGCCGACACCGGGACCTGATCGTCATCGACACCGCAGCCAATCCCTTGGCCGAGAGTTGGCAGTGGGCCGTGCAGCATTCCGATGCCCTGGTCGTTCCGCTCCCGCTACGCCTCGACATCGCCCGGCAGGTCTACCAGATGCTCGAGGGCATCATTGCCCGCGGCTACGGGCACCTGCTGGCGTCGACGATCGTCGTGACCTGTGCAACACCCGATTCCAACCCGCAGTTGGCGTCGGCGGTCTTCGAGGACCTGCGCAATCTCGGTGTCCAGGAAAGCAATTTCATTCAGGCCCCGTACGAATCAGCTCTCGCCCGCGGCGATCAGATCGTCTACAAGGACCTCCCCCCGGACACGATCGAGGCCTACACCAATGTCACCGCCCTGGTCGCCGACAACGTCGCCGCGGCACGAGCCGGCGCGGCCTATCAGTTCACCGATCCGTATTCCCCGCAGCCGGCGAACCGACAGCCCGACAGCGCACCACCCCCACAGCTCTCGCAGTGGGAGCGGCGCAGCCGCGACCGTCGCGGAGCCTGACCCGTCCCCACCCCCGCTCGACGCACACGAGGAGAACACCATGACCGGCCAGAGAACGCACACCACCCCGCGGCGACGACAACGCCGGACACTGTCGGCGCTGACCGTCGTCGTCTCCGCGGTGGTCCTGGCCGCGGGCACCGTCCCCGCATACGCCGCACCGGCAGCGACGGCGGCGACCTCGTGCGCGAAGTACGTCGCGATCATGGCCCCGGGAACGTGGGAAACCAACGCCGCCGCGAATCCCACCACCCCGGTCGGGATGCTCGCCACCGTCGGCAACGCACTGAAACAGAAGTACGGCAACGACATCGAGGTCTACTACCCCGCGTACGCGGCGTCGGCGTTCGACAAGGGCCGCACCTACGCCGACAGCAAGGAAGCCGGCAAGAGCGCCATCAACAACATCCTCACCTCCGCGTGCGCCACATCGAAGTTCCTGCTCTCGGGCTACTCCCAAGGCGCGGACGCCGCCGGCGACGTCGCCGCCGAGATCGGCAACGGACGCGGCGTCGTGCCGGCAGCGCGCATCCTCGGCGTCGGTCTGGTCGCCGATCCGCACCAGGGCACCGCGGGCGGCACCGTCGTCGGGCCGAAGGTCGACGGCCAGGGCATCGGCGGGGTCCGGCCCGAAGGCTTCGGTTCCTTGGCCCCGGTGGTCAAGCAGCTCTGCAATCCCACGGACCTGTACTGCTCGACGAACGCGGGCAAGGACGGTCTGCTCGCGGGTCTCGGCAAAGTCTTGGCGAACAAGCCCGTCGACCCGGCCATCACCGGCGGGCAAACCGGAAGCGGATCGACCGCAGCAGCGTCGACGACCGCTGCACCGTCGAGTACCGCAGTGCCGTCGAGTACCGCAGTGCCGTCGAGTACCGCAGTGCCGTCGACGACCGCGCAGGGAGGCGTCACGGGTGCCGGGACACAGCCCGGGACGATCCCGGCACGGTCGGCTTCGGTCAGCGATTTTGCGTCGTCGCTGGTCTCGGACTTCTCCCGCGTCGATCTGGCCGGTGCCGCGAACACCGCATCGACCCTCGGCGAGCGGGTGGCCACCCTGCCCGACTCGGTGGGAACCAACCGCACTCAGTCGCAGGTCGCCAGCGTCGGTGCCTCGGCGACATCGCTGCTCAACACCCTCGAACCGGTCGCCGATGTTCAGTCGGTGATCGCCGCGAACCCCGGCATCCGCTCCACTCTCGACACCGCACCGGAAGGATCCCCGGAGGCCAAGACCTCCACGGTTCTCGACGCACTCGACCAGATCGACATCCCCGCAGTCCTGAGCACAGCGACCTCGATCGCCGACACCGCCTCGTCGGTACTCGGCGGAACCGGCACCACCGCGGGCCTGACCGATACGGCCGCAACGCTCACCGGGCAGGTCGCACCGTTGCAATCCGTGTCCCCGGATGCGCTGACCTCGGCAACTCAGGTGCTCTCGCTGCTCAAGCCGAAGACAGTGGTCAACCAGGTCGTCAACGTCGCGACCGGCTTCACGAGCCTGGACTACCAAGGCATCGTCGACAACCTGATCGCGCTGCCGCAGAAGGTCGCCGCTCTCGACGTCGCGGGATCGCACAAGATCGCCGGGGACCTCAACAACCAGTTCGCACCGATCGTGAAAATGACTGCGGGAGTGGACCTCCACACCCTGGCGGCGTTGGTGGCGATGATCCCCGACCCCAGCGGATCGGCGCAGATCGCCTCCCTGGTGCTGAGCTTGCTCGGCAACGTCGACGTGATCCGCCTGGCCAACGATGTCGGCGCGATTCAGGAAGTCGCGTGGAAGATCCTCGAAACCGGCAACCTCGCAGCCGCCGCCGAGCTGCTCCCGATCGGGCTCGACCTCGCCTCGGTCGCGGTCGGAGTCCTGACCGGCTCGGCTGCCAAGACCAACCCCGACCAACTCGGCGCTCAGACCCAGGTCACCGGTCAGTCGGCAGCGATCGGTCAGCAAGCCTCCAGCGGCGATTTCGCCGGTCTGGCAGGCAGTCTCGTCTCACTGGCCTCCTCACCAGGCGCAGGGGACGCGGCCGAGCTGGTCGGGGCGGGTATCGACGCCGCGACTTTCTTCGCCTCCGGTGCGCACCAGTCCTACGGGGACTTCACCGTCGACTCCACCGGCCGCAGCGCTCTGCAATGGCTCATCGACTTCTTCACCCAGAAGATCGGGGGCTGACCAGCCGTCGAGCAGGCTCTGCAGCCGGGCGGGCATGACGCAGAGCAATCGAAAACTACAGCACCACAACCGAACTACACGTACCACCACAGGTGTCCGGGCGGGCACTGATCATCTCTTCGATTGGTGAGGACATGCACCGATGGCAGCATCACAGCAAGGCAGCAAGGGCAGCGCGGGCGCACTGAGCCTGCTGCTGATCGCCGCCGTTGCCGCGATCGGCCTGTTCGCGGTCCTGTCGGGCGATCGCACACCGCCCGTCGACGAAGGCACGTGCCTGCCTGCCGGATCGGCCGTGGTGGCTCCGCATTCGGGCACGGTGGTGATGCCGCTGCGTGAAGGCACATACCAAGCCACGAGCGGTTTCGGTGCCCGCACCAATCCGGTCACCGGCGAGGCCGAGGGACACCAGGGCCAGGACTACTCCGCCCCGATCGGGACCCCGATCTATGCGGCCACCGACGGCACGGTCGTCAAGGCCGAACACGCCAGCGGGTTCGGCAACTGGATCATCATCGACACCACCGTCGACGGCCAGTCGCTCTCGACGGTCTACGGCCACATGAACGACGACGGCGTCGGGGTGACCGCGGGCCAGACCGTCAAAGCCGGTGACCCGATCGGAGCCGTCGGCAACGCCGGTCAATCCACCGGCCCGCACCTGCACTTCGAGGTCTGGCCCGGAACGCGCCTCGCATCCGGATCGAGCCCGGTCGATCCCGTGGCCTGGCTCGCCGCCGCCGGTGCCACCGCACCGACCGCCACCGCGGACGTGCTCGCCGCAGGACCGGCCGGCCCCTCCGCCGCAACGCCGACCACCGGTGCCGCGGCGCAGGGCGTATCGAGTCGATCGGCCACGCTCGCCGCCGCGATCAAACCCGGCTGCGGTGTCCCGGCCGGGTCGACCGGACTGCGCCCGGGGTCGGTGCCGGCGGACTTCGAGCCGTGGATCGTCAAAGCCGGCACCGTCTGCCCCGAGGTCACCGCCCCGGTCGTCGCCGCGCAGCTCGAACAAGAGGGCGGTTTCGACGTCAACGCCCACAACGCAGGATCGGGCGCGGACGGGCCTGCGCAGTTCATGCCCGCCACCTGGGCCGCGAAAGGCGTCGACGGTGATGGAGACGGCCGCAAGGACACCCGCAGCATCGCCGATGCGGTGATGAGTCAAGCCGCCTACGACTGCGAGCTGGCGGGCATCGCCAAGGACTCCCTCGCCGCCGGCAAGCTCAGCGGCGACCTGACCGAGCTGTACCTGTCGATGTACAACTGCGGGCCCGGTGCGACTCTCTCGCAGGGCCGGGTGTGCCAGAACGCCGAAACCCTCGACTACGTCACGAAGATTCCCCGCCGCGCAGCAGAAGCGTTCTCCGTCGCCGTCCCCCAGGCCACACCGGGCATCGTCCCCGGTGGCCCGTTCGGTCAGAACGTCGTCGCGGCCGCAATGCGCTGGCTCGGCACCACCTACGCCTGGGGCGGAGGCGACCGGAACGGACCCACCCGCGGGGTCAGCGACGGCGGCGGCCGCGCGGACATGATCGGCGACTTCGACAAGGTCGGCTTCGACTGCTCCGGACTGGTCCTCTACGCCGTCGCACAAGCGTCCGGCGGCGCGATCGTGCTCCCCCACCAGGACTCGGCGCAGATCGCCGACAGCCGCGGCCGCGTCATCGCCACCCCCGGCGAGCTCGCTCCCGGCGACATCGTCCAACCCCACTCGGGCCACATCTCCATCTGGCTCGGCGGAAACAAGGTCGTCGAGGCACCGCAGTCCGGCGACGTCGTGAAGGTATCGGACTGGACCCCGCCCGCGAGCGGCCTGACAGCACGGAGATTCGGATGAGAACCACCCGCACCGCCCTGACCGGATTGCTCATCGCTGCAACGGTTCTCACCGCCTGCGGTGGTGAAAGCACCAACAACGGCAGCGATGCCCCGTCGATCCCGGCGCAGCAGTGGACACCGGGTACGCCCCCGCCGAGCGGCAGCGATCCCACCCGCACCCCGCCGCCGGCCGCGACCACGCTGCCCGACATCGCGGCAGGGGTGGACCGCCAGGACCCGGACTCGGTGGCCACCGCGGCGCTGACGGTCTGGTTCACCTGGAACACCGCCGTCGACGCCGGACCCAACGATGCCGCCGCCCGCACCGCACCGCTGCTCACCTCCGACTACGCGCGCGAAATCACCTCCACCACAGCGCAATCGAGCCCCGGCGCGCAATGGCTGGACTGGGCCGCGCGCGGCGCGGTCCTGACCCCCGACCTCGTCGCCGACGACGAACCCGTTCCCCCGCAGACCGATTCGACGGCATACCGGTCCTACCACCTCACCCAACGCATCGACGGTGCACCGGTGAGCGAGCGGGTCGTCGCGATGATCCTGCGGCGCGGGTCCGGCGGCTGGGAGGTGAGCCGCATTCAAGACAAATAACCCCGCCTCGTAGATCCACTGGCACTGCAGAACACCATGTTTCGGAAAGGAACCCCCGATGGACACAGAATCCGTCACCACCCCCACCACCCGCACCTCGCACCGGGCACGCCGCGTACTCAGCGTCCTCGCGCTCACTGCCGCGCTGACCGTCCTGGCCGGCGGAGTCGCCGCCGCACAGGCGGTCAACCCGTACGACGGGGTCAACCCGGACATCAGCTTGTTCGGCCCCGCCCTGAACCAGACATGGAAGCGCCTGCTCGCGGCGATCTGGGGAGCCAGCATCGCCCTCGCGGGCCTGTGGGTGCTGACCTCGTTCCTCAGCTCCAGGAAGGCCCGTAAACGCAACATGTCCAGCGATCTGAGCGAGGCGGGCGAGGATCTCAAGCTCTCCCTCATCATCTTGGGCGGTGTGGCCGCTGTCTCGCCGATCGTCGGCGCGATCCTGCTCCTCGTCCAGCCCGGCGCATAGCCGATCGCGGATCTGACCACCACTCCCCTCCTCCCCGACGCGGCACCGGCCGCAGAAACGAGCACCCATCATGGCCATCGACTACCGCAACGTCGGTTCCGAACCCCCCAGCTCGCCCAACACCGGCACTGTCTCCGGTGATCAGCACTCCGACAGGAAGTCCGGGTCCAAGCGCTGGATCATTCTCGGGGCCGTCGCCCTGGCGATTCTCGCCGTCGTCTCGGTGATCGTGGTCGGTCTGTCGGGAGGCTCCGACAACTCCGGCGGTGGCTCCGATGCCATCCGCGCAGTACACGGACCCACGACAGTGAACAACGGCGTCCCCAGCGGATACACCCGCGACACCCGAGGCGCATCAACGGCCGCGGTGAACGTGCTCCAGGCGTTCGATCAGGCCAGCCAGGGCCGCATCGACATGAACGATGTCCGCTCGACGATGATCGCTGCCGACCCCGGTGCCGAACTGGCCCGCGAGATCGAACTCGGCAGCAACCGCGACGAGAGCGGCGACGTGATGAACACCTTGCCGGCTGCGGTGCACGTGTCCTCGTTCAGCGCCGATGCCGCGCAGATCTCGGTGTGGTCGATGACCACCACCCAGTCCGACATCAACAACACCGGCACCGTCGCTGTGAGCACTCTGTGGGCGACCACCGACATCTCGTTGGTATGGCAGGACGGGGACTGGAAAGCCAAGGACTGGTCCTACCGCCAGGGCCCGCGACCGGAGGACGCGTCCTACCCGGCCGCTGATTCCGCGCTCGGCGGTCAACTGACCGCCGGGTACTACACCTTCTACATCGACTAGGAGAGAACATGATTCGCCGTCTCGTTCTCATCGCGGTCACCGCCGCACTGGTGGCACTGTTCGGATCATCCGCTGTTGCGCTCGCCCAGCCTTCCGCCGTTCCCGCTCCCGCACCGGGCGCGGTCACCGCCCAGCAACCGGCATCGAGGCTGCCCGCGCACTTCCCGGACGATCTCAAGAAATTCATCGGCGGTACCGAGGAATTTCGGAGCGGGCCCTGGTTCACGGGGAACTGCGCAGACCACGGCGGCGACCTGGGAACCTATATCTCCCAAGCACTCACGAACGAAAACCGGCTCCTGTACTGGACGGCATCGGACGAGAACAAGGCCGTCATGCTCGGCGGTGCGAGCGCGGTCGGCAGCGATGCGCAGACCCTCGCCACGGCCGAGATCACCCGTCAGGCCGTCGCCGACGGGACCGAACCACCGGCCGACGCTCTGCCGACGGTGTTTCCGGCCGGGGACACCAGCTTTCACCCACCGACGGGAACCTGCGCCGAGGACCTCGCCCGGTGGGGAACCAAGGAATGGGGCACGTGGGGCTTCGCCTGGGCGCAAAGCCCGGACGCGGGCTCGCTGACGGCAATCAAGGCGCTGCCCGGTGCCGACAAGGTGCCCGACGCCGCCTGGTCGGACCCGTGCTCGCAGGGTTCGGGCGATCAGTACTGCATGCACGCGTTCTTCGTCGACTGCTCGAAAGCCGAACGGGCAGATGCCAGCCGCTGCCAGGACTGGAATCTGTCGATCGGACGATTGTTCGCCGGCACCGCGAACTGGATCGACAAGAACACCTCGTTCACCGAGCGCCTCGAGGACACCCTCGGCAAGGTCATCGCGGCCACCCCGCAGTACAAGCTCGGCAAGGCCTACCTACAGGCATTCTCCTGGATCTCGGGGGCAGCGAACGACGTCGTCGACTTCGTCACCCATCCGACCACCGTCATCGACGACTGGGTCAACGCCACCAAGAGCGGGGCACTCTCCCTCACCGACGCCGTGCTGCGTGGGTTGACCTCGACCGGCGACTTCGATCCCACCCAGCAGTGGTTCGTGACCTATTACGCCGGATCGACGGGTCTGGGAATCATGGTCATGTCGCTGGCGGTCCTGCTGGCGATCATGCGATCACGGAACAAGGGCTCACCATCGGAGCTGGTGGCCAACGTCTTCGGCTACATGCCCGCCGGGGTGGTGATGATGCTGTTCTCCTTAGCCCTGGCTCAACTGGTGATCGAGTTCGCGTCAGTGCTCACCGAGGGCATCGCCAGTTTCAGCGGATCCACGATCACCGAGATGGTGCAGAACATCTACGCCACGATGGGCACGCTGAACAAGGACACCGTCGTCGGCGGCTCGATCGTCGGCCTGGTCTTCTTCGGGATCCTGCTGCTCGGTGCGATGTCGGTCTACCTGGGTCTGCTCATGCACCAGATCGGGCTTCCGCTGACCGCGTGCGTCGCCGGAATCGGCTACGGCATGTGGGTGCACCCGACGTGGCGGACCAAAGCGCTGCGGCCACTGTTCACGTTCGTCGGCATCGTGCTCAGCAAGCCGATGCTGTTCCTGCTCATCGCGATCGTGCTCGCCGGGGCCAACAACGCTCTGCTCTCGGGCGGCGGCGGCTCGGGAGATCTGACCTCGCTCGGCGCTCTCGTGCTCGTCGGGGCCTCGATGGTCGTCGTCGGCCTGGCACCGTGGGCGATGCTCAAGTGGGCACCGATCCTGCCGACCAAGGCCGACTCCGAAGGGTTCGGCGGCGGCGGTGGCTCCGTCGCCGGTGGTGTGATCGGAGGCGTAGGCAGCTCGGCCCTGTTCCGCAGCCGCAGCGGCGGAGGTGGTGGCGGAGGCGGGTCGACCGTCACACCGCGCTCGACCCGCTCCGGCGACGACGTCGACAAGGCCACCCGATCCGCGCATTCGACGCCGTCGACCAATTCCACCCCCGGCCACACCACCGGGGCCGCCCACAGCGGCGGCACCGACAAGGGCGGGGCGTCGACACCGAAGCGCTCGACCATGGGAATGGCCGGCCGACTCGGCGGAAAGCTCGCGATGGGGTCGGCCGCGACGGTCGCCTCGGCCGGGGCAGCGGCGGTGCCGATCGCCGCGCAGTCCGCAGCGGCGGCGATGAACAAAGCCAAATCCAGTGCCGAGTCAGCACCGTCCGAAGCCGAAGGCAGGTAAGCGATGTCGACCGAGACCGTCGAGCACGACAGCGAGCAGAGAACTTCCATCCTGGGCGGTGAGATCGCGCGCCGCGGCATGACCGGGATCTCGGCACCGGTGCTCATCACCTGGACCGCGGCCTTGATCATCGGCGTCGTGTACTACTTCGCGGCCGGCGGCGGCGCGATGACCGTCGGGCTCGTGGCCGTGTTCTACGTCGGGGTGTTCGCCTCGACATACGAATTCGGAGACGCTTCCCTGGCAGCGCGGCAGATGCATCGGTTGCGGAACTGGTCGCGGATGCGGCGCGGGGAGCACGTCTATCGCAACGCCGACGACCCTGCCTACGGGGTAGCCGATCTCGACCCCGGCTGGGAGTATCCGGTGCCGCTCGGGCGGACCGCCCCGCTCGACGTCGCCGGCACCGGCCTGGACGAGATGTTCATCGTCCGCACCGCGAACCCCGGCGAGCGGGCCTATTACACGGTCGTCCTGTCCGTGCAGGGCCTGGCAGGGGGGCTGCGCACCGACGCGGCCTGGGCGACGACATCGGAGAAGTTCGGTCTGTTCAGCGCCTCGGTGGCCCGCAAGACCTCGCTCATCCGCGGAGTGCAGCTGATCCACCGCTCCATTCCCGCGGATCTGACCATGCACGAGGACTGGGTCGAGCGGGAGGTCGAAAAGCTCGGCGACATGCGTCTGCGGTCACCGGTGGAGTCCTACGGCGACCTCATCGACACCATCCGGCCGCACTCGGAAGAGCACCGGGCGTACGTGGTGCTCAAGTTCCCCCAGACCGACCAGTTCGAGGCCGAAGCAGCGCGAGCGGCGGGCGGGAAAGGTGCCCGATTCGAAGGCGGTGTCGCCCAGGTGATCCGCGACGAGACGATGCGTGCGGTGAGCAAACTCGTCGCCGCCGGCATGGGCCGTGTCCAGGTCCTCGGTGAGCAGCGCACCTGCGCGTTGATCCGCGCGTTCGTCGACCCGTCGAACCCACTCGATCGCCACCAAGGGGCGCGGTGGTCGAACTGCTGGCCCTCCTACGTCGGTGGCCAGGACTCGGTGGTGGTGTCGCGGCGCTGGCACACCCGTGTCGGGTTCCTCCCGCCGGCGAGCATCGAACCCATTCCGCTGGGCCCGCTGTGGCTCGCGCCGCTGCTGACCGGGGTCGCCCCCGACATCGGCGACGACGAGAACCCGCCGTCCCCGACGATCCGAACAGTCAGTGTCCGAGTCGATTTCGTACCCGACGCCGTGGCTCGGGAAGCGGCCAGTCAGGACTTCACCCAGGACCGGGCCTCGCAGGAAAGTGCCGCACGCAAAGGCATCACCGGCGACGGCTCGGCCGAAGTGATGGCCACCGCGTCCGGGCGTCGACGCACCGATCTGATGCCGGGCTCGGGCCATCACGGCACCATCTACTCGCTCGCCGTGGCAGTCACCGGCCGCGACGAAGACGACCTCGAGCGGGCCTGCATGCGCGTAGAGGAAGCCGCCGACGAATCAGCGATCAAAACCATCACCTGGCAGGACGACACGCACGACGTCGCACTGTTCACCACCCTGCCCTTCGCTCGCGGTCTCGCCGTGACGCGCTACACCAAGTAGCCCAGGAGATTTCGATGCCGCAACACACCACCCGTCGTCCGTCTACCCGACCGGCCGCGACCGAGCAGCCGGCCCGATCGGCACGCCGCCGCCTGCTCGGCGGCGACACCGCCGTCCTCGAGGCCGCGGAGGCGATCCCCGCCAAGATCGCCCGACGTAAGCCACCTCGGCGGTTCGCGATTCTCGACCGCTACGGCTGGTACGAACCCCGCTCCGAAGGCGCGTGGAGTACGACCAGGCAGTCCGAAGCGCTGAACCTGGCCATCAGCCGCCGCAGTGCCCGCCACCAGGGAGCGGTGACGGGCCTGAACCGGATCTCCCAGGATCTGGTGATCACCGATCCGTTCGAGCTCTACGGCACCGACATCTCCAACATCAACGTCTGCGTCGTCGGGGACATCGGCAAGGGCAAGTCCTCGATGATCAAGACCGCATTTCTGTGGCGGCAGATCATCTTCGGCCGACAGGTGGTAGTCATCGACAAGAAACGCCAGTGCAGCGAAGGCGAGTACTCCATCTTCGCCCGCACCCTCGAGGTGGAATCGGTTCGGTTCAAAACCGGTGGCGGCGGCGCCAGACTGAACCTGCTCGACCCGGCGATCACCACCGGCGGTGAACATGCCGGCGGTCTCGACGGCGTCACCCCGGCCGGTCAGGAAGCCCTCGTCCTCGCCGTCCTCGCCGACACGATGGAACGCCCCCTGACCACCCCGGAAAAGAGCGCCGTCGGCCGAGCGTTGGAGCTGGTCAACGCCGACGCCGCCGCGACCGGTCGCGCACCGGTACTCAAGGATCTCGCCCGCCGCCTCGTCGAACCGTCCACCGACGACGGCACCTATTTCGGTGACCGCTGGTCCGAGCGTTCCCTCGAATGGGGCTACGAACCGGGCCTGGCCCTGCTGCGTCTGGTCGACCGGGACCTCAAAGGCCTCGTCGACGCCGAGACCTCCCCGGAGGTCCGGGACGCGCTCGAGCACCCGTTCGCGCACTTCGACGTCTCCGCGCTGCCGACCGAAGGGCCCGCGCTGCGGGTGGTGATGACCGTGATCAACACCTGGCTGGCGAACCTGCTCGCGGCACGCTCGTCGGTGTCCAAGCAGACCATCCTCATCGTCGAGGAAGGCTGGCACGTCGCCGAAGGATCGACCGGCGCGGTGTTCCGGTCGAACATGAAACTCTCACGCGGACTGGGCCTGTCGACCGTCTCGGCCTTCCACCACCCCTCGGACATGTCCCACGACTCCCCCGCCCGGGCGCTCATGCAGGAAGCGGGAATCGTGTTCCTGTTCGCGCAGGAACGCTTCGACGATGCCCGCGAGACCGCGGAGATGTATCACCTGCCGCCCGGGTCCATCGACATCATCATGGGCCTGGGACAGGGCGAATGCCTGGTCAAGATCGGCTCGTCCGACCCGATCCTGATGGAACACGTCCGCTCCCCGCAGGAAATCGCCCTCACCGACACCGACGCCGCGGTCAAAGGGGTCAAGCCAGCATGAGCACCTCATCGCCCACCTCGTCAGCGGCCCGGCGTTTCCGCACCATCGACGTGCGCGTGAGCTCGCCGGCCCCGATCGGGTACGACGACGACACCTTCGCGAGCGGGGAGAGGCGGTTCGCGTCCCCCTCGGCCGCAGCACGATTCGCCGTCAGCCATGCCGCCGGCCTCGACTGGCCCGACATCACCGTCACCATCACGCACACTCCAGTCTCCGACGGTGCCGACGACGTCTGTGTGTCCGGTACTGCCGGCGAGATCGCCTGCGCGCTCGCCGCCATCCCGATCTACAGCGCCGGCGTCCGCACAGCGCGGATACCGGCACCGGCCTACCTGCGTGCCGCCGTCGATGAGGTCGCCCTGCCGATCCAGTGGCAGGGCAGCGTCGGCCCCGATGGCCGTGTGAGTGCGGAGGCCGGCGTCGATGTGCGTGTGCTCTCGACTCGGCCCGACCCGCTACCGAACTCGACGCTCCCGCTCGGACAGTGGCCACCGGACCTCGCGCACGACCTCGCCCGCTCGATCACCGAGCGCAGTGGTCAACCCAGCCCGGCCACCGTGACCTATCTCCCCGACCAGGGGCGATTCGAGATCATCCATCCCGTCCCGATCTCCGATACCGACGCCGCCGCGGTGGCCCGGTACATCCGGATCACGCAGCTGCGAGCCAACCTCGCCGCCCTCGACCTGGTCGCCGACGCGGACTGCGCTGTCGGTCTCGCCGCCGAGCTGCATGTGCTCGAAAGCTATTCCCGCCGTGTCTCTTCCACCGACGATAGGACCGTTCGATGAGTGCGATGCAATCCCCTCCCCATAGGCCCAGTGGGCCGTTCGTTCCGTCCGAGGTCTGGGTCGGTGCCGCTCTGATCGTGGGGCTGGTGTTTGCTGTCGCCGGCGGCGGCATGGTCTCCTCGCTGGTGTCGGGCAAGGTGATCGCGATGCCCACCAGCTTCGGTGAGCTGTTCTCGATCTTCCGCGGGTTGGTCACGAATCCGTCGGACCCCGCGGCCGCGTGGCCGGCGACCGCGCAGCCGGGCCCGGCGTGGGTGACCTGGGTGTGCATTCTGGTGCTCGGTGCGCTGTATACCGCTGTGGCCCTGTGGATCAGCTCCGAGATCGACGACTGGCAGCACCACCGCGGTCAGGCGCAACGCGGCTTCGCCGGCCGACGTGAGCTCGCCCGGGCGGGTATCGACGAGAAGAGTGTTCGCACCGCTGCCGTCGCCACCCGTTCGTCGTTGAAAGGCACGCGGGCCTCGAAGCTGGACGCGAGCGAGGTCGCGATCGCGTTGGGCCGCAACATGGTCGACCCCGACAGGGTCGTCTACATCAAGCAGAACGACTGCATGCTCGTCGAGGGCGTCACCGGCTCGGGTAAGACCTGGCGCGTGGCGTATCGGCGCTGCATGGACGCACCGGGAACCCTGCTCGTGACGTCAACGAAAGTGGATCTGATCTCGGCAACGTACGAGCACCGCGCCGCGCTCGGACGGGTGTCGATCTTCGATCCGGACAACATCACCGGATGGCCCGACCCGATCCGCTGGTCGATCCTCTCCGGATGCAAGGATCCGGACGTGGCGATCCGCCGCGCGCAGAGCTTGGTTTCGGCAATGCCGATGGGAGACACGAAGAACGGCGGCTACTGGGAGGACAAGGCAGTAATACTGCTGCGCTGCTACCTGCACGCGGCCGCGATCAGCGGCGCGGACCTGGCCACGCTGCGCGTATGGGTGAACTCCCGCAAAGGCCGCGAACCACGCGAGATCCTGATGCGGACGATGCCCGGCTGGGAAGCCGAACTCGGCCAGATCCTCGACTCCGGATCGGACTCCTCCGACGACATGATCGGCGCGGCCAGCAGACTCCTCGCCCCGCTCGCCTCCCCCGCACTGCTCAAGGCCGTCGATGTCCCGATGCGCGAGTCGTTCGACATCGACGAGTTCATTCGATCCGGCACGGACACACTGTATCTGGTCTCGAAAGGCAAGGACAATTCTGCGGCACCATTCATCGCGGCCCTGGCCAGCGAAGTGCACTACCTCGCCGACCGGCATTCGCAGTCCCTGCCCGGTGGCCGATTCGATCCCCCGATCCGGTTCGAACTCGACGAAGTCAACAACGTTGCCCCGATCCCCGGCCTGCCGGATCTGATGTCGGACTCGGGCGGCCGGGGCATCACCATCCACGCCTACGCCCACAACGAAGAGCAGAACAAGCTCCGCTGGGGCGCGGTCGCGGGCAAGATGTTTGCCGACAACTCCCCCGCCCGCCTGATCCTTCCCGGCCTCAAAGGCGACGAGCTGCAGGCGATCTCGAAGATGCTCGGCGACCGGTACGAGTGGCAGCCGTCGGGCAACGCCCAGTCCGGCCCGACGCTGCGAGAGGTTCCGGTGATGTCGCCGGCGCAGATCCGTCAGATGGACCCCGACCAGGGTCTGCTGATCTACCGGACCGCGCCGCCGATCCTGGTGCATCTGCCGACGGTGTGGGACGAGAAGGAATCACGTGCCGCGGTGCTGCAGTCGCAGAAGATGTTCGACGAGATCGTGGCATCGGGCACCGCGCCACGTACCGAGGTGCAGTCCGGTTCGGTAGTGCTCGACAAGGTCAGTGACGGGACGACACTGTCGTGACCGCCCCCGGCGGGGAGCAGGAAGAGTTGGTGCCGTCGCGGTTCACCTGGCGCTACCTCGACGCCGAACAGGCTCGGGGCCTGTGGTCGGAGCTGATCGACTGGACCACCTGGCTGCGCGAGCGCTACGAGCTCGGCACCAAGATCCCGCCGTGCTGGTACCGCCACGATCCCGTCGTCGAGGAGCTGAGCGCCCTGATGGCGGCGTGGACCGATGCCTACTACCGCGGTGACGAGTACCGGGACGACCTCACCGCCTGGCACACCCAGTGGTTCCGGCCGCTCATGGCGCGCATCCGCGACATCTCGGACTTCGACAGCTGCACCCACGATCGGTGTGCGCACCGCGCGATGCCGCCGACCACGCTCGCCGGTATCGAGGAGTTCGTCGATGCCGACATCGACGCGCGCCCCGAACCGGCACCGGCCCCGCCTTCAGCGGGCGTCGATGTCACCGCGGCCGAGGAAGTGTGCACCATCTCGGCCGACGACATGAACATGGCCATCGACTCCGGCCTCGCCGAACCGCTCGATCCCGCGGACCCCGACAGTCCCGTGATCTTCGAGGGCATCGGATGGACTTTCAACGCTCGTATGGGTGCCTGGGTTCCTTCCACCTGACCTCATTCCCACTCCCTGAGCTGCGGACCTGTACAGCTCGAGCGTGGCCGCGACGCCGTACATCCCGCCCGGATACGGACCGCACGGCCGCCCGGAGAGCAGGTCCGCCGAACCGGTATCGGCCGCGCGTCCCCGCCCTGACGACGGCCGATACCGGGACGTTTCTGGGAGGCAGAGTCGCAGCGGACCCAGAACGACGAAGACGGCTCGAACTCAGCGACCGACTCCGAAAATCTACAAGCTTGGATCCCATGTGATCAGCCATTGAGCAAGCTTCCCGGTTACCGTTGGAGAGTCATTTCCCCAACGACCCAGCAACCAGTACCGCCTCTTAGAGACGTGGCGGCGGAGGTAGACGACGGCATGTCCGCACTTCATATGGATCGACTGCCCACGGGAACTCACCACTGGCGCACACTGGTCGAGGAACTGCTGGCGGTTGGGGACGATCGCCACGAGGGGCACCACCTAGAGCTCAAATCAGAGGTCGACTTGTCGACCAAAACAGGCAGGGCAAAGATTGCGAAATTCATCCTCGCAACGGCCAACCGCTCGCCGGATTTCGCTGCGCCTCGTTTCGGCGGTCACGCAGTGATGCTCGTCGGCCTGGACTACAGCTCGACGCCACCAGCAATTGGCGGTGCGGGCAGATTCGACGACAAAGACCTGCGTCGGGAGGTGACGAACTTCGTTGGCGATCCCGGACCGGCATGGGATTACCAGCGCATCGATATCGACGGCAGCGAGGTCGTCGCCATCATCGTCGATCCTCCCAAGCAAGCAGCAATATGGCCGTGCCAGCGTGACGGGGAGAATGTTCGGAACGGTCTGATCTATCTACGACCGGGGGCCGAGTCCAGACCGGCCAACGGCCCTGAGGTGACAGCGATGCTCAACCGGGTTCGTCACGCGCAGCCTGCTGTCGAAGTCGACGTACAGATCCTGGGGTCGGTCTGGGCAGTGGGCTTCGACCCCTCAGCCGCTATCGCGCACATTCACGATGCGGTCAGTGATTTGCGGTCCTCCTGCCCGAGCCCACCGACGTCCACCACGACCGGCGGGACCGGAATTGGCTTCGCGTCCGGCGCACTGTCGAGTTTGGCGATGTCCGGGTTCGCCGGCCGAAACGACTCGAGGAGTCGGAACGAATTTCAAGCTGAGGTCGACAACTACGAGGCAGCGTCGATAGCAGCCGTGGACGATGTACGCGGCGCGGTCGTGACCACGGCGCCGGGATTCTCTGTGCGGGTGATCAACAAGACGAAGCGGTCGCTTGACGACGTGGAAGTCGTCATTCACCTCGATCCACCATTCGACGTAGTCGACCACGACGACGAAATTGCTACAGACCTGCTTCCCATGCAGCCGCGTAAGTGGGGGCCGGAGCCATTGATTATTCCCAGGATGTTGGAGCCGTTCTACCCCGCGCCCGCGAACCCCGCGATCGACGGGTGGATTCGAGTCGAGCAGCGCACGGATGGCGGCCTCGACCTCGTAGTCGATGTTGGACATCTGCGGCCGATGAAGACGGTTGAGACCGACGACCTCGAGTTGGTGCTGATGGTGCCCGTGGAAGAGGCTCAAACCGTTATGCGGGCGCGCTGGTCAATGACCGCGCGCGATGTCCACGACGAGTTCACCGGTGAGGTTGCCCCGGTGCCGGTCAGCGGACGCGATGTCAGCGAGGCTGTCGCGCAGCATGTGGCGATGGAGATTCGGAACGGCCGCGCCCACTAGCTAGGACGTGCTGCGGGCGTGGTGATGCTTCTGGCTCGGTACCGCTAATGGCGGCGGAAGGTGCGTGTGGCCGGTCTCAGATGCGTGGTCCGCGGGTCGGCCCGGATCGTCGGGCCTGTTGCTGGCGCAGTTGTTCGCGACGTTCGGCTTTACGTTGCTCGGCGAGACGGCGTTGTTCGGCGGCGCGTTGCTCTGCGGCTTCTCGTCGCGTCCGGTCTGTATCGACGATCGGATCGGGCGTCGCGGGTTGCGGGGCCGGTGCCGACTGCTGTCCGGTGCCTGCGTGTTCGGGCACCGGTGCGGGCGCGGTGACTGTTTTGATGCGGGCGTTCACCTGATCCCATGCTCGGGCCGCTTCGCCGTGTTCGGGTCGGTCTCCTATGAGCGTGCGGTCGGTGTCGATGCCGAATTGTTCTCGGTAGGCCCCGACTTGGCCGGCGGTGATCTGCCAGCGCAGTCGGGCACCGCCGGAGTCGGGAACCTCGCCGAGGTGGCGGGTCCATGCGGGCTGTTCGTCGATGGCGTGCTGTCCGAGTTCGCGGGTGCGTTCGGCGATCTCGGTGTATCGGCGGCGGGTCCAGGCGACGAGTTCAGGGTCGATTCCCTCCCGGTTCTGCATCGGTGGCAGCACCCAGCTCGGGGCACTGTGGTCGCGTGCTTCTCGGCCGAGGGGCCAGCGTCGTTCGGCGTCGTCGAGCAGATCCGCTGCACTCGGGTCGGGTTCGGTGACACCACGGCGCAGTTCCACGATCGCCGCGTGGGGGTCTTTGCCGGCGCGTTCGGCATTGCGTAGGTGCGCGGCGAGGTCGGGCCACGCCGCGTCGTCGGCGAGGATGGTCTCGGCGTGCTCACCGAACTGGGTGCGCAGTGTCGGTTCGATGCTCTGCGCCCAGGCGTGCATCTCGTCGGCACCGTTCTCGATGTGCTTTTCGAGTCGCCAATGCATCACTGCGGAGACGGAGTCGGCGCTCGCGAGTTCGCGCTCCGAGCGGGCGGCGGCGAGGGTGGGGGCGGCGTCGAGGCCGAGCTGCTCGGCGCGGCGGTACTGGTGGACGAAGGTGTCCCATTCGGCTTCGGCGATCATCGTGTTCACCAACTCCGGACCCATGTTCTGGCGCACGATCGCTTCGATACGGTGCGCGTCGATGAGCTCTCCCGCGTACTCGTATCCGCCGACGTTGTAGTCGAGCTTGCGGTGCGCGACGGCGGCGTCGCGTTGCTGTTCGGTCGCCGAGACGGCCGAGCCGTCGCGGCCGATGATGGTCCGCACGACTTCGTCGGCGATCTTCTTGTCCGGGTGCACGTGGATCAGGTGCGGGTCGACGATCCGGTCGATGGGCACGTACAGATGGCTTCTCTCGCGGCCGCGCGTGAGGGCGACGTAGAGGGCTTGCCGGTTCATGGTGTCGTCGACGAGGACATGAACCTGGTCGACGGTCATCCCTTGGGAGCGGTGGATGGTGGCGGCGTAACCGAGCTCGCAGTGATCTTTGACGTAGTCGGCCGGCAGCCGGATACGCCCGCCGTGTTCGAGGTGGCGCACGGTCAGCGATCCGTCGCGGTGCGCAGTCTTGACCGTCCACAAGTCACCGTTGCAGACTCGTTCGCCCCGGGTACCGGTGACTCGCAGGCTCGTGTCGTTGCGGCGGGTGACGATGAGATCCCCTGCGCTGGCGCGCAGTCCGTCGGACAGGTCGTTGCCGCCTTTCTTGACCAGTCCCTTGGCGAGTCGATCGGTGCGGGCACGGTCGTTAAGGTCGCGGACGGCGTGGTTGCTGTTGGCGATCATCAGCGACGTCGTCTCGGTCTCCGAGGTCTCCGCCCAGGCGGTGAAGACTTTCTCGGCGAGGTCGTCGGCCATGCCGTGCTGCACGCGGTCTTTCGCGGCGTACCAGGCGGCGACGGAGGTGTCGCCGTCGCGCAGTCGCAAGGAGATCTCGGCCTCTTCCTTGTCGCGGAAACGGTGGACGTCGACCAGCTCCGGTGCAGCGCTCGATCGGGCGACCAGTCGCAGTGCGCCGCCCGTATCGACGGCCGCGAGCTGCTGGGGGTCACCGAGTAGCCGGACCACTGCGCCGTGCTCGGCGGCGATGTGAGTCAGCCGGTCCAAATTGTGTGTCGACGCCATGCCTGCTTCGTCGACGAGAATCATCGCCCCCGGGGTGATGCCGGTATCGAGTTCGTTCTCGTATCGGGTGAGCACGTCGTCGATGGTGCGGCCGGTGACACCCAGCTCGGTGCCCAGGACGTCGGCAGCTTTCGCGGACGGTCCGAGGGCGATCACGTCGTATCCGGTACTGCGCCACGCATCGACGACGACGCGCATGGCGGTGGTCTTGCCGGTGCCGGCCGGACCGACACCGGCAGCCAGCAGCGCACCCGAGAACAGGAAGTGCTCGACGAGTGCCTTCTTGTCCGCGCCGAGATCCCAGCGTTTGCGTTGGGTGTGCGCGGCGAGGGCCGCGGTGTAGGCGTGGGCAGGTGCCATCACCGCTGTCGGGGTGTGGGCGGCTCCCACGAGGCGGTGTTCAGCGGCGAGGATCGCTGCGCTGGTGTAGGTCTCGTTGCCGTGCACGGTCAGAATCGACGCCCCGTCGCTGCGCTGCAGCGCCTTGGGTGTCGCGTCGACCTGGCGAGTCAACCGGATGGACTCTGCGCCGAGCGCGGCTTCGGTGACCGTCTCGGCGACCCCGTCACGCTCGGCCGCGGTCGCGAACACCAGTGGCCGTAGTTGTCGTTGAACCTCGGCTTGGATGTGCCAGCGGTTCCAACTCGAGCGCTGCTGTGCGATGCGGGCGACTGTGGTGCGGGCGATCTCGCGGTGGTCGATCGAGGCGGCATCGGTAACGGTGATCGTGTTCCCGATGCTCTTCTTCAAGGCTGACTTCAGGGCACGTCGGCCGACGACGTCGAGCGCGCGTTCGCGCCATTCCACGCGTTGTGCACCGAGCGATTTCGGGGGTGCTTTCTCGTTGCGGGTTTCCAGGGTCGCTTGGTCGGCGAGGCGCATCTGCATCGCGGTCGAGGGGTCTTTGCCGTGGGTCTTGCGGTAGTCCGAGACGAGTCTTTCCAGTCGTGACTCGATGGCGTCACGGCGGGAGAACTCGCTAAGCAATGCGGTGGGGATGCCCTCGATCTCTCGGACGGCGCGCTTGTTGATTCCGGTGCCCGGTCGGTCGGCGAACACGGTGCCGAGCTCGCGGGTGACGTACTCCTCGATGAGGGTGTTGTAGCGCTCGGATGCGGCGACGGCGAGCTTGTGCAGCACGCGCCCGTCCAGGCTGCGCCACTTGCCGTCGACGCCTTGCACTTTGGTGGAGATCGCGACGTGGGTGTGCAGGTTCGGGTCACCGTTGCGGTTGTCGCGGTGATCGAACCGGGTGTACATCAGGCCGGTCGATTCGATCTGTCCGACACCGGCTTTGCCGACGCGGGTGTAGGAGGCGTTGTCCTCGACCCAGCTGATGGCATCGGTCACCGCGGCGCTGTGTGCGCGCTCGATCGCGACGCGGGTGTCGTCGTCGCCCAGGCCCCAGAGAACCGACACCGACTTCTGTGGCGTAAAAACGCAGTCGTAGCCGGCGACGGGTTGACGTTCGCGGCGTTGCTGCGAGGCGATGTAGCGGACGAGTTCTGCTTCGCTGGCCGGTGATCGGCCGACTTCGTGGTGGAACTCGTCTGCTCCGACGCGGTAGCGGATCTGCTGGCACTGCTCGGCGGTGAGCGACTTTCCGCCGGCGGCGCGGTCGTTGTCGATCTCGGCGCGGATGCGCTTCATCAGCGGCACCTCGTTGCGGAAGCTCGCGAACTTGCGGCCCAGCCGCACGCTCTCGATCGCGGCGTTCGCTTTCGTACCGTCGAGGACGGCGGCCTCGATCAACGCCTGGGCTTCGGGGTGCAGACCTTCGCCGAACAGGGCTTTCATCTGGTCCTCGCGGACGTACCCGGACACGCCGAGTTCGGCCGAGGCCCGCCCTCCCCAGATGCCCGGTTCGGTGCCTTCGGCGGCGTAGTAGTCGGTGAGGTCTTGGCCGCGTTCGCGGCGAATGTCGTCACTGGCGACCTCGCGGGTGAGGTAGGTGTAGCCGTCGCCGGCGTGCAGCGCGTGCACGGTCATCATCGCGGGCACCGCCGCCGACGAGCGGGTATGCGACGAGATCTCACGAGTCGATCTCCCTCGAAATCTGCTTCTGAATCGCGCGGCACGGTCGCGATAGTACGCAGATTCCGCCCATGGACACTAATAGTGCAAGAGGTGTGTGGCGTTTAGTTTGGCATTTTTCGAAGTAATACACGAAACCTGAAGTCGATAGTATCTAGATTTCGGACGAATTAGAACGTGCATGGACAATGAGGGACGAAAGTTGTAGCAGGACAGATCAATCAGGGCGACCGTGGGAGCGTATGGCCCTTTCGCCGGCCAGCCTGTTGGCGGTAGCCTGTCCGACATGACTCCCTCAAACGGTGGACCGATCAGCGCTCGGGAACGGGCTCGGCGGGCGAATGCGCAGCGATTGTCGGACGCACAGGTGCGTTTGAAGAATCAGGAGCAGGATTTGATCTCGTATTTCGATGCGACCCGCGACGAACAAAAAATCAACGACGATGTGACCACGAGGATCGAGCGCTTGCGGCGGGACGCGGAAACCAAACTTGAAGCGGCGTATGAGAGACGCGCAAGAGCACTGGCCGAGCTCAAGAAACGCGGTGAAACATACGCCAGCATCGCTGCCTTGGTGGATCTCTCAGTGCCCGAAGCGACGCGGTTGGTCAAGTCGACGATGACGGCACGTACGACCCTCAGGCCCGATATCGGTCCGGCTGCAGAGAATGACGCGGGTGGCACGAGTAGCACGGATGAAAGTTTCGAGAGCCCTGGGGATTCCGCATCAACTGCGTCTGCAGAGCCTTGGATAGATGAAGACGCGGGGGCGGATGAAGAGGGCGCGCGCAGCATCGCCTGGCAAACGAGTTGAGCTAGCGCCGCAGGCTTCACGCCCGCACACACCGAAGGTTCGAACTCAGTGCAACACAACGGTATTTCGCGAACGCAATGGGAACGCACGCCCACTGCACATAGCCAAGGCGAGGCGTTATGTCGTTGACTTGGTGTTGAATCCGGCTTGAGGTCTGAGGTGAACGATCGTGATCGCCCTTGTTGCCATCGGCTTGATCGTCGTAGGAGCGCTGTGGCGCGCCGGGAAATCCGGGTCAGGTTGGTGGTTCGCTCCTCTGCGGGCAACGGAAATCATCGCTGGGGGCGTGTTTCGCATCTGCGTGATTGTTGCGTCAATCGTGTTTGCATTCGTCGTCGCTGCCGTCGTCGGCGCGTTGCGCAGCACCTTCCGCCCTGGCCAGTGACACCCGCATCTTCATGCCCTCGGGCGCATCAGCGGATGCCTGGACAAACCCAAAACGGTACGACCCGCCGGTTGATGCGTGTGTGCTATCAGTCGGCGCAGCTCAGCACCCGATCATCCGAATCAGAAACCTATTACCCACGATAGCGGACCGGAGGAAACGTCACACCCGAGCAGTCATTGGCCTGGCCCGCGCCGAGCAAATGTCCTGTGGGCAATGCTTCGTGACGAAGACAGTACGTGTCGGCCTCTGGTTCTGAGAAGGTGACTGCTGCGTAGAGAACCTCAAGTTCATCATTGCGGGTCGACGCTCGGCAAATTCGGTGTTGAATTTCGGGCCTCAACTACGTCGCTATTAGACGAAGCGGCCGAAGCTGGGGTGGATGGCGTAGATGCGCCGCCGATTAAAGCTCTCTTGACGTCGGTGCGCCGCTGTCGTCATCGGCTGGTTGGGACGCGTGCTCCCAATATTGCTGCTGCTCGGCGAACTTCGGCCACGACCTTGGTGCGGGTGCCCTCGCCGAACGACTCCGCGGGACCCGTCACACCGAGAACGGCGGCCAGGGTGCCGTCCTGAGCGTGCACCGGAGCGGTAACCGATGCAATCCCGAACAGTCGTTCGCTGATCGAGAAGGCGTATCCATCTTGGTGGATCTGCTCGAGTTGACCCCGAAAGTCGGCTTTGGTCAGGACGCTCCCGTCGGCATGCGCGATCTCGGCGACCCCGGCCATGGCGTCGTCTATCTCGGAACCACTCATTTCTGCGAGGATCGTCTTGCCCGCCCCGCCGAGATGAAGCGGGAGTCGCTCGCCGACTGGGAGGACGTAGCTCAGCGGATGATCGCTCTCCACACGTGCGATGAGCACCCGACTGTGCTCGACACGCACATAAATCGACGCGGTGAACCCGGTATTGGCGGCGAGCTGTTGCAGGATCGGCTGGGCGAGCACGCTCAGCGGGTTGGTCACCATGAACGCGTGTGCCACGGCTAGGGCGGCGGGACCAGCGGTGTACCCATCTGCCGATCGTGCTGCAAAGCCTCGCTCCATCAACACCCCGAGGATGCGTTGCACCGTGGCGACATGCAGATCGGCAAGACGCGCGAGTTCGCTCAGCCGAAGGGGTTGCTTGGCCGACTGAAGAACCGTGAGGACATCGAATGCGCGGTCGAGAGACCGCATGTTGCCTGCTGGCGCTGCCATAGTCGTCCTCTCGAAAAATCGCTCAAGAGAACTTATCACTGTGCGATAAACAAACGTCAGCGCAGTGCAGTCGCGTTGCACGGTGAGCCGACACCGCCGACGATCGGCAGCGGTTTGACAGTGAGCATGGCCTCCCATGTTCCGGTGGCGCGGCTATCTGCCACCAGATCGGTGAGGTTCCACAATTCGCCCAATGGAACACCGAGTTTCCCGATCAACTCCTGATGCATCATTCCTTTGTCCTCAGGTGCCGAATGCAGGAACGGGCTGCCCTCAAGCACCGGTAGAACCTCCACCGCGAACGTGTCGGTGGCGAACAGTGCGATCTTGTTGTCCCACAACCACTCGAGCAACGCCGGGTGTTGCGCGAAACCGGTCGCGCGCCGTCCCTCTCTGACGGAATTCTGCTCGTCACTCGTCGCATTCAGATACCACCGAGCCCAGCCGGTATGGACGAGAATCAAGTCGCCCGGTCTGACATCGACCTGCTGTCCCCGAACGGCGTCGTCGAGCGTGTCCGCGTCCAGTGCCGGTCCGTCGAGGTGGTCGAGAGGGGTGCCGTTCTCGACCATCATCCCTTCGATGTCGAGAACCAATCCGCGCCCGACGATCGGTGCATCCGCCCACGCTTGCACACCCAGGCGTGGTGCACCGACCACGATGGCAGCGTCGTCGACCCCGTCGTAGAAGCCGTGACCGGAGACCCTGCGGTGACGAAGACCGTCGAGGTGGCTGCTCGTCTGCAGAAAGAAGTGGTCCAGCAGATCGTCTCGCGATTGTTCGTGGGCGCTGACGATGGTGTGCGTCGGGGCGGACCGTGAACGCGCCATCGGCGGATCGAACGCTCCAACCGCGTAATCGAGACTGAAACAGTCTCCGCGAGTGACGATCCGGGCCGCCTCCACAATGTGCTGAGGACCGGCGAAATTGGCGGTGCCCCGGTCGGGATCCTCGAACAAACCCCAGCTTGATCCGGCCGGTGCAGCGTCGGTGCGCATCACCAGGTCTGCATACGGGGACCCCATATGCAAACCCGGTGCCACGTGTCGATCGGTCATGCGTGTTCCGCAGTTGCCGTGCGAGCGGGATCCTCCGTCGACGACGATTCGTCGTCGGGTCGGTGAAAGTACGACAGTGCGAAAGCGAGCAGCCCGGCAACGCCGGCGGACCCGTATGCCCATGGGGCGAGCAATTCTTCCATGTGCGTGACGAACTCGCCGTTACCGGCAATGAGTCCGCCGCCCTGAAGGACGACGATGGCCAGTCCCCCGAGCAGGAAGGCCACCACGCTGACCCTGAAGATCGTCGAGATGCATTTTTCGAGCATGGACTTTCCTTTCGTAGTGGTCATCAGCTGACTGGCAGGAGGCCGAGAGCGATGAGAACTCCAACGCCGAGAATCGGGATGCAGTAGTACTTCAACAACGGGACGAACATCTTTGCCGGGTCGACGCGTGCGATACCTGCGGCAACGTAGATCGGGGCTCCAGACGGGGGCGACGCGCCCTCGGTGGATGCGAAGACCAGGACGGCTGCGGCCGCAACCGGTGCGGGTATCCCGACTCCGACCAGTGCAGCGACGGCGACGCCGCCGACGGCAGCCATCGTGGCCGATGCGGTGAGCGGGATGGCGATGACGACGATGATGACGCCGACCAGAATGGCCATCAGCCAAGCGGGTGCGCTGAGGTTGGCCAGCATGGTGGTCAGCTGCTCGGGAAGCCCGAGATCGCCGAGGACGTTCGAGGCGGAGAACGCCGCCACGATCGTGACACCGATGACGCCGAACTGAGGTGCTGTGTCGCCGAGAATCTTCCACCATCCTCGGCCGGTCTTCGGCAGATGACGACGGCCGAGGAAGAACACCAGAAGAATCATCAGGACCGGGATCCAGGTGATGAGGCTGAGCGCGCTGGACATCACGAGGTCGGTGTACTCGGCGATGGGAACCGCAATCGGACCGCGGGTGAGCAGCAACGGAATGATGATCGGAACGAAGAGCAGCAGTGACGTCCATCCGGCCCGCAGACTCTTGCGAGCGGGAATGCGGTCTTCCTCGGCGATGGGCTGCAGACCGTTCTTGCGGACCAGATAGTAGTTCAGTGCCAATCGGTAACCGAGGCACCACAATCCGGCAAGAGCAAGGGGAAGGATGATCTCATCGGGTTCCATCAAACCGGTGACGGTGGTGGAGCCGACGAGGATGAACATGGTCGCGCTGAAAGGGAAGGTCACACCCATTCCTGCGCAGCCTGCAACGACGGTGGCGGACAGTTCGCCACTGACGCCGGATCGCTTCATCCACGGCACCGTGACGGATCCGACTGCAGCAGTGACGGACGCCCCGACGTGCGCGATGGCACCGAACATGCCACCCGCCACCGTCGAGGTATAAATCGGTCCGCCGCGCAGGCGGCCGAAGAAGGTGTTCAGAATGTCGATGAGGCGGTCGAGGACAGGCGTCTTGGCCAGTACGAAGCTCATGAAGATGAAGGCCAGTCCGGCGAAGGTGACCTCTTCCTGCATCGAGTCGAGGAATCCGTGCCACATGTATTCGGGTGCGCTCCGGCCGGCGAACGCACCGACCACAAGGAACCCGACGATCATCGCCTCGCCGATGTTTCGTTTGAGCACCGCGTTCCAGAAGATGATGGCGACGATGAACGACACCAGCGCCCAGATGGCGATCATGACGCGGCCCTGGCTGCGATGATTGCTGCGCGGCGTTGCGCTTCGTCGGCCTCGACGGCACGGCCACCGGCCAGGCTGCCGAAGGCTTCTGCAGCGGGGACGATGATGACGCCGTCGTCATCGGCGACGACGAGATCACCCGGGTTGCAGACGACTCCTCCGACCGCGACGGGGATGTCGTTGTAGCCGGGGCCGTCCTTGTACGGGCCCGCCGGATTGACCGCCCGGGCCCAAACTCCGAAGCCGATTTCCTCAAGTACATCGATGTCGCGCGCAGCGCCGTCGATGACCATGCCGACACATCCACGGGACCGGGCGCGCTCGGCGAGCAGTTCTCCCATCAGGGCACGGTTGAGGTCGCCATGTCCGTTGATGACGATCACCTCACCGGGGAGCACCTTCGCCACCGCCGCTTGCAGGGCCTTGTTGTCTCCCGCTCGCGTCCACACCGTACGCGCTCGCCCGACGGTACGAGCACCTTTCCACATCGCATGAATTCCCGAGTCGACCATTCCCATTCGTTTGCGTGCATCGCCGATGTTCGCGACAGGTAGCCCCGAGTAGGCGTCGGCGAGTTCGCCGGTATCGCGTCCGTCGGCGTCGGCCAACGAGGCGTGTAGTTCGGCGGCGGCCGCGGCGAGAACCGGACGAACACCGAGCTCGTCGAGCAATTCCACCGATGCTGCGGCTTCCACCGCGCGACGGGCGGCGTGCTTGCGGGTTCCGTCGCGCAGTCGATCGAGGGCATCGAAGCCATCCGACAGTTCGGCGGCGATCTGGCCGCGTACCCACTGTTCGGCACCGGCCGCAGCACCGGCTTCGGTGGATTCGACGATCAGCGCTCCGAGGCCCTTCATGAAGCTGCTACGCAACAACTTTCGCCGTGACGCATCGCCGGGCGCACCGCCGATGTCTTCGACCGAAGCACCCAACGCGCGAAAGTGCTCTGCCGCGGTGCCAGAGCCCGAACCGCTGACGACCAGTGCAGTGCGGGCCCCGTGCGCCGGGACGGAACCGACCACGGCGACGTCGGCGAACGCGACGCCGACGGCGGTCGATACCGCTGCGGCCACGTCATTCTTCACGGCAGCGGACGCGGAGTTCATGTCCGCGTACGTCGTTCCCGCGCTCAGGTGCGGGGCCGCGGCCGTCGCAGCCTGCACGGCCACCTTCGAGCTGGTCAGGCTCAGAACCAGGTCTGCACCGGCCACCGCGTCCGATACGTCGTCGAAACGAACGACGTCCGACGGTGCGGCGGTATCGGCGGGATCGAAACCTGTTACCTCCCAACCTACTGCCGCAAAGCCCGACGAGTAGAGGGTGCCCGCTTCACCGAGTCCCAGGATCGCAACTTTCATTTCTTCCTCTCATAGAGTGATAACTGCTATCACTTGATGCTGTAATGGTGGTCACAGCAGAGGGCTGATGTCAAGTAGGTCGCATAGACGGCTCACACGATGCAGGGCGCTACTCGTCCAATTCATCGCGCTCCGGATAAGTGACCTTGGACGCGAGGGGCCGTTGCGGATAGGTGGCTCATCGGCCGACGTTGCAAACTTCACGAAAATGAAGTCCGGACCAAAATGCGTCGCCAGCTGGCGACATGAAAAGCACCGGCACGCGGCGGTTCGGCAACAATCATTCGACCGAAGGACTGAAACGAGAATTCGGCGACGCCATTGACTGCGCAGGCCAGTGCGTATTTCACACGAAGCCGGGCCGCGAATCTTTGGTGCGCGGCCCTCTTCGAGGTCTGGTGACGGGATTCATCAACGAGCCTGTCGGCAGGTGGCCGCCTCGCAGCGGCTGACGGTTGACACCCGGGGTGTCGGGATCGAACGCCGTGCAGTCGTAAAACGACAGTGCTGCCGGTTGCACCACCTGCGGGTGTTGTCGTGCGCGATGAGTCCGAGTACACCCTCGGCTTCCTCGATGAGCATTGGAAGCTCTCCTGCGGTGGCGAGCGCGAGACCTTGCGTGGCCTAACGCTTCGCGTGAGGATGTCCAGCGGCGGCATTCGCGGCCGCGCCTATGAGATTCTGATGGCCTGGTAATAGTTCACGACAGGGGTAGCTTCCAAAGGATCGGACCAGACGCCCCCGCTCAACATGACGAAGGTGGTCTGTCAACCCCGAAGAGGGGCCGGCGACCGCGGGTGGATTGGTCGGGGTCCCCTGCATGTCAAACTCGGAGGACTCGTACGACCAACACGATAACCGTAGGGGTGGCTCAGAAGGGGACGTGCGAGCGTGGTCATGCGGTCGAATACCGTTGCAAGGCAATGATTATGATCTGTTCGACAACTTCGCGATGCGACGGAGGCGGCACTGCCGCGGCACGTGTCAGGTCGAGTGCGGAGCATCGAATCCGAACGTGCGGCGGCTCGATTGATTGTGTCGATGACGAATGCAGGTATTGGCGCTGGTTACGCTCATGGGTACGGATGCGGTTGCGCATTGCAAATGTATCAACGAAAGGTTCTCCGACTGTGGCCAAAAAAGTGACAACCCAATTGGTGGACGATATCGACGGGACGGTTATCGACGACGAATCCGGCGAGACGATCGAATTCGCAATCAACGGCGTCGAGTACTCGATCGACCTGAAGGTGAAGAACGCGAACGAGTTTCACAAGAAGCTCGACTACTACGTCGGACACGCGACGCGAGTCGGTGGCCGCAAGCGCAAGCCCACCCCCGCTGCCGCGTCGGCCACGACAGCGGTCGGCGGATCGGGCAAGCGTGATCCCGAGCAGACGCGGGCGATCCGGCAGTGGGCGTTCGACCAGGGCTACGAAATCAGCGAACGCGGCCGCATCCCGGCCGACATCGAAGAGGCGTACAACGCCGCACACTGACAGGCGGCGAGCCGCCGGCGTCCGCGCGAGCGGCGGCTTCATGTTCTCTCTGCTGTCCGGGCCGTGGCAGGACGGAGCGCAGTGGAGTTCCATTTGCCTGCCGCACGCATGGCGGCAACTCGTTCTGCATAGTCGACGGCATCGATTCCCGACGTGCGTGGCACGACAAAGGCCCGTCCCTTGGGGGCGGGCCTTGTCGGGTTGGTGGGGTGGTCAGTCAGTCGGCGGCCTAATGTCTTTGCCTGCGGCAACGTCGCGTAGCCACTGCGGAACCGGATCGTTGTCGTACTCGCGGAGCTTGATCGAGGCTCCTGCGGCTGCCGCGCGGACCTTCCGGCGTTGCTCGGGAGTCCAGGCCCGGCGTGGTTCGGTGGTGGTCATGGGCGCTCCTCGCGGGGTGTTGTAGGTCCATTGTCGCTGTTGTCGTCGGTTTCCGCTAGGTCGTCGCTGCTGGGCGCAATATCTCGGTCGGCAATTGCTCGGAGTGTGCGGCGGTCGGTCTTGGCGATGAAGGGAGTTGCGGCGACGGTGCCGAACACTGTCCAGCCGAGTGCAACTTCGTCGGGGTTGTCGCTGACGGTGCGTTCGAGGCACCAGGTGATTCGTTGCCAGGATTGGGAGCGGTTGTCCGCTCGGGTGCGTTGGTTGACGGTTCCGGCGACGCCGACGACGGCGAAGACGCCGACTATGAGGGTGATCCAGGCTTGTGCTGGCACGGGCCGGGTTCCTTTCGTGTGGTGGGTCGGAGTGCGGCGCGCTGCGCAGCACCTTCTAACAACTCGTCGAAGTGTCGTCACGTGGCGGGCTCGTGACGTGGGCCGAACGTCGCTCAGTGCACGGAAGCGCTCCGCGTCAATGCCGTCGCGCGGGAGCAAGTTCGCTTTCGATCTGTACCGGTCGATCTACACCGTGAATTCAGACCAGCAGGTCATACGCCCACTCATACACCCAGCGAGGCAACTTGGGTGCATCGAACGGTGCGGTAGCGAAACTCGATCCGAAGCGCATTGCGCACTCGGGGATCGCGTCGACGGTCCGGGAGCCGAAGGACCTGGCTGCGACAATCCACTGTCCGCGGTAATGCACTCGGATTGCAGTCGACACTGTGCATCGCCCACCGGAGTATCCGGCGGTCAGCTGGTGGCATTCCCATTCGACGTGCTGGTTCTGTCCGAAAAAGTGCGTCAGCGTCCCGGCGAAGGACGGCCCGTAGAGGGTCCCTCGGTCGGTGTCGATGCGGGTGAAGTTCATGGTGTTGGCCTTTTCGGGTCATGGCGGCAATGCGAGGTGTGCGTTGAATGTTGCTCAGAACAGGGGAATTTGGTTGCGCGCCGCGAGACTCTCGCGGAGCTCTCGGAACTTGCCCAGAAGGTCTGAGGCGACGGCCTCGGTGTACCCGATGGACCGCGCAACCTCACTGAGCGTGTTGCCGTCGGACAGAGCATCATGGATCTCACGACCGACAGCGAGGTCCTCGACTTCGTCCGTATCGAGACGCGCGACATCTGCGGCGGCCAACCGGACAGAAGCGAGGGCAGCTCGACGCCGCACATCGCCCGACTCTGTCTCTCCCCGCGCCGTCACAGTGTGCTACCGCTGCGGAAGGCGTTCAGGCGGTTCGTCGCTTCACGTTGCGCCCTTCCAATTTCGACGAGCTGGTCGAACAGAAAGTCTTCCGGCGCTTCCTCGGCGATCTGCTGAATTCTGATCCCTGCGTCGAAGAAGCTACGTCGGTAACTTTCCGACAGGACCATGCCGGCGTAGTCGGTTGCCGATGCTCCGCATGCGTTCGCTGCGGTGACGTCGGTCAGTGTTCGACGCAGCCGTGCACCGCGGTGTCCACTGGCACCTGACCGGACAAGAACGCCCAGAACACTCGCGGGGTCGTGTGGGAGGTTGTCGATGATCAGCCCCTGCACGATGCCGTACAGCTCGCGATAAACGGGATCGTGGAAATCGTTGGCCTGCAATGACGCTGCAATGCGGGCGGCCTCGTTGGTGTCCTGCAACCACATCAGTGCGCAGATGACCAGTGCTTCCGGTGCCGTCTCCGGATGGTCCGTCAGATCAGCGTGATCGTCGTCGGTGGGTTCGACTGCTCTCAACGGGGTCATCTGTTCGCCTCGTTTCTATGTGCGGGTCTGTTGCGGGAGAACTGGCTTCGGTACTCCGGTTGCGCTTTGCTTGGTTATGCCGCGTTCGTAGTCATTGCGGAGGTGTGGGTCAGATGTAGAGAAGGTTCGGTGGTGCGGTGCCGTCGAACTGCTCGAGGCTGTCGAGGACGGCGTTGTAGTTCTCGGGCCTGCAGCTTCCGAGTCCGATGATGAGGGCACAGGTTCCGTCGAGTGTGACGAGGTAGGACGGCGGGGTTCCGTTGTCGGACGATGCGTGCTCGCGTGCGTCGAGGAGGGCGATACGGACGGCATCGGCGGCGGCCAGTTTCGCGCATTCGAGATTGGGCTCTGCTCCGGTTGCGGTCAGAATTTCGGGGTTGTCCTCAGGGTGTGTGGTGACGGTCCAGGTGATCATCGTTGGTTCCTTGTCGCTCGTGCCGGCCAGCTGCTTCTAATCGAGCGTCACACGAGGTCCATAACAAAGCGTTCGCTGCGGAGACAGATCAGGCGAGGGTGTGGATAACTGTGGTGTCGAGTCAGCCTGTGGATAAACGACGTTCGGCCCCGGGGTTGGGGCCGAACGTGTGGTACTAGACGTCGTCGAAGACATCGAGGAGTTTGGCGGGGTCGCGGCGGTAGCGGCTGCCGTCGAGAAATACTCCGACGGCAGCGCGGTGAACGCGTCGGAGTTCGGCCATCAGGGTGTCGTACCCGATGCGGTCGGTGATGCGCCAGGTGACAGGTCCCATGTGCAGGTCTACCCAGTGGATGGTGCGGCGTTGTTCGGAGCTGTAGCGGTGATGCGGCACTGCGGTGTGTTCGGGGCTATCGAGCCACAGGACAGAGATCGCGGCGGCCCCGAATTCTGCGCCTGGTTGCGCGGGGTGGGGGGCTTGTCCATCGGCTCCGGCGAGTGCGGCCCGGACGGTGGCAAATCCGGTGATGACTGCGGATACTGTTTCGGCGCTGCGGAAGGTCATCATGACGTGACCTAGTGCGACGATCATCTGCGCTTCGTCGGTGGCTGCGGCGGTAGCGGTGATAGTGGCCTGTTGGGGTCCGGAGACCAGAACGGTTGTGTGGGTGACGATTCCGGTGGTCCGGGCGTTGTGTGCGGCCGTGGTCCGTCGTCCTGTGCTGGAAGTATTCTGCGGCATGTCGGGCTCTCTTTCTGTTGCGGAACCGGCTCCCCCGGCCCTTTCGCTCTGCCAATTTCTTTCGCCGTCATCTGGCTCGAAGGAGAGAAGGCGGCGCACTGGACCGGCGTCCTGGCCCTGATCCGGAAAGTTTTCAGCCGCAGGCGCTTTGAAAAGTTTTCGGAGCCCATCGGGCCGGAGCAACGCGGAGTCAGGGATGGGTAAGACGGGTCAGGGTGTTGCATGCTCGATCGGAGCCAGATGTGCGAAGGAAATTGTTCTTTCTGCTGTGCGGAGCGCAGCGGAGCTCAAATCCGGAGACCGCCGGAGGTGGTCCCAGGGCAGCGCGCGCCTCGACGCAGACTGAGCCAACCGGGCGCGACCACCTCACAGCCATCAACAGCCTGGGGTGATTGCGCGGGAGCGACGGAAAGCAACCAGGCTCGTTGTCGCGGTAGCACTTCTATCCTGCGGACATGCGGTCACGCTCGGTGGCTAGCTTGTCATCAAACTTGGATTGCCCGTTCTGGTGGCCATCGACGATCCCTGCGGTGACTTCTTCCCACTTCCGATATCGGCGCATCGCGGTCGATGCAACGGAGCCGTCCGTTTCTCTACCGATTCGTGCCCACGACCATTCGCGGTGGGCGTGTCGGAGCCGCGCTGTTTCCGCAACTTCCGGCGTTAGGTCGTCTACTTGCAGTCGAGGCGAGTCCGCCGTCTCGACGTGTTCTCCCCGAGTGCCGTCTTCGCCCTCTGAATCATCCCGGCTCGGGCTGGGGCCTTCTTGGCTGACCTCGGTGTCTGCCCAGTCCGGCTCCTCTGTGGCAGCACTTGGAGCGAATTCCACTCTGACGGCTCCGCGGGGCGCACGAAGTATGACGGCCAGCACTTCGGTCATCGCGAGGAGCGCAATAGGTGCAATGGTGGCAATACCCGCCGAGACTACGGCCGGAAGCAAGGTCGCACTCAACACTGCGTGGTACGAGTTACCCGCAATCGACGCCGATGCGGCAACACGCAAGATCGTGACGACGAAGCGACGGCCGTTGATCGTGCGGTTGTCCGTGTGATTCGACAGCGCAATAGCTGTCACTGTTGTCGAGACAATTGCACCGTCCAACACCACTGGAATCACCCACGCTTCGCCGGGACCTATCCCAGCCATCACCGCGAGATCACGCAACACAGCGAAACTGAGCCAGAAGGACGCCCCGGCAATGCCTACTGTCAGCGCAACGGCCGTTGCGAGGGCCCACTGCAAGATCGCTGGATGAAGCGCAACGACGTCTGACGGCTTCGTTGTCAACGGGGTAGCTGTGGAGTGCGATCGGCTCATCGGATTCTCGGTCCTCGTGCGAGAGGGCCCGTTCGTTGCGGAAACGGCACACCGTCGTTGAACCTGTTGCGCAACAACTCCAAATACTCTTCGATCGCCGCATTGACGAGATCCGACGGGCCCCGCGGCGCGCCAGGTGTTGCGGACAACGCTTCGGCTGCGTTGAGAAGATCGTCGACGGTGGACTGGTACAAGTAGTACGACCGCTTCTGTTTCGCGTTGTCCGGTGACGCTTGCGCAACGGTCTCAGCCGACGAAAGAGTGTCGGGTGGCTGCTGCGCGTGCTCCGGCGGATCGACCGGGCTCGAACGTGCGAGGGCGCTCTTCATACGTTCGGG
Source organism: Rhodococcus sp. 05-2254-2 (assembly GCF_002259095.1). NCBI lineage: Bacteria > Bacillati > Actinomycetota > Actinomycetes > Mycobacteriales > Nocardiaceae > Rhodococcus > Rhodococcus sp. 05-2254-2. The sequence continues at coordinate 501,638 of NZ_NOZJ01000021.1, read as the reverse complement.
GCGGGCCATCACAGGTGTCCCTTCGTGAGCAGCGCAAGAGTGTCCCGATAGATCGTCGACAGGCTGCGAGATTGCGTTGTCCCCCAGTCGACCAGACTGGTTTGGGCCTCCATCGAGTCTTTGATGACAACCCGCTTCGGAACGGCATCGCCGAGAACGTTGATGCTCGCGGCGATCTCGATCAATTGTTCTCGACCGCTGATCGTCGCGATCTCGTGAAGGTTGACGATCGCACCGAGCATGTCGAGGCCCGGGTTGTAGCTGCGCTTGACTGCATCGATGGTGCGCAGCAATCGCGCGAGTCCATTGGCCGAGAACAGCGCGGACTGAGTCACGACGATGGCGGCGCGCGCTGCAACAAGGGCGTTGATAGTCAGCAGATCGAGACTAGGTGGGCAATCGATGAGGATCACGTCGTACACCCCTCGTACGACGTCGATTGCGTCGCGAAGCCGCCGTTCGCGGCCGGCACCGGCGACGACCAATTGATCGCGGACATAGGCCAGGGACTCGTTTCCCGGCACCGTGGGTACCAGGTCTACGCCAGGCCAGATGGTGGGGACGACAGCATCGGCGATTGTCGCCTTCGACGACTCGGCGAGTACGTCGGCAACACCGACATCGTCGCTCTCGAGCTCAGTCTTGGTCAGGACTGTGCTGGCGTTGCCTTGCGGATCCACGTCGATAACGAGTGCTCGCTTTCCCGCTTGGGCGACGGCATGTGCGAGGTGAAAGACGGTGGTGGTCTTGCCCACCCCACCCTTCTGGTTGCAGAACGCAAAGATGTCAGCGGGCATGGTGGGTCTCACTTTCCATGGATGAACGGGACGAACTGGCGGTATAGCGGGAATCGGATGTCATGCACGCCTTGGAACCGAGGGATGAGTCGCACCCTGTAGAAGCGTTGGGTGAATTACAGGTAAGGGGCGCGATGCGTGAGTCGCGTCCCAAAGGTGACAGACATGCCATAGTGGTAAGAGAAGCGTTTACTACCAATGCATCCCGGGTGTGAGTGACATCCCTTGTGTGCATGGGAGGTGTGACCACCGCAGGACGTATGACATCCGTCGCCAGCGAGTCATCTGAAGCACTCTTTGCGGGTAATTCAGGTATGGGACTTGCAGGGAACGCCCCCGTACCGCTAGCGGGATCGGCCTGCACCGGCGGGCTGATGCGCTCGTGTCGAAGCAACCAAGTGTGTTGCCCTGGTTGCATGTTCGAGGATTTTGCGTACACAACGGATACGAGCAAGAGCGCGGCAAGGACTGAAAAGTCGAGGTCTGAATGACGGTTCGCCATGCCAGGAAACTCTGTGATGTCAGCAATGCAGATCGGTCGAGAACTCAACTGGTACCTCCGTAGTGGTGACGTATGAAAGACAAGGGACTTCGTTCGTTCCCTCCGGACCCCCCATGGCCCCTGAGCCAATTTCCGCACCCACGTTGTCCGCTCCACGCCCGATAGCCCCGCGCCTCGATGGGCGCGCGGCTAATCGGTATCGCCACCCGTTCGATGATCAGTCGAGCTGGTGGTGCCTCGGGGCCGGTCTCCGAGGATTTACAAAGGGTGCACAGGCCGGCGGCAGGCTGGTATTACGTCGGGCTCTGCCAGAAAACGACGCTGCGACAGCGACTGCGGCAGACTTCAGCGGGACACGGCACCCACGCAGGAGTGCGGCGCGACGCAGACAATCGCGTAAACAGTGTGTACGCAGATGGATTCACCGACACATGGGTAAATCCAGCCTCCACTCAGCCGCGCTTCAAGTCGACAACATCTCGACACAGAGCGAGGGCATGAGTGCGGCAAAACGCCTTGTGAGACGCGTCAGGACCGATTAGCATCCGAGGGCGAAGCTCCTTCCTGCAAGGTGGGGATTTCGAGGACGCCCTCGGCACCGGTGCTCGTAACACCGGAACTCGCCGGGGGCGTCTCTAGTTCGTAGGGGTCTGCGGTGAGAGGCATGTCAGGCAACGCCCGAGCTCACGCGTGCCGCCTCCTCCAGTCCGACGATGTATTCATCAATGGCCGTGTCGGGAATCAGTCGGCGCTTACCGACCTTGACGCTGCGAATCTCACCGGCCGCAAGCTTGTTGAACAGGTTGGAGCGTCCGAGACCTGTCCGAGCCATCGCTTCCTGGACCGAATACAACCGTCGAGACATGGTGTTTCCTCTCCGCATATTGTGTAGTTTCACCACAATCGCGCACTCGATCGAGCACCGTCCATGTGGTTCCACCACAAGATAGCAATTCAGTAGCGCTGCCACAACACATACGGGAAATCGGCTAGACTGCGTGCTTATGACACAGTCTTGGGCTGAACAGCTAGTGGCCCGCGTCGCCGGTGAAGTTCGGCGGCTCCGAGGTAAGGAGCACTCGGCACTCTCAGCGGCGAAGCTTGCAGATCGCACCGTAGAGATCGGATATGGGATCTCGCGGTCGGTGGTCGCCGATCTGGAGACAGGGCGAAAGAAGACCATTGACGTGCCCGAGCTCCTCGTTCTTGCTGCAGCTCTTGGAGTTTCGCCGGCCCAGCTCGTCTTCCCAGATCTCCCCAGAGGCAAAGTCGAGGTGCTTCCTGGCCTGGAGCAGGAATCACACGGTGCTTTGCAGTGGTTCAGCGGCGAGGCAGGCTTGATGAAACCGTCCGCCGACTGGACCGATGCGGAGACAGAACAGCCCGTCGAAATATGGGCGCGGGAACAGTTCGATCCGAACAACGACAGAGTTGGTGTCACGCGCGAGTGGCTTCAGGCCCTTCACACGATGCGGCGCGCACGTGTACAGCTGCGAACTGGTTTGTCGGCGCGGGAGTCAACGGAGCACATCGAGACCATGCAGATGGCCTACGAGGACGCGCGCAGACGCGCAGAAGAGCTGTTTCACCGGATGACAGATCTACAGATGGCAATGGGCGAGGACGACAACGATGGCTAGAACTCAGCTGCCGCCACAGATTCGCAAGCTGACGATCACAGACCGCAAGACAGGTCGTGCAATCGTGCGGTACGAGGTCAGAGTCGACACCGGTAGCAGAACTACAACGCGCAAGAACCCCGACGGAACGACGACACAGATCGTCAATCGAACGCAGAGCAAGCGCAGATTTGCAACCGAGCAGGCAGCCCGCCAAGCACTCGCCGAGACTACGAACAAGGTTTCCAACGGCACGTTCATTCATTCGTCCGAGCTCACTCTTGCTCACGCCTGCGAGCGGTGGCTGGATTCGAAGCACAAGCTCAAGGAGTCGTCACTTCGGGGACATAGGGTCAACCTGCAGCCCGTGATCTCCGAGATTGGCGGCATCCCCGTACAGAAGCTGACCAAGACTGACATCGACAGCCTGGTCAAAAAACTCCGAGCGGGTGGCCTTGCCTTGCCGAACGGTCGAGCTCGAAAGCCCTGGTCCGCACGAACGGTCAACTACATGCTGAGCTTGCTGACGGCGATCCTCGACGATCAACTCAAGCAGGGCAGCATAATCCGAAACGTCGCCGCGATGGTCGATCGATTGCCGACCGAGGCCGTCGAAATGGAAACACTGTCGCAGGTAGAGGCGGAACGCCTACTGAAGTATGTCGACAGAGATCCAATGGCTCACGCTTGGCATCTTGCGCTTTCCGGGTTGAGACGCGGTGAGATCGCAGGCCTTCGTTGGTCCGACGTCGACTTCAAGAAGAACACCGTCTCTATTGCGAACAGCAGAGTTGCAGTCGGCTCTCGCATAGTCGAAGGCACACCGAAGAGCCGTCGCTCCAAACGACGACTCCCACTCCCGAAACCTCTGGCCGCAGCGCTGAAAGCCGCGAAAGCTCAGCAGGCGGAGGACAAACTCTTGCTGGGCGTCGACTACACCGACTCGATATACGTAGTTCGCCTTCCATCGGGTGAGGCCGTGCATCCGAACCTCCTGACCTTTCGCTGGAAGAAGGTCCTTAAAGCAGCGGGCCTGAAGTCCGTCCGTCTGCACGACGCCCGACATACTTGCGCGACTCTCATGCATCTGCAGGGTGTGCCGATCGCTGTCATCGCAGCGTGGTTGGGCCATGCGTCCGCAGCATTCACCCTGAGCGTCTACGCACATTCGCAGGAAGATGCTCTGTTGGAGGCTGCAAACAGCTTCAATTCTGGCAACCACAAACGGCACAAAAATTAGCAGGTCACTTCGCAGCTCCACATTTTCGACGCGTACCAGCTCAGAATTTTTGCCTCACTTTATATAACCGAGACCCTAGAATGGCGCAGAGTCATCGCGACTGGGTGGCGGTACGAAATCTTTAGGCCATTTCGTCTCATCCGTGTACCAGATACTATCGAGACACGCTTCGGAGAATCTGCACATGCTAAGATCTGCCGCCTCCAAGTTCGCCCATGACAGATCTGCGCCCGTAAAATTGGACCGACCGAGTCGGGTTCCCGCCATGTCGGCGTATTGCAAATTCGCATTCTGGAAGTTCGAGTTCCATAGAATCGCCCCATCGAGACTCGCGTACTCAAGATTTGACGAAAGGAATACTGCCGAACCCATGTGGCCTCGTATCTTGACAAATTTCATAGTTGATCCACTGAAATCAACAGCACGGAGCCCTCTGCTACCTGAGAATTTCGCACTCGTCAAATTACAATTGCGGAATACTGCACCGGCGACAACGGCATATTTCGCGTCCATTTGAGTCAAGTCACACCGGTCGAAAATAGCATCACCGAGCTTTGATCCGGCGAACTTGGCCGATTCCAGGTCGAGGCCGTGAAACTCAGTACTGCCGAAATCAAGTAGACGTAAATCTGCACGAGCGAGAGCCACGTTGACTTGCGACCATGAGGTGGGGTCAGTATCGGGAAGGCCCGCTCTATCCGTAATAATTCGGAAGATGGTTTGGCGAACCTCGGTATCAGGCTCAACGTCAAGCAGCTCACCCTGTTCGGTTACAACGTTAGGCCGCTCGCCCACTCCCGCGCGCAGATACGCGCGCAGGACGTCGACACAGACCTGGCGCTCAAGCAAGTTAGGAGGTTCGATCTGCAACCAATCATCGGCGAGCGACACCATTGCATAAACCCCCGCGAGACGAATGACAGGAGACGAGGAGGACAATTGCTCGGCAGCCAGTGCGAACCTGCTACGTAGATCTCGCACAACTTCTCGACGGTGGACCTCATGTCGCGCAGCAACTTGTTCAGTCATAAGAACGTCTGAGTGCCTGACAGCTTGAGCGGCCGCCGCCTTCGCATGCTCTAACTGCTGATGCGCAACAACATCGGCCGCTGTCGCGATCCTTTCATCGCTCAATCGCTTCTGATGACTGCTCCAATATGCGAGGCCACCGCCGACCAAGACACCAATGCCACCAAGAACGGTTCCTTGCCCTGGCTGAATCGGGATGCTTATCACCAGCGAAACAAGCGCCAGCGAGCCGCCCGACACGCCACAGACTATTGCAAACTTGGATAGTGCGCTGCGGTTCGACAGACGAGGAGCGAGATTTCGAGGCACGGTTGGCCAGCCTATCGGTCGAGCCGAAATGGATCGAACTCAACGTTCGATCGCAAGGAGCATGGGGCGCTCGTCTTCGACGCCCCAGCAATGATCTCCGATCGCGCTTCTTTCGCCGGCACGTTGCTGAATACCTAGCCGCGTGGGTTGATTAACAGCGGCCGGTGCAGCTGCGCTCCCTCAGGATGTTCGTAGTGATCCCATCCGAACGCGTGCTAGGAACGCTCCGTATCTTCACTGTAGGCAATGAACCGATTGTGAGGATGTCCCTCCGCCAAGACTTGTACGGCGTGGGTGCCGATGCCCAGTCCTCGTGAACCAGCAACGACCTCGCTGAGCTCAACTACGAGCCGCTCGCGACCAATCGTCTGTGCGTCGGAGCATCTACTATTGACTTCGAAGCATCGACCACGAGCCCAATACGTGCGACCTCGGCTTCATCCTCAGGGCCCCGAGCAGACTAGGGATCGCTGACGTAGTGGGCACTCCGTCCCACCTTGTCCTAGGGATCTCTTCCTTAGCCAGAATAGGCTGACAGTAAAGCGTTACGGGGTCCTCGAGCGGTGTCAGCTCTGCCCGAATCGAGTGGCCTGACGAGGTATCGTCCATGTGGTCGCATATAGATCTGACACCGTCCGGGACACTCAGTTTTTCTGAGATGTGTCAATATGTGTCACTCTCACGAGCGTTCGAACGTCCATGCACGTCCTAAACCGCCCCTGACCTGCGGAACAGTCGTGCCCCCAGTCGGACTCGAACCGACACTGTGCGGATTTTAAGTCCGCTGCCTCTGCCAATTGGGCTATAGGGGCCACCGCTGGACTCTGGCTCCAGCGGTGACGATCATATCGGGCTGCTACTGCGCCGGGATGACCGGCGGCACGAAGTCGAAGGTCATACCGAGAAGCCACACGAGCAGCAGGACCACCGGGAAGTGAAAGATGAACTGCAGGAACGTGAATCCGATCAGATCACGTGCTCGCAGACCCAGAACCGCCAGCAAGGGCAGCATGAAGAACGGGTTGATCAAGTTCGGCAGCGCCTCGGCCACGTTGTAGATCTGGACGGTCCAGCCGAGGTTCATCTGCACGTCGGTCGCCGACTGCATCACGTACGGGGCTTCGACGAGCCACTTGCCACCGCCCGAGGGAACGAAGAGTCCGAGTACAACGGTGTAGATCGCGATGACCACGGCGAAGCCTCCGCCGGATCCGATCTCGGTGAAGAAGGTCGCCAGATGCTCGGAGATCGTGACGCCTCCCCGTCCCTCCGCCTCGGTGAGCATGGCCGCCATCGCCGCGTACAAGGGAAACTGCACCAGGATCCCGGCCGTCGCGGGGACCGCTTTACTCACTGCATCGAGGAATCGCCGCGGGGTTCCGTGCAGCACCAGCCCGAGCATCAGGAACACCAAGAGATACCCGTTGAGGCTGCTGACCACCGACAGCACCGGCAGCGTCAACAACTGGGAGACAAGCCATCCCAGTGTCATGGCTCCCGCGAACAAGGGCAGAATTCGACTGTATTCGAGCCACTCACCCGGCCTCGAACGCGGAGCGGGCTCAGCGACGGTGTCGTCGAGATCGACCTCCATGTCTGCGGCAGTCTTGATCGCGGCACCCTTGGGAGCGGAGACGTGTGCGATGACGACCGTCAACACGATGATGATCACGCACATCAGCAACGACTGCCACGTGAAGATGGTCTTACCGAAGTCCAACACACCCGTCACCGAAAGCAGTGTGGCCGGAAGCGAACTCGCCGTCGCCTGCAGCTGCGCAGCCGAGGACGACATTCCCAGCGCCCACACCGCCCCGAGCCCCATGAACGCAGCCGCGCCCAGCGCTCGGTAGTCCACGCGGAGATCGTCACGCCGCGCGATGGCACGGGCCAGCAGTCCTGCGAAAACCAGCGATAGCCCCCAGTTGAGGAACGAGACCGAGCAGGACAGAAGAGCCACGAAACTGACTGCGCTACTGGAACTCTTGGGCACCTGCGCCAATCGGGTGATCAATCTGGCGACCGGCGGAGATGTAGCCACGACGTAGCCGGTGAGTACGACCATCGCCATCTGCAGGGTGAAGGCGGTCAGATCCCAGAAGCCGTTTCCAAACGCGTCGACGACGTTCTGCGGAGACGACCCGTTGGCAAAGGCAGCGACAGCAACGACCACCACGCCGACGAGAGCGAAGATGTAGGCGTCGGGAAACCACTTCTCGGTTCCCCTGGCGAGCATCTGCGCGACGCGCGCCAAACCTTTCTCGGCCGGCGCCTGATCGGCCGGAATCTGCTCGGCGGGTGACGTCATCGGTGGTCCTCACCTCGAAGGGAGCCGTGACGTGGGCCACAGCACCAGTAAGGTTTCACCGAATCATGCAGTGATGCAACCTACATCGCCGCAGACCGCATCTGCAGAATTGCAGATCAGATCTTGATGGACATCGCGATGCCGTCGAGGATGTCGTGCTCACTGACCGTCAACGAGCTCACGGCACCGCGTCGCTCGAACTCCTCGGCCAACACACTGCACACAATCGCTCCGCCGCCGATGACGTCGACCCGTCCGGGATGCATGGGGCCCAACGCACTTCGCTGCGTGTGGGTCATGCCGATGAGTCGCTCGCACACCTCGAAGAGCTGATCGAACGGCACTCGCGAAAGGTGCACGGCATCTGCGTCGTACTCGGGTAGTTCTTTGGCGATGGCGGCGATGGTGGTCATCGTGCCGGCAACCCCCACCCAGCTCGACGCGTCGCCGATCGACACTTCCTCGAACGCCTCCGCCAACTTCTCGCGGGCGTACTCACGCGCACCGTTGATCTCGTCCGCGGTGGGCGGGTCGGAATGCAGGAAACGCTCGGTCAGACGAACGCAGCCGATGTTGGCCGAGAACGCCGCCTTCACTCCTTTGGAGTCGCCCAGTACGAGCTCGGTGGAACCGCCGCCCAGATCGACAACCAGGAAAGGTCCTGCAGCAGAGTCGAGTTCACCGACAGCACCGGCGAAGGACAACCGAGCCTCCTCGTCGCCGGTGATCACCTCGGCTTCGGCACCGGGGATGACTTTGCCGAGTACCTCGCGCACCATCGAGAAGAAATCCTCGCGATTGGACGCATCACGTGTGGCCGAGGTGGCGACCATGCGCACTGCGGTGGCCCCGGTCTTGCGAATGATCTCGGCGTATTCGACCAACGCCACCCGGGTGCGCTCGATGGCCTCGGGAACGAATGCTCCGGTGGCGTCGACTCCCTGGCCGAGTCGCACGATGCGCATCTCACGAGCGACGTCGGCGAGGGATTTGCCGTTGTTGTCGGCGACGAGCAGGCGGATCGAGTTGGTGCCGCAATCTATTGCTGCAACCCTGGTCATGATTTCTCCGCACGTAGTTCTTCGATGGTCGGCCAGTCGGCCGGAATAGCTTTGCCGCGCAACGAATTCTCGGCGGCCAACGCAACCGACTCATCACCCAGCGGGTTGACGCCCGGGCCCTTGGCCAACGAGTGCGCGATCAGCACATGGAGGCACTTGACCCGATCGGGCATGCCACCACCGGTGAAATCGGTTCCGAGAGATTCGATCTCGTCACGCTCGGCCAGATAGGACTGATGGGCGCGCATGTATGCCGCAGCCAATTCCGGGTCGGTACCGAGACGTTCGGTCATCTCGCGCATCACGCCGGCCGATTCCTGCCGGCTCGCCTCGGCCGTCAGCCGCGGGTCCGTCAAGTAGAACAGGGTGGGAAAAGGCGTGCCGTCGGGCAGCTTCGGGGCGGTTTTCACCACACCAGGCCTGCCGTCCGGAGATCGGTACGCGATCTCGAGTACGCCACGCGGTTCACGTCCGAGCTGCGATGCGACCGCATCGAGATCTTCCTGCGAGACTGCCGAGGAATTCACCCGACCGGTCCTCCTTCTGGTTCTGGCACCGGCGGCACGGCCGGCGCGGGTTCTGGCTGTACGAGAGGCATCGGTGCGGACGTCGGCTCCGGGGGCTCGTCCGATCCCTGTGGCTGGACCGCGGTGTTCCACAATTCCGTGTACCACGGTCCCTTCGGAGTGTTGTCCACTGCGAGGTCCTCGGAGCTCGGCGAGTAGTCGCCGGGCAGCTGCACCTGATAGGGCGTCTCTCCCGGCATGACGAAACGCAGACGTTCGCGAGCGTCGGCCGCAATGCGGGACGGCTCGTCGAGTTGAGACTTCTGAACCTGCAGGCGGCTGACGTCGTCTTGCAGCGCCTGCCGTTCGGCCAGCACGGATTCGAGCTCACTGCGTTGCGAAAAGTAGGTACGCAGCGGTACTGCCAGCGTCAGTGCCAGCGCACACACCACGACACCGAGAATGACGGCTCGTCCGGTGGACAGTCCGAAGAACGTTCGCTCGGGCATCTTGGGCCGGCGAACTCCGACGTGTCGGGGCGCGGCCTTGCCACCGACCACCGCGTCGCGCACCTGCTCGGAGGGTTCCGGCGGGGTGGCCTGCCGGCCGGAGGCGTTCGCGTCACGCGAGACGCCCCCGGCCTTGGACCGACTCGAAGAGGAGGAACGGCCACGGGGTCGGGGATCACGTCCACCTGGACTGGTCCCGGACCTGCCGCGCCGTGCCATCATTCACTCTCCACTTCGTGTCATACGAGCCTGTTCGCTATCCCTCGTAATTGAACCGGGGGAAAGACAACTCGCCGGCGTAACGCGCCGCGTCGCCCAGAGCTTCTTCGATACGCAGCAACTGGTTGTACTTGGCCACGCGCTCGCTTCGAGCCGGAGCACCGGTCTTGATCTGGCCGCTGCCGACGGCAACTGCCAGGTCAGCGATGGTGGTGTCCTCGGTCTCGCCGGACCGGTGGCTCATCATCGTCTTGTAGCCGTTGCGGTGCGCGAGATCGACTGCGTCGAGGGTCTCGGTGAGCGTGCCGATCTGGTTGACCTTGACCAGCAGTGCGTTGGCCGCACCCTTGACGATGCCGTCTTCGAGACGCTCGGGGTTGGTGACGAAGAGATCGTCGCCGACGATCTGCACCTTGTCGCCGATGGCCTCGGTGAGCGCAACCCAGCCGTCCCAGTCGTTCTCGTCGAGCGGATCCTCGATGGAAACGAGCGGGTAGGCGTCGACGAGCTCGCCGTAGAACGCCGACATCTCCTCGGCGGACTTGGTCTCACGCTCGAAGGCGTAGCCGGTGCCTGCGGTGTAGAACTCGGTGGCCGCCACGTCGAGAGCGAGCGCAACGTCCTGACCGGGCTTGAGGCCGGTCTTGCCGATGGCCTCGAGGATGAGATCGAGGGCAGCCTTGGTGCCGGCGAGGTCGGGAGCGAAGCCGCCCTCGTCGCCGAGGCCGGTGCCCAGGCCCTTGGCCTTGAGCACGGACTTGAGTGCGTGGTAGACCTCCGCACCCCAGCGCAGCGACTCTTTGAAGGTCGGTGCGCCGATGGGGGCGATCATGAATTCCTGCACGTCGACGCCACTGTCGGCGTGCGCGCCACCGTTGATGATGTTCATCATCGGAACGGGGAGGATGTGCGCGTTGGGGCCACCGAGGTAGCGGAAGAGTTCGAGTCCGGTGGACTCGGCAGCGGACTTCGCGACCGCGAGCGAAACACCGAGCAGGGCGTTCGCGCCGAGGCGAGACTTGTCGGGCGTGCCGTCCAGGTCCAACAGAGCCTGGTCGACGGTGCGCTGCTCGATGGCGTCCAGGCCGATGACCGCGGGAGCGATCTCGTCCAGCACTGCATTGACGGCCTTCTCGACACCCTTGCCGCCGTAGCGGTCTCCGCCGTCACGAAGCTCGACGGCCTCGTGCTCGCCGGTGGATGCACCGGAGGGAACGGCGGCGCGACTCAACGTCCCGTCGTCCAATGCGACCTCGACCTCGATCGTGGGGTTGCCACGAGAATCGAGGATTTCGCGCGCTCCGACCTGCTCAATGATGGCCACGAATGCTTCTCCTATAAACGGGTACCGACGGACTGTGCCGGGTGCAAGACTAACCGCTCCCCTGTGATGTCCGCGATGCATGGAGGTCCTACGGCCTGGTGCCCACCGAGTACGCGGCCGCACGATCGCGCACATCCCGCAGATACTGACCCGACAGGTTGTAGGCCATCAACGCCGTCTCCCAGCCCTGCGCGGTCCGCAGATCACCGCCACGCGCACACAGGTATCGAGCCGCGGTCAGCGCAGCGTCGTCGATGTTGTCGGGATCGGCGACGCCATCGCCGTTGGCGTCGACACCCCATTTCTTCCACGTCTCGGGAATGAACTGCATGGGGCCCATGGCCCGGTCGAACTCGGTGTCACCGTCCATGACGCCGCCGTCGGTGTCCGGAATTTCGGCGACGCCCGGTCCGCCGTCGAGAGGAATTCCGCGGATCGGCGGTGCGACGAGGCCGTCGGGCGCGACCGACGAACCCTGGTAGGTGCCGTGCCGACTTTCGATGTAGCCGATTCCGGCGAGCGTCGTCCACGCGATTCCGCAATCGGCATCCGTCTCGGTCATGATCGCCGCCGCGTGCCCGTACGACGCCAACGCGGTCACCGAAATGCCCAACGCTTCGGTCTGCGGTTCGGCCCAGGCGAGCAACAGATCGGCCGTCCGCCCGGGCGCGTTGAAATCGATGGCCGGTACTTCGGTGCCGGGGCCGGGCGGGATGCCCTCGGGAATCTCGCGCTCGGGTTCGCCGGTGCCGCACGCCGTCAACGCGAGAAGGACCGACGCTGTGGCGAGCACGCAGATACGGGAGATCACCACTCCATCCTGCACACGCAAGGTAATAGAAAGCTAAAGACCGAGATAACCCCTGGTCAACGCGCATTCGGGCCGGGTTGCAGGGTGTATGTTCTGGTCAGCCCTCACGCATGAGGGTCGCCTACCCTTTGCGAGGGAAGGCGTACCAATGTTCGACGCACCGCAGGAGCCTGATTCATGCCAGTTCTCGCCGCCGCAGGCTCAGCGCCGTCGATTGCCACCCAGATGTTCGGCAGTGGCTTGATCGGACTGCGCGAAGGGCTCGAGACCGGCATCGTCGTGATGATCCTCGTCGCGTTCCTCGTCAAAGCCGATCGCCGCGACGCGCTCAAGTGGGTCTGGCTGGGAGTAGGCCTTGCCGTCGCCATGGTCGCCGCCATCTTCTTCGTGATCCACTACGGCACGTCCACCGTCACCGGGCTGACCGCCGAGATCATTGCCGGAGCGGCGTCACTCGTCGCTGTGGTGATCGTGACGGCGATGGTGCTGTGGATGCGCACCGCCGCGAAGAACATCTCCGGAGAACTGCGGGCGAACATGGAGAAGGCGCTGACAGTCGGGCCCGCTGCCGTCCTGACGCTGGCGTTCTTCGCCGTCGGCCGCGAAGGCGTCGAAACCGCGTTGCTCATGGTCGGCTACGCCGAGAACACCAACGGCAGCCTGTGGCCACTGCTGGGGCTGCTGCTCGGAATCGTCGTCGCCGCCGTGCTGACGGTATTCCTCTACTTCGGTGCCGTGCGCGTCAACTTCGCGGTGTTCTTCGAGTACACCGGCATCTTCCTGATCGTCGTCGCCGCCGGAATCCTCGCCTACGGCATCCGCGCACTGCAGATCGGTGGAGTCCTGCCCGGCGGCAGCACCGTCGCCTTCGACATCACCGCACACTTCGACGCCTCGAGCTGGTACGGCACCGTGCTCGCCGGCATCTTCAACTTCCGGCCCGAACCCACTGTGTTCCAAGCGATCGCGTGGGTGCTCTACATCGTGATCGTCCTCTACCTCTTCCTCCGCCCGGTCCGCGTTCCCGCGACACCCGAGCCAGCACTGCAATCCTCCTGAAAGGCACCACCACCATGCGTCGTACCACCTACGCTCTGGCCGCCGTCGCGGTTCTGCCGATGGCTCTGGCCGGATGCACCGAGAAGTCCTCCACCGAGGCCGCGTCGGGCGATATTGTTGTCACCGCGACCGACTCCTCGTGCGACGTCGGCGCTTCCGAGGGCACCACCGGAAACTCGACGTTCCAAATCACCAACAACGGCAGCAAGGTCACCGAGTTCTACGTCTACGGCCAGGGTGACCGCGTCATGGGTGAGGTGGAGAACATCGGACCCGGCCTGACGCGTCAGCTCATCGTCGCCCTGCCCGATCCCGGCACGTACCAAACCGCCTGCAAGGCAGGGATGGTGGGCGACGGCATCCGCGCCGATTACGTCGTCACCGGCGACTCGGTCCGCACCGCGGACGAGGACGGACTCCTCACCGAGGCCGCAGCCGGGTACAAGCGGTACGTCGTCAGCCAGATCGATGCCTTGCAGGACACTACTGCCTCGTTCGTCACCGCTGTCAAGAGCGGAGACGTCGACGCGGCCAAGACCCAATTCCCCATCACGCGTAGCTATTACGAGCGTATCGAGCCCGTCGCCGAGAGCTTCCCCGACGACCTCGACCCCCGCATCGATCTGCGTGAACCCGACGTGGAGCCCGGGGCCGAATGGACCGGCTTCCACCGCATCGAGAAGGACCTGTGGACGCAGGGTTTGCAGCCCGACACCAACGCGATGGCCGATCAGTTGCAGGCAGACATCACCGAACTGGCCGACAAGATCAAGGCCGAAGACTTCACCATCGACCCGATCCAGGTGGCAGGCGGCGCACAGGGATTGCTCGACGAGGTCGCCAAGACCAAGATCAGCGGCGAAGAGGACTTCTTCTCGCACACCGACCTGTGGGACTTCCAGGCCAACGTCGACGGCTCGCAGGCCGCCATCGCCGCCGTCCGCCCCATCCTCGACGAGCGCAACGCCGAGCTGGGCACCGCGATCGACGCACGCTTCGCCGAACTCGATGCCGAACTCGCCAAGTACCGCAACGGCGACGGCTTCGTCTTCTACGACACCGTGACCGAGCCGCAGCGCCAGGAACTGTCCAACAAGATCGACGCATTGTCCGCCGAAGTGAGCCAGGTGCAGGGTGTCGTTGCCGGACAATAAGACTGGAACCTTCTCCCGGCGGCGCCTCTTCGGTGCCGTCGGGACCGGTGCTGCACTCGTCGGAGTCGGCGCACTCGCGGGACACGCAACGGCGTCGGGTGCCGAGGTGCCGACATCGGACGTCGTCGAATTCCGCGGAGAGCACCAGGCCGGAATCGTCACCCCGGCACAGGATCGCATGCACTTCGTCGCCTTCGACATCACCACCGACTCCCGCAACGAATTCGTTGCGCTGCTGAAGAAGTGGACGCTGATGGCCGAGCGTCTCACTCGCGGCGAGGAGACGTTCGACGGCGGCGCGGTCGACGGCGGGCAGTACAACCCACCCACCGATACGGGCGAAGCTCTCGGTCTGACGGCGTCGTCGCTGACGTTGACCATCGGTTTCGGTCCGAGCATGTTCGATCGCTTCGACCTAGCGTCGAAAAGGCCAGCGTCCCTTGCCGATCTGCAGCACTTCCCTGCCGACAACCTCGATCCCGCACGCTCCGGCGGAGACCTGTGCATCCAGGCCTGCGCCGACGACCCCCAGGTGGCCGTCCACGCCATCCGCAACCTCGCTCGCGTCGGCTTCGGCACCGTGTCGGTCAAGTGGTCGCAACTCGGGTTCGGTCGCACCTCGTCCACCTCGACCACCCAGGCGACCCCTCGAAACCTGTTCGGCTTCAAGGACGGAACGGCCAACCTCAAGGCCGAGGACCCGACACTGCTGAACGACAACGTGTGGGTTGCTGCCGACGACGATCAGGAATGGATGGCCGGCGGCTCCTACCTCGTGGCGCGTCGAATCCGCATGCTCATCGAATCCTGGGATCGCACCACCCTGAAAGAACAAGAGCGAGTGATCGGACGCAGCAAGGGAACCGGTGCGCCGCTGGGACAGAAGGACGAATTCGACGCCCTCGACTTCGAATCCCAAGGTCCTGAGGGCACCTTCATCGACAAGACCGCGCACGTGCGCTTGGCGTCGAAGGAAAACCTCGGTGGCGTCCAACTCCTGCGTCGGGGATACAACTTCACCGACGGATCCGACGGCTTCGGCCATCTCGACGCCGGCCTGTTCTTCATCGCCTACTGCCGCGACCCACTGACCCAATTCGTCCCGATGCAACTGGCACTCTCGCGCAAGGACGCACTGAACGAATACATCCAACACGTCGGGTCTGCGGTATTCGCCTGCCCACCCGGCGTCGAAGAATCCGAGTACTGGGGTTCGACGCTGTTCGAGTAGGCGGGCCCCGCCACCCCCGTCCGCGTCAATGGACCCTTGCATACGTCTGACCTCTGCAAGGGTTCATTCACGCGAAAACCCGGTCCACGTGGATGGCACACTGCATACGTCTGGGCGCTGCAGTGGTCCATTGACGCGGTCGAGCGGTGAGTTTGTACAGTCGGCTCGGTCCATACGTCGTACGTTCTATCATCGACTTCGGGAGCACACATGGGACAGCTTGTTCGGGTACAGAACTTCACCGTGTCGAGCGACGGAATCGCTGCGGGGGTCGAACAGAGCTTCGAGAGCCCGTTCGGACTCGACCATCTGGCCCTGATGGGGTGGTACTTCGGCACCGCCAGCTTCCCTGGAAACGCCGGTTCGGGTGATAGTCGCGGACTCGACGACTACTTCGCCCGCGACTTCGCGAACAACATCGGTGCCGAGATCATGGGCCGGCACAAGTTCGGACCCCAACGCGGACCGTGGACCGACCACGAATGGCAGGGCTGGTGGGGTGACGAGCCGCCGTTCCACACTCCAGTCTTTGTGCTCACCCACCACGAGCGACCCTCGATCACGCTCTCCGACACAACGTTTCACTTTGTCGACGGGGAGCCCTCCGAAGTACTGAAGCAAGCAAAGGAGGCGGCCGACGGTAGGGACGTGCGACTCGGCGGCGGCGTCACCAGTATTCGGGAATTCCTCGACGCCGATCTCGTCGACACCATGCACATCGTCGTCTCGCCCATCGAATTCGGCTCGGGCCTGAAGCTGTGGGATTCACCCGACGAGTTGAACGACAGATTCGAGCACGAGGTCGTACCCAGTAGCAGCGGCATCACTCATCACTTGTTCTGGCGCAAGTAGTGGGTGAATCAATGCGGCTTTGTTGCACTCTGACCGACTGAACCCCACATTGATCCCAACCCGAGGGACGAGGGTACGGAGAGAGGGCGGGCGGCGGCGGGGAATGTCAGCCCCGCAGACCCCAGTGTTCGATCCAGTCGAGTGCGGACATCTCCCCCGGCCCGATGCCTGCGTTGCGGGCCGAGGCTTCGGCATTACGGATCAACGCAGCGAAATCCAGTACCCGACGCCTCAGCAGGTCCTCGGCACTGTCTCCTCCGTGTGAGTGGTCGATCCCGATGTGTACGACGCGTAGGCCGTCGGGGATCAGCTCGTCGGGCAGGCCTGCCTTGGTGGCCCGTCCGATCACTTTCTGTGCCAGGGCGAGTGACGGCTGAGACAGGGCGATTCCGTCGACGCAGGATCCGCGTGCCTTCTCCGACGCCTTCTTCTCTTCCCAGGCTCGCTCTTGTTCGGCGATGTCGATGGGGCCATTACCCGTTCGACCGAGGTGCGGGCTGCGATGGGTGAGTTTGGCGACCAGTCCTGCGGCGACGTCGTCGACATCGAACGCGTTCTCGGCGGCATCCTGCGCAATTCTGGAATGGAACAGCACCTGCAGCAACAGGTCTCCGAGTTCTTCGCGCAAGTCCACCAGGTTGCCCGCGGCGATCGCGTCGAGCAGCTCGTACGTTTCTTCCAGCAGGTAGCCGCGCAACGACTCGTGGGTCTGCTGCGCTTCCCATCCGCCGAGGGTGCGCAGCCGATCCATGAGCCGGACCGCCGCGATGAGGTCGTCACCGGGCAGCTTCTCGCCGGCGATGACCCGTTCTCCGCGTGCAATCCGTTCCTGGACGTCGGGGTTGGCGGGATCGGTGCTCACCAGCACCGCGTCGACGGCGTCGGGCGCAGCGGTTCCCGAGAACAGCCACCGCACTCGCACCGGCACTTCTTCGGTGAATTGCACTGCACCGCCGAGGAATTCGACAGCATCAACCGGCACTTGCGTGGGCCGAACAGGGTCGAGCAGAACTACCGTCACCGCTACACCCCCACTGTTTGCTCCAACAACACCGACCGAGATGGCTTACCGTCCAAGGATAGGATGAGATCGGCGATGAACTGCACCAATTCGACGTCGCGTACGCGCGCCGCCCCCACTCCGCCGCCTTCGACGCGCGGCAGCGGCAACTGCACCACACCGGTCGTCGCCCGGTAGGCAGCGCTCGGGTAGAGCCGCTTGAGGCGGATCTGCTTGGAATCGGGTAGGTCCATCGGAGCCAGCTTCACCTGCGTTCCGGCAACATTGACGTCGGTCAGGCCGTATTCCTTGGCGATCAGCCGCAGCTTGGCGATGGAGACCAGTCGACCCACCTCCTCGGGCAGCGGACCGTACCGGTCGACGAGTTCTTCGATGACCGCGTCGATGCCCTCGGAATCGGCTGCCGCAGCGAGCTTTCGGTAACCCTCGAGGCGCAACCGATCGCTGGTGACGTAGTCGGGTGGAATGTTGGCGTCGACGGGCAGGTCGATGCGCACTTCCTTGGGAGCTTCGTCGGTGGTGATGGGCTTTCCGTCGGCGGCCGCGCGGTACGCCTCGACTGCTTCACCGACGAGCCGCACGTACAGGTCGAATCCGACGCCTGCGACGTGGCCGGACTGCTCGGCTCCCAGAACGTTTCCGGCACCGCGGATTTCGAGGTCCTTCATCGCCACGGCCATACCGGCTCCGAGGTCGGAGTTCTGCGAGATGGTCGCAAGTCGGTCGTAGGCGGTTTCGGTGAGCGGCTTCTCGGGCGGGTACAGGAAGTACGCGTAACCACGCTCGCGGCTACGGCCCACTCGGCCACGCAGCTGGTGCAACTGCGACAGGCCGAGCGAATCGGACCGCTCCACGATCAGGGTGTTGGCGTTGGAGATGTCGAGGCCCGTCTCGATGATGGTGGTACACACCAGGACGTCGGTCTCGCGCTGCCAGAACCCTTGCACGGTGCGCTCGAGTGTTTCCTCGTTCATCTGACCGTGCGCCGTCGCCACCCTGGCCTCCGGCACCAGATCGCGAATCTTCTTGGCGGCCTTGTCGATCGAGCTGACTCGGTTGTGCACGAAGAACACCTGGCCGTCACGCAGCAGCTCACGCCTGATGGCCGCGGCGACCTGCTTGTCGTTGTACGCACCCACGTAGGTGAGCACCGGGTGCCGCTCCTCGGGCGGAGTGAGAATGGTCGACATCTCGCGGATGCCGGCCAGGCTCATCTCGAGCGTTCGCGGGATCGGAGTCGCAGACATCGTCAGGACGTCGACGTGGGTTCGAAGCGACTTGATGTGCTCCTTGTGCTCGACGCCGAAGCGCTGCTCCTCGTCGACGATGACCAATCCGAGGTCCTTCCAAGCGACACCGGTCTGCAACAACCGGTGCGTACCGACGACGATGTCGACCGTACCGTCGGCCAGCCCGGCCATGACCTCTTTGGATTCGGAACCGTGAGTGAAGCGCGAGAGCCCCTTGACGGTCACCGGGAACGACGCCATACGGGCAGTGAAAGTCTGCAGATGCTGTTGCGCCAGAAGCGTTGTCGGCACCAGCACGGCGACCTGCTTCCCGTCCTGCACCGCCTTGAATGCGGCGCGAACCGCGATCTCGGTCTTGCCGTAGCCGACGTCACCGAGAATGACGCGGTCCATCGGAACCGCCTTCTCCATGTCGGCCTTGACGTCGGTGATGGCCGTCATCTGGTCGACCGTCTCGGTGAATCCGAACGCATCTTCCATCTCGAGCTGCCACGGGGTGTCGGGTCCGAAGGCGTGCCCAGGAGCGGCCTGACGAGCCGCGTACAGCTGCACCAGCTCGCCGGCGATCTCGCGAACTGCCTTGCGCGCCTTGCGTTTGGTGTTGGCCCAGTCGGATCCACCGAGCTTGCTCAGAGACGGGAGCTCGCCGCCGACGTAACGCGAGAGCTGATCGAGCGAGTCCATCGGGACGAAGAGTCGGTCTCCGGGATGGCCACGCTTGCTGGGTGCGTACTCGACGACCAGGTATTCGCGTCGGGCACCACCGATGGTGCGTTCGACCATCTCGACGAATCGGCCGATGCCGTGCTGATCGTGCACGACACTGTCGCCGGCGACGAGGGCGAGCGGATCGACCTGATTACGACGCTTCGCCGGGAGCTTGCGTCCCTCGCCCGCTGCGGCCACGCGGTTGCCGGTCAGGTCGCTCTCGGTGACGACCACGAGTTTCGCGTCGGGAAACACCAGACCGTCGTGCAACGATCCGCACAGGACGTTCACGACGTCGACGACCGGGACCGCACCGGAATCGAGATGTGCTGCAGGCACTTCGGCCTCGGCGAGGCGTTCGATGATGCGGGTGGCGGTGCCAGCGCCCGCGACGGAGATGACCGCGCGACCACCGGTGGCGATGTGCGCCCGCAGGGTGGCGAACAGGGCCGTCAGTGCCTCCTCGGACCCACGGACCTCAGGGACCGAATCGACGGCGAGCTCGACTTCTTCGCCATTGCCGGACGCCAGCGGGCTGATGGTCCACCACGGCCGGCCGTGCACCTGCGCGGACTCGCGAACCTGTCGAAGCGAACGGTAGGCCGAGGCACCGAGATCGAGTGACGCCCCTTCGAGGCTGGAGGTGTCGAGTGTCGAGGTATCGAGCGGCGCAGCTCCACCGATCGATGCTGCCGTCCAGGATGCTTCGAGGAACTCCTGGCCCGTGCGCACCAGATCGGTTGCGCGCGTGCGGATTCGCTCGGGGTCGCAGAGCAACACGTGTGTTCCCGCGGGAAGGGTATCGGCGAGCAACTGCAATTCACCCGGCTGCAGCAGCGGCAGCAACGCCTCCATGCCCTCGACCGGGACGCCGGCGGACAGCTTGTCGAGCATCTCGACCAACGCGGTGTCGCCGGCATTGTCGGCTGCGAGAACCGCGGCACGGTCGCGAACTTCCTGCGTGAGAAGCAGTTCGCGGCACGGCGGAGCGATGACGAGATCGACCTCGTGATCGGGCAACGAACGCTGATCGGAGACCGCGAACGCTCGGAGCTCGGTGATCTCGTCGCCCCAGAATTCCACGCGCACCGGGTGATCTGCCGTCGGCGAGAAGAGGTCGAGGATGCCGCCGCGGACGGCGAACTCGCCGCGCTTGCCGACCATGTCCACGCGTAGGTAGCCGAACTCGACGAGTCGGTGGATCAAGCCGTCGAAGTCGATGTCCAGCCCGACCTTCAGGGTGATGGGTTCGATCTCGCCGAGACCGGGTGCCATGGGCTGCACCAGCGAACGGACGGTGGTGACGATGACGCGCAGAGGATCGCCGTAATCGGTGTCGCCGGGGCGGGCCAGCCGGCGGAGTACGTCCAGTCGCTTGCCGACCGTGTCGGCGCTCGGTGAGAGTCGCTCGTGCGGAAGCGTCTCCCACGACGGGAACATGACAACTCCGCCGCCGAGGATCTGACGCAGTTCGTCGGTGAGATCGTCCGCTTCACGCCCGGTGGCGGTGACGATCAACAACTGCGTGTGCTGAGCGATCGCGGCGGCGACGAACGGGCGAACCGAGTGCGGTCCGATGAGCGTGTGCTCGGCGGTTCCGATCGCATCGGCGACGGCCACCATGGACGAATCCGTCAGCGCGACGCTGGCCAGACCCGAGAGTTGCAGCGCCGCGTCGGGAACGATCGGGGCCGGCCCGGATGGAGAAATGGCAGGCAGAGAATCGGAAGACAACAGCAATGCTCCTAGAAGCGATTCGAGGCGACGGCTGCATACGCACAGTCGTGACCGAGTCTATGGGAGCACACCGACAGCTCGGCAGGCGGGAGACGCCGGGCTCGTCGACGGCAAGGCCCTACCTCTATCCCGACGCCTCACATGCGATCAACGGTGAATACCCGGATCGACTGTGCGACGACGTAGCGGCTTTCGTTGCGAAGAACTCGTGAGTTACGGGCCGAAGCGGATGACTCGACGCGCCGCGAATTCGCGGAAGTAGTCCAGCTTGTTGGCGGGAACCAGAGCCGGCAGGAGGTAGTACCAGAGACGCTCCATGCGCGACGGCAGTTCCTCGGTGGTGGAGGTGGCAACCGCAACCATGTGCACGCCGGCCAGGATCTCGAGTACGAGCGAACCGATGGTGCGCGAGTCCGAGTTGGGGTCGATGTCGCCCTGCGCGATGGCCTTGGCGGCGAGCTTGTCGAACGAATCGCTCCACCCGGCCATGACATTGCCTTCGGTGCCGCGGTAATCGCCGATCTGATGGCTCAGCCGGAGCATGGCCGAGACCATGGGGTCACTGACCGAAAGGTCGACGACGATGTAGGAGATGCCGATCGCCGCCTCGAGTGCGGGGATGCGACCGTCGTTGAACTGCATGCACGCAGTGGTCAGCCGAGCGTTGCCCTCGTCGATGACCGCACGTGCGAGCTCTTCCTTGGAACCGAAGTGGAAGTACAGAGCGCCTTTGGTGACCTGGGACTGAGAGATGATCTCGCTGAGACTCGCGTTCGCGTACCCCAGGCGCAGAAATACGTTCGCTGCGCCCGCGAGCACGGTGTCGCGGGTTATTTCAGCGCGGGCCTGCCTGACCATGGGATCCGCCTTCGCAATTCTGAACTGCCACTGCGCAAATTACGCCCGAACGGTACCACTGACTTGCTTTACGTCTCGTGCCAACATGCATCGGTCCGATCGAGCCTTACGCCGTCTGTGACACAGCTCTCATGGCCGACAAAGGGGACGATACCCCCTCTTTAACCGCGAAGAGACGAAACCGAGTTCTCATTCCTCGGTCAATCGAGGGTCGGCCTCCAGATTCGTCAGCCCGTTCCAGCACAGGTTGACCACATGCGCCGCAACCACTTCTTTCGACGGTGTTCGCACGTCGAGCCACCACTGTGCCGTCATCGACACCATTCCGACCAGCGCCTGGGCGTACATCGGCGCGAACTCGGG
Source organism: Rhodococcus sp. 05-2254-2 (assembly GCF_002259095.1). Taxonomy (NCBI): domain Bacteria; kingdom Bacillati; phylum Actinomycetota; class Actinomycetes; order Mycobacteriales; family Nocardiaceae; genus Rhodococcus; species Rhodococcus sp. 05-2254-2. The sequence continues at coordinate 479,171 of NZ_NOZJ01000021.1, read as the reverse complement.
ATCGAGTCCGCGGCGTGAGAAATCCCCGGCCAGCATGTGCCCGACGCGACCGATGGCCTCGTTGAGCAACGACGAGTACTTGCCGTCCTCGGCAGCCGCAGGGGAATCGCGCACGAGAATGCGGAAACCGTCGGTGCGGTCCTCGATGTAGGTGAGTAGTGCAAGTGCGACACGTTCGACGCGAATCCGCGAGCGATTGAGGTCGAGTGATTTGGTGATCATGCCGAGAAGCGTCGACATCTCCCGATCGACGATGACGGCGTAGAGACCTTCCTTACCGCCGAAGTGCTCGTAGACGACCGGCTTGGACACGTTCGCGCGCCCGGCGATCTCCTCGACCGACGCGGCCTCGTACCCGCGTTCGGCGAACAGCGTGCGCCCCACCTCGATCAACTGCTCGCGCCGTTGCGTTCCTGTCATTCGGACTCGAGGTGTGCGTTCCTGCTCCGAGGCTGCGCCTGTCATCGAAAACCGCTCCCGTTACCGACCCTGCATTTTCGACGCCGGACTCGACGCCTCCCCCACACTAACGATGTCCGATCCATCCGTTTGGCCCTGCGGGAGTGGAGCCTGCAGGAACGACCCGGAGGGCGGGAGTGGAGCCTGCAGGAACGACCCGGAGGGCGGAATCTTCATCGCGGTTCGACTCACCACCACCTCGCGTGCGAGGATCGTTGCGCTCAGTGGGAGCGCAGCGGCAAACGAATGAGTCGTTCGATTCGTCGGCCACTGGCGAAACCGCTGGCCGTTTATCCGCCGTGGTGTAATGGCAGCACCTCTGATTTTGGTTCAGATAGTTCAGGTTCGAGTCCTGGCGGCGGAGCGAGCAACATCATTCGTGCATACCGTCTTCGCGTTACCGCCTGAGGAGCTCAATGCCTGTGCAGACCGCCGTGGTCGTTCTCGCTGCGGGTGCAGGTACCCGAATGCGGTCGAAGACTCCAAAGGTTCTGCATCCCCTCGCCGGCCGCACCATGCTCGCGCATGCCCTCCACGCGGCCGCCGACCTGGGTCCCGACCACCTGGTGACCGTCGTCGGACATGATCGCGAACGAGTGACCGAGGCCGTCCAGGACCTCGCGGCCACCTTCGGGCGCACGATTCACACCGCAGTCCAGGATCGTCAGCTCGGCACCGGACATGCCGTGCAGTGCGGCCTGGCCGCACTGCCCGACGATTTCGAGGGCACGATCCTCGTCACCGCCGCCGACGTGCCCCTGCTCGACGGCCACACTCTCAAAGCTCTGCTCGACGAGCACCTGAGCGCCCCCAGGCCCGCTGCCGCCACGGTGCTGACCTTCGTCCCGGACGATGCGAACGGCTACGGCCGTATCGTCCGCACCGACGACGGCGAGGTGGCCGAGATCGTCGAGCACGCCGACGCCACCCCAGCCCAGGTGCTGATCGGTGAGGTCAACTCCGGCGTCTACGCGTTCGACGCCGTGGCGCTGCGTACCGCCCTGGGCAAACTCAGCACCGCGAACGCCCAGCACGAGCTGTATCTGACCGACGTCGTCAAGATCAGCAAGGCCGACGGCAAAGCCGTCTACGGCACCCAGCTCGCCGATCCCGATCTGGTGGTGGGCGTCAACGACCGCGTCCAGCTGGCGCACGTCACCTCCGTGTTGAACCGTCACATCGTCGAACGACACATGCGGGCAGGCGTCACCGTCGTCGATCCATCGACCACCTGGATCGACATCGACGTCACCCTCGGCGCGGACGTCCGCATCGAACCCGGCGTCCAGCTCCACGGCAAGACCCACATCGCCGACGACGCGGTCGTCGGACCGGACTCGACCCTGCGTGACGTCGAGATCGGCGAGCGCGCGTCGGTCGTGCGCACCCACGCCGAGCAGGCCGTGATCGGACCGGATGCCACCGTCGGACCGTTCACCTACCTGCGTCCCGGCACGGTCCTGGGCGAGAGCGGCAAACTCGGTGCCTACGTCGAGACCAAGAACGCGACGATCGGCCGCAACACCAAGGTCCCGCACCTCACCTACGTCGGCGATGCCACGATCGGCGACCACAGCAACATCGGCTGCTCCAACGTCTTCGCCAACTACGACGGCGTCAACAAGAGCCGCACGGAAATCGGATCCCATGTGCGGACCGGTTCCGACTCGACGTTCGTCGCTCCCGTTCATGTGGGCGACGGCGCTTACACCGGTGCAGGAACAGTGGTTCGGGACGATGTTCCTCCCGGCGCGCTGGCCGTCTCCGGTGGCAAGCAACGCAATATCGAAGGCTGGGTCATCGACAACAGGCCCGGAACCGAAGCTGCGAAAGCAGCGGCGCTCGCAGATCGTGATCGGCAAGAACAAAAGGACGGCGAAGAGCAGTGACCACCCCTAATTGGATCGACAACCAGAAGAACCTGATGTTGTTTTCTGGTCGAGCACATCCGGAGTTGGCCGAGCAGGTCGCCAAGGAACTCGGGATCGACGTCACCCCGCAGACCGCGCGTGACTTCGCCAACGGCGAGATCTTCGTTCGCTTCGAGGAGTCGGTCCGCGGATCGGACGCCTTCGTGCTGCAGTCGCATCCGTTCCCGCTCAACACGTGGCTGATGGAACAGCTCATCATGATCGACGCGCTCAAGCGCGGATCGGCCAAGCGAATCACCGCGATCCTGCCGTTCTACCCGTACGCGCGTCAGGACAAGAAGCACCGGGGACGCGAGCCCATCTCCGCTCGTCTGGTCGCTGACCTGCTCAAGACCGCCGGTGCCGACCGCATCATCACCGTCGACCTGCACACCGATCAGATCCAGGGCTTCTTCGACGGACCCGTCGATCACATGCACGCACACAGCCAGCTCGCCGATCACATCCGGGCGACCTACAGCCTCGAGCACATCACCGTCGTCTCCCCCGACTCCGGCCGCGTACGCGTCGCCGAGAAGTGGGCCGACTCGTTCGACGGTGCGCCGCTGGCGTTCATCCACAAGACGCGTGACCCGTTGGTGCCCAACCAGGTCAAGTCCAACCGCGTCGTCGGTGACGTCGAAGGCCGCACCTGCATCCTCATCGACGACATGATCGACACCGGCGGCACCATCGCCGGTGCCGTGAAGGTGCTCAAAGAAGCCGGAGCCGGTGACGTCGTCATCGCCGCCACCCACGGAGTTCTGTCCCACCCGGCCGCCGAGCGGCTCGCGAACTGCGGTGCCAAGGAAGTCGTCGTCACCAACACCCTGCCGATCAGTGACGAGAAGCGCTTCGAAACGCTGACCGAGCTCTCGATCGCGCCGCTGCTGGCTCGCACCATCCGCGAGGTCTTCGAAAACGGCTCCGTCACAAGCTTGTTCAACGGCAGCGCATAGCCTTTTCGGGTCACTCCGCAGGCTCCACTCCCGACCTTCAGGTCTGTTTCACCCCGCCCCGCCCGCTCTCCGTCCGCTCTGCATGAACTACGTCACGTCCGTGACCGGAACCTGCAGCTCGCGAGACGGGGGTGTGCGGGGCGGGTTTCGTTGTCACCTAAGATGACTCGTCGTGATCGACGCAGACTCTCCCCACGGCCCGGCTGGAACTACTACGGTCAGAATTGCCCGATGGACGCCGGGCGGGTGCGTCTGGTGCGGTAGCACCGACAGCGTCGAGGACTTCCGAAACGAGCCGCGCTGTGGTCTGTGCCGCGAGAAGGAAGCCGTCATCGACGAGGCCAAGCACTTCATCGGGATGTACGGCCTGCGGCCCCTGGGCGGGACGCTGGCGTCCGAGGACGAGGAGGAGCGCGAGTACCGCGTCACCGCTCGGGATGCGCGTGAGGTGCTCAACCGCATTCGGCTCGAGAAGCTGCCCGATCCGGCCGCCGTCCGCAAAGCCTTGCGCCCCAGGGCCGCTGCCGCGGGCAACGCACCGGCCTCCACGACGTCCGGAACGCCTGCGAAGGCACCGACGAAGAAGTCGCAGGCCGGCGTCACCGGGATCGATGCGATCGAACTGCAGTCCCGTGTGCAGAAGTTGCTCGGCCAGCTCACCTCCGTCGACGAGCAGATCAGCGCGCTCGACGGCGTGCAGGGCCTGCCGGCACGTGCGCGCATGAAGGATCTCGAACGGCAGCGCACCACGGTCCTGTCGACTCTGGCCGCGCTCGAGAAGGCTCGTCGCCGCACCAACTGATCCACGTAGGCTGATCGAGTGCTGCGCAAGCGTTCGATCTCACGGCAGGTGCTCGACGTCGCCTACGCCGTCGTCTTCGTTCTGCTCATGACGTCGTCCACGCTGTACGGTCCCTACGGTTCCGCCGGCTTCGGCGTCCTGGTCGGTTTCGGCGTCGCGCTGGCGGTTCGGCGACGGTCACCGCTACTGTCGTTGGCACTGGCCTGGGTGCTGGCCGTCGTGCAGATGGTCAGCGGGGTACTCCCCCTCTCTGCAGACATCGCAATCTTCGCGATTCTGTACTGCTCGGCCGCGTACGGCGACAACGTGCTTCGACGCCTCGGGCTCGCGTCGGCCGTCGCCGGTGGCGTGATAGCGGCTCTGTACCTGGCGTTCGTGGACGGCAATCCGTTCGGCCCGGCCACGGAGGAGGGCTACCAGGAACCCCGACTCCTACAGTTCGCCTTCCTCCTCGTCGGCCTGTGGGCGATGCTCGGGTTGTCCTGGGCCCTGGGTCGCTTGGCCTATGCCCGGCGCACCGCCATCGAATCCGCACACGCGCGCGAGCTCGCGGAAGTACATCAGGCCCGCGCCGAACACGAAGTGGCAATCGAGCAGGAGCGCAACAGAATTGCCCGCGACATGCACGACATCGTGGCGCATTCGCTCGCCGTGGTGATCGCGCAGGCCGACGGTGCACGCTATGTCCGCGCCGTCGACCCCGCTGCCGTCGACACTGCCCTGACGACCATCTCCGACACCGCGCGCGAGGCGCTGTCCGACGTTCGGGTGTTGCTCGGACAGCTGCGCCACAGTCAGGGCGATCTCCCGAACCCCACACCCGACGATCTCGAGCGTCTGTTCGACCAAGTGCGCGCCACCGGCCTGACCATCGACTCGTCGATCGACACCGATTCGGTGTCGTTGGGTGCCGGTGCGCACCTGGCGCTCTACCGGATCGCGCAGGAATCGCTGACCAATGCCCTACGTCACGGCGACCCCGACAAGCCGGTCACCGTCACCATCGAATCCGACTCTGCCGGCATCGAACTGACGGTGCGCAACAGCGTGCCCTCGGCGCGTTCGACGTCCGAATCAGGCGGCCACGGAATCGCCGGTATGAAAGAACGCGCCAGCCTCGCCGGTGGCATGTGCACCGCGTCCGGCGACGGGTCGTCGTGGACAGTGACAGCCTGGCTTCCTGCGGCCGGCTCGTCCACGAAGGGAATCAGCTGATGTCCGATCGAATCAAGGTAGCGCTGGTCGACGATCAGCAGTTGTTCCGCGCGGGCATTCGCATGCTCATCTCCTCGCAGCCCGATCTGGAGTTCGTCGGTGAGGCGGGCAACGGGAAGGAAGCCGTCGAGCTCGCCGCGTCGGCACGTCCCGACGTGATGCTCATGGACGTTCGGATGCCTGTGCTCGACGGTATCGCCGCGACCGAGCAGATCGTGGCCGGATCCGATACTCCCCCACGGATTCTGGTCCTGACGACGTTCGACCTCGACGAGAGTGCGGCGCGAGCGATTCGTTCGGGCGCAAGTGGATTCGTACTCAAGGATGCGGACCCGGAATTTCTGCTGGCTGCGATCCGGACGGTTCATGCAGGCAACTCGGTGATCGCCGCGTCGGCGACGACGGGTCTGCTGGCGCATTTCACGCCGACACCGGTGGTGCCGAAGGTGCCGGCCGAGTTCGCCACCCTCACGGCGCGGGAGAAGGAACTCTTCCGACTGACCGCCCGCGGGCTGAGCAACTCCGAGATCGCCGAGATGGAATTCCTCAGCGAGGCGACGGTGAAAACGCACATCAGTCGCATCTTCGCCAAGCTGCACCTGCGTGACAGAGTGCAGTTGGTGGTCTACGCATTCGAGCACGGACTCAACTCGCCTTGACCTGCTTGGGACTGACACCGAAGTCATCCTGTAGATGTACGACGCAGAGACTCGCGCCTGATTACTCGGGGCCGCTGAGTTCATAGCGTTGTGGGCATGACGATCACAGCAGGCCCTGTTGCCCGGGCATTCCAAGTCAGCAAACATTTCGGCGACTCGACCAATCCGGTGAGCGCCCTCGACAACGTCTCTCTCGACATTCACGGTGGCCAGTTCACCGCCATCATGGGACCGTCCGGTTCCGGCAAATCGACCCTCATGCACGTCATGGCGGGATTGGACAACGCCAGCTCGGGTCATCTGATGCTGGCCGGTGCAGACATCACCTCGGCCAACGACGACGCACTGACCACGCTGCGGCGCAAGCAGGTCGGCTTCATCTTCCAGTCCTTCAATCTCGTTCCCACCCTCGATGTTCGGGGCAACATCCTGCTGCCGTTCGAGCTCGACGGCCGCGCACCCACCGCCGAGGAGGCGGCCTGGATCGAGCAGCTCATCGACACTCTGGGGTTGCAGTCGCGGGTGAACCACCGACCGCATCAGCTCTCGGGTGGGCAGCAGCAGCGCGTCGCGATCGCCCGCGCGCTGGGGACCCGTCCACATCTGATCTTCGCAGACGAACCCACCGGCAACCTCGATTCCCGCACCGGCCGTGAGGTTCTCGGCCTACTCGCCGCGGCGGTGCGCGAGTACGGCCAGTCGATCGTGATGGTCACCCACGACCCCATCGCGGCCAGCTACGCCGATCGCATCGTCTTCCTGGCCGACGGTCACATCGTCAACGAACTGGGACGTTCGAGTGCAGAACAGATTTCGAGCTACATGCTGGGAATGGAGAGCGTCCGATGAGTGGGTTGACGTCGGCTCAGGCTTCGAAGGAACACGGCGCCAGTCTGCTGGTGACCTCGCTCGCGTCGTTCTTCGGTGTGGTCTTGATTCAGGCAACTGCCTTTCTGGTCGATATCTTCGGGGATACCGACGGTGCTGCCGTCACTGCGCTGTACAGCGTGGCGCTGGTATTCATCGGTCTGGCACTGTATGTCGCGGCGGTGGTCACCTCGAACACGTTCGCGACGATCGTCGCGGGCCGCACCCGCACCATCGCTCTTCTGCGCTTACTGGGTGCACGGGCGCGTGACCTGCGTCGATCGGTGGCCAGGGAAGGCTTTCTCGTCGGATTGTTCGGTGGTGCAGTCGGTTCGGTTCTCGGTGTCGGAGCCAGTCATCTGGCCCGGGCCGTTGCGGTCTCGGCCGGTCAGCTGCCGGACGTGCAGTACACGTCCGTCCAACCGCTGGTGATTCTGCCGGTGGTCATCGTGGTACTGACGACGACCCTCGCGTCCTACGTCGGGTCTCGAAAGGTGCTGGACGTGACTCCTGTTCAGGCAACCGGGGGTGCCGTGGACACGGGAGTGGAGGCTCCGCGGTCGCGTCGAATCAGGACGGGCATGTCAATCGTGCTGATCGCCGGCGGAGTGGCACTGCTCGGGCTCGGAATCCTGATCGGGATGGTGAACCCGACGGGTGTGCTGGTCGCGTTCCTCGGCGGTGTCGCATCATTCACCGGCATCATGGTCGGCGCCTATCGAATTCTGCCCGCGACGCTGAGGCTGGTCGGGAAACTGTTCGGACGCGGACCTGCAGCAAAATTGGCCTCGGCCAACGCAATTCGCTATCCGGATCGCAGCACCCGCACCGCGGTGGGATTGCTGATCGGGGTGACGCTGGTGACCACGTTCGCGGTCGCGATGTACAGCTACCGGGCGATGCTCGTCAACGAGTTCGACGAAGCCTCCGTCGACCAGGTCCTCACCGTGACAGTGGGAATCATGACCGGACTCATCGGCTTCTCGGCTGTGATCGCGGCAGTCGGGATGGTGAACAACCTGCTGCTGAGCATTCTGCAGCGCACCCGAGAGATCGGTCTGTTGCGTGCACTCGGATTCACCCGCAGGCAGATTCGGTCGATGATCGTCTCGGAGAGCAGCCAGATGGTGGTCGCCTCGATGGGCTTCGGGCTGATCCTCGGCATCGGATACGGCTGGGCCGCAGCACAATCGCTGCTCGGCTCACTGGATTCACGCGGACTCACGGCCCCCACTCTGCCGTGGGCCGTCATCGCCGGAACCGTGCTGTGCGGTGGCCTCCTCGCACTCGGGGCCTCACTGACTCCGGCACGACGGGCGAATCGAATTTCGCCGGTGGTCGCGTTGGCGGATGCCTGAACCCGATGTCGCCATTGCTGGGCGACGACGGCCGAGCAGGGTTGCACACTACCGACGCCGATCGACGGGATTCCATCGATCGGCGTCCGTAGCGTGCACTGGTGCCCACTCTGCCGGGCACTGCCTGTGGATAACGTCATCGAGTTATCCACAATTGCGAGATTGCCACTGTTGCACGGGCTCCCCAGCCGCAACGGTGTACCAATGGGGGTTTACACGGTGCAGCAGTTGATGGCGCAAGGGCTCAGTACGAGCGCCATTTCGAGACGATCGCAGTCGGGAGAGCTCGTGTGCCTACTGCCGAAGGTCTACGCGACGGAGAAACCGGACTACCTCGGACTGTGCACCGGTGCGCTTCTGTGGAAACCGGACGCCGTGCTGAGCCACGACAGTGCGGCCTGGTTGTGGGGACTGATCGACTACGAACCGCGACTCGTCTCCGTCACGGTGGCCCCGAACGTCCAGTCGAGATCGGTGCCGTGGGTTCGAGTTCATCGCCGACGCCTCGTCGAGGTCCAGCTCCACCGAGGCCTGCGAGTGGTGTCGCTGGAGCAGACATTCGTCGACGTCGCGACCTCGTTGTCGACGCCCGATCTCGAGAAATTCTTCGACGACGCCATCGACCATCATCTGCCGTGGCGACGGGTTGCCGCACTGTGTGACACGTCGAAGGGAATGCACGGGATGGCTTCCGTCCGGAAGCAGCTTCGAACGTGCTGCCCGAGAACACGATCAGAGCCGGAGCGCGTAGTAGCGCGGGCGTTGACAGCCCGCAACTTCACGATGGAGATCAATGCGCGCGTCGGGAAGTTCTACGGCGACTTGGTCGACTTTTCCGCACGAGTCATCGTCGAAATCGATGGCCGAGAGTTCCACACGGATCCCGCCACGTTCAACAACGATCGTCGACGCCAGAACGAGTTGGTGCTCGATGGATGGTTGGTGCTGCGCTACTCGGCGGCCACAGCGCTTGCCGACCTCGATCGCGTCGTGGACGAAATCATCACCGTGGTGCGGTGTCGCCGGAAGTCGATCGCAGCGACCGACCGTCGACTCCCGTGAATACGCGGCTGCAGCGGGCAGGGTTGCACCCTATCGACGCCGATCGACGGGATTCCGTCGATCGGCGATCGTTGTGTGCACTGGTGCCCACTCCGGTGGATCCGCTACCCGTCCTTCCGCGCAAGAATGAGTGCGAAGCGGGAATCGGCGTCGGACCAGAGATGGTCGACGCCGAATCCCGCCGCCGCGAGTTCCTCGGTGATGCCCTCCGGCCGGAATTTCGCCGAGATCTCGGTGCGGAGGTCCTCACCGGCGTCGAAGTGCACCTGCAGATCGAGGTCGGCGAGGTACACCTCCTGCGGCGCGTTTGCGCGTAGCCGCATCTCGATCCACTCCTGCTCGGCATTCCACAGCGCGACATGCTCGAAGGCATCGGGATCGAAGTTGCCGCCCAGGCGAGAGTTGATCACCGACAACACGTTTCGGTTGAACTTCGCAGTCACGCCGGCGGCGTCGTCGTAGGCCGGAACGAGAACCTTCGGATCGATCACCAGACCGACACCGAGCAACAGATACTCGCCCGGATCCAGGGCGTCGGCGATGGCTCCGAGAAACTCCCGGCGTTCCTCGGGGATCAGGTTGCCGAGCGTTCCGCCCAGGAATGCGATCGTCCGTGCCTGGCCGCTGGGCAGATTGTGCAGCGTGTCGGTGAAATCGCTGACGATGCCGCGCACCTCGAGCGCCGGGAACTCGTGCGAGATCTGCTCGATGGCACCCTCGAGGGCCGTGACGGATACATCCTGCGGTACATAGGTTTCGAGCGATCCATGCTTCACCCCGGCGGAGAGCAGGATTTTCGTTTTCTCCGACGAGCCGGAGCCCAGCTCGATCAACATCGTCGATCCGGTTGCTTCGGCGACGTCCAGGGCGTGCTCCTCGAGGAGGGCGCGCTCGGTACGCGTCGGGTAGTACTCCGGCAGCACCGTGATCTGCTCGAAGAGCTCGCTGCCCAGCGCGTCGTAGAAGTACTTGGGCGAGAGCCACTTCGGGTCGGCAGTGAGACCGTCCCGCACGTCCTTACGCAACTCGTCGAGCAATGCTGTGTCGGCCAGATGTACGTCCACCGTGCTCATGACGCTCCTTTATGATTCCAGGCTGGAAATGGTGAGATCGGTTGTCGTGGCGACGACCATGCGTCGGTCGTCGATGAAAATCCAGTCGGGTCGATCGTCGAGGGGTTCGGAGGCGATCGTCACCGAATCCTCGGTCCGCAGAACCGACAGCGAATGATGCACCGCCGTGGCGTACATGCTCTGGCCGTCCGACAGCAGAAAATTCAAGCGCGCCTTGGACGAGGTTGCGAGAACCCTGCGGACCAGCATGCGCAGTGCCGACTCGGGATCGTGGGTGCGCAGCAGGTTCTGCAGCACGACCCACAGAGCGGCGGCATCGGTCGGCGCAGGTAATGCGAGCGCGTCGACGGGCGGCACCTCCGACCACAGGTCGGCCATCGACTGCGGCCAACCGAACACCACACCGTTGTGGCTGAACGCCCAACGGCCGTCGGTGAAGGGAGCGCAGGCGGTGCGCTCCACCGGCATTCCCACGGTCCCCGATCGCACCGCCGCGATCACCGACGTCGAATCGATCTGCGGCAGAACATCGTCCACCGCCGGATCGGTCCAGATGGGCATGGGATTGCGGTAGCTGTGCGCGGCTGCGTCGCCGTCCCACCACGCGACACCGAATCCGTCGGCATTGATGGTGCCGCCGCCGCGCATGTCGCTGGGGGCATACGCCTGCACACGCAGACTGTGCTCACCGTCTGTGAGCACTCCCCCGACGGACGTGCGGGGGCCGAGATACCCGAGATGACGGCACATTCAGCTGGGCTCGACGTCTCGGGCCAACCGGAACCCACTGAAGATCTGGCGGCGGATCGGGTGGTCCCAGTTACGGAACGTGCCCCGGCACGCCACCTCGTCGGTGCCGAACGACCCGCCGCGCAACACCTTGTAGTCGCCACGGAGAAACACCTCGGAGTACTCGGCGTACGGGAAGGCCTCGAAGCCGGGGTACGGCTCGAAATCGGAGGAGGTCCACTCCCACACGTCACCGATGAGTTGGTGCACGCCTGCTGCAGAGGCACCGTCGGGATACGCGCCGACGTCTGCCGGTTCCAGATGCCGTTGATTCAAATTGGCATGTACCGCAGTGGGTTCGGCGTCGCCCCACGGGTAGGCGTTGCTGGTGCGGGTCTCGGCGTCGAATCGCGCAGCTTTCTCCCACTCCGCCTCCGTCGGCAGACGCTTGCCTGCCCACCGCGCGTAGGCGTCGGCTTCGAACCAGCACACGTGCACGACGGGCTGATGCGGTCGCACCGGACGGCGCACTCCGAAACTCCGACGCCACCAGGTGCCGTCGGAGTCGGACTCCCAGAACTGCGGCGCGGTCAGGTTCGCGTCGACGCGATGCTGCCACCCCTTGTCGGTCCACAGCTCGCGGCGTTCGTAACCGCCGTCGGCAATGAAGTCCATGAACTGCGCGTTGGTGATCGGGGCTCGGTCGATGGCGAACGTCGGCACGTGCACCGTGTGGGCCGGTCGCTCGTTGTCGAGAGCCCACGGATCGAGCGAGGTCCCCATCGAGAACGATCCACCGGCGATGACGGCCTCGCCCGACACCGGTGTGGCCGAACTGGGAGGCGCAGGAGCGGTCAGAACCGCAGGTCCCGAACGCAGTTGATGGGTCGCGAGCATGGTCTCGTCGTGTTGCTGCTCGTGCTGGGCGATCATGCCGAACGCGAAGCCATGTTTCTCGACCGGCCTACCCTCGAAAGTGCTGTGGTCGAGTACATCCCAGGCCTTGTCACGGACGGTCTGGACGTAGACGCGCGCCTCGTCCGGAGTGAGCAGCGGAAGCGACGTACGCGAGGAACGAGAGTGCTTGAAGGCGTCGTACAGCTCGTCGATGTCGGGACGCACCGGATCCCGTCCACCGACATCGCGGACGAGCCAGAGCTCTTCCTGGCTACCGATATGGGCGAGATCCCAGACCAGCGGGCTCATCAACGGCGAATGCTGCGACATCAATTCGGTCTCGTCCACGCAATCGGTGAGCGCCGCACTGCGGGCTCGGCTGCGCGTGAGTACGGTTTCTATCCTGTTCCTGAGTTGTTCGGCGCTCACACCGATTCCTTTCGAGTCCGAAGTTCCCGTGCCGCCGTGTCGAGTTCGCTGGGCGGCTCGCCGGCACTGCATCGTCGAGACGCTGCCGACAGGTGGTCGGAGAACTCGCCACCGACCTCCGCTGCGAGATCGAGCAATTCGGTTGCGGCTGTGCGGAGCTCGCGATCTGCCAGCCCGACGCGGGCCGCGTCGAGCCACCGTCCCGCCGTACCGCCGCCGATCTCGGTGGCTCGGGCCACAAGTTCGGATGTGGACAGCAGCGCCTCGAACGCCGCCGCCGGAACCACCCACTGCCCGTCCGGCTGCGCGTCGAGATAGCGAATCTCGAAGTGCCCGCAGGCGCGCACCTGAGGGAACAGGGTGGTCAGGTGATAGTCCAGATCGCTGTAGGTCGGCGGGCGTCCGACGATGCCGGGATCGTCCACCCATTGCGCGAACGTGGTGCCGGGCGGCGCTTCCCAGTTCTGCGTGACGCCCTGGATGCAGAGCAACGGAACGTCGAGCGCCCACCGTGCGTAGTCGGTGATCGGGTCGCCGGTGTTGGGCGCCGACGTTCTGCTCGAATCCGTTCTGCTGGAATCGAGTTCGAGCCAGGTCCGCATCCGCTGGGATGCCCAGCGTCCCGCGGGTGCACCGGAAAGTTCGGGAGATCGAGCGAACGCAGCCACGAAGGCAGGACCGATGACGTGGAGCATGTGCCAGCGCGCGGCGACCTCGGCACGATCACGACCCGCGTCGACGCTCACTTGAGCCGCTGCGGTGTTGCACATCATCAGCTTTCCGAAGGGGCCGATGGTGGTGAACCGATTCTCCATCGCGCAGTACCGCGGTAGCACGAGGAGACGTTCGGGTGCCCGAGCAGTATCGGCCGGAACGGACGCGATATCGATGCCGGCCTTACCGAGAATGTCCCGTAGCAACCGCGCATCGGCGTCGAGCATCGGTGCGAGTTGGGAAACGGATAGATAAGGCGAACTGGACAATTCGACCTGACCGCCGGGTTCGACGGTGACGATGCTGCCACCCGGCAACGACAGGGCGGGTGACTCGGGATCGATACTGCGCGGGGAGTGAACACCGAGCGCAGCGGCCAGAGCTGGGAGGGTCGGACGCGTTCCGTCCTCGAGGGCGGTGAGCCACTCGAGTTCGGCACCGATGAGAGCCGGTGGCCCCAGCTTGAAACACACCTTCGATACATATGCCTCTGCTGCTGGGCGCGAGCTCAGCCCGAGAGACTTCTCGTTGGACGACACTCATTCCTTCTTTCCGCACTCAACACGTTCTCCGCTCGGAGTACGTACCCAGCCGCGGGGATCGAAAACGCCGCGATCCCTCGTCTGATCGAGGCTACCGATTGTGGAACTCTGGTGCCCGAGAGTTCGCTATCGAAAGGACGACCGATGCTCGATCACGACCGCATTCGACGCGACACCCCCGGTGCGTCGGGCCGGGTCTTTCTCGACAGCGCCGGATCGTCTCTACCTCCGACCGTCGTCCTCGATACCGCGATCGAACACCTGCGCCGGGAAGCGGAAATCGGTGGGTACCGGGCCGCGAACGAACGACTCGACGATCTCGCCGCGGTCAAGACCTCGATCGGAACCTTGATCGGAGCCCCGGCAGCGAGCATCGCACTGAGCGATTCTGCGACCAGGGCCTGGACAGACTTCTTCTACTCGGTGCCGCTGTCCCCCGGTGATCGAATACTGCTGGGCGAGGCCGAGTACGCCAGCAACGCGATCTCCGCCCTCCACCGCGCCGAGGTCACCGGCGCAACGGTGGAGATCGTCCCGAGTGACGAATCGGGACGCATCGACGTGCACGCACTCGAATCGATGCTCGACGACCGGGTGAAACTGGTCTCGGTGGTGCACGCCCCCACCAACGGCGGTCTGATCAATCCTGCCCGTGCTGTCGCCGATCTCGCGCACCGCCACGGCGCACTGGTCCTGCTCGACGCCTGCCAGTCCATCGGGCAGATGCGCATCGACGTCGAGAAATTGGGAGTCGATGCTCTCTCGGCCACCGGCCGCAAATGGCTGCGCGGCCCCCGCGGAACCGGCTTCCTCTACCTGCGACCGGGATTGGCGTCGACACTGCATCCGCCGGCCCTCGACCTGCACAGCGCTCAATGGGTCGACCGACAGACGTACCGAATGGCCGACGATGCCACGCGATTCGAGTTCTGGGAATGCGACATCGCGGCCAGGCTCGCGCTCGGGGCGGCCGTCGACTATCTCCTCGAGCTCGGCGTCGACCAGGTCGAGGAGGCCGTTGTCGAACGTGCCGAATACCTGCGGGCCGGGCTCCGGAAGATCCCCGGAGTGACCGTGCACGACCTCGGTGACCGCAAGAACGGCATCGTCTCGTTCACCGTGGACGGCGAAGATCCCGTGGCCGTGCGCGACCGACTCGGGGAGCGCGGGGTGACCGTGACCGTCAGCCATCGCAGCTCGACCCGCCTGGACATGACCGGCCGGGGGCTCGACGCGGTCGTTCGTGCATCTCCCCACTATTTCGTCACATTCGCCGAATTGGACACGATGCTCACTGCGCTCGCAGGTGCGTGACCGGTTTTTGGTCGTTCCGCAGGCTCCATTCCGGGCTCGTAGCAGGGGTTGACGTTCCGCTCACATAGGCGGCCACACCGACTGCGGAGATCACCAGCCCACCGAGTCCGAGCCAGGTGATCGCGTCGCCGAACATGATCCAGGCCCACACCATCGTCGTCGGCGGGGTCAGGTAGAGCAACACGCTGGCGCGGGTGGGCCCGTTGCGACGCACCACGAACAGGTACGCGCCGTACGCACCGAAGGTCGAGAGCACGACCGTCCACGCCACGGCCGCCCAGAAGCCCGTCGTCATGGGCGGTGCGACATCACCGGCCAACGCGCTCCACGTCATGAAACCGACTGCACTGATGGAACATTGGATGGCCATCGACAGTGCGATCGGTTCCTTCGGTGCCAGCACTCGTTGACCGATCGTGCCCATCGACAGAGCCAGCATCCCGGCCGCCGGTAGTAGGTAGACGGGCCAGGCGAGGTCGGCACCGGACATATCCCCCAGCACCACCAGCGAGACACCCGCGATGCCGACGACGAGCCCCAGACTCTGCCGCCCTCCGACTCGTTCGCCGAAGATCCGGCTCGATGCCGTCGCGACGACCAGCGGCTGAAGTGCGGCGATCAATGCGGCGACTCCCGGTGGCACACCCATACCGATCCCGGTGATCGTGGCACCGAGGTAGAGGAACTGACAGAACAGGCCGAGGACCGCGTGGATTCGGATGGCATGCCAGGTGGGGGTCAGCCTGCGATATCGGCACCAGGCGATCAGTAGCACCGCAGCCGCGACATAACGCCAGGCCAGCAGAGTGTGCGCGGGGGCTTCGGCTGTACCGAGTTCGGCTCCGATGAAGCCCGAACTCCACAGCACCACCAGGGCCGTACCTGCGACGGCGTCTACATTCGCTTTCATGCTGCGATGTAAACATACAGGTCTGTATACTTGCAGTGCACCTGCTTCTCACCAGCGCTTTCGGAAGGCAACCATGCTCGACAAGCCCCTCACCCCCGCCGGAGAACGCATCCTGACCGTCGCGAGCGAGCTGTTCTACGCGCGCGGCATCCGAGCCGTCGGAGTCGACCTGATCGCTGAGGAGGCCGGCACCACGAAGAAGACCCTGTACGACCGATTCGGCTCCAAGGACGGCCTGGTGCAGCGATACCTCACCCGTCGATACGCTCTGTGGTGCGATCACGTGACGGAATTCGTCGATGCCCTCGAACCCGGTGACACCCGGATCCTCGGGGTGTACGACGCCCTGGACGTCTGGATGCGCGACAACCATCGCGGCTGCGGATTCGTCAACGCCTTCGCCGAGTTCGGCGGCACCGACAGCCCGGTGCTCGCGATCATCGAGTCCGAGAAAGCCTGGACCAGATCGTTGTTCGCGCGACTGGCCACCGAAGCCGGATACCCCGACGCCGAACAGCTGGGAACCCGACTGTCGGTGCTGCACGAGGGTGCAGTGGTCATGGGGACGGCGGGAGCTCGCGATGACGCCATCGTGGTGGCGCGGGGCATCGCGTCGGATCTGCTCGCTGCGCTCGCAGGTGCACGGCAGTAACTGCGGTCGTTACGCCGGCTCCACTCCGGGCTCGTAGCAGGGGTCGAGCTTCCACGCACAAGACGTGGTCGTGTATTGTTTCCCAGGTTGTCTCGGCGAGGGTAGATCCGAATCGTTCCGGATCCACCGTTATCGACGCGGCTCGGCCCCGTTGGCCGCGCTCGTTCGTGTCCGCCCCGACGAGCTTGACCGCCCGACGAAGTACGCCGCACGAACCACAGTTATCAGGAGCATGTAGCACCATGGCATCGAAGGTAAACAATCTCACTGCGCAGGTCCGCACCGAATTCGGCAAGGGCGCAGCTCGCCGCGCACGTCGCGACGGCCTCGTTCCCGCCGTTCTGTACGGACACGCCACCGACCCCCAGCACCTCGCGCTGGACGCTCGCGCGTTCGCAGCTGTGCTGCGTAACGACGGCACCAACGCCGTGCTCACCCTCGACATCGACGGCAAGTCGCAGCTGGCGCTGACCAAGTCGATCGTCGTGCACCCGATCCGTCGCAGCATCGAGCACGCCGACCTCCTCGTCCTCAAGAAGGGCGAGCGCGTCACCGTCGAGGTCAACATCATCGTCGAAGGCGATGCCGCGCCCGGCACCCTGGTGGTCACCGACTCCACCTACATCGAGATCGAGGCCGACGCCCTGGAGATCCCGGAGAACTTCGTCATCTCCGTCGAGGACAACCCGATCGATACGCAGTACTACGCAAAGGACGTCGAGCTGCCCGAGGGCGTCACCCTGACGTCCGACCCCGAGCAGCTGCTCGTCAACGTCACCGAGGCACCGTCCGAGGAAGAGCTCGAAGCCGACGGCGAAGGCACCGAGCCGATCTCCGAGGAGGGCGAGGCCGAAACTCAGGAAGAGGCCGAGAGCCACGAGGATTCGGCCGACGAGGAGAGCAAGGACAGCGACAGCTGATCTCGCTCCACCGACCGCGTACGACGCGCTGCTCCCACACCGGGAACAGCGCGTCGTTCGTTTCGAAGGCGTGATGCGACAATGACGAGCGTGAGTGTTGACCCCGTGAGTGCCGAAAGTACAGCGCCTGCCCTGATCGTCGGCCTCGGCAATCCCGGCCCGCAGTACGAAAAGACCCGCCACAACGTCGGTTTCATGGTCGCCGACGCCCTTGCCGGACGCATCGGCGGGGCGTTCTCCTCGCACAAGAAGTCCAACTCCGACGTCGTCCAGGCCCGTCTCGGCGCTCGCTCGCTGATCATCGCCAAGCCGCGGACGTTCATGAATCTCTCGGGCCAGCCGGTGGCTGCGTTGGCGCGATTCTTCTCGATCGAGCCGGCGAACATCGTGGTGGTGCACGACGAGCTGGACATCGACTTCGGTGCTCTGCGACTCAAACTCGGCGGCGGCGAAGGCGGCCACAACGGACTCCGCTCGATCTCCCAGCACCTGAGCACCAAGGACTACCTACGGGTTCGCGTCGGCGTCGGGAGGCCACCGGGGCGGATGGATCCGGCGTCGTTCGTGCTCAAGCCGTTCTCCGCTGCCGAACGCAAGGATCTCGGCGTCGTCGTCGAGGAAGCCGCGGACGCCGCGGAACTGCTGCTCTCTGCCGGACTGGAAGCGGCGCAGAATCGGGTGCACCCGCGCTGAACCTCACACCCCTGTTGTGAGGCGCGCGCCTGTTCTCGCGTCCGAACGCAGGCGCGCACCCCGCAGAAAGGGTGTGAAGTCCCCGCCGTTCGCGTCAGTTCAGCAGCGACACCGAATTCGCCCGTCGCAGTTTGCCGCTCGACGTCTTCGGAATGCTGCCCGGCCCCAACACCGCAACGGTTCGCGGTCGCACACCCACCTCCGAGTGCACCGCGTGGATCACTTCACGTTCGATGCGCTTGACCTCGTCCGGCTTGTCGATGTCGTTGGTTTCCAC
This sequence comes from Rhodococcus sp. 05-2254-2, assembly GCF_002259095.1. Lineage (NCBI taxonomy): Bacteria > Bacillati > Actinomycetota > Actinomycetes > Mycobacteriales > Nocardiaceae > Rhodococcus > Rhodococcus sp. 05-2254-2. The sequence continues at coordinate 460,730 of NZ_NOZJ01000021.1, read as the reverse complement.
TGCCACAGCGAAGCTTTCGCGCTTGTCGCCGGCATCGAGCCGGATGGCGACGGCATTGCCCGGCCGCACACCGGCAACAGTGCCCGCGGCCCGTTCGATATCGGTGGGATAGATGTTGCGACCACCCATGATGATGACGTCCTTGATCCGTCCGCAGACGACCACCAGTTCGTCCTCGGTGATGTAGCCGACGTCGCCGGTATCGAGCCAGCCGTCCGCGTCGAGCGTCGACACCGGTCCTTCGACGGTGATGTAGCCGGGGGTGACGGCCTTGCCCCGCACCTCGATGATGCCCACGCCGCGAGCGGTGAGCACCTGTCCCTCCTTGTCGACGACGCGTCCCTCCAATCCGGGAACGAACTTGCCGAGCGTCGCGAGCGAACGGGTGTTGCCACGGGTCGACGGGACGGCGCGACCGAGGGTCTCGAGCAGGTCCGCGTCGACCACATCGATCACCTGCCCCTGATCGGGATCCGGAATCGACACTGCGAGAGTCGTTTCCGCCATTCCGTAGACCGGGGCCAGAGCGAGTGGGTTGAGCTTGTACGGGGCCCCGGCCTCGGCGAGCGCGGTCATGGTGTCCGGGTCGACCGGCTCGGCTCCGTTCCAGGCATAGCGCAGAGTGGACAGATCGAGATCCAGATCGTCCTCGGCCTGACGCAGCCGCCGCGCCAGCAGCGAGTACGCGAAGTTCGGTGCTGCGGTGACGGTTCCGCGGTACTTGTGAATCAGCTTGGCCCACAACAGCGGTGAACGCAGGAAGTCCAGTGGAGTGATGCTGACGACCTCGGCACCGACCTGCATCGGCACCGACAGAAAGCCCACCATCCCCATGTCGTGGAACAGTGGCAGCCAGCTGACCATCACATCGGAATCGACATCGAATTCGATGCGATCGATCATGGCGTAGGCATTGACGTAGAAGTTCTCGTGCGTGATCCGCACGGCCTTCGGCGAACCGGTCGAGCCGGACGTCAGTTGCTGCAGTGCGATGTCGGACTCGGCCGTCGGCACCGGATCGATATCGCGACCGGTCTTCATGTCCTCGATCTTCAGCACGGTGATTCCGCGCTCCTCGAGCACCGGTGCGGCGATGTCGAACGGTGCCCCGAGAATCACGGCCTTGGCCTCGATCATTCGCACGACGGTCTCGGTGTCCTCGCCCCAGACGGCGAGGTCGGTCCGCGGAGTGGGCTGGTGCAGCATCGTCACCGATCCCCCGCGCATCCACGTCGCCTGGCACGCAGGCGCTATGTCCACCGGCTGACCGGCCAGAATCCCGATCGCGTCCCCGTGTTCGACGCCTGCGTCGGCCAGAGCCCCGGCCATTCGCCGCGCCTGCTCGTGGATCTCACCCCAGGACTGCCGAAGCGCCTCGTCGGGCTCGCCGGTCACCAGACCGTGCTTGCTGGTGCTCGCGGTCTCGAACATCTCTTCGGTGAACTTGCTCAACGCACGTCTCCTCGTGAGGGATCTCCCGGCCTACCGTTCACAGTAGGCACTCCCGCCCCGACCGAGGGGAACAACGGGCCGCGTATCCTTTGATTTTGCCCCGGCCACTCTTTCGGTGCCGCCCTTGCTACGAGAATGAGGTCTTCGTGAGTACCCCGTCCAGCACCCCCGACGTCGACGCAACGCTCGAAGGGTCCGGACCGGCTGCGCTCGACGAGTCCGGGACCACCCGAGGCCAGGCCAAAGAGCTCGAGACCGAGGTCGCGAGGCGTCGAACATTCGCGGTGATCTCGCACCCCGACGCCGGTAAGTCGACGCTCACCGAGGCCCTCGCCCTGCACGCACGTGTCATCTCCGAGGCCGGTGCCATCCACGGCAAGGCCGGCCGCCGCTCCACCGTCTCCGACTGGATGGAGATGGAGAAGGCCCGCGGTATCTCGGTGAGTTCGACTGCGCTGCAGTTCAATTACCAGACCTCCCCCGACGCCGAGATCACCAACGTCATCAACCTCGTCGACACGCCCGGCCACGCCGACTTCTCCGAGGACACCTACCGCGTGCTGACCGCCGTCGACGCGGCCGTCATGCTGATCGACGCCGCCAAGGGCCTCGAGCCGCAGACCCTCAAGCTGTTCCAGGTGTGCCGCCAGTTCGGCATCCCGGTCATCACCGTCATCAACAAGTGGGACCGCCCGGGCCAGTCGCCGCTCGAGCTGCTCGACGAGATCGAGTCGCGAATCGGCCTGACGCCGACGCCTCTCTACTGGCCCGTCGGGATCGCCGGTGACTTCCGCGGCCTGCTCGACGTGCAGGACGGCAGCTACATACGCTTCACCCGCACCGCCGGTGGCGCGACCATCGCTCCCGAGGAATTCATGACGGCCGAGGCCGCCGCCGAACGTGAGGGTGTCGACTGGGACACCGCCGTCGAGGAGAGCGATCTGCTGATCTCGAGCGGTCAACAGCACGATCAGGAGATGTTCCTGGCCGGCCAGACGTCGCCGGTGATCTTCGGCTCCGCGATGCTCAACTTCGGCGTTCGGCAGATTCTCGACACCCTCGTGGCCCTCGCGCCGTCACCCGGCCCGCGTGACGACGTCTCCGGCGGCGTACGCGAGGTCACCGACCCGTTCAGCGCCGTCGTGTTCAAGGTGCAGGCGGGCATGGACACCGCGCACCGCGACCGACTGGCGTTCATGCGCGTGGTGTCCGGAGTGTTCGAGCGCGGCATGGTCGTCACCCACTCGCAAACCAAGAAGCCGTTCACCACCAAGTACGCGTTGACGGTGTTCGGTCGCGATCGTACGACCGTCGAGAACGCCTACCCGGGAGACATCGTCGGCCTCGTCAACGCGACCGCGCTCGCCCCGGGTCACACGCTCTACACCGACAAGAAGGTCGAGTTCCCGCCCATTCCGTCGTTCGCACCCGAGCACTTCTCGGCACTGCGCGTCGACAGCGCCGACAAGTACAAGAAGTTCCGCCGCGCCGTCGAGCAACTCGATTCCGAGGGCGTCGTTCAGGTGCTGCGCAACGACATTCGCGGCGACGCGTCCCCCGTGCTCGCCGCCGTCGGACCCATGCAGTTCGAGGTGGTCACCGCACGCATGAAGACCGAGTTCGGCGTCGACGCTCGAATGGAACCGCTCGGATACTCCCTTGCTCGACGCACCGATGCAGCCTCGGCCGTCGAACTGGGTCGCCAACGCGGTGTCGAGGTCTTCACTCGCACCGACGGCGCGCTGTTGGCACTGGTGAGCGACAAGTGGCGTCTGCAGTACATCCAGAAGGAGATGCCCGAGCTCACCCTCGAACCGCTCGTCGCCGCGGGTGATCAGTAGCAACCCGTGCTGATCGATCTGCTCGACGCAGAATTCTCCGTTCTGGGGCACCCGATTCTGTGGCGTGAGGTGGTCGGCAACGGTTTCGGCTTGCTCTCGGCGATCGGGGGAATGCGACGCGTCGTGTGGGCGTGGCTGGTCGGGATCATCGGAAATGCACTGCTGTTCACCGTTTTTCTCGGCGGCGTGTTCCATACTCCGCAGGCACTCGATCTGTACGGCCAGGCCGGGCGACAGCTGATGTTCATCGCCGTGAGCGTCTACGGGTTGATGCGCTGGCTGCGCGATTCGAAGCGGTCCGGGGCCGCGGTTCTGCCGCGATGGGGCACGGCGCGGGAGCGGACGGCGATGCTCGTCGTCGCGATCGTCGGCACGGTGGTGTTCGCGCAACTGTTCGGCTACCTCGGTTCGTTCGGCAAGTGGGCCGACGCGTGGATCTTCACCGGATCCATGCTGGCGACCTTCGGAATGGCCCGTGGGCTCACCGAGTTCTGGCTGATCTGGATAGCGGTGGACATCGTGGGTGTTCCGCTGCTGATCGTCGCCGGGTTCTATCCGTCCGCGGTTCTCTACCTCGTGTACGCCGCGTTCGTGGCCTGGGGATTCGCTGTGTGGTTCAGGATCCAGAACAAGAACTTCGGTCAAAAAATAGCGTCGTAAACAATCGTGATGCTACTCTCAGCCTGTCCGAACAAACTTCGAGTACGTTTCTGCGTGCTCGACGCCGAGTAGCCCGTCCTGATCGATACCCGATCGTGACATCTCGGCGCGGAACCACCTGGGAATCACGATGAAGTGGAAAACGACATGACAAAGGGATCGAACTACCCACTGGCCGGGATCAAGGTCGGTGGCGCTCCCGCGCATCGTTTGGCGACGCCGCCGAAGTCCGACTCCGCTTCACCCGCCGGTGGCCGCACCGATTCTTCGGCGGCAGCGCCCGCCGAGAAGGCGGTCGAGACCCCGTCCACCGAGAAGTCGGAGGCAGTGGTCACGTCCACCGAGAAGGCGTCCGCAACAACGCCTGCACCAGCAACGTCGTCCGACACGGATTCAACGACCCCCCGCGCGGATCGACGTCGTCCAGAGAAGCCCGCCACGGAATCGAACGAGGTTGAAGTGACTACAAGCGATCAGATCTCAGAACACGGCCTGCCCACCAACGGCCGCTCCACGTCTCACGGCTCCACCGCCTCGCCGTCGCTCGGTCGTGGCCAGGGACCCGACCGTCGCACCGCCATGGGTGTCGCCTCGGTACGCATCGCGGGACGCTTGACCCAGAACGAGCTCGGCAGCCGCACCGGCGACATCCGCACCCCCGACACCTCCGTCGGCCCCGACGAGCTGCTCCAGCTCCTCGGCGAATACCTCGTCTCGGGTGGCCTGCAGAACCCCGAGATCCACGTGCGCTCCAACGGCCAGACCATCGTGCTGGACCTGCAGAACCCCGCCAAGGGCTACCGCTGACCCGTACCGGTCACAGCAGCTGCTGGAATGCCTCTGGTCGCACCATCTCGAGCACCAGAGGCTTCCATTGCGGCGCTCGGTCCTTGTCGACCAACACTGCACGAACACCCTCGGCGAAGTCCTGTTCGGTGATGATCCACGTCGCCATCCGCAACTCCCGATCGAGGCATTCACGCAACGTGCTGTCTGCTCCGCGTGCGATCAGCGCGTCGGTGGCCATCAGAGATGTCGGCGACAGCGTCGCCAACTGGGTCTTCGTCGTCCGCGACCACGGTGTGTCGCACACCAGTGCGTCGATGATGTCGACGAGCGATTCCTTTTCGAACACCGCTGCCACCGCCTCCGCGTCGAACGACAGCTCGGTCGTCGACGGCGCAGTGGTGTATCGATTCAACACCTCGTCGACGGCAACGCCGGCGAGTATGTCTGTTTTCAGGCTCTCCACCGAGTCACTGGGGCAGAAGTGCGTCGCCAATCCCAGTGCGAGCGCATCGGATCCGGAGATACGAGTTCCCGTCAGCGCCAGGTAGCGTCCGACATGGCCCGGCAGGCGCGACAGAAAGTAGCTCGACCCGACATCGGGCACGAACCCGATCGCCGTCTCCGGCATGGCCAACACGGCGTTCTCGGTGACGATGCGGATGTTGCCGTGAATCGAAATGCCCAATCCACCGCCGAAAGCCGCGGCTTCGATCACGGCGATGTACGGCTTGGGGTAGTTCGCGATCAGTTCGTCGAGGTCGTACTCCGCCGCGAAATACGCCGGGCCGGCCTCGTTGTCACCGTCGACGACGGCCTGCCGAATCGCCTTGATGTCCCCGCCTGCACAGAATGCCCTGGGTGAACTGCTCGTCACCAGAACGGACGTGACCGCATCGTCGTCTCGCCACGCGTCGAGTGCGGTGCGGATGCCCTCGATCATCGCACCGTTCAACGAGTTCAGAGCCTCCGGCCGGTTCAGGACAATATGCCCTACTCCGCCCACGATCTCGGCTTCGACAACGGCCACTGTTGACTCCTTCACACGCAGATCGTTCGACGCGTAACAGTAGCGCTATTCGCGAGACTCGACCGACCGCGGACGCGCGTCATCGGGAATGTCGGCGGCGAGACAGGGCCGCTCTTCCGCAGTGAACCACCCTCGATAGAGAAACAGCTGTCCGAGCACCGGACTCTTCACCTCGATCTCGATGCGATGCCGTTCCTCGGCCGCATCCCACCACTCCCGACCGATCGTCACTGCCGACGCCACCTTGGGCAACTTCGGTGCCAGCGGGCCGAGCAGGAATCGCGGCACCTCGCTCTCGAGGATCAGCCCGCCATCGGCATCGACCTCACACCTGGTGTGCACCACCATGTCCGAGGAGAAACCCAGATAGTCCAGGGCATATGCGTCGGACTCGGCGGAGGACACCATCACCGAGTTCATCCCCTGCGGGCGACCCGCGAAAGCGAAGCGACGCACGAAAGACATTGTCTCGCGGCCCAATTCGTCGACATACGCATAGTTGGCAATGGTGAACGGCACGTCCTTGCCGACACCGGCGGGAAAGAGACCGCGCTTGCGTCCGGCCCACAGCAACGGCGGCGGCACCAGCCGAGAATGCGTCATCTCCTCCATCACGCCCACTCCGAACTGAGCGAGATCGTCCGAGGACTGCAATCCGAAGCGCCACTGAACCTTGGGATGCAGACGGGCAAAATCCGAACCGAGTACTTCCGCGACGACCGATGTCATGACCCCAGTATGCGCTGCGCGCACGTGCACGAAACTTCGTAGCAGGCTACGAGCCAGGAGTGGAGCCTGCGGAACGACCCGTTACTCAGCTAGTCACATGCGGCTCCGCCGCACTACTCCAACTCGGCGGCCAGTTCCATCCATCGTTCCTCGGCGACATCCTTGTCGGCGAGGACCTGCTTGAGTTCGGTGTCGAGGGCGACGAGCTTGCCCTGCTCGGTGGACGCGTCGACGAGTTCGGCGTGCAGTTCGACCTCACGCTTGGAGAGCCGGAGGACGAGCTTCTCGAGCTTGCTGAGTTCCTTACGGGCAGCGCGCTCGGAGGCCGCATCACGGGTGGCTTTGCGCGGCGCACTTCCGGTGGTCAGCGAGTCCGGCGTCGCGTCGGCGGCGAGGACGGCCCGCCTGCGCAGGTACTCCTCGATGCCGCCTGGCAGGTTGGTGAGCTTGCCGTCGCCGAACAGTGCCCACGTGGAATCACAGATGCGCTCGATCAGGTACCGATCGTGACTGATGACGACGAGAGTGCCCGCCCAGCCGTCGAGGATGTCCTCGAGCTGCTGGAGGGTGTCGATGTCCAGATCGTTGGTGGGCTCGTCGAGCAACAGCACGTTCGGCTCGGCCATCAACACGCGAGTGAGCTGCAGCCGACGACGCTCGCCACCGGAGAGATCTCCGACGGGAGTGCGTTGACGCGCCGGGGTGAAACCGAGCCGCTCCGCGAGCTGCCCGGCAGAAATCTCTCTGTCGCCCAGCGTGATCCGCTCGGCCACTTCCTTGACCGCATCGAGAACACGCAGCTTCTTGGGCAGGTCGTCCAATTCCTGCTTCAGCCAACCGATCTTGACGGTCTGGCCCTGGATGCGCTTGCCGGCAGCAGGCTGCAGTTCACCGGCGAGCGTGCGGAGCATGGTCGTCTTGCCCGAACCGTTGACGCCGACGAGACCGACGCGCTCACCGGGAGCCAGGCGCCAGGTGAAGTCCTTCACCAATTCGCGGCCGTCGGGGGTCTCGAGGCGCGCGTCCTCGAGTTCGATGACGACCTTGCCGAGCCGGCGCTGAGCGAACGAGGACAACGCGACGGAGTCACGCGGGGCGGGAACGTCGGCGATCAGAGCCTCGGCCGCCTCGATGCGGTACTTCGGCTTGGAGGTACGGGCCGGGGCACCGCGGCGCAGCCAGGCCAGTTCCTTGCGCGCGAGGTTGCGTCGACGCTCCTCGGACGCGTCGGCCTGACGGGACCGCTCGGCCCGGGCGAACACCCAGTCGTTGTAACCACCCTCGTAGGCCTCGACGCCGCCACCGACCACTTCCCACGTGCGATTGGCGACGGTGTCGAGGAACCAGCGATCGTGGGTGACGACCACCAGCGCACTGCGACGGCTGACCAGGTGCGCAGCCAACCACTGCACGCCCTCGACGTCGAGGTGGTTGGTCGGCTCGTCGAGCACCAGCAGGTCCAGATCCTGAACCAGGGCCGCTGCCAACGCAACTCGTCGACGCTCGCCGCCCGAGAGGTTGTCGATCGGCGCGTCGAGTCCCGAACTACCTGCAGGCCCGAGATCGGCAATACCGATGCCCGTCAGGATGTTTCGCACCCGAGAGTCGCCCGCCCACTCGTGCTCGGCCATTCCGAGGGGGTCGAGGACCACCTGGCCGACGGTAGACCCGGGAGGCAGCACTCCGCGCTGGGTGACGACGGCCATGCGCAGGCCATTGACGCGGCTGACGCGTCCCGAATCGGGCGGCTCGATGCCCGCGAGCACCTCGAGGGTGGTGGTCTTGCCGCCGCCGTTGAGGCCGACCATGCCGATGCGTTCGCCCTCCTGCACGCCGAGGGAGACACCGTCGAGCAGCGGCTTGACGCCGAAGGACTTGCTGACGTTTTCGAGATTGACGAGATTGACCATCAGGAAAAACCAATCGATTCGCTAGTGACAACACGAGCACCGGGAACCGGTCCACTCGCAACACGGACGGTGCGGCACACGCCTGCACCGGAGAGTTCAGCGCTCACCGACACCGCCGCGTCGGCGTCGGCGCACAGGAACGCGCAGGTGGGGCCCGAGCCGGACACGATGCCCGCCAACGCCCCGGCGGTGACTCCCGCACGCAGCGTGCGACGCAACTGCGGCATCAGCGACACCGCAGCGGCCTGCAGGTCGTTGCCGAGCAGCGGCGCGAGTGCACGCGCATCGCCGGACGCCAACGCATGCATCAGATCCTCGGTGCCGCCCAGGCGAGGCGGATCACCCTTGGCCCGCAGTTCGTCGAGCTCGTTGTAGACGGCAGGCGTTTGCAGACCGCCCTTCGCCAACGCAAGCACCCAGTGAAAACTGTTGCGCGAGAGCACCGGAAGCAGCTTCTCCCCGCGACCGGTTCCGACCGCCGTTCCGCCGTGCAACGAGAACGGCACGTCGCTGCCGAGTTGAGCCGCCACCTCGTCGAGCTCGTCGCGCGAGAGATCGAGGTGCCACATCGCGTTCAGTGCCACCAGAGTCGCGGCAGCGTCGGCACTTCCGCCTGCCATCCCACCGGCCACCGGAATTCCCTTGTCGATGGTGATCTCCACCGACGGCTCTCGCCCGACGCGATGCCCCAGCAACTCGGCGGCCTTCCACACGAGATTCCGTGAATCGGTGGGAACCACTCTCGCGTCGTCGCCGCGCACCCGAACCGAGAGCGTCTTGGCCGGAACCACCGACAGTTCGTCCGAGAGCGAGAGCGCCTGGAACACCGTCGTCAGCTCGTGAAAGCCATCGGGACGCAGGTCACCGACCGACAGATGCAAATTCACCTTCGACGGGGCCCGAACGACGACGGGTGTGGGAACGACAGACAGCACGAGTAACCACAGTAGTGGAGAAACAGCGACCCAGTTCACCACCAGGGCCGACACCTGTCGAGCCTCGCGCACCCCAGTTCGAGCAGCGGTCGACGATTCCATCCGGCTCTGCGGTCCGGCCATGGCACCTCCTTGCCGGTCCGCTCCGATTGCTATACGTTCGTACTATACATTCGTACAGACGAGGAGGATTCATGAACAAGCACGACGGGGCACTTGTTGTCGGAATTGCCATGCTCATCGGGGGACTAGTTCTGTTCTTCGCCTTCAGAGACGTGGAGACACCCGTCATCGGCGTCCGCCAGGCCGGTGCCGTCATCGCGATTCTCGGTGTGATCGATATAGCGGCGACTGTCGTGTCGAAGATCGGGTCGACGCGACCGCAGGATCGATGACCGACAACCGGCTACTCGAGGGTGTACTGACAGTCCTGGCGGAGCAGGGCGTCGGCGCCCTGAGCGTTCGCAGTGTCGCCGCCGCAGCGGGGGTCTCACCCGCACAGGTGCAGTACTACTACCGCACGAAGACGGAGTTGGTGCGCGCCGGCTTCGAGTACGCGGGCACCCAGTTCCTGGAGGATGTAGCGGCCGCACAGCCCAACACGCTGATGGATGTCGTGTGGCAGTGGCTCCCACTCGACGACTCACGCGAACGACGCGCGCGCGTTTGGCTGGCCTACGCAACTATTTCGGCAGTCGACCCGGAACTTGCTGCCGCCTCGGCACAGCTCGACGAAGAGCTTCGCCGATGGTTTGTCGACCGAGGCCTTTCCGCTACCGCCGCCTCGCAACTCTTCGCATTGATCGACGGCGTCACCGTCCAGTGCCTCATGATGCCTCGATCGGCACGACCATCGCTGGTCGAGCGAACAATAGTGCCGTTCATCTCCGGCCTCGAGGCAACTTCGTAAAGGTGACCCGATCGATGCGGACCGAACATGTCCGCAATGCGTGGCATCGTGACGTCATGAAGGAAACATCGGCTCGGTTGTTGCGGCTGCTGTCCCTGCTGCAGACGCGTCGGGATTGGGCGGGCGCGGAATTGGCGGAGCGACTCGACGTCACTCCTCGGACGCTGCGGCGCGATGTGGACAAGCTGCGCGACATCGGTTACCCGGTCAATGCGACGCCGGGAGTCGGTGGTGGCTATCAGCTCGGTCCCGGTGCCGAGATGCCGCCGCTGTTGCTCGACGACGACGAGGCGTTGGCGGTGGCGTTCGGGTTGCAGTCGGCGGCCGGTGGCTCGGTGGCGGGCATCGGCGAGGCGTCGTTGCGGGCGTTGACGAAGTTGCGGCAGGTGATGCCGTCGCGCATCCAGCATCGGCTCGACGCGTTGCGGATCGACGTGGTGGAGCAGACCTCGCGTTCGGCGGTGGATGCGTCGGTGCTGTCCGCGGTGGCGGCGGTATGTCATGCCCACGAGCGGTTGCGGTTCGATTACCGCAAGCACGACGGTTCCGAGTCCAGGCGCGAGGTGGAGCCGTACAGCCTGGTGCGGGCGGGGGCACGCTGGTATCTGCTGGGTTGGGATGTGCTGCGGGAGGATTGGCGGTCGTATCGAGTGGATCGCCTGGATCCGAAGATTCCGACGGGTCCGCGGTTCACTCCGCGGGAGCTGCCGCCGGGCGGTGCGGCCGCGTTCGTCTCGAAGGGAATCGATCGTGCGTTCACTCAGGTTCAGGCGCGGATCGCGTTGCACGCCCCGATCGAGCAGATCGCCCCGATGATCGACGAGCAATGGGGCACACTGGAATCCATCGATGAGGGCACCTGCGCGGTGGTGTTGGCCGGAGATTCGCTGCCCTCGATCGCGCGGTGGCTCGCAGCGTTCGACACCGATTTCACAGTGCTCGATCCACCGGAACTACGCGAGGAATGCCGCATCGTGGCCGAGCGGCACGCGAGACTGAACGAGCGATACCTGGCGGCGGTTCACCCTCCGGTAACCGGTACGTGAGTCAATGGGCAGATGACGACACCACTCGGTTTCGACCCGAAGTTCCTGGCCGACATCGACGTTCCCTTGCCCGATCGCGCCGATGTGGTGGTTCTTCCGTACACGCACTTCTCGGTGTCCATCGACCCTGCCCGACGCCTCGCCGCGGTCACCGGCGTCAACATCGACGGCGCGAGCCTGCAGGATGTCGGACGCGGAGACAACTGGCGACTCGACGATCGACTACCGCCAGCGCAGCAGGCCGGCAACGAGTTGTACCGGAACAACGACCTCGATCGCGGGCATCTGGTTCGCCGGCGAGATCCGGTGTGGGGTGAGCGTGCAGTGGCCGAGCGCGCCAACGAGGACACGTTCCACTACACCGTGTGCGCTCCGCAGACGGCCACGCTGAACCAGTCGAAGACACTGTGGCTGGGGCTCGAGGATTACGTGCTGGGAAACGCCGAGCAGTACGACCGAAAGCTCTCGGTCTTCAGCGGCTGCATCTTCGCCGACGACGATCCGATCTACCGGGGCGTCGCCATTCCGCGGCAGTTCTTCAAGATCGCGGCCTGGTCGCAGGATTCGGCTCCAGCATGCACCGGATACGTTCTCGATCAATCGCCGTCTCTGGACCCGATCCTCGACAAACCGCTGCGGCTCGAGACCGATCCCCCGCCTCTCGGCCCGTACCGGACCTATCAGGTTCCGGTGGCCGACATCGCGTCGATGACAGGCCTGGACGTGGGCATTCTGATCGACGCCGACCGCTACGCGCCGGTGGCTGCTGCCCGCGAGGGCGCGTCGACGTGGACCGAGCTGACTGTCCTGACGGACATCCACCTGTAGAGAGTGGGCCTCAGGCTTCGGTGGCGGCCAAACGGACGAAAGCTGCGGCGTCGATGGTCTCGCCGCGAGCAGTGGGGTCGATCCCGGCCTCACGCAACCGCCGTTCGGCGGCAACCGGGGAGCCTGCCCACCCGGCCAGGGCTGCTCGTAGAGTCTTGCGTCGCTGCGCGAAGGCGGCATCGATCACCGCGAACACGGCCTTGCGATGCGCGGTGTCGGTCCGCCACGGCGGCTCGGCGTAACGATCGATGCGGACCAGCCCCGACTCGACCTTGGGTACCGGCCAGAACACCGAACGGCCCACTGCGCCTGCCCTTTTGACATCCCCGAAGAATCTGGCCTTGACGCTGGGGATGCCGTAGATCTTGCTTCCCGGTACCGCGGCGAGTCGATCGGCCACCTCGGCCTGGACCATCACCACGGCGACGCGAAGGCTCGGCAGTTCCGAGAACAGATGGATCAGTACGGGAACGGCAACGTTGTAGGGCAGGTTGGCCACCAGAGCGGTCGGCTCCCCCGCAATGTCCGCGGCTCGTACGCGCAGCGCGTCGGCCTCGATCACCGTCAGCCGATCGGCCAGAGTGGGGGCCCGGTCGGCCACCGTCGTGGGCAATCGGTTCGCGAGCTTGGGGTCGATCTCGACGGCGATGACGGCCTCGGCGACATCGAGCAGCGCGAGTGTCAGCGATCCGAGGCCGGGGCCGACCTCGAGGACCGTGTCCTGCGGGCCCACACCCGCGGAGGCGACGATGCGTCGAACAGTATTGGCGTCGTGCACGAAGTTCTGCCCGAGTTGTTTGGTGGGGCGCACGTCGAGCTCGGCGGCGAGGGAGCGGACTTCGGCAGGACCGAGCAGAGCCGCAGATCCCCTCACATGTTCGGACACGGCGGAAACTCTACGGGGCCAGGAGTGGAGCCCGCGGAACGACCCAGAAACGCAGGAGTGGAGCCCGCGGAACGACCCAGAAACGCAGGAGTGGAGCCCGCGGAACGACCCAGAAACGCAGGAGTGGAGCCCGCGGAACGACCCGGGACAGTCAGCGGTAACCCAGGCGCGAGGTGCAGGCGGGCCATGCGCCCCAGCCCTGCGACTTCTGTGTCACCGACGCGATGGCGATCTGTTCCTCGCGGGTGGCGAGGTCGGCGCGCGGTGCGTACTTGAGTCCGCCCTGGCGTTCCCAGGTGTTCTGGTCGAATTGCACGCCGCCGTAGAAGCCGTTGCCGGTGTTGATCGCCCAGTTGCCGGTCGCCTCGCACTGCGCGAGCGCGTCCCAGATCGCACCGTTCTCCACCGGCGGCACTTCGGTGCCCGGCTTGGCTCCGACGCGAACGGTCTTCGGCTGCGCGGGTACCTTGACCGTCTCGTCGACCTTCTCGCGACCGACCTCGATGCCGTTCACCATGTTGATCTTCCAGGTGATGTCGGAGACCCCCGGGGCACCCGGGTTCTCGACGACGGTGCGGCTCATGTTCATCGTCGGATCCTCGATGCGCTGCTCAGGAGCATCGGTGTCCGTGGTTTCGGTCTTGGTGACGGTGCGGTCACGCGTGACGACGATCTCGGCGCCGTCGGTGACGGCTGCGTCGGGATCGGGGCTGACGGTGTCGGCTTCCTCGAGCGGCGCGCCCGCTGCTTCGAGGAATTCACGCACGGTCGGTGCGGCCAGGGTGACCGGCGCGGCAGGTGCTCCGCCGTCGAGGAGCGAGACCTGCTTGGGCAGTGCCACATCGAGTTCGGTGCCGTCGAGCGGCAGTCGCTCGGAGCGCGAGGCGGAGACGTGCACGTCCTCGGCCAGACCGGTCTGCTGCAGAGCTTCCTCGACGGTCAGGGCGGTGGTCCAGATGTTCTCGGGCTGCCCGTCGACGTTCAGCGTGATCTCACGGGCGCGGCGCAGGACCACGGTGTCGCCGTCACTGAGATCGGAGTCCGGCGCAGGAACGACCAGATCCTTGTCCGACGGCGCGTAGCCGGCGTCGGCCAGAGCACTGTTGACGTCGGTCTTCATCGTGCTGAGCGAAATCATGTCGCCGTCGACATCGATGGTCACGGTCTTGTGACGGCTGACGGCCATGACGCCACCGGCGACCAGCGTCATCAACAGGGCCGCGACGACCAGGTAGAGCGTGGTCGAACGGGCGGAGTTGAGGCGTCTGATAGTCGACAAGTTTCGTATTCCTGGCGTTTGCGAGCTGACGTCGGCGTCGGAACGCCCGAGTTCGGTCACGGTACGGTAACGAATTAGTACCCACGCCGCAACTTCAGCAGCTACAGGCCGTACACGCGCTCCGCGTTGGCCGTGGCGTGTGCAGCGAGCTCCGCCGGATCCTGGCCACGAATCTCGGCTAGCGCCCGCGCGGTGTACGGCAGGCAGTACGACTCGTTGGGAGCACCGCGGAAGGGATGCGGAGTGAGGAACGGTGCGTCGGTCTCCACCAGCACCAGCTCGTCGGGCACCAGTACCGCGGCCTCCCGCAGTGCGTGCGCGTTCTTGAAACTGACGGTCCCCGAAAAGCTGAGAACGTAGCCGGCGTCGACGCACGCCTTCGCGGTCTCGGGACCGCCGGAGAAGCAGTGGAAGATCACCGTCTTGGGAGCGCCTTCCGTCGTCAGCACGGCGAGCAGGTCCTCGTCGGCCTCGCGATTGTGGATCATCAGCGGCTTACCCAGTCGTTTCGCCAGATCGATGTGCCACCGAAATCCGTCGTGCTGCTCGGCCACCGTGGCGCATCCGTCGAGCTTGCCGGGCCAGTAGTAGTCCAGCCCGGTCTCCCCGACGGCAACCACGCGAGGGTCGGACGCCAATCGCTCGATCTCGGCCTTGGCCGCGTCGTCGAGCACGTTCGCGCGCGTGGGATGGATCGCAACCGCGGCCCACACCCGAGGATCCCAGGACGCCGCGTCGACCGCGAACCGCGCGGCATCGAGATCGTCGGCGATCGTGACCACGCGCGTGACACCGACGGACTCGGCCTTGTCCATGATCGCGGCCACACTCGCCGCGTCGGTCGCCCCACACGCGTCGAGGTGGGTGTGCGCGTCGACGAGAGTGCCGACGGGCTCGGGCAACGGTGGTGCGGGACGGTCTCTGCTCACGCTAGTTAGAGTAGGCGCACCATGACTGCGCCAGCTGATGCCTCACGGCCACCCTTCTACGTCACCACGGCGATCGCGTACCCCAACGGCGCTCCGCACATCGGACACGCCTACGAGTACATCGCCACCGACACCATCGCGCGCTTCAAGCGCCTCGACGGCTACGACGTGCGATTCCTGACGGGCACCGACGAGCACGGCCTCAAGATGCAGCAGACCGCACAGACCGAGGGCGTGGACGTGCGCGAGCTCGCCGCGCGCAACTCCGACGCGTTCCAGGCTGCGCAGGACCTGCTGAAGATCTCGTACGGACGGTTCATCCGCACCACCGACGCCGATCACCACGCCGCCAGCCAGGAACTGTGGAAGCGGATGGAGGCGAACGGCGACATCTACCTCGATTCCTACTCCGGCTGGTACTCGGTGCGAGACGAGGCGTTCTACACCGAGGCCGAGACCACCCTCGCCGAGGACGGCTCGCGCGTCGCGACGGAGACGAACACTCCCGTCGAGTGGACCGAGGAGTCGTCGTACTTCTTCAAACTGTCGCAGTACCAGGACAAACTGCTCGAGCTGTACGACGCGTCGCCGGAGTTCATCGCGCCGAACACGCGCCGGAACGAGATCGTGAATTTCGTCAAGGGTGGCCTGCGGGATCTGTCGATCTCCCGAACCACGTTCGACTGGGGCGTTCCCGTCCCCGGCGATGAGAAGCACGTGATGTACGTGTGGGTCGACGCGCTCACCAACTACCTCACCGGTGCCGGCTATCCCGAGACCGAATCCGAGTCGTACCGGAAGTTCTGGCCTGCCGACCTGCACATCATCGGCAAGGACATCACGCGCTTCCACACCGTCTACTGGCCGGCATTCCTGATGTCTGCGGGCATCGAGCTACCCAAGCGGGTGTTCGTGCACGGGTTCCTGAACGTCAAGGGCGAGAAGATGTCCAAGTCCCTCGGCAACGTGCTGGACCCGAAGTCGTTGGTGGAGAACTACGGTCTCGATCCGGTGCGCTTCTTCTTCCTCCGCGAGGTCTCGTTCGGTCAGGACGGCAGCTACAGCCACGAGGCCATCGTTGCGCGCGTCAACGCCGACCTGTCCAACGAACTGGGCAACCTCGCGCAGCGTTCGCTGACGATGGTCGCCAAGAACCTCGAAGGAAAGCTCCCCACCCCGGGCGAGTTCACCGCCGAGGACGAGGCGATGTTGGCTCGCGCGGACGCGTTGCTGGAGATCTGCCGACGCGAATTCGACGTGCAGGCAATCCATTCCGCGCTCGAGGCGATCTGGTCGGTACTCGGCGAGACCAACCGCTACTTCTCGCTGCAGCAGCCGTGGGTGCTGCGCAAGACCGATCCCGATCGCATGGCCACCGTGCTGTACGTGACGATCGAGGTGCTGCGCATCGTCAGCATCCTGGCGCAACCCGTCATGCCCGATTCCGCGTCGCGCATCCTCGACCTGCTCGGGGCGTCGAACCGCGAATTCACCGACATCGCAACACGTTCGGTACCCGGCACTGCACTGCCGACCCCGACGCCGGTGTTCCCCAAGTACGAGTAGAGCGCTCCGCGCACGTGAGCGAAACCTCGACCCCCACTACGAGTTTCCGCTCACGTGCGGCGAAGCCGCTCTCACAAGGTCTTCTCGAGCTCCTCCAACGTGTTCTCCAGATGCGTCAGCATGCGCTGCAGATGCGGCACACTGCGTCGGCATCCGATGAGACCGAAGTTCAACGAATCACCGTTGCTGGCGACGGTGATGTTGAGCGCCTGCCCATCGGCCACGATCGACGCCGGGTAGATGCCGTCGAGTTTCGCGCCGTTCCAGTACAGGTCTTCCTTCGATCCGGGCACGTTGGAGATGATGACGTTGAACGGCGGCGGGGTGTAGTCGACGAATCCAGGCACCGGCCCGAACAGCAACGGGGCCATGGTGATCGCACCGACGGTGAGCGCTTCGAGGGTGTTCAACTCGCTCATCATCTGCTTGCCCTTGACGGTCGAATCCTTGATCCGCTCGAGCCGCAGGATCGGATCCGATTCGTCGGTTCCGAGATTGCACAGGATGGTCGTCACCGAGTTTCCGGCGTCCTTGTCGTCGCCCTCCTTGCGCAGCGAGACCGGCACCATGGCGATCAGCGGTTCCTCGGGCAGTTCGTTCTGGTCGATGAGATACGCACGGAGGGCCCCGGCGCACATCGCGAGCACCATGTCGTTGAGCGTGGCGTCGAGCGCAGTCCCGACCGTGCGAATGCGCTCGATCGACCAACTTTCGGCGGCGAAACGGCGGGCTCCTCCGATGGGCACGTTGAACATCGTCCTCGGCGCCTGCAACGGCAGTTGTGCACCCTCTTTCTTCAACGCGCGCAACCCGATTCGAGCCGATGCCGGCGCAAAATCCACCAGGTCCCCGACGATCTTGCGTCCCATCGAGAGCCCACTGCCCAGCTGCGCCAACCGCCCGGGCTGCTCGACGGCGACCTGCTTCTTGCGCCTACCGAACAGCGACGGGTCCCACGTTGCGACGCCGTTTCGATCGTCGGGATCGGTGGTGAGCGTGCGCTGCATCAGCTTCAGTGCACTGACACCGTCGACCAACGAGTGATGCACCTTGGTGTACAACGCGATTCGGCCGTCTGCCAATCCCTCGATGATGTGTAGTTCCCACATCGGCCGGTAGCGGTCCAGCGGTGCGCTGTGGTTGAGCGAAAGGAACTGGAACAGCTCGCGAATTCGTCCCGGTTGAGGCAACACGGTTCGTCGAACGTGGTACTCGAAGTCGACGTCCTGATCGAATGCCCACGCCAGGTTGCCCATGATCTGCACCGGACGCGACGGCCGCTTGCGGAAGAGCTCGTGCACCTCACCGGTGGTGAACTTGCGGTGCACTTCCTCGGCGAAGTCGTGCGGATCGCCGGGCGGGACGAACAACTCCAGACCGCCCACGTGCATCGGGTGCTCCCGTGACTCGGCGATCAGAAACATCGATTCGGTGATGGGCATGAGTGCCATGAGCTGTCCCTTTTCCATTTGTTTTAGGTCACGGTACGGCACCGAATGTGACTCAGAACACGACCTTACGTCTGGTCACGAAAAGCTACCCGCTATTGTCCGTTACCAGGGGTTCCAAATAGAGCGGGGTTCCAACGCACGGTGCACACGCGCCGCGCAACGACAACGGGGATGGAGGCGACGGCTATGAATCCGGCGCTCACCGTAGTGAAATCGACCGACCCGACAGCCACCGCACGCAGGCGCGATATCCGTGGCGCGAGTGTGCAGTCACAGATTCTGTCCAAGTCCCTGCAGTTCACGGTGCGACCGTTCCTGACCGTCTGGGCACAGGCACCGTCGCTTCCGTGGCCGATGGGGCTGGTCGACTACGCAGGCCTGCTCGTTCCGCAGATCAGCGGTACCACCCGCAGCCGGGTCATGTTGGCCGAGTGCGAGGCCGAATGGATTCGCGCCGAGGGCACCGGAAGCGATCGCGTCGTCCTGTACATGCACGGCGGCGCATTCGTCTGCTGCGGCCTGCGCACTCATCGCCGGATGACCTCGCGCGTCTCCGAGAACATCGACGGCGCTGTGCTGTCGGTGAACTATCGCATGATGCCTCGCAATCCGATCAGCCACGCGGTCGAGGACGGCGTCGACGCGTACCGCTTCCTGCTCGACTCCGGTTACCGCCCGGAACAGATCGTCCTCGGCGGTGATTCGGCGGGCGGATATCTCGCGTTCATGGTCGCGCTGGCGCTGCGCACCGTCGATTTGCCCGCCCCCGCAGGGATCTTCACCATGTCCCCGCTGACCGACATGGACCCCTCCGGCAAACTCGACCACGAGAACGCGTCGAAGTGTTCGATCTTTCCGCCCAACGCCGTTCCCGCACTGACAGCATTGGCCGATCGCGTCGATGCGCGCATCGTCGTCGAGGGCCAACGGGGCCCGCGGGTCTCACCCGTCGACAGTGATCTGGCCGGCATGCCGCCGGTGCTGATCCAGGTCGGTTCCACCGAAATGGTCTATGCCGACGCCGAACTCATGGCTCAGCGTCTCGCTGTCGCCGGAGTCGAGTGCGAACTTCAGGTGTACGAGGATCAGGTCCACGTGTTCCAGGCAGCCGATTTCGTTCCCGAGGCCCGCCGCGCGCTCAGAGCGATCGGCGAGTTCGCGCGGAACGTCAGCCCCCGTAGAGAAAGCTGAGATACCTTCTCCCCATGGCAGTCACAGCGAACAAGTCCGTCGACATCGGCGCAGACGCAGCGGCAATAATGGAAGTACTCGCAGACGTCGAGGGCATCCCGTCGTGGTCCCCGGTCCACAAGAAGTGCGAGGTCGTCGATCGGTTCGACGACGGCAAGCCACACCACGTCAAGATGAACGTCTCGATCATCGGCGTCAACGACGAGCAACTCGTCGAGTACACGTGGTCGGAGAACGAGGTGTCGTGGACACTCGTCGAGAGCACTCAGCAGAAGGCCCAGGACGGCCGATACACGTTGACGCCCAAGGGCAACGGCACCCATGTCGAGTTCGAGCTGACCGTGGACCCGAAGATCCCGCTACCCGGCTTCCTGGTGAAGAAGGGAACCAAGACGATCCTCGAAGCGGCCACCGAGGGTCTGCGTCAGCAAGTGGTGGGCTGAGCCCCTACTGCTCCTTACGTGCGGCGAGAACGGCCTCGTAGACCTCACGTTTGGAGACGCCGTCGACCGCCACCTGAGCGCAGGCGTCCTTCAACCGCATGCCCGACGCCACCAGCGTTTCCACGTCGGCAACGAGATCCTCGGGCTCTTCGGCGACGGCGACGGCTCCTTCGAGCACGACGGTGATTTCTCCGCGCACCCCGTCCCTCGCCCATTCGAGCAACTCCCCCAGGCCGCCGCGGCGCACCTCCTCGTAGGTCTTGGTGAGCTCCCGGCACACCGCGGCGCGGCGGTCGGGGCCGAGGACGTGGACGGCGTCCTCGAGGCACGCGACGAGACGGTGCGGTGCTTCGAAGAAGACGATGGCACGCGGTTCGGCGAGCACGGTTCGGAAGTAGGTGCGTCGCTGTCCTTGCTTGCGCGGCGCGAATCCGTCGAAGCAGAAGCGTTCGACGGGCAGACCGGACAGCGCGAGGGCCGTGGTGACCGCGCTCGGCCCGGGCAGACAGGTCACCGGCAGACCGGCCTCGACGCAGGCTGCCACGAGGCGGTAGCCGGGGTCGCTCACCGACGGCATCCCCGCGTCGGTCACCAGCAACACCGTCTTGCCCTCGCCCACTGCCTCGACGAGAGCCGGAAGGCGGGCGGTTTCGACCTGGTCGTAGAAGCTGACCACTCTTCCTGCGATCACCACGCCGAGCGAGGACGCGAGTTGTTTGGTGCGCCGGGTGTCCTCGGCGGCGACGATATCGGCAGTGCCGAGGGCATCACGCAGGCGCTGCGAGGCATCACCGACGTCGCCCATCGGGGTGGCGGCAAGGATGAGCATGCCTCCAGTGTCCCGCACGCTGTGCAGCGGCGTGCCGGGCACTGCCGATCAACGCCTACGATCGGTACGTGACCTTGCTGACCTCTGAGCGCTCCGGCGACCGGTCGATGGTCAGTCCCGGGCCCACCGTTGCCGCGCGCGACTGGTTCCACGACACCGATGCCCGCCGCGGGTGGATCGTCACCATCGTCATCACCGTGATCTGCGCGATCACGCGCTTCACGATGCTGCGATACCCCACCGACGCCGGAACCCCGGTGTTCGACGAGAAGCACTACGCCCCGCAGGGCTATCAGGTACTCACCGGCGGCGGGCTCGAGGACAATCCGGCCTACGGGCTGGTGGTGCATCCGCCGGTCGGCAAGCAACTGATCGCCATCGGTGAGGCGCTGTTCGGCTACAACGGCTGGGGTTGGCGCTTCTCTTCGGCCGTGGCCGGAACCCTGTTGGTGCTGTTGGTCATTCGAATCGTGCGACGCCTCGCCCGATCGACACTGGTCGGGGCTATCGCAGGCATTCTGCTCATCGTCGACGGCGTGACGTTCGTCAGCAGCCGCATCGGCATGCTGGACATCTTTCTCGCGCTGTTCGTCACCGCTGCGCTGGGTTGCTTGGTCGTCGACCGCGACGACATGCGACAGCGTCTGTCGAGGGTGCGCGCCGAAGGTCGAATGGACGTCAGCGTGCTCGGTCCGCGAATGGGTGTGCGGTGGTGGCGATTCGGAGCCGGCATCATGCTGGGACTCGCCTGCGGCACCAAGTGGTCGGGTCTGTACTTCATCGCATTCTTCGGATTGTTGAGCGTGGCATTCGATGTGGCGGCACGCCGCGCATACGGAGTTCGACGCCCGTGGCGGGGAACGGCGTTGCGCGACATCGGGCCTGCCCTGTACGCGCTGGTGGTCGTTCCGATTGCCGTGTATCTGATGACCTGGTGGGCGTGGTTCACCTCCGAGACCGGCGTGTATCGACACGAGGTCGGCAGTGGCGTCGGTGCGGGAGGTCCGTTCTCGTTCGTGCCCGACGCGTTGCGGTCCCTGTGGTTCTACAGCAGCAGCGTGCTGCAATTCCATGAGGGACTGACGAACTCGGCGGGCAACCGACACCCGTGGGAATCGAAGCCGTGGACCTGGCCGATGGGTCTGCGCCCGATGCTGTACTACTTCGCCGACGGCGAGAACGTGTCCGGTTGCTCGGCGTCCTCGTGTGTCAAGGCGATCATGCTGATCGGCACGCCCGCGATGTGGTGGCTGGCCCTGCCGATGCTGGCCTGGGTGATCTGGTCGGTGTTCGTCCGACGCGACTGGCGTTACGCCACAGTGCTCGTGGCGTACTCAGCAGCACTGCTGCCGTGGTTCACCACACTCGACCGACAGATGTACTACTTCTACGCGGTGGCTCTGGCACCGTTCATGGTGATGGGCTTCGCGTTGGTGCTGGGCGACATCATCGGCAAAGCCACCGCATCGGCCGAACGGCGAGGTACCGGACTGCTACTGGTGTCCCTGTACCTCGCCGTGGTGATCGCAAACTTCGTGTGGCTGTGGCCGATTCTGACCGCAATGCCGATCACGCCGGAGATGTGGCAGCAACAGTTGTGGCTGCCGAGCTGGCGCTGAGCGTTTATGCAAGCAGCGCAGTCTTGCCCTTGGTGAGTCCGTCGATGCTGATGCGTCCGGCACCGAAAGCGGCGAGCAGCAGCGCGCCGACCCCGAGAGCGACGACCAGTTCGTAGCCGTTGTCCGCAGCGAACACGCCGTTCTCGAAGTGCACGAAGACGGCCGCACCGAGCATGTTCAGAAACAGCAGCAGGCCGGCGACCGGAGTGAAGATGCCCAGCACGAGCGCGCCGCCGCCGACGAGTTCGACGAATGTGGCGAAGTAGGCGGACGCCGTCGGCAGCGGAATGTTCATCATCTCGAAGCTTGCTGCGGTGCCGTCGAGGCCGTAGGTGTTGAGCTTCTGCCAGCCATGGGCGATGAAAACGATACCCAGGCCGATTCGAGCTACGAGGGCAACGACGTCGCGTACGACGGTGGAGTTCATGACAATTCCTTCTGACAGGGCTACACGGGCAGCCCTACCCTGACAGAAGTAGGTTGAAGCGTCAACTTAACTGCCGTTCGCACCCTTGAGGGCAGATTCGAGGAACGATCGAGCCTGATCGTCGTCCAGTCCGATGGACCGGACCGTCCTGACGAACTCCGTCGCCGCCCGGGCCGCGATGTCGCGCGACGGATCGCCGCCCGACGCGACGAACGAACCGGACCGGCCCCTCGTCTCGATGATTCCCTGCTGCTCGAGCTCCCGGTAGGTCTTCGCCACCGTGTTCGGTGCGATCTTGAGTTCCTCGGCCAGACCTCTGACCGTCGGGATCTTGGTACCGGCGATGAGATCGCCCGATCGCACCAGCCCCAGAATCTGCATTCGTAGCTGCTCGAACACCGGGGTGGTGTTCGACGAATCGATGTGTACGCGCACGGTCGATGCCTTATCCGATCGCGTCGACTGCGTCGACGATCGAAGTCGGCCCGGACGTCAACATCAGCGTCTTGCGCACGGCCGAGCCGGTATCGAGTAACTGCGCGATCACCGCGGCCACATCGGCGCGGGTCACCTCACCCGAGTCCAGCGGCGGCTCGGTCAGCGATACCGAGCCGGTGGGGTCCTCATCGGTCAACTTGCCCGGACGCAGAATCGTCCAGTCCAGTCCACTTCTTGCCGAAACATCCTCTTCCGCAGCAGTTTTGGCCTCGATGTACGCCTTCCAGCCGGCATCGAGATCCTCGGCGACCGGCTCCCCGGCACCGAACGAGCTGATCAGCACGTAGCGCCGAACGCCTGCCTTCTCTGCCGCATCGGCCAGCAGCACTGCGCCGGCACGATCGACCGTGTCCTTGCGCTCGGGACCGCTGTTCGGGCCCGCACCTGCAGCGAACACCACCGCGTCCGCGTCGGCGAGCAGGGCAGCAACCTCGTCGACGGAGGCCGATTCGAGATCGATCACCTGCGGCAGCGCGCCCAGCGCGGTGACGGCATCGACGTGGTCGCTGTTACGAATCAGCGATACCGCACGATCTCCGTGCGCCGTGAGCACCTGAGTCAGATGTTGCGCGATCTGGCCGTGGCCACCTGCAATGACAATGCGCTTGTCGGTCATAACCACTCCCGTTCCTGACGTGAATCTGTCGGGGTGGCTACCCGCGTGGCAGGATTGCAAACATGACTGGCTCGGCGACCATCTACCACAATCCCCGGTGCAACACCTCTCGTACGGTCCTCAAAGCAATCGAGGAAACCGGTGTGGTGCCGCGGGTGATTCGGTACCTCGACTCGCCTCCCACCGAGGAGGAACTGCGCGCTCTGCTTGCCGACGCCGGACTCGAACCGCGTCAGGCCATTCGAACTCGCGAGAGCATCTACAAGGAACTGGGGCTGGCAGGCGCGGACGCCGACACGCTGATCGCGGCGATGGTCCAGCACCCGATACTCATCGAGCGCCCGATCGTGGTGACCGACAAGGGCACCGTGCTCGCCCGCCCGGCCGACGAAGTACAGACCGTGCTGTAGAGCGCTACAACCTCTCGCGCGACACCGGGCACGACATGCATCGGGGGCCGCCTCGCCCCGAACCCAGTTCCGATCCGGAGATCCGCAGCACCTCGATGCCCGACGCCTCCAGCCGTGCGTTCGTTTCGACGTTGCGCTCGTACGCGACGACGACTCCCGGCGCAATGGCGAGCGTGTTGTTGCCGTCGTCCCATTGTTCGCGCTCGGCGGTGACGTGATCGAGTCCGGTATCGATCAACCGCAGCTTGCCGATGCCCATCGCATCGGCGGCCGCCTCGAGGAACGGGTCACCGCCGCGGATGGTGACCCCTGCATCTTCGCGGTGAATGGTGAACGCGGACAACGTGTCCTGAATCGCCGGGTACATCACCACCGCGTCGGTATCGACCATGGTGCACACCGTGTCCAGATGCATGGACGCGCGCTCCTGCGCGATCGGCACCACCAGCACACTGTGCGCCGAATCGTCCTCGAACAGGCTGCGCGCCAACGCTTCTGCGCCTGCGGGTGTGGTGCGCTCACCGACTCCGACTGCCACCACACCCGGAGCGAGCAACAGCACGTCGCCGCCTTCGACCGGAGCGGTCCGCGACTCGTACGCGCGCCGCACGCCGCGAAACATCGGATGGAATGCATAGATCAGATCGGTCAGCGACGTCTCCCGCACACGGGCAGGCAGCGCCAGCGAGGTGATCGCCACTCGGTCGTCTATCCAGAACGACGAGTCGCGGGTGAACAACAGGTTCGGCAGCGGGTCGATGACGAAGTCCCCACCGTGATGCATTCGCCGAACCAGCGATGCCCCGCTCGGTTGCGGGTCCCCCGTCTCCGCCTCGAGCAACTCGTCGAAAGTCATTCCCGCCATGAGGATCTGCGCCAATTCGGCCGCGGGCACACCCCGCAGATGTTGGGCGAGGTCCTCGGCGAGCGACCGGCCGAGCCGTCGGGCATCGACGGCGGCGGAGATACCTTGCATTCGCGCTGCGCCGCTGACCGTCATGGCCTCGGTGAGAAGTTCGCCGAGGAGCAGCACCGTGACCCCTCGACCTCGCAGGAGATCGGCGAACGCGTCGTGCTCGTCCTGTGCGCGATCGACCCACGGCAGACCGTCGAACAGCAGCTGATCGTTGTTGCGCGGTGTGAGGCGTCGAAGCTCGTCTCCCGGCCGGTGCAGCATGACGGTGCGCAGCACCCCTACCTCGGAGTCGGCACCCAACGGGCCCGCAACCGCATCGACACTCATGAACGAACGGTAATCCCATTCGCCTGCCGCCGCTGGGATCAGGACCTGAAGTATTGTCGAGGTCGTGCCGATGCCCGAGTGGAACGTCCGAGAACTGACTCCCGGCCAGCTGTCCGAGCGCAGCGGAGTTGCGGTCTCGGCCTTGCACTTCTACGAGAAACAGGGGCTGATCAGCAGTCGCCGAACCTCGGGAAATCAGCGCCGATTTCATCGCGAAACTCTGCGCCGGGTTGCCTTCATCCGGATCTCGCAGAAGGTCGGGATCCCACTGGCGAACATCCGGCAGGCGTTGAGCGAACTACCGGACGAGCGGACTCCGACACGCGAGGACTGGGCCAGGCTCTCGACGCAGTGGCATCGCGAACTCGACTCTCGGATAGAGCAATTGATCCGGCTTCGGGACAACTTGACCGGGTGCATCGGGTGCGGTTGCCTGTCGCTGGCCGGCTGCGCATTGGTCAACCCACACGACGAACTGTCCTACTCGGGGCCCGGTGCGCGCACACTGGACGTCGATTTCGACGAACCCTCGACTCGACGCGGCTCGAGCAGCTTGGAGAACTGATCGTTCGCCTTCTGCAGTACGAATTCGTAGGGCGGGGCGAATTTTCTGGCGACCCAGTACCCGAACCGGATGTCGTTGGAGGAGTAGACGAGGTACTTGCGCTTGGCAATTCCGGCGAGAATGGCATCGGCGACAACCGAGGGTTCCACGGCACGCTTCTCGAACCGGTGTTGCAACTTCTGTACCCGCGGATCGTCACGATCGACGCCGGCGATCTGAAGCGTCTGCACCAGCCCGGTCTTGACGCCACCGGGCACCACCAGGCTGACGCCGATTCCGTGGCGCTTGAGGTCGTATTTGAGTACTTCGGAGACTCCGCGCAGGCCGTACTTGCTGGCGCTGTAGGCAGCGTGCCACGGAAGGGGAATCAATCCGGCGGCGGACGAGACGTTGACCAGATGGCCACCCCGTCCGGCGTCGATCATCGGAGGTAGGAACTTCTCGATGATGTGAATAGGCCCCATCAGATTGACGTCGACCATCGACTTCCAGTGCCGGTGTTCGAGATTCTCGACGGTTCCCCATGCGGAGATGCCGGCAACGTTCATCACGACGTCCAGGCTGCCGAACTCGGCGTGAATGTCGTCCGCGAACGCGGTGACGGCCTCGAAATCGGACACATCGAAGGGCAACGAGTGACTGACGGTACCGCCCGCGCGACCGACCAGGTCCACCGTCTCCGCCAAACCGGTGCCGTTGATATCGGTCAGGAAGAGTTCCGCTCCCACTCCTGCAGCAGCGATGGCCGTTGCCCGACCGATTCCGCTGCCTGCTCCAGTGATCAACGTCTTCTTACCGCGCAGATCGTATGTAGCCATCGAAGCTTGTAACCCCCACCGGTTGCCACGTGTCAGTTCGATTTCGACCCTACGCGGTGACGACCGGGAGGGTTGTCACAATCTTTGCGACATCTCGTCTCGGTAGTCGGCGATGGTGCGCTCGATTCGCGCAGCATCGTCGTCGGCACCCTGTTTGCGTGCGTCGTCTGCGCGCTGCTGCAGGGTTCCGATCGCTTTCCGGAGTTCGTTGTCCGACATTCGAGGCCGGTGCACAGTGTGTTCCATGTCACACAGTGTGCCCGGCAACCGGGTGTGCGGCAAGCACCCCGAGATCACGGAATTTCTCAGACTGTGACAGATGCCGACGTGATGCTCTCGCGCACGAAACTGGACAGACTCCGCGCCGCGAATTCGCGGAAGTAGGCAAGTTTGTCAGCGGGCACCAGCGACGGGAGGACCGTGTTCCAGACCTTCTCCATGCGCGAGGGGGCATCCTCCAGCCGGGACTGCGCCTCGGACACCATCAGAACTCCGGCGAGCATCTCGCACACCAGCAGCGCCGCGTTGCCCGCATCCAGATGGTCGGCGACGTCACCGTGCTCGATTGCCCGCTCGAAGAGGTGCTCGAAGATGTTTCCCCAGGTACCGAACACACTGCCACGGGCGGTGTCGGATCCGTCGATCTCCATCTGCAACCGGTACATGACGCGCACCAGGGGATCCGATGCGGCGAGCTCGAGTACCGAATACGAGATTCCGATGACGGACTCGAGAGCCGGGCTGCGACTGTCGACCAAGCCGGCGCACGCAGTGGACACGCGATCGTGCCCCTCGTCGACGATCGCACGCGCCAGTTCTTCCTTGGACGCGAAATGGAAGTACAACGCACCTTTGGTCACACCGGACTGCGCTGACACCTGACTCAGCGTGGCATTCGCATGCCCCACCTCGAGGAAGAGATCTGCTGCAGCCCGCAGTGCGGCCGCTCGCGTTGCTTCTGCTCTCAGTTGTCTCACCATGTTGGAACACCCCTGCTCTGTCGACCTTGCATGACATCGACGCTCTGTATCCGCTGCCTACCCGTAGTCCGATCGAGGTGAACGTGGAATTCACTTCGCCCTGTCGGGCTGCCAGCGCTCGACAATAGTAACCGGTTCGGTGGCGATTTTGTGATTCGAAAGTGACAATTGCATGAAGAACGGCTCGTTTACAAAACGATTGAAATGAAAAGTTCCACTTCTCCGGTATTCGTAACGACTTCGACTTCCTCTTTGTAGGCGCGAAATATCGATCCGGACATAACGCACTCTTCGACCTGAGCCCACACGTCCTCGATCGGATCCGCCAATGCTCCGGTGGGCGTGAATACCGCGAACACGCCGGTCGGTACCGACACGAAGACATCCCCCACCGCGACGTCGCCGGGCGAGTCCACCGAGACGGCGACCACCGCGTTGACCGTACCGTGGGGATCCGGAACGTACACCGTGCACACCTGATGCGCGTCGATATGCTTCTCGCACAGACGATCTCGCAAGAATCGCATCCATTCGCTGCCGCTCGATTCCGCGCCGGGCTCCACTCGCGGTGCCACCAACCCACTGAACAGCTCTGCACTGCGTGCGGTCACCCGGAAGGTCATCACGAACCGCCGGGCGCGGTGATCGCCAGATAGAGGTCGATCTTGTAGGCGTGGGGATAGCACTCGTAGTCGCCGGTGAACGATCGCACTATCTCGCCCTGCTCTTCGGCATGATCGATCTGGTTCCACAATCGGGTGAGAACGTCAGGGAAATACCCCACCGCAGAAAACCGTGCGTATTTCGCCGCGGGCACTTTTGCCACCAGATGTCCGCGCGCAACTCGATCGAGCGAAGAACACTGATAACCGACTACCTGCGTATTGTACGAGCCGATACCGGGGGCGAAGTCGGTATAAATGGACGCGAGCGGACCCGAGGTCTCCTGATTGAGAACTGCGGACCACGCTTGATCGAGAGCCGGGTCGTCGAGGCGGCCGAGCGCCCGTTTGGGGCTGCGAACGGGGAGACCCGCGACCCACGTTTCAGCGAGGTCGACGATCTCGAACGACATTCACACTCCGTAGAGAAGTTGCAGGGGCAGATCCTGTGCTCGGAACCGGTCCGTTCACAATATCGCCCGTCAATCTACCGGCGCGACTGGTAGGTGGATCGTCAATCGATCAACCGTACTTCGCACCCGTTTCGATCGCCGCAACAGCCGTCGCCGACGGTTTCTCCACAGATCCGGAAGCCGCATCGGTTACCGCGTCCCACCCTGTCCCGTCGACCGGACGCGGTCGATTCCGCGGTCAACTCCGGCCGTGCCTGCACCTGTCGAAGAATCGATACGTGAAACCGGTACGGATCGACGGTCCCCGCGCACAGCGCGGTCCTATATTCCCCCGACTGCGAATCGGGCACAGAACAATGTCGAACGATTCACTCTCCGCGCGTTGCGGCAGCGTAACTCTCGTCGCGAATACCGGACAGCTCACGCACAGATGAAGTGCCCGCTCCGGAATGCGACACCGGAAGAATCCGAGATTCGCACGACGACAGAATTCGCGTCAGGGGCCAATGCATCGTGTGCAGAACCAGGTCCGAAATCAGCAATCTGCGCAACCAACCGCCGGCCAGCCCATGATGGGCCCACGTGCGATACGAACTCCGGACGTAGTGCCGGTACTCGAGCGGTGGCGTCAGCAAACGACGTCCGGACACCTCGACGCGCATCGGCTCGATCTGCGCGATCCGCAAACCGACCTTGTCGATACACAGCGACAGATCGATGTCCTCGTGCAGATCGGTACGCAGACTCGTGCGAGCGCGAACCGCTTCCCACGCGGATCTGCGGATGGCGAAATTGTTGCCCGAAGCTGCGGAAACCCAACGCTCAGAGGGCCTTTTCCGTACGGAACGGTCGACGAACGCCCGGTACGGTCGCGCCCACGGGGAGTCGTAGAGGTAGATCGGCCCGGTGACTGCGACGTAGTCGAGGCGGCGCTCGAAGAAGTCGAGAACCGAGTCGACCCAGCCTGCCTCGATCCGGGTATCGGCGTCGATGCGGCCGATGACCGATCCGCGAGCGTGATCGAAACCGGCGTTGCGGGCGTGCACGACGCCGCGCTCGGACTCTCGCAGCAGAACCACCTGCGGAAAGCGCCGCGCGTATTCGGTGACGATGGCCGCGGTGTCGTCGGTCGAATTGTTGTCGACGACAATTATCTCGTGAATGCGTTCGCGCTGAACGAGCAAAGCGTCCAGGCATTCGCCTATGTGAGCCGACTCGTCGAACGCAGGCACAACAATGGAAAGAGTATTCACAACGCCAACCCCTGACACATTTTTGGCAATCGTGTAGCCCGACATCCTTACACGGTGAATGCATTCGGTTCCGAGCCGCTGACGTTGACGATGCTACATCATTACTTCAAGAAAAGAACCCGTCGAATTATTCGGACTTTATGGTTCAGAATTCGGAATTCGGCGGAAGTATCAATCGTTGCATTGCCTCCCGATCACGAGAACCGGCCTTGTCCCCGATCCACTGCTCCGCTACGGGAGGGGCGTTCAACTCTCTGCGACGGCGCGCCGGGGACCCGACGTACACGCCATCCGGTTCGCAGTCTCGCGTCACCAGCGAGTTCGCCCCGATGATGCATCCGGCACCGATGCGTACACCCGGCATCACGACCACGCCGGACCCGATCCACGCTCCTGGACCGATCACCACCGACTCTCCCCGCAGTGCGCCTGCTCGACGCCGCGACGGCCCGGTCTCGTGCGTACTGGTGAGAATGCGAACGTGATCGGCGATGAAGACATGATCACCGATCACGATGTCGGCAACGGTGTCGAAATAGCAGCCGAAGTTCACGAACACGCCGGTTCCCAACCGAACCGATGCCTGTCCTTGAATCATCGAACCGCCGTACATCAGGCACGGACCGGTCGTCCGTAGACCCGCAGGCCGCAGAACGGATGCGCGCAGCACTGCAGGCAGGAACGGCACGTTCGCCAACGAAACGACGGTCGCCTGACGCATCTGCACCAGGGCCCAGCGCACGTCCCCCGGGTCACGCATCCAGTCGCGGACACGCGAGAGAGCCGTCACGCGGCAGCTCGCATCCGTTCGTCGGACTCGGCACGATCGTCGACCGGCAGCGCCCGGCACGGCACGGCTGCGAACAGTCGCGAGATGGGCCAGCGCAGTGTGTGCATCAGCCAATCCATGGCCACGATGCGACCCAGCTTGCGCGACGCGAGACCGTGCTCCTCGTACGAGCGGTAGCCGGCCAACGCATAGTGGACGTACTTCACCGGCGATGTCGTCGCGCGCCTACCGGACACTGCGGCCTTCATCCATCCGTTCTGGGCGACGGGCAGATGCTCGGCGGCCAGGCACAGGCACAGGTCGATGTCCTCGTGTACGCAGGTTCGCTCACTGACCGCACCGCGAACCGTGCGCCAGGCCGATGCCCGGATCGCGAAGTTGTTACCCGATACCGCCAGCGCAGAGCGCACCGAGGGCTCACGTCGCTCGGCGCGCGAGTGCATCCACGCCAGAGGTCGGGCCCAGGGTGATTCGTACAGGAACGTCCGGCCACCCGTGGCAGCGACGGTGGAATGCTCGTCGAAGAAATCGACGATCGAGCGCGCCCACCCGGGTCGTACACGGGTGTCGGCGTCGATTCGACCGATGATCGACGAGTCCACCAGGTCGAATCCGGTGTTGCGAGCATGGACCACACCGCGATTGGGTTCGTGCACCAGCACGACCTTGTTCGTCCGCGCGCGAACGTTGTTCACCAATTGAAGCGTTCCGTCGGTGGACCCGTTGTCCACCACGACGATGCGGTCGATGTCGTCGCCCTGATCGAGCAGCAGCGTCAAGCATTCGCCCAGATGATCGACCTCGTCGAGCACCGGAATTACCACACTGAGCGTGTTCATTTCGATCCCCTGACAAATTTCGACATTTCAATTCTTCACAGCAACCTCTTAGAACTTACGACATGTCCCGGTAATTGCCTAAAGATGTCCGAATTGCATATCCGCAGCTCACGGGTCCGAAAGATTCCCGAAGACAGGCCCCGACGCTTCAAACAATCGAATCGAAGGTTTTGCGCGCCGATAATGCAATTGGGGTTTATCCAGCACCCGCCTTCGAGAATGAACCCCCGAACCGACCACCTAGTTCGGTCGATACAAATCCATTCGGAATTCACTTCGCGGTAATATTCGCCGCCGTCGCTATCGGACAACTGCTACCGGACAACGAAAAAACCGCCACTCGTGTGAGTGACGGTTCTCGGCTGGGGTGGAGCTGAGGGGAATCGAACCCCTGACCTTCTCGATGCGAACGAGACGCGCTACCAACTGCGCCACAGCCCCTTCGCCGTCATGTCGACCGGCTGGGTAACTCTAGCAAAGCCGCTTCGGGCGGCAGCTACGCGCCCTGGGCTCTGCGCATGTCCCGGTCCTCGTCACGACGTGCCTGGAACGGCTCCTCGTAGTGATCGAGATGCTCGAATTCGGGATCCTCGTCGTCGATCTCGAGCACCACCGCACCGGGGCGACGCAACCGCTGCGGGACGAGCTCGAGTTCGTCGTCGGTCTCCGATTCCACACCGAGACGGGACCGGCCCATCCGGGTGAGCCGACGTCGACGGACCTCTTCCTCGATCTGCACCTGACGACGCAGGTAGTACAGGTAACCGACGAGGACGGCGACGGACAGTCCGCACAGCCACCAGACCGTCGGAGAAATGATGAAGGCCAGAGCTGCAGTGGTGATCGCCGCGAATACCAACCCCAGAACTGCGCGCTGTCGAAACGCGTACCGCGCGGCACGGGCGATCGCATCGGCCTCGGGGTCGAAACCGCCGCGGCCGCGTCGGCGAGGGACGAAATCGTCGTCGACGACACCGGGTTCGTGCGCGGGCGAACTTGCACTCGATGCCTCCGAGTCGGGTGCATCGCGCTCGAGGTCGCTGTCTGCTGCGTGAGTGTCCATCGGGTCCTCCGCGGTACCGGGTAGATCGGGTGAGTCTGGACGAACAGTCGCAATCGCGGGGCCGAAGATCTCTCGGGCCGGCGCGGAGACTCGCAGGTCGTCCTCCGGTCGCCAGTGGGGATCACTGCGGTGCCCGGTCGCGGGGCCGCGCTGCTTTCGCTTAGTGCCACCCCGATGCAGCACGCGGGTCGCGAGCGCTGCGTCGGTCGTCTGCATGATCTGCGGACGCTTGGTCATCAGCATGGGCAGAAGAACGAAGAGCCAGACGGCTACGAGACCGATCCAGATGATCGAGTTCGGCATCGGCGATGTTCTCCTCCCTGGGCAACGGTGACACTTGTGACGTCATCAGGCTATGGGGAGGAGGCGCGAGAACGATGCAGACGCGCCGACCCGAATTACACTCCTGTCACTTTGACAACATCAGACGCGGTCGGCCGTCAGGCCCACGCAGCCCGGCCCGCGCGAACCAACCGATCGACGACGGTTCCCTGCACCTCACCCGAGGTGATCGCGACGAGCTTGTGATCGCGCCATTCGCCGTCGACGTCGAGGTACTTGTAGAGCAGTCCCTCTTCGCGAAAGCCGACGTTGCGCAGCACTGCTTGGCTGGCCAGGTTCTCCGGCCGCACCGTCGCCTCGACGCGATGGAGTCCGACCGGGCCGAAGCAGTGATCGAGACCGAGTGCCAGCGCCGCGGTGGCCACACCCTTGCCGTTGACCTCCTTGGAGACCCAGTACCCGATCCAGGCCGAACGCAGTGCGCCCCGCACGATGTTTCCGGTGGTGATCTGGCCACAGAATTCGCCGTCGACTTCGATGACCATCGGCAGCATGTGTCCCTTGCGCGCCTCGGACTTCAGGCCAGAGCACAAGGTCGGCCACGAGGAGATGTGGTGTCGCGAATTCCAGCTGCCCTCACCACTGGGCTCCCAGGGTTCGAGGTGGGCGCGATCCGCAGTACGAATCCGACTCCACGCGGCCGCGTCGCGCATCCGTACCGGCCGCAACGTGACAGTTCCGCCGGCCACTCGCACTGGACCCAATTTCGCCGGCCAACCTGGGTGGCTCGACCACGTTCGCGGCATCCGTCGATCGTATGCGCTGCGCGCAAGTGAGCGGAAACTCGTAGCAGAAGTCGAGGCGGGAGTGGAGCCTGCGGAACGACCGGCAGGCCCCGCGCTCACATGGCGTCAGCCTCGCTGAGCGAGGAACGAGACCTTGACTTCCTCGCCGGTTCGGATTTCGGTGACCTCGGGATCGATGACGACCAGGCAATTCGCCTCGGCGAGCGTGGCCAACAGATGCGAGGACGATCCCGGTGCACCGCCGAGGGCCTGAACCAGGTATTCACCGGTTCCCTCGTCGCGCATGAGCTGGCCGCGGAGAAATCCCTTGCGGTCCTCGATCGAGGTGATCGGCGCGACGGTTCGGGCGGTCACGGTCCGACGCATCGGCTGCCGTCGGCCCAGAGCGATGCGAATCAGCGGACGCACCATCACCTCGAACACCACCAACGCGCTGACGGGGTTGGCCGGCAACAGAAAGGTGGGGACCTCGTCGCGTCCGAGTTGGCCGAACCCCTGAACGGAGCCGGGGTGCATGGCAACTCGCTCCACTTCCATGTCGCCGAGTTCGCCGAGCGCCTCACGCACACCGTCCGATGCACCGCCGCCCACCGCTCCGGCGATGACCACGATCTCGGAACGGATCAACTGACCCTCGACCACTTCGCGCAGTCGCTTGGGATCGGTGCTGACAATCCCGACGCGGTTGACGTCTGCTCCGGCGTCGCGCGCCGCGGCGGCCAGCGCATAGGAGTTCACGTCGTACACCTGACCGGGCCCCGGGGTCCGATCGGTGTCGACCAACTCGCCGCCCACGGAGATCACCGAGAGCCGCGGCCGCGGATGCACCAGCACCTTGTCGCGCCCGACGGCTGCGAGCAGTCCCACCTGAGCTGCGCCGATGATCGTGCCTGCGCGCACCGCCACGTCGCCGGGCTGCACGTCGTCGCCGATCTTGCGGACGTAGTCGCCCGAGCGCACCGGACGGAACACCTTGACGCGGGCGCGACCGCTGTCGGTTCGATCCAACGGCAACACCGCGTCGGCCAGAGTGGGCAGCGGTGCCCCGGTGTCGACTCGCACAGCCTGACGCGGCTGCAACCGGATGGGTTGACGCGACCCGGCGGACACCTCGCCGACGACGGGAAGCGTCAGGTCGATGCGTTCGTCGTCCTCGTTGCGCAGGTCGGTGCCCGCGGCCGCCACATCGACGCTCCGCACCGCATAGCCGTCGATGGCTGCCTGGTCGAAACCGGGAAGGGGACGCTCGGTGACCACTTCTTCTGCACACAGCAGGCCCTGTGCTTCCGAGATGGCGACCCGAACAGGCCGTGGAGCCACCGCCGCGGCGGTCACCCTGGTCTGCTGATCTTCGACCGAGCGCATCTGGCCCTTCCTCTATGGCATCGACCCGCGATGCTATTCGTACGTGGTCAGTTCCGGTGCCCAGCTGTCGCTCAAGCGTTCGTTCAGCCATTCACGCAGCGCCGGACCGTAGTCGTCACGCTGTAGAGCAAAGTCAACCGCAGCGCGCAGGTATCCCCCGGGATTTCCGAGGTCGTGTCTCGATCCGCGGTGCACCACCACGTGGACGGGGTGGCCTTCTTCGATCAGCAGCGCAATGGCGTCGGTGAGCTGCAGCTCGCCGCCTGCACCGGGCTTGATCCGTCGCAGAGCGTCGAAGATCGCGCGGTCGAGCAGGTACCGGCCCGCAGCGGCCAGGTTGGACGGGGCGTCCTCCTGCTTGGGCTTTTCGACCATACCGGTGACCTTGAGGACGTTCGGGTTGACCGCGTCGGGCACGATCTCGACGGAGAAGACGCCGTAGGAGGAGACCTTGTCATCGGGAACCTCGATGGCGCACAACACCGAGCCTCCACGCTTGGCGCGGACGCGGGCCATGACGTCGAGCACACCGCGGGGCATCACCAGATCGTCGGGAAGCAGAACGGCAACGGAATCCTCGTCGTCGTCGAGAACTTCCTCGGCGCAGGCGACGGCATGTCCGAGTCCGAGCGGCTCGTGCTGAATGACCGACTGGACGTCGAGCAGACCCGGGGCAACCCGCACCTTCTCGAGCATCTCGAGCTTGCCGCTGGCCTCGAGCTTGTTCTCGAGGACGAGGTCTTCGACGAAGTGGGCGACGACGCCGTCCTTGCCTGGGGAGGTGACGATCACCAGTCGCTGTGCGCCGGAATCTGCGGCTTCGCCGGCGACGAGCTCGATACCGGGAGTGTCGACCACCGGAAGCAGTTCTTTCGGAACGGTTTTCGTGGCCGGCAGGAACCGGGTACCCATGCCCGCTGCGGGAACGATGGCCGTGCGGAAATGCACGGGCGTGGCGGCGGTCGTCGCTGTAACGGCTTCTGTCATGGTGCTCACCCTATCCATGGTTTCTGGTGATCTGCTCGCCGTGTGCTGCGTTTTACCCCCGAGTGCATATCGTTGAACGACAGCACAGGAAGGGAGGACGAATCGTTGTGACCGTTCCCGATTTCACGGAGAACACGCCCAAGGATCGATGGCGAAAGTATGTTCTCGCCGAACGCCGACTGCTCGACGGTGCGCAACGCGCAATGGAGTCCTCTGCACTCTGTCACGTCCTCGGTGAATTGGCTGCCGAACACCCCGTCGTCGCCGCGTACGTTCCGGTCGGCCGGGAGCCGGGTTCGATCGAGATGCTCGACGCGATGGCCGCGGCCGGGTCGGCCGTTCTGCTTCCGAGTGCGCACGAGCCGGGTCCCCTGCGCTGGGCTCGATACGCCGGGCGTGAGTCGTTGGTGAAAGCCCCGTTCGGTCTGTTGGAACCGTCGGGACCGACGCTCGATCCCGACGCGGTGTCGGAGTGCACTCTGGTTCTCGTTCCGGCGCTGGCCGTGGACCGGAACGGAAACCGGCTGGGCCGAGGCGCGGGCTTCTACGACCGAACACTCGACCTGTGCAGACCCGACGCGATGCTGGTCGCGGTGGTGCGCGAGAGCGAAGTGGTCGATCGTCTACCTGCCGAATCGCACGACAGACCGGTGACACACGTGCTCACCGCCGGCGGGCTCGTACGCTTGAGTACGGAATAACGCTAGGATTCGATTCGTTGGCACTCCTGACTGTAGAGTGCTAATGCTCTCCCCAGTTTCGACAGTTTCGACGAACAGACAAGACACCGGCGGTGTTCGGCCTCGGCCAGCAGAGCGGCGAATTTCCTCGGTGACCAGCGCGGAGGAAACACGATGCCCACTTACTCATACGCATGCACCGAGTGCGACAACCGCTTCGACATCGTTCAGTCCTTCACCGACGACACACTGACGGTGTGCCCCGCGTGCTCGGGCAAGCTTCGCAAGCTGTTCAACTCCGTCGGCATCGTCTTCAAGGGCAGCGGCTTCTACCGCACCGACAGCCGCGGCGGCTCCAGCACCTCCAGCGAGGGCGCAGGCGAGAAGAAGTCCGATGCGGCGGCCACGAAATCGGACAGCAAGACCGACTCGAAGCCCGCCGAGAAGAAATCTTCGGATTCGTCGTCGTCGAGCAGTTCTTCTTCGTCTTCGACCACGAAAGCTGCTGCCAGCCAGTAGTTTTCCGCTTCATCCACAGGCCGGGCTGTTATCCACAGCCCGGCCTTTTCGGTGCCTGTTCCGGCTCGGGCAGCGATACCGTTTGCGCCATGGCTGCAGGCAAGAATCGACTCGACTCGACGCTGCTCGATCGCGTCACCCTGCGTCCGGCATGGGTCGGATCCACGAAATTCAGAAAGATCGCCGCCGGGGTTCTGGTCGCGATCGCACTGGTGCTGTTCCTCGACGACGCCGCCGGCGACGACCGCGTACGGGTGATCACGGCCGGACGCGACCTGACACCCGGCACCGTACTGACGCAGGCCGATATCGCCGTCGCAGAGTGGGACGGGGCGAACGTCCCCGAGGGCGCACTCGTCGAATCCGAGGCCGTGGACGGCCAGACCCTCACCGGGCCGGTCCGAGCGGGCGAACTGCTCACCGACGTGCGGCTTCTCGGATCTCGGACCGCCACGACGACGCTGGGGACCGAGGCACGCGTCGTACCGGTGCATCTCGCCGATGCCGCGGTGACCGACCTGCTGCGTGAAGGTGATCGCGTCGACGTGCTGACGGTCGAGGCTCAGGACGACCCGAATGCGGTGCCCGCAGCACGGGTGCTGGCGTCGGGAGCGATGGTTGTGCTCGTCTCCGCCGACGCCGGTGGCAATCGGCAGCGAGACCGAGTCGTCTTACTGGCCCTACCGACGAACGACGCTACGACGGTGGCGGCCGCCTCCTTGGTCAGCGCGCTCACGGTCACCCTGCACTAACGTCTCTCGAGACAGAACAAACCGAACGTTGGGAGAAGGGCTCATGCTGAAGGGCTTCAAGGACTTTCTACTCCGCGGCAACGTGGTGGACCTCGCAGTTGCCGTGGTCGTCGGCGCAGCATTCACCGCTATCGTCACCGCATTCACGACGAACGTCATCAACCCCCTTGTCGCCGCTCTCGGTGGCAGCAACGAATACGGCTTTGGGTTTCAGATCACGTCGTCGCCGGAATCGTTCGTCAACGTCGGTGCCGTCATCACCGCGGTCATCAATTTCGTCATCATCGCGGCGGTGGTCTACTTCGTGCTGATCCTGCCGGTGAACACGGCGAAGAAACGCTTCGTGAGCCAGCCGGAGAAGGAACTGAGCGACGTCGACGTGCTGGTGCAGATTCGCGACATCCTCGCGGGTGGAACCGCTGCGGGACAGAAATTGTCGACCGCAGCCGACACCACCGGCGGTAGCGGCGAGGCCATGGACGCAGCCCCCGATCTCGGCAAACATTCCAAGGACTGACGTCGGACTGCTTCGACGAATGAATGCGCCATTCACGTTGTCTGACAGCGTGAATGGCGCATTCATTCGTTGTGGGGGTGACCCAGCAGAACTCAGTTGGTGAACGTCGACAGCGGAAGCGCGTCGAGTGTGATCGTGGTGCCGTCGGCCTCACACGCCGAGGCTACGGCCGCACCGTTGTCGACAAATGCGGTACCGGACTCACTGTCGGTGGTCGAGAGCTCCAGGGTGTCAGCAGGCAGCGCGTCGACGAAGGTCGTGAGCGCGCCGGCTACATCACCCGATGCGGTGCCGGGTAGCGCACTCAGCTTGTCGACAGCGGCTTGTTTGTCTGCAGTCCAACTGTCGATATTTTCCGCTGATCCGGGTCCCGCAGCAACCAGACCGACGAACGCGTTGTGGTCGGTGGCGAAAGTGTTGCAGACGTCGGCGTTTTCGCCGGACGCCGCGGACTCGTCGCTGCTGCAGCCGGCAGCCAAGCCGAGAGCGAGGATCGCCCCTGCGGCGACAACTGTGAAACGGGCTTTGGAGTGCATCTTTGTTCCAGGGCCTCTCTGTACAAGTCGAACTACTGTGTGCCGAACATAGTTCAGGCCCGCACGGAGTGATCCGTGCGGGCCTGGACTTGTGTCGATTTACAACAGGTGAAGCTATCTCACCGGGCTACAACCGATTCGGAAATCAGTTGAGGCGAACCGGGACACCGTAGGTGATGGCCGTGTCGCCCGCCGCGCTGGTCAGCGAAACGTACGGACGGATCGTGACGTTGCCCAGGATGCCGGTGGCGGTGCCGTGCAGGTTCGCGATCTGGATGGATCCGCTGGTGCCTGCTGCGTCACCCTCGGAAGAGGTGATGTCGGCCTCTTCGTTGAGAACTGCGTATGCGCTCTCGGACTGAACGACGCCGGGGCCGTTGGACAGTGCGATCGTGCCGGTGGCCTGCGGGATCAGCTGAACGCCGACATCGAGGCCGGTGCTCGAGGTGCCGACGCCGCCGAGTTCGATCTCGGGATCTCCACCGGGCAGAACGGGGAACGTGCCGGTGACGCTGGACTCGTTGCCCGAACCGAGGTTGAACTCAGCCGAAGGCGAGGACCAGGAGACCTCGACGCCACCGTTGAGGCTCATCGGGTAGCCGATCTGGTAACCGATCTTGAGGGTGCCCTCGAAGTCGTCGGCCGAGGGGCCCTGGACGTCGTAGGATGCGCGGCCGTTGGCGAACCACTCACGAGTGAGCGGGTTGCCGTCGAGCGGAGCGACACCGTTGATGAAGGTGTCGGACAGCGTCACCGTGACGGTGTTGCCGTCGGCGTCGACGATCGAGTTGGAGCTGTCGACAGCGGCTGAAGCGGTTCCGGTACCGAGCACCAGGCCGACTACCGAAGCGCCGGCAGCAACTGCAACGCTCATGGACTTGAGTCCCCGGCTGCGCCGCGACTTCTGGATCTCCGTCATTTATTCCTCATCATGTTCAGTCCCAGCGCGGTGTCGCACGGGGAAGCTTGTGGCTTTCACCCTCGAACTAGATCGGACGCAACGATGCGTACGAGCCCGAGCCGGATGGAGCCGTGAAGGCCACATCCTCGATCCTGCAGTCCCGTGGTTGAGGGCGCGGTACCGGTCGGTCCCACGCCCTCGTTGTCGGAAGCTGAGGGGAACATTAGAGGAGATGCCTGATCGTGACAATCCCTACGGTTGCGAGCGGAATGTTGCTGTCGCGTGATGTGTTTCGGCGGCGTGAACAACTTTCACACCCGAATTGGTGGTAACCCGCGTCACACCATCTCTCGATGACGCCAAACCGTTACACACGGGATCGCTGAGTAAAACTGCCCTGATATGGGCCGACGGTGATCTGAGCCTGACCGATACGGGCAAATCGTCGTACTTGCGAGCAATCGAAACGGGCGAAAATCATCCCCGCACACGGAGTCGACGCCCCACTCGGCCGCTAACGACAGGTAAACGAGTGACTAACAAGTCTGTGATTCCGGACCGTAAAATGTGTCGTGGATCACATCAGAAGTAATGAGGTGGTCGCTGTTGCTTCAACCATTCGTCCGAGGACGGGCCGCCGGATTCGGTGCCCGCACCGTCGCTTCGCTCGTCTCCGGTCGTCTCCGGCAGAACTTCACCGAAGATGCGAGCGAGCCGGGCCCGTTCTGCTCGGGCCCGGCTCGCGTCGTCTTCGGCCGATCGATCGTCGTTCGGCTCTTCGCTCATCGGTATCGCTATGCGTCCAATCCGGACAGCTCGGCGATGACCTGACTCGCCAGCGGCGTCAGCGTCGCCATTCCGTCGCGAATCGCAGCCCGCGACGAGGCCAGGTTCACCACCAGCGTGCTTCCGGATACACCGACCAGTCCACGGGACAGACCGGCGTCCAGCGAACCGGCTGCCAGTCCCGACGATCGCAATGCCTCGCTGATACCCGGAATCTCGCGGTCGAGCACCTCCGCGGTGACGTCGGGAGTGACATCGCGCGGCGAGACACCCGTGCCACCGATGGAGACCACCAGGTCGACACCGCCGATCACCGCGGTGTTGAGTGCGTTCCGCACATCCACCTCGTCTGCCGTCACCGCGACGACGCCGTCGACGAGGAAACCTGCCTCGGTCAGCAGTTCCGTGACGAGCGGGCCCTTCGAGTCCTTCTCGGTGCTGTGCGCTGTTCGGTCGTCCACGATGACGACCAACGCGCGCCCTGCCAGTGGTGCGTCGAGTTCCATACCGCTCACCGTAGTAGTAAGGCCTCCACCCGGCTCACGCTGTGCGTAAATCGTTGCAACCGTTCCGTGCCTGCCTGGTTCTCGTAACATCAGCGACCGCCCGGGAACGACGGAACCTGGAAGGGCAGTTGCTGTTCTTGCTGTTGCGTCTGAGTCTGGGCCGGGGCGGCCTCCGCGGTACCGAGCGTCACCGTGGCCGTCTTCTCGCTGCCACCCTCGTTGTAGGTGACGGTGACGGAGTCTCCCGGAGCGTGCGAGCGCACCGCGGCGATCAACGCGTCACCGCTGGAAATGACGCGGTCGTCGAGCTTGGTGATCACGGCACCCGTCGGGATGCCTGCCGATGCGGCGGGGCCACCCTCGGTGACCTCGACGACGGTTGCGCCGTTGGCGTCGTCCTGCGACGGCACCTGCACCCCGATCATCGCCTGGGTGGCCTTGCCTGTGGTGGTCAGCTCGTCGGCGATGCGCTTGGCCTGATCCACCGGGATGGCGAACCCGAGCCCGATGGATCCGCTCTGGGCTCCGGATCCCTGGCTGCCGCCGATCGTGGCGATCGCAGTGTTAATTCCGATGAGTTGTCCGTCGGTGTTGACCAGCGCGCCGCCGGAGTTACCCGGGTTGATCGCAGCGTCGGTCTGGATGGCGTCGATCACCGAGTTCTGGTTGCCGGACTCCCCCGAGGTGGACACCGGCCGGTTCAGAGAGGACACGATGCCCGTGGTGACCGTTCCCGCGAGGCCGAGCGGAGAGCCGATCGCGACGACCTGCTGACCCACTTCGAGGTTCGACGACGAACCCAGCTCGATGGGCGTCAGGTTCGACTTGCCCTCGGCCTTGATGACGGCCATGTCCGAGACCGAGTCGGCACCGACGATCGTCGCGTCGGCCACCGATCCGTCGGAGAACGCGACGGTGAGTTTGCCGTTGGCACCTGCGCCCGTCGCCACGTGGTTGTTGGTGAGGATCAAGCCGTCGCTGCTGAGAATGACGCCCGAGCCCTCGCCTTCCTCCTGCGAACCCGTCACCTGGATCTGCACCACGCTCGGCAGGACCTTGTTCGCGACGGCCTGAACGGAACCGTCGGGGAAATTGGCGGCCGGCTCTGCGGCGGTGACGGTGGAGTTCAACGAGTTGGTCACTCCCCCGCCGCCGTTGGCGTTGTTGGTCGCGATGGCACCGACTGCGCCGCCGATTCCGCCGCCGACCAGTACGAGGGCGATGGCACCGGCCACCAGCGCAGAACGACCCGAGCGAGTCTTCACCGCGGCAGGCGCAGAGTTGGATTGCGGTGCAACGTGTTGCGGCTGGGCGTGGGTGTGCTGGGCGGTCCGTGGGTCGCCCTGCTGACCGTACGGCCCGTAGCCGGGCTGGTAGGGGTTCTGTCCGTAGCCGGCGTACTGCTGCGGATAACCCTGCTGCGGGGGTTGCGAGCCGGCGTGCTGCGGGTTGGCCTGCTGGGGGTTTACCTGCTGAGGCGGGTGCTGCTGGGTGGGGTAGCTCTGCTCGTCGCCGCGTGAAGCCCGGTCCGCCGGATGCTGCTCGCCACCGGCACCCTGTCCGGTCTGTTCGGATTCGTTACGGTCGTCGCTCATCGTTGTTGCTTCCTTCAGTAGAGACCTCGTCGTAGAGGTCCGCCCGCCTTCTTGCTACTCACTGTGCAGGGCGGTACTGAGAGGTCGCTGAGATCCGGCTATCAGTTTGCCGAGAGTGTCGTGGGATCAGGAGCACCCTCACCGGGCAACACGATTCGAATGAGGGCACCGCCGCGCTCGGACACCTCGACCCCGATGGTGCCGCCGTGCTTGACGACCACCTGTCGCACGATGGCAAGGCCCAGGCCACTTCCGGGCATGGAGCGTGATGCCGTGGAGCGATAGAAGCGCTCGAACACCAACTCACGATCTTCCTCGGGAATGCCCGGTCCTGCGTCGTCCACCGTCAACTCGAGCAGACCATCGCCGATCTGCCGCATGGCGATTCGCACCTCACCGCCGCTCGGGCTCCACTTCGCTGCATTGTCGAGCACGTTCAGCACGGCCCTCGACAGGCCCGCTTGATCGCCGTAGACGAACCACGGCATCAGCGTCGCATCGAAGTCGATCTCGTTGCGACGGCGGCGTGCTCGCTCGAGACTGCGTTCGACGGCATCGGCCAGGTCGACTCGCTCGAACACCGTCTCCGGCGCATCCTCGCGCGCCAGATCGACCAGATCACCCACCAGGGTGGACAATTCCTGGATCTGCGCGACCACGTCGGTTCGGAGCTCGGCCATGTCCTCGTCCGGGATGGACGGGGCTCCGGGGCGTCCGGCCGCGATCAGCAACTCCATGTTGGTCCGCAGCGAGGTCAACGGAGTCCGCAGTTCGTGGCCGGCGTCGGCGACCAATCTGCTCTGCCTGCCTCGAGATTCGGCGAGCGCGCGGAGCATCGTGTTGAAACTCTCTGTCAGACGCGCCAATTCGTCGTCACCGGTCACCGGAATCGGCGTCAGATCGTCGGTGCGCGCCACTCGTTCGGCGGCAGCCGTCAACCGGGCGATCGGACGTAAACCAGTGCGGCCCACGGCCATACCTGCTCCAGCAGCCAGCACCACTCCGCACGCACCGACGATCAACAGCACCCACGCCAGACGGTCGAGTACTTGTCCGGTCGGCAGCAGTCTCTGTGCGACGACGAGAGTGCTGCCGTCCTTGGTGCGTAGCGCGAGCACCCGCTGATCGTCGAGTGTGCGCAGAGACGATTCCTGTTGTCCGCTCACGACAGCGAGTTCGGCATCGCCGATCGGCACCTTGGGCCCGGGCGGGTTGTAGCTGGACATGTCCGGGTAGATCAGGGCCACACTCACATCGGTGCTGTACAGCGTGGCTCCGGCAACGAAGCGCGGGTCGTAGGACACCAGAGTCGACTCCGCCAACGCGGTTGCGCGAGAACGCAACTGAGTGTCCACATCGCCGTACAGCGCCCGCGAGACAACCGTGTACGCGGCAATGGCCATGACAGCCACCGCAATTGCGACGACGGAGGCCGCGAGCAACGTCACCCGCCACCGCAGCGACACCGACCGTGTCAGGGGCATCGGTGGTCGCATCCCCGTCGGCGACGAGCCGACACCGTCGGTCGACTTGCGCCCGAACGAAGCGACCATCACGGAGGCGTCTCGCGCAGGACGTAACCCACACCGCGAACGGTGTGGATCAGCCGCGACTCCCCCTCCGCCTCGGTCTTGCGCCGCAGGTAACCGACGTACACCTCGAGGGCGTTGCCCGACGTCGGGAA
Source organism: Rhodococcus sp. 05-2254-2 (assembly GCF_002259095.1). Lineage (NCBI taxonomy): Bacteria > Bacillati > Actinomycetota > Actinomycetes > Mycobacteriales > Nocardiaceae > Rhodococcus > Rhodococcus sp. 05-2254-2. The sequence goes on along the minus strand of NZ_NOZJ01000021.1, from coordinate 415,917 downwards.
GTCGTAACCCCACACTTCCTCGAGGATGCGACTCCTGGTGAGCACCCGTCGCGGATTCGTCATCAGCATCTCGAGCAACGAGAACTCGGTCCGGGTGAGGCTGATCGAGCGTTCGGCGCGCGAGACCTCACGGGTGACCGGGTCCAACGACAGGTCCGCGAACGTCATGGTCTCCGAGTCGATGCCCGCTTCCATCGCGGTCCGGCGAAGCAGTGCACGCAGTCGAGCCAACAGCTCCTCGAGCGCGAACGGCTTGGGCAGGTAGTCGTCGGCACCGGCATCGAGGCCTGCGACGCGCTCGGACACCGAGTCCCGGGCCGTCAACACGAGAATCGGCAGGTCGTCGCCAACACTGCGCAATCGACGACACACCTCGAGGCCGTCGAGCCGAGGCATCATCACGTCGAGCACCAGAGCGTCGGGACGCGCCGCCGCAACCTGCTCGAGCGCGTCGAGACCGTCGACCGCCAGGTCCACGGTGTACCCGTTGAACGTCAGCGACCTGCGCAGCGACTCACGCACTGCTCGATCGTCGTCGACCACCAATATCCGCATCCGTACAGTTTGTCCTGGTCGACTGAGATATGTCTGAGAGGGGTGCCCAATCCGACTACGGAGTGGGTAGGTGCTTGGCCAGCGGGAGGTTCCACTTTCGCCACAGCGCGAGCAGACGCAACCCCGTCGCGAGCAGTGTTCCCACGATCAGACCCACGTTCTCCGGCAGGCTCGCAGCGTCGGCCAACACGACAGCCGACGCACCGAGCAGAGCCGGCAGCGCATAGAGGTCCCGATGCAGCAGCAGCGGAACTTCGTTGACCAGAACGTCTCGGATCACGCCGCCCGCCACGGCCGTCGTCGTGCCGATGAGAGCTCCGGCCAACGCGCTACCGCCCGAAGCCAAGGCAATCGTCGCGCCGGTCGATGCGAACAGGCCCATGCCGAATGCGTCGAGCACCAGAACTCCGCGTCGCACCTTGCCCATCTGCCGATGCGCGACGAACACGACCAGCGAGGCGAGGAAGCCGACGGTGAGGTTCGGCCACGTGTCCAGGGACGTCGGCGGGTGGATGCCGAGCAGCAGATCACGAATGATGCCACCGCCGATGCCCGTCGTGATTCCGACGACGCACACCCCGAACAGATCCAACCGGCGATGTACTCCGATCAACGCACCGGAGGCCGCGAAGGCCGCGATACCGATCAATCCGAGCACGTCGAGAAGCATCGGACCAGCATGTCACGGCGCTGACAGGGATCTGACAGCAACATCCGAGGCCAGCCCCAGCATCGGGGAGCACCTTCGAGTTGTAACCGATGTCAACCCCCAGGAGCACCTCATGCGTATTGGATTCAAGAAAACCATCGCCACAGTCGCAGCGGCGGGAGCACTTGCACTCGGTGGCGGCGCGGTCGCCCAAGCCTCCACGGATCGGGCCACGATCCCCGATGTGGCCGGCAGCTCCGAAAGCGCAGCCTTGGAGGCACTCTCGGATGCCGGTTTCACCAACGTGAGTGTCAACTACGACCGACCCGACGCCATCGTCCTCGGAACCAGCTTTCAAGCAGGGGCCAAGGTCAACGAAAACGCGTCCATCCTGGTGATCGTCGGACGCGACTAGCTCGCCCGCACCGTCCCGTCGTAACCGGCGGCGGGACTGTCCGCGTTGCGGTTGCAAGCGATAGTCTCGGTGCGCAGCAGAATTTCGCAGAACCGAGGTGAACGAACAAGTGCCGATCATCGACAATGCCGTCTACGTGAACGGAAAACGCACTGCCAATCCCGAGAGCCTCGATATCACCTTCGAGGTCATGCGGGAGCGGCACGGAATGGCATGGATCGGGTTGTACCGACCCGAGGTCGCCGAAATCATGTCTGTGGCAGACGAGTTCGGCCTGCATCGGCTCGCCGTCGAGGACGCCATCGCAGCCCACCAGCGGCCGAAACTGGAACGGTACACCGAGCAGCTGTTCGTCGTTCTCCGGCCCGCGCGATACGTCGACGAGACCGAAAAGGTCGAATTCGGCGAATTGCACATCTTTCTCGGTCCGGATTTCGTCGTCACCATTCGCCACGCCGAATCCCCCGACCTGGCGATGGTGCGGAAGCGCCTCGAAGGATCTCCCGAACTGATCGAACTCGGACCCGAGGCGATCCTCTACGGCATCCTCGATCAAGTGGTCGACGAGTACGTCCCGGTGGTGACCGGACTGCAGAACGACATCGACGAGATCGAGGATCAGCTGTTCACCGGCGACCCGTCGGTCTCGCGTCGAATCTACTCACTGCTCCGTGAAGTGTCCGAATTCGACCGTGCTGCAAAGCCACTCGTCGAGATGATCGAATCGCTCAAGCGAGGGTCGGACAAGTACAACGTGGACGTTGAACTGCAACGCTACCTGCGCGACGTGCACGATCACGCGATCCGCGTCTCCGACCGCATCGAGTCCTTCCGATCCAACCTGCAGAATGCGTTGACCGTGCACTCGACCATCGTCGCGCAGCAGCAGAACGAAGAGATGCGCAACATGACCGAAGCCAGCCTGGAGCAGAACGAACAGGTCAAGCGCATCTCGTCATGGGGTGCAATTCTTTTCGCACCCTCCTTGATCGCCGCAATCTACGGTATGAACTTCGACGACATGCCGGAATTGAAGTGGCAACTCGGCTACCCGATGGCACTGCTCGCCATGGCGATCTGCTCGACTGCACTGTTCGTGGTGTTCAAGCGTCAGAAATGGTTGTAGAGCGGCTCCGCCGCATGTGAGTGAAACTTCGTAGCAGGGGTCGAAGTTTCACTCACAAGGGTGTCAGGACGAACCGAACCTCGGGCCGATCGGGATGTCGCGGGTGAAGGTCAACCTGTCGAACTCGTTGCCGTATTCGTCGATGGCACCGATCGTCATTCTGCTGGCCGTGATGCCCGGAATGCCCGGCACCACATCGACTCTGACGAACGAGTAGTTCAGGAATCGCACCCTCGACCAGGTGATGGATTCGGCCGACTTCGTGCCGTCCGGTGCCCAGACGTAGCTGTTGGGAACTGCGGTGTCGGGCAACTCGTTGCCGCGGTAGCTCACGCCCTCGCCGTCCTGGAACGTGTAGCGGGGACGACCACCACCGCCGACGGTGTAATACACGGTGCCGTCGGTCTTTCCGTCGACCGTGGCGTTGTCACCGGCGACCCGCGTCGCGCGATTGCCACGGATCGGATCGGTGCGCTCGAAGACGTGATTGTGGGCCTGGAGCACCACATCCACCTCGTAACGGTCGAACAGCGCAACCCATGCGTCGCGCACGCCGCCGTCGCTCGCATGCGTCGACGTGGTCGAATACGCACAGTGGTGGAAGAAGCAGACGATGAAGTCGATGTTCGGATCGGCACGGTACCTCGCCAATGTCTGCTCCACCCAGGTGTTCTGGGCTCCACCGCTGTACCCGGCATTGGCCTTGATCTCGTAGCTGACGTCGTTCGCGTCGAGCGAGAGCACCGCGGTGTTGCCGTAGACGAACGAGTACGCCGACGGGCAGCCCTTGGGCCCGTTGCTCGGCTGATCCAACCGCGCCGCATGGCCGCCGTATCCGTTGGGGCTGTACAGCGCTTCCATGTCGTGGTTGCCGGTGGCGAACAACCATGGCGCGGTCGACGCACTGGCTTCGATCGCCTGGAAATAGCCGTCCCAGACGAAGGGGTTGAACTTGTCGAATCCCTTCGGCGGCGTCTGTCCGTGCTTCGCGAATTGCGGGGGCAGACCGGCACCCGACGGGTCCGCATAAGCGATGTCACCGGCGAGGATGTGGAAGTCCGGGTGCGAGGCCTCGATCTGCCGATTGATGTTGCGCGCGTGCTTGACCGACGGTTCGTTGTCGGCCTTGTAGTACTGGTCGTCGTAGTCGCCGGCCACCAAACCTGCTGGCTGCGATGGAGTTTCGTCGACACCCTGATCGCCCATCATCGTGAACCTGAACGGTGCGATGCGGCCCGACGGCAGCGCCGGGGATGCGCTGCGAATATCGCTCACGAAGCCGTCGGCGGTGCGCCAGCGGTAGTAATGAGGCAACTTCGGCGTCAGATTATCGACGGGAACATGCACGTAGTACTGCTCTGCCGACAGAATTCCGCCGTCGGTCTGCGGTACCTGGCTGATCAGGTTGCGCACCTCGGCAGAGGTCGTCGCGCCCAGCGCCGGCGTGGGGCCGTGGTCGAGAAAGACTCCGGTGAGCCCGGGGTTCCGAGAAAGCTGAGCGGAGAACCGCAACTGCGTCGCCGGGTCGTTTCCGAAGCCCATGTGCCGACCGGCCACAGCCAGTGGAGCGTCCTGCGCATAGGCGGTGCGTGCGAACACCGAATTCCCGACGCCTACCGCGGCGGCCGTTGCGGCTGCTCCCACCAGGAAGTTTCGGCGACTGACCGGGTGCCGCCGCAGGAACGACCGATGCCAATCGTGCTGCTCGGCCATGGTCATGTTCTCGGCGAGCGTGCCCGGGATACCGGTCGCGACGGTCTCGCCTGCGGGATTGAGCGTCATGACTCGATCGTGGCGGTGACGCCCGCTCTATCCGTTAACCAAGCGAAGCACTTGAGTGAACAGTACGAGAACACCGATGCACAACGGGACGAACGAGGACAATCCCGTCGTGCATGGAAACTCGTGACACTTCGAGAGGTGGTGGGACTGAATGCACAGAGGTGTGCTGTGATGACGGGATCCCGTCGCTGGGGACCGATAGTGTGCAAACCTGCCCACATCGCCGGGACCTACACTCCCCCACCGAATGCGAGTCCCAGTAGATACGTCGCCCCAGCCGCGCCGTAGCCGATGGCCAGTTGGCGCAGAGCGCGTTTGACTGGTGGCCCACCGCTGAGCAGTCCCACCACCAAGCCGGTACAGATCAATGCGATTCCGACGAGGACGGCGGCAACGGCAAGTGCCACATAACCTTCGAGGCCGAACAGATACGGCAGCACCGGGATGACGGCACCGGAGGCGAAGAAGCAGAAACTGGCCCCGGCGGCACCGAGGCCGGTTCCGATGGACTCGTGCTGATCGACGTCGGGGGCCATCTCGTCGGCAGGTAGTACTCGCAGCACTTCGGCGGCTTTGGCGTCGGCTTCCTCGTGGGTCATGCCCCGCGCCCGGTAGACCAGCGCCAGTTCGTTGGCGTCGACGTCGAGGTGTTGGACGGCATCGCGCGCGGCACTGTCCGGGGACGACGCCTCGAGCAGTTCCCGTTGCGAGCGGACCGAGACGTACTCGCCCGCGCCCATCGACAGCGCGCCGGCGAGCAGTCCTGCCAGTCCTGTGACGAGAACGATCTGCTTGGACACACCGGATCCGCTGATACCGAGCACCAGAGCCAGGTTGCTCACCAAGCCGTCGTTGGCACCGAACACTGCGGCCCGGAACGTGCCGGACAGTCGATTGCGACCGCGAGCTGCCAGCGCCCTGATCACCTCGGCATGGATCTGCTCGTCGGCCGTCATGGCGTCGGTGGCATCGGAGTCGGTGGCATACGGAGAGCGCGTTTCGGCGCGCTGCGCCAATGCGAGCACGAACACCGACCCGAACCGACGCGCCAGCACACCGAGGATGCGGGTGCGGATGTCGCCCTTGAGCGGCATGCCGACCCGCTCGCCCAGCAGGTTTCGCCAATGCTGCTCGTGGCGGCCCTCTGCATCGGCGAGTGCGAGCAATATCTCGCGTTCCTCGCCGACGCGTCGACCTGCCAGATCGCGATAGACGGCAGCCTCGGCCCGCTCGTCGGCGAGATACTGCCGCCACCGCTTCACATCTCGCGCACTGGGTCCGTCGTTCATGAAAGTGAAGATAGACCCGTGGAGGGTCAGCTCGGGTCGTACACCCCGGTCTGTACTGCTTTGACCAATCTCCGTGGCACTCGGAACTCTCGACCTTGGAACCGCACGGCCACCAGATCGGGAGCAACGGCTTTCCACTGCGCACGACGGCTCCTGGTGTTCGAGCGCGACATCTTTCTCTTCGGAACAGCCATGATTCAGGCGTCCTTTCGGCTTCGTCGACCGTAACGCTTCTCGAATTTCTCGACGCGTCCCTGCGTGTCCATCACGCGGGCGGCTCCGGTCCAGAAGGGGTGCGATTCGGACGAGACGTCGACGACGATCAGCGGGTAGGTGTTGCCGTCTTCCCATTCGGTCTCGCGCGCGGACGTGACGGTGGACCTGGTGAGAAACCTGTTACCGGTGCTCGAATCCTGGAACACGACCGGGTGGTAGTCGGGGTGGATGCCTGGTTTCATTCTGTAGCCTCTCGTGATTGTTCTGCGTACGGGGATTCACTGCTGTCGCAGGGGTCTTCGTGCCACTGGCCGAACGGATCGGTCCAGCCGGACCACGCCGAGGGGTCCGTCATCTCGTCGTCGGATACCAACGCCCACTGCAGGGTTCGGTCGATCTCGGTGGGGTCGGCCTCGTGCACGAGGACCACCAGAGAGGTGTCACGGTCGCCGAACGTCTCGTCCCATCGCAGCGCCGCCATTGCCCGACGGGTGGCGTCGACGCGGTCCTGTTGCTCCGGTTCCATTGCGGCAAGCCACTTTCCGGCGCTCGCAACACGAAGACCGCCGCCTGCCGATTCGATCCACAGCGCTTCGTCGGGCTGAGTGGCGACCCACGCCCGCCCTCGTGCGGTCACGACGCCGTCGAGCAGCACGTCGATGGCCTCGTGCAATCGCTCGGGATGGAACGGCCGCGTTGCGGTGAACTCGACCAGGGTGACGCCGCAGTCGACGGCCAGCGGCGGCTGACCGCGCAGCAGTGGCGAATGCGCGTCGGTGATCGCGCCGCGACGGGCATCGGCGGGCACGGACGCGAGAAGCGCTGGGGCGTCGACCATTGCGTCCCGGGACACCCAGACGACGGGCGCATTCGGTGCCAGCCGCGCGAGGACGGCAGCAAGCCGGGCCCGCTCCCACGCGTCGACGTCCGGGCCCGCGGTGACGACGAGCGCATCGGCGTAGTCGACCTGCCCCACCACCAACTGCGCGACGGTTCGGTCGTCGTCCCCACTGGCGACGATCCCTCGGTCGGCCATGGCGTCGTCGCCGGTGGCGTCGGCCAGCCAGGTTGCGGCATCGAGGCAGTCGACTACTGCCTCGATGCGGACGTCACGCGAGGCCGGGCCGTCGATCTGCCCGACGACACCCGCCACGACGACGTTGTCCACGGCCCAGCACAGCGCCTCGGGCTCGAGCGCGGGGTCCATGGCGAGCACGATGCGATCGACGTTGCTGCGAGCGGACAGTGCGCGCAGCAGCGGCAGCAGATCCTCCCGAAGCGTGCACGAGACGCATCCGTGCGCCAGCTCCAGAATGGTCTCGCGCGGGTTCTCCCCCAGTACGGAGAGTGTGCGACGCACGACACCTTCGGCGACGCGGCTCAGATCGTGGCGGACCGCTACTGTCCCCGGCGCGAGCAGCGATGTCACGACTGCGTCCATGGCTCCGGTCCAGCCGGAGACGAGGACCATCGGGGTTCGATCGTCCGGTGAGTTGTTCACGAGCACCCTTCTTCTCGACAACGATTGTCATTCTCTGAGGATGCACGCTACATTCGAGATCACGCTTTGTCGAAAACGATTGTCATAATGGAAAGAAAGGAGTGCTCGTGTCCGCGCACTGCCAAGTCACCGGCCGCACCCCCGGCTTCGGAAAATCCGTCTCGCACTCCCACGTGCGAACCAGCCGTAGGTGGGACCCCAACATCCAACGCAAGACGTACTACGCACCCAGCCTCGGCCGACGCGTCACTCTCACGCTCTCGGCCAAGGGCATCAAGACCATCGACCGCGACGGCATCGATGCCGTCGTCGCCAAGATCCGCGCACGTGGGGAGAAGATCTGATGGGCAAGAGCACGGACGTCCGTCCGATCGTCAAGCTGAAGTCGACCGCGGGGACCGGCTACACCTACGTCACTCGCAAGAACCGTCGCAACGATCCCGATCGACTGGTGATGAAGAAGTACGACCCGGTCGTGCGCAAGCACGTCGATTTCCGAGAGGAGCGGTAGCCGTGGCGAAGAAGTCGAAGATCGCCAAGAACGAACAGCGCAAGGTCGTCGTCGCCCGGTGGGCAACCCGTCGCGCCGAGCTCAAGGAGACCATCCGCAGGCCCTCGAGCAGCGACTCCGAGCGCGCACAGGCCCAAGCAGCACTGCAGCGTCTGCCGCGCGATTCGAGTCCGGTACGATTACGCAATCGTGACGCTGCGGATGGACGTCCGCGCGGTTATCTACGGAAATTCGGGCTGTCCCGCGTGAAAATGCGCGAGATGGCTCACCGTGGGGAGCTGCCAGGCGTCCACAAGTCGAGCTGGTAAAGGGAAAAGGTTTCAGATGGCAGTCAAGAGAGCACCGTCGAAGAAGGTCCGCGCAGAGGCAGGCCGTCGACCGAAGAAGAACCCGTTGAACGCCGCCAAGGTCACCACGGTGGACTACAAGGACATCAACCTCCTTCGTCAGTTCATCTCGGACCGCGGCAAGATCCGCAGCCGCCGGGTCACCGGCCTCACCCCGCAGCAGCAGCGCCAGGTCGCTGTTGCAGTGAAGAACGCTCGTGAGATGGCATTGCTGCCGTTCACCAGCCGCTGATCCAAACTTTCGTTCAGAGAGGCCACGTAGCCATTGGCTACGTGGCCTCTCTGTCGTTCCCGATCCAGAGATGAGCAGTCCGTAGATGTCCGGCGTCCTCGAGGGCTTCACCGTCATCTTCGTCGTCATCGCACTGGGTTACCTGCTCGCCCACCTGAAAGTGCTCGGCGAACACGGCCAGTTCGTACTGAGCCGACTCGTGTTCTTCGTCGCGACGCCCGCGCTGCTGTTCGTCACGCTGGCGAACTCGGATCTGTCGGTCATTCTGTCGCCTGTACTGGCCGTAGCCGGCACCACGGCACTGCTCGTCGGCGCCGTCTATTTCGTCATAGCCAAGCTGGCTCTGAAACGAACCGTGCCCGACGCGACCGTCGGCGCACTTGCGAGTTCGTACGTCAACGCCGCCAACCTGGGTATCCCGATTGCCGTCTTCGTGCTCGGCGACGCGAACTTCGTCGCTCCCCTGCTGCTGTTCCAGATCATGGTCTACACCCCGATCGCGGTGACGATTCTCGACGTCTCGACGGAGATAGAGAAGGTCTCGGTGCTCAAGACCGTCACCACACCGTTCCGGAATCCGATCGTGCTGGCCGGCGCTGCAGGACTGGTTCTGTCCATCACCGGCTTCGAGCTGCCCGAGGCGTTGATGCAGCCGTTCCAGCTCGTCGGGAACGCGTCCGTCCCGGGCGCGTTGCTCGCCTTCGGCCTGTCTCTCTACGGTGCCCGAGTGCTCCAGAAGGGCATCAGTCCACGACGGGACGTAGCCCTGGCCACGGTGTTCAAGATGGCACTGCAACCCCTGCTCGGCTACCTCATGGCCCGGTTCGTGTTCGGTCTGGACGGGCACGATCTGTTCGCCATCGTCGTCGTCTCGGCGCTGCCGACCGCACAGAACGTGTTCGTCTTCGCCAGCCGCTACCAGCGCGGGGTGGTACTCGCCCGAGACACTGCGTTCGTGACCACGCTCGTCTCGATCCCCGTCATCGCGCTCGTGACACTCTTCCTCGCATGAGCCGAACACAAAGGTTCTCCTCAGCTCACAGCGCTAGTTTGGTTTCATGAGGTTTCTCGCTGCAGGAGTCATGTTGTGCCTGCTGCTGGTCGGCTGCAGCACCGCCTCCGGCAGCGACGACGAGACGACGCCGACGGTCGGATCCACCACGCCGGTCGGTCTCGCTCAGCAACCCAGCGCACCTCCGGTTCCTCACGAAGTGCCCGTCGGCGACGTGGGCACGATGTTCGAGCCCACCCCCGATCTGATCCGCGCCACCACCACTCCGTTCGAGTCGTGGAGCCAGGTCTCCCCCAACACCATCGCGGTCCACTTCGTCACCGGCACTCCCGAGTGCTACGGAGCCGACGCGTCGGTGACCGAGACCGACACCACCGTCACCATCGAACTGCGTACCGGGACCAAGCCCGACGCCGCCGACAAGTCCTGCATCATGGTGGCCGTCTACGCCACCATGCAGATGACTTTGGCCTCTCCCCTCGGGAGCCGCACCATCCTGAATGCGGCCTGACCCTCACGCAGGTAGGGTCCGGGCGGTGAGCGATCATCTGCCAGACCGAGATCGAAGCCGGATTCGCGCGGCCGATGCGGACCGGAATCTGGTCGCGCAGCTGCTGAGCGACGCCTTCGCAAACGGCCAACTCACCATCACCGAGTACGACGAACGCACGGCAGCGGTGTACCGGGCGAAGACCTACGGCGAACTCGACGTACTGACCGGGGACCTGGTCCTGTCTCCGCCTCCCGCACGTGCGCCATCCGGTGGCTCCGCGAACGACCGCGTGATCGCCATCATGAGCGGTGCGATGCGTAAAGGAGAGTGGACCGCGGCGGCGCGCATCGACGCGTTCGCCTTCTGGGGTGGCATCGAACTCGACCTACGCCGTGCATCGTTCTCCGCCGAGGAAACCACCATCAACTGCGTGGCCATCATGGGCGGCATCGAAGTCACCGTGCCGCCCGGAGTGAGCGTCGAGGTCCGCGGCATGGGGATCATGGGCGGATTCGAGCACGTGAGCGCGGCGCACCCGGGCGCACCGCGCGTGGTCGTCACCGGCTTCGCGTTCTGGGGTGGGGTGTCGGTCGAGATCAAGGACCCCGACAAACTTAGGATCGCCGACGCTTGAGGTAGTCGGTCACCACTGCCGCACCCAATCCGTCCAGATCCGGCGCGATGACCCGTCCACCCACTCGTTCGGCCATCTTGTCGACAACTCTGGCCAGGCCGGGATCGTCACCGAGCCGGAAGATCGTCACCTGCGCACCGAGTTTCGCGACGGTATCGAGCTCCCGCACAGTCAATCCCAGAGTCTTCGACGACGGCGGATAGTCGAAATACGCATGGCCGTCCGGCTCGAGATGAGCAGTCGGCTCACCGTCGGTCACGATCAACACCACCGGCTGTGCGTTGGGATGACGCCGCAGGTGACGTACTGCCAGCATCAGTGCGTGGTGCAGGTTGGTGCCCTGATCGTAGGCACCGTCCAATCCCGCCAGCTCCGACGCCGTCAATGTCTGTGCGTGCCTGCCGAATCCGATCAGCTGCAGATCGTCCCCTCGGAACCTGGTGCTGACCAGATGGTTGAGAGCCAGTGCCGTGCGCTTCATCGGCACCCAGCGGCCGTCCATCACCATCGAGAACGACGTATCGACCAACAATGCAACCGCGGCCTGCGTTCTGGTCTCGGTCTCGCTGATCTCCACATCGGTCACCTGCAGCTGCACCGGAAAGCCCGATCCTGTTGCCGCTGAACGCAGTACCGCATTGTTGACCGTACGGGTCACGTCCCACGGTTCGGTATCGCCGAACTCCCACGCCCGCGATGCTCCCGTCGGCTCGCCCATAGCACCCGCCTTGCGAGTGTCCCGCTCGCCGCCGCGTCGAGACAGCTTTCCTGCGACATCCTTCAGCGCGGACTGCCCCAGCTGACGCATCGCTTTGGGTGACAGACGCCATTGCCCGTCGGCACCCTTGTCCATGAAACCCTGCTGCTGCAGCGCTTTTTCGAGTTCGGCGAGCATTCTGGCATCGGCCGCCGCCTCGGGCCCGAGTTGCTTCAGCAGGGCGTCGGCATCGATGTCGTCCAGTGCGGCACCGTTGTACTGCTGCGAGAGCTGATTTCCCAGGTTCTCGAGATCTGCGATGTCCTGGAGCGCGCCGGTACCGTCGCCGAGTCCCATACCGTTCTCGCCGCGGAAGTTCTGCGAGCCGTCCCAATCCTCACCGGGCCGGGCCTGCTGGAGATTCTGATCGAGTTGATCAAGCTGGTTCAGCAGATTCGAGTCGCCGAAGGCCTGCTGAGCCAACGCATCGAGCTCGGCCCGCTGCTCGGGCGTCAGAGAGTTGCGCAACCGCTGCGCCGCTGCCGCCCGCTGGGCGAGCGAGTCCAACAACTCGTCGACATTCTCGGGGTTCTCCGGAAAATGCTGACCGTGCTTGTCCATGAACTTCTCGAACTGCTCGTCGGTGTCCTCGCCCTTGTTGTGGGCGTCGAGCAATTCGTTGAGGTCCTTCAGCATGTCGCTGATGGCCTGACGGTCCTCCTCGGTGGCACCTTCGAGAGCTTGCTTCATGCCCGCGAAACGCTGATCGAGCATTTCGCGTCCGAGCAGATCCTTGATCTTCTCGTAGTTCTCGCGACCCTCGGACGAACGCCAGTCGTAGTCCGAAAGTTCCTGCACCGCTTGGGCAGTGGACGGAGACAGATCGCCGATCTGCATCTCTTGGAAGCGCGCGTCGTCGTCGAGGGCACGCGCCAACGCCTTGCGCTCCTCGAGCACCGCCTTGTCCAGCAGCTCACGTACTTCCTGCAGCGTGCCGTCGAGGTTGTTCTTCTTCAACAGATCTCGACGACGCTTCGCGGCCTGCGCAGCCAGGTCGTCGAGCCCGCGCATGTTCTTCGTCCCGCGACGCAGCATCTCCTGCAATGCCCGACGCGGTGACGCGCCCTCGAGCACGTCCTCGCCGATCGCGTCGAGCGCCTCGCGCAGATCCACCGGTGGCGCAAGGGGATCCGGACCGTCGTGATACCGCCCGTATCTGGAGCGACGCATCAGCTGTACACCGTCTGACCGTCGTCGTCGGGGTCCTTGGAGATGCGACGCGCCAGGTAGAGGCCCTCGAGAGCGAGTTCGACGGCGGCCGCCTTCTCCCCGTCCGAGGTAGCGTTCAGCCGCTCGTGGATGTCGCCGATGACCTCGACGTCGGGCAGCTCGTCGAGCAGCGCCTTGGCGGTGATGCGGTCGCCGGTGACGATCGGTTCGCCGGTCTCCACTGCCGTCACCAGAGCTGCGAGATTGATGCCGCCGAGGTGTGCTCGAACGGTATCCGCGGTCGCGCGGCGCAGCATGTGTTCGAGCACCTCGATTTCGCGGCCTTCTTCACCGGATTCGAATTCGACCTTGCCGCGCAGCACCTCGATGATGGTGCCGAGATCCACCGGCCGGGCCACGGGCTCGGCCTCCCCCAGGATCGCGGCGCGGTGAACGGCTGCGGCAGCGATGGTTTCGGCTGCGGCGATCGCGAATCGGGCGGAAACGCCGGAGCGCTGGTCCACCGACGGCGACTCGCGCAGCAGTCGGGTGAATCGGGCCAACACCTCGAGCAGATAGGTCGGGACTGCGGCCTGCAGCTCCGCTTCCTGCTCGATGACGGCCACCTCGGCGTCGAGTTCGAGGGGGTAGTGAGTCCTGATCTCGGCTCCGAAACGGTCCTTGAGCGGGGTGATGATGCGTCCGCGATTGGTGTAGTCCTCGGGGTTCGCACTCGCGACCAACATGACGTCGAGCGGCAGACGAAGCGTGTAGCCGCGGACCTGGATGTCGCGCTCCTCCATGACGTTGAGCAACGACACCTGGATGCGCTCGGCAAGGTCGGGGAGCTCGTTGATCGCCACGATGCCGCGGTGGCTACGCGGGACCAGGCCGAAGTGAATGGTTTCCGGGTCGCCGAGGCTGCGGCCCTCGGCCACCTTCACCGGATCGACGTCGCCGACGAGGTCGGCCACCGAGGTATCCGGGGTCGCGAGCTTCTCGGCGTACCGCTCGCTGCGATGCCGCCACTCGACGGGAAGGTCGTCGCCGAGTTCCTTCACCTTCCTGATGCTGGCGGGAGTGATCGGCTCGTATGGATGCTCGCCCAGTTCGGCTCCGGCGATCACCGGCACCCACTCGTCGAGCAACAAATTCAGGGTGCGCAGCAGTCGCGTCTTGCCCTGACCGCGCTCGCCGAGCAGAACCACGTCGTGACCGGCCAGAATCGCGCGCTCGAACTGCGGCAACACCGTCGAGCCGAATCCGACGATCCCCGGCCACGGATCTGTGCCGTCGCGCAATGCCTTCAGAAGATTTTCCCGCAACTCTTCCTTGATCGACCGCTGCCGATGTCCGGATGCCTTGAGTTCGCCGAGAGTGGAGATGCCAGGTTTGGTAGAGGTCACTTCTCCACGCTACGAGCGTTTGCCGAAAGCTGCCATCGAGTCGTCGGTTGTGGTTCCGTCGAGTTCGCACTTATGCCACCTGAACTGGACAAATCGCCCGCATAAGTGCGACCTCGCTACACCGGGGCACCCGCGGCGCGGAGCTTTGCCCGCACGCGTGCCACCACCTCGTGCGGTCGCAGCCGCATCTGCTCGGAATTGACGCGGACGATCTGCCACTCGGCACGATCGAGATCCTCGAACCGCTCGATGTCACGGGTCCGCTGACGCTCGTCGAGCCAGTGGTGAACGCCTTCGTATTCCACCCCCACCCGCCAACGACGCCACCCCATGTCGATGCGTGCCACGAATCTGTTCGAACTGTCACGAATTTCGATTTGAGTCTCGGGCTTCGGGAGCCCCGCCTCGACCAGAAGCAATCTGGTGCGCGTCTCTTGTGGCGACTCTGCACCGCAGTCGACGACATCGAGCGCACCGAACAGGCGCCGGATGCCTCGGGTGCCCGGTCGCTGCAGCGCATACGCACGTATGGCTTCCCCGTCGACGCAGGTTGCGGCGAGTAGTGAGTCGAGAAAGACCACCGACAGCGGCGACGGCACCCAGCGACCGATATCGAATCCGGTGCGCACGGGTGTGGACACCGCGAATCCCTGAGCGATCATGACGTCGTCGGTATCGAACGCGTCGTGGTGGATTCGGAGCCCGGGCAACTGGTGCGATCTCCCGGTCGCCAACACACTCGGAGGAGTACTCGGGTCGATCCACTTCGCGCCGTGGACTGCCGCCGCGGAGACCCCTGCAATCACGGCACCATCGCCGACGCAGATCGATGCGGCGATAGCCATTGTTCGCGCATCGACAATGGTCCCGTCGCAGACATACGTGTCGCGAAAGACCCTCACATATTTGCGACTCAGCTCGTGCCTGCTGAGAGCGCCCGAGCGTATTGCCTGCGAACCCCGAAACGGTCCGCCCTGAATCCCCATGGCTCAACCCTGGCAGGGTCGACACCTCGAAAAGGGCCCGCTCAGCGATCTGTGGATAACTTTTCATCCATCCACAGATTGTCGAGTTCGCAGTTATGCGGCCGAAAGTGAGGTATGTGGTTGCATAACTTCGAGCTCGGCGTCAGGCACTAGTGCGCGAAGTGTCGCGATCCCGTCAGATACAGCGTCACGCCTGCATCCTGCGCCGCGGCGATCACTTCGTTGTCGCGTACCGAACCACCCGGCTGCACAACGGCTTTGACGCCTGCGGTCATCAGTACCTGCAAACCGTCGGGGAACGGGAAGAAGGCATCGGAGGACGCCACCGAGCCGACGACGCGATCCCCGGCTCGCTGAACGGCGAGGTGGGCGGCATCGACGCGGTTGACCTGGCCCATTCCGACGCCGACCGACGCACCGTCGTGGGCGAGCAGGATCGCGTTGGACTTCACGGCCCTACCTGCGCGCCAGGCGAATTCGAGATCCTTCAGGGTCTGCTCGTCGGCAGGCTCGCCGGCAGCGAGGGTCCAGTTGGCAGGATTGTCGCCGTCTGCGTCGAGAACGTCGCGCTGCTGCAGCAGTGCGCCGCCGGAGATCGGCTTGAGTTCGACGCCCGAGGTGGACGGCGCCTCCGCCAGCAGCACACGAATGTTCTTCTTGCGCTGCAGCACTCCGAGAGCACCGTCGGCGTAGGACGGCGCGATGATGACCTCGGTGAAGATCTCGGCCACCTGCTCGGCCATCTCGACGGTGACCTCGCGGTTGGCTGCGATGACGCCGCCGTAAGCACTCACCGGATCGCACGCGTGGGCCTTGCGGTGCGCCTCGGCGATGTCGTTGCCGACAGCGATACCGCACGGGTTGGCATGCTTGATGATCGCGACGGTGGGGTCGGCATGATCGAACGCCGCCCGCCACGCTGCATCGGAATCGGTGAAGTTGTTGTACGACATCTCTTTACCGTGCAGCTGCTCCGCCCGCGCGATGCCGGAGCTTGCAGGATCGACGTAGAGCGCCGCAGCCTGGTGCGGGTTCTCGCCGTAGCGAAGCACGGCCGAGCGATCCCAGGTTCCGCCGATCCATTCCGGAAACGACGATTCGGTATCGGGGGTCAGCACATTGCTCATCCACGACGCCACCGCGACGTCGTAGGCGGCCGTGTGCTGAAAAGCCTGTGCCGCAAGGGAAGTCCGCTCGGCGAGGGTGAATCCGCCACCGGCCACGGCCGTGAGCACGTCCTCGTAGCGGGCCGGGTCGACCACCACGGCAACCGAGGGGTGATTCTTGGCTGCGGCGCGCACCATCGACGGTCCGCCGATGTCGATCTGTTCGACGCATTCGTCCGGCGTCGCCCCGCTGGCGACGGTCTCGGTGAACGGGTACAGGTTCACCACGACGAGCTCGAACGCCTCGATGCCCAGTTCCTCGAGCTGCGAAAGGTGTTCGGGCTTACGGGTATCGGCGAGCACGCCGGCATGCACCCGAGGATGCAGCGTCTTGACGCGACCTTCGAGGGTCTCGGGGAATCCGGTGAGATCCTCGACCTTTGTGACCGGGATTCCGGCGTCGGCGATCTTGCTCGCCGTCGATCCGGTGGACACGAGAGCGACGCCCGCACCGTGCAAGCCGGTCGCCAGTTCGATCAGTCCGGTCTTGTCGTAGACGCTGACCAGCGCGCGGCGCACTGCTTTACGTTCACTCATCGGATTATCTGAGCCTTTCGTCCATCGGAGGTGACACCTGTGGTGGCCACGGCTGCGATCACGTCGACCAGCAACCGTCGCTCGACAATCTTGATGCGTTCGTGCAGAGCAGCTTCGTCGTCGCCGTCGAGAACCGGTACGGCTTCCTGCGCCAGGATCGGCCCGGTATCGACGCCGGAATCGACCAGATGAACCGTCGAACCGGTCAGTTTGACGCCGTGGTCGAGAGCGTCCCGCACAGCATGTGCGCCGGGGAACGACGGCAGGAGCGCGGGGTGAGTGTTGACGATGCGTCCGGTGAACGCCCCGAGAAATTGCGGGCCGAGGATCTTCATGAAACCGGCGGTGACGACGAGATCGGGCTCGTGCGCCAGAACGGCGTCGGTGAGCGCGATGTCCCACTGGGCTCGATCGGCGTAGTCCTTCAGTCCGACTCGAAAGTTCGGCATTCCGGCCTCGTCGGCACGGCGGGCTGCGTCGCACTCTCGATCGACTCCGACGGCGACGATGCGCGCGGGATAGCTCTCGGCAGCAGTCGCGGAGATGAGCGACTGCAGAAGCGAGCCGGTCCCCGATGCGAGGACGACGAC
Organism: Rhodococcus sp. 05-2254-2; assembly: GCF_002259095.1. Lineage (NCBI taxonomy): Bacteria > Bacillati > Actinomycetota > Actinomycetes > Mycobacteriales > Nocardiaceae > Rhodococcus > Rhodococcus sp. 05-2254-2. The sequence goes on along the minus strand of NZ_NOZJ01000021.1, from coordinate 398,564 downwards.
CCGCGCGGGTGTCTCACGCAAGGCAGTCAGCGCACTACTCCTGAATTGTCGAGGCGGATCGTTCGAGCCAGCGGAAAGCCTAGTCGCTGCGCCGCAGAGCTCTACCGGGCAGGTCCGTCCCGGTCTCCTGGAGGTGCAACGACCTCGGCATCCAGCGGTTCGGCGGTAGCGGCCTCGACGATCGCGTCCGGTTCTTCGGCCGCTGGCATCTCGGCCGGGACGTCGTCGACGACCTCCGCCTCGACGACATCCTCGACCACCTCGGTCTGTTCGTCGTCCTCCGGTTCGGACGGGGCGGTCTCGGACGGGTCAGGCTCGGATGGGGCCGGTTCGATCGCCAACTCGGCCACAGGTACCGGAGTCGGAGCGGGATCGTCGCGAGTCGGCTCGGGTTCTGCTCGACGCCACACGACGAAGGCTGCGGAGGCGGAACCGACGACGGCCAGCCAAGCGAACGTCAACAGCCCGAAGCTCCAGACGGTGACTTCGACGGTGCCGAACGTGCCGAGGTTTCCGCCCGCGGCGTAGCCGAGCAGTGCTGCGAGCGCTCCGGCCGCGGCCGCCACGACCCATACCGAGGACACTGCAACCTGGATGTCGGCGCTGCGGATGGCGCAGTCGCGGCCGAGCAGCAGTCCGGCGCCGATGGGGACGACGAGCATGACGACCCAGATCGTCTGGGCCGATCCTTCGGGGAGGACGGCCAGGATCGGCAGCGGTGGTAGCGGTCCTCCGGTGGTGGAGAACAGGCTGACCGACGTCTCGCCGAACCCGGCTGTGGAACCGGTTGCCACCGCGAGTGCACCGATGACGATGTTGGGGAGATAGAGCACGGACAGCACGGTCAGCCCGAGCATGCCGACAACATCGCCTCCGCTCTCGAGCAGTGCGCCGGCGGTCTCCCAGGAGACGAGCAGGGCGAGCAGTACGACCGCCGCCCCGCCTGCAGCGAGGATCGACAGCACGCGCACGAAGGGCGCAACGAGCGCGCGAACCCAGTCCGGAAGTCCGCGGCGGATCACCACCGAGTCCCAGCACGCGAAGAGCAGACCGGTTCCGGATGCGGCCCCGTGCACGCCTGCGACCCAGGAGAAGGCCACGAGAGCATTGGGACTGGACAGTCCGATGACGGTGGACGCGTCCTTGGCGACGGCCAGAGCGATGGCGGTGACGGCGAGCGGGCCCGCCATCGACGCCGCGAATATCCACCGAAGCACGCGACGGTCGGTGTCGGAGTCCACCGCGTGGTGGACGGTACGAGCGACGGACCAGCCGATGATCAGGGTCGGCAGCAGCGGTGCGACGCCGAGGGATGCGCCGCCGATACTCAGGGGCACCAGGTGCACGGCGAACCACGAACCGGCGATCGCTCCGAGCGTTCCGGTGAGGTCGCTGTTGGCCGAGACGAGGGTGACCAGAGCAAGGGTCGTCGCGATCACCACGACGAGTCCGGAGGTCTTGAAGGCCACTGCGGCGAGCATGCGCGACTGATCGGGCGTCGGTCCGGTGCTCGCGCGGGGAGCCCGGGCGGCCGCGCGTCGCGTCTCTCGGTTCAATAGATCGCTCATCGCAACGAGAGTCGCATCATCTTCGCGGCGCGCCGGTCAGGCGCGCCGCGAAGTGGGTTGTGATGCCTGAATCAGTCGTGCTTCTTCTCGTCGTCCACAGCAGGAGTGGCACCGAACGACTGCGTGGGCGCGCCGTACGGCGTCGACTGCTCGCCCGATTCGGGCTCGTCCGACTTCGCCGGAGGCTGGCCGTATCCCGAAGGCTGGCCGTACTGGTACTGGTTCGGCGGATAGGCCTGCCCGCTCGGACCGGTGTACGGCGGCGGTGCATAGCCGCCCTGGGGCGACGAGGGGTTGGGGGCGGACTGTCCGTACGGCGGCTGCCCACCCGGGTTGTAGGAATGCTGACCCGACGCCTGTCCGCTCGGTGCTTGACCGCTGAGACCTTGACCGCTGGGACCTTGACCGCTGGGACCTTGACCGAAGTTGGACGAGGTTCCCTGAGGCTGACCGTACGACGGCGGGTTGCCGTAGGCCTGCGGTTGCGAGGGTCCACCGAACGACGTCGTCGGCGCGTTGTACGGGTTCTGCTGGCCGTATCCGGGCTGCTGATTCTGGTTGCCGTAGCCCGCAGGCTTGGGAGCCGGAGCCTTGACGATGCCCGCGTCGAGCAGCAGTGCCAGCACCGCGGCGGCTGCTTGGACGAAGCCGAGGACGAGCACCAGGATCGCACCGATACCGAGCGAGCTGGTGGTGCTGGCGAACTCGTTGCCCTCTGCGCTGGGCAGACTGAACGACTGGAAGACCAGCACCAGCCAGCCGGCGATCGCCAGGGCGGCAACCACGGCCTGGTTCCTGGCGTCCTTCTGTATGAGCGAGGCACCGGCGATCAAGCCCGCTGCCAGCAGCAGAGCAACCGACACGGCGCTTCCGCCGGAGGCGAAGAAGGTGGTGCTGAACGACGTCTGGATGCTGCTCGGCAGTTCCTGAGACGAGGTGACCTCGGCGGTGACGAGGTCCAGCAGGCCGAGCAGGAAGGTGACGACGCCGAGCCCGAGGATCACGAACGTGAGAATTTTCGGCAGATTCGCCAGTCCTGATCCGGGCGACTTACGTCCGGACGCGGCCGGCCCCGGTCCGGCCGGTGCCGAGGTGCCCGGCACCGGAGGGCCGAAGGGATTGGACACCGACGGCTGGTGAAAGGGCTGGTTCTGTCCTGGATGACCCTGCGGGTTGGACGACGGCTGATTCGGCGAGGACGACGGGCCGTAGGACGGGCCACCTCCGCCGTAGCCACCAGAGTTGGAGCCCCCTGTTTCAGGGCCGCCGGGCGAGTAGGTCATCGCGTCTCCTCATCTGAGATTGTCCGTACCCCAGGTCGGTCGGGTCCGAGAACTCACGCTACTGCACGGACCCGACCGATCACGGAACCGAAAGGTCAGCGGGCTGCCACCAACTCCTGGTCGTTCGCCTCGGCGGCCTCGAGTTCGCGAACCAGCGGCAGGACTTTCGCCCCGAAGTACTCGATCTCCTCCTGGAAGTGCAGGAAGCCGCCGAGAATCAGGTCGACGCCGCGGCGACGGTAGGCCACGATGCGCTCGGCCACCTGCTCCGGGGTGCCGATCAACTGCGTCTTGAACCCGTCGTTGTACTGAACGAGGTCCTCGAACGTCGAGTCGGCCCACATTCCCTTCTTGTCGCCCGTCGAATTGCCGGCCTGTTGCACCGCTCCCTTGAAACCTTCGACGGCAGGCTTGTTGGCCTTCTCGATGATCTCGCGCAATGTGTCTCGCGCTTCCTTCTCGCTGTCTCGCGCGATGATGAAGCCGTTGAGCCCGAACTTGACCTCACGCTGGTGATCACGCGCGACGCGTCGGAGATTGTCGAGTTGCTCGGTGACGCCGTCGAAATCCTTGCCGTTGCTGAAGTACCAGTCCGAGTACCGTCCGGCATTCTCCTGCGCTGCAGACGAATTGCCGCCCTGGAACAGTTCCGGGTTGGGACGACCGGGAGTGTTCAGCGGTTTGGGCTTGAGGGTGAAGTCGTGGATCCGATAGAAGTCGCCGCGGAAGTCGACGTCGTCCTCGGTCCAGATCTTGCGCAGCACCTGCAGGAATTCTGCACTGCGACGGTATCTTTCGTCATGTTCGAGCCATGGCTCGCCGAGGTGGGTGAACTCGTCCTTGAACCAGCCACTGACGACGTTGACGGCGAAGCGGCCGTTGGACAAGTGATCCGCGGTTGCGCCGAGCTTGGCCAGTACCGCCGGCTGCCACAGCCCGGGATGCACTGCAGCAATGACTTTGAGCCGTTCGGTGGCCAACAGCAACGCAAGCGAGAAGCTGGTCGACTCGTGCTGGAACTCGGCCCCGTAGCTGGCTTCGTAGCGAACCTGACTCAGGGCGTACTCGAATCCGTTGTTCTCGGCCGTCTGCGCCAGCTTCTTGTTGTACTCGTAATCCCAGCTGGTGCGCTGTTCGATGGTGCTGGTGACCAGGCCTCCCGAGACATTGGGAACCCAGTATGCGAATTTGATCGCGTCGGTGATTTTTTCGGTGCTCATGTGTGCGTCATCCTTCGGCGGATCAATGTGCCATCCACGCGCTCAGATGGTGTGAATGGCACATCCGGAAATCGGGGGTCGGATCGGGGCAGAAAGGTGGGGACTACGAGTACCACGTGGGCTCGGGCAGCTCGCCCGTGAGAACCCAGCGCCCGACCTCGCGTCGCTTGTATGCGACCGGATCGTGCAGGGTGTGCGTACGTACGTTGCGCCAGAATCGGTCGAAGCCGTACTTGCTGGCCGTCGCACGCGCGCCGAGCGCCTCGAACACCGTCGAGGTGATCTCCAGCGAGACCTCGGTGGCGCGAGCCTTGACGGCGGCGACGCGCACCTCGTGATCACCGCGCTCCTCGGCGGTGACGTTCCAGGCGTTGTCGTGAATCTTCTGTCCCTCCAATGCAACTGCGTCGGCGAGAGCTTCGACGGCCCAGAGCTTGGCGGTCAGATCGCCGTAGATGTCGATGATGTACGGCTCGTCGACGGCCTTGTCCACGGCGCTGTGCAGCCAGGCACGGGTTTTGTCCTTGGTGTACGACGCGGCCTCCTCGAGTGCGCCCCTCGCGATACCGAGGTAGAAGTTGACGAACACCAGCTGGATGGTCGGAACGTTGAGGGTGTTGTAGACGCGGGGCTGAAAAGCTTTGTCCACGAATCCTGCTGCGCTGGCCCAGTCGACGCGAACCTTGTCGATGGTGACACTGCCGCTCTCGGTCTGACGCTGGCCTATGTTGTCCCAGTCGTCGTGGAAGGACAGACCCTCGATGTTCGACGGCACGATCGCGAACACATGATCGGTGCTGCCCTCGAGAGCACCTTCGAGCACGGTGACGTCGGAGACGCGGCTGCCGGTGGAGAAGGTCTTGGAACCGTCGAACACGATGGTGTCGCCCTCGTCGGTGACGGCGACGTCGTTGTCACGAGGGTTGACGGCACCGCCGAAGAACCACTTGTTCTTCGTCGCGTCTGCCTCGACGGCCTCGATCTGTTCGGGGGTGCCGACGAGTCGTGCGGCCCAGAACCACAGCAGGTGGTATCCGAGCAGCTGACCGATGGAACCGTCGGCCTTCGACACGGTGCGAATCACTTGATATGCCGTCGGCCAATCCTGTCCTGCGCCACCGTGTTCGACGGGGCCGAGCAGGGTGACGAGGCCGGCGTCCTTGAGTAACTGGACCTCGGCGGTGGGGATGTCGCGGCCCTTGTCGCGAGCGACGGCATCGACAGCGAGGAGTTGAGCTACCTCACCCGCGCGGGAAATCCATCCGGCAGCAGTGGTGGGGGCGTCGGGCCAGTTCTTGGTGAGGGCGCGATTTTCTGTGGTTGTCATGACGATCAGTGAAGTCCGGCTCCGAGCCCGGGACCACACTTCGAATCAGCGTGATTTCAAGAATTATGTGCCAGGTCCGTTTCTGACGCCAAAAAAGACCCCGTGACAGTTATCCGCAATTTGTAACGCGTCATCAACAGCGGAGATTAATGTGTTGCACATCACAAACCGGCGGGACAACTCTCTCGCCCTCCCCTAGGACGCCCCTCATGCGCAAGTCACTCTTCGCCACCGTCGCCGCCGCCGGTGCTCTCGCTGTTGCCGTCATCTCGCCTGCCGTCTCCAACGCTGCCGACACCGTCCTGACCTTTACAGTGCTCGGAGGCGCACTCAACATCACCGCGCCGGCAAGCCAAGCGCTGACCGTCACCGGGGACGTTGCAAGCGGAGGAATTACGCCGGTCGTCGTCTCGGATCAGCGCCGTGGAATCAACGGTTGGACCGCGTCGGCATTCAGCACCGATTTCGAGAAGCCTTCACCGGACCCCGCAACGATCCCCTCGACCGCCGTGACCTACTCGGCACCGCTCCTGCCTGCACGCACGGGAATCTCGACGGTGGCCGGAGTACTGCTGCCACAGGCCATCGACACCACAACGGCAGTCGTCGTCGCTACCGCAGTCGTCGGCTCCAATACCGCCACCTGGACCGGCACCGTCGAGGTCGACCTGCCCTCCGATGTCATTGCCGGTGACTACACGGGCACCGTCACACATTCGGTGGCTTGATCTGTAGATGACTGCGAATCGGGGATTGGCAGTCGGAGTTCTGGCTCTACTGACGTTCGCTTCAGCGATCGTCGCCCAGGCTCCGGCTGCCGCTCAACAGCCAACCGAACCGGCGCCGGTGGGCAGCGTCGGAATACGACTGCTCGAAGCGCCGGTATCCCTACAGGACGACCCACGAGCGATGGCGTACATCATCGACAACTTGCCTCCTGGCACCACTATCACCAGGCGCATCGAGGTCAGCAACGGCAGCAATCAAGAACAACCGGTCACTCTGTACCCCGCTGCCGCATCGATCGGCGCCGACGACGGCGGCTTCCAAGTGGGTGACGACCGTGCCGTCAACGAGCTCACGACGTGGATGTCGGTGACGCCGACAGACCTCACGCTGGCTCCGAACTCGGCGGCCGAAGCGGTGGTGACCATTGCGGTTCCACCCGACGCCCCCGAAGGTGAGCAGTACGCCGTCGTGTGGGCGCAAACTGCCGGTGCACCGACGGGAACCGGCATTCAGAACGTCAGCCGCGTCGGGATTCGCACCTACCTGTCGGTAGGTCCAGGGAACGGTCCCGCAGCCGACCTGTCCATAGATGGGGTCACCGCTGCTCGCAGCGACGACGGTGCACCACAGGTCGTCGCGAACATCACCAACACCGGCGGCCGCGCTCTCGATCCGAGCGGCACGGTCGAGCTCTCCGGTGGCCCCGGCGGTATTTCCAGTACGCCGGTGAAGGGTTCGGGAGGGTCCATCGCGCCTGGGCAATCAGGAAGCGTCACGTTCACGCTCGACCCAGCTCTTCCCTCAGGGCCGTGGCAGGCCGCAGTCACCGTTACGAGCGGGTTGGTGAACAAGACGTCGAACGTCGAACTCACCTTCCCCGACCAGGGCTCGGTCGCCGCACAAGACTCCTCGTCCGAGTCGGGTACTCCAGCCTGGATCTGGGCGGTCGTTGCGTTGGGAATCATCGCCGTCGCGGCGGCGGTACTCATTGTGATTCGGCGACGAAAGACCAGCTGACATGCGACGTCTGACATTGGCAGTCGGATTGGCGGTGGTCCTTGCGGCCACCGTCGATCCGGTGGTGTCGGCTCAGCCCTCCCCCGAAATACCCACCGCCACAACGCAATGCGCGTTGGACTCGACGCCGACGACTACCCCCGTTCCAGCCGACACGATCGCACCGACCACCACACCGATCCCGACGGCCGAGTGCACACCCTCTGCACCGATCGTTACAACCTCACCGACGGCATCCACCGAGGCTCCGACGGTGTCGACCGTGCCGACGACGACTTCCCCCACCGTGACGGTAGCGGCTCTGCCGACGATGGAATCGACCCCCACCACCACGGCAGCCCCGACGACCTCAGCAATTCCCACGACCACGGCAGTCCCGACGACCACAGTGACTGCTGAGCCGACGGGCGCGTCATCGACAACTGCGACGCCGACGTCGGATCCGATAGCCACCACCTCGATCAGCGCTGTTCCATCTCCCGAGCCTGCCGCTCGCGCAGCTGCAGCACCCGCCGCGAGCTTGCTGAACATTCAGGCGAACAGCGGACTGATCGCACAAGCCGGACAGGGTGCGTTGACTCCTGGGGTGCCGTGGACCGGGAACATGAGTCTGAGCGTGGTCAACGTACTCGGTAACTGGACTTCTACGGTGAGCCTCTCGCCGTTCCAAGGCCAAAACACTGGTAGGACCGTCACGCCGGTCGCGTCCTACTCCGCTCCCGAGACCAATTGCCTGCTTCTGTTGGCGAAATCCCCTGGCGTCACCAACGTGCCGCTCTCGGCTACCGCCGTCAACGCGAAAACCGGTGGGGGCGTGGCGTGCCTGACGAGTTGGACGGCCACGGTGAACATCTTGGTGCCCAACAGCGATCTGCTTGCCGACACCTACACCGCAACTCTCACTCATTCGATTTACTGAGCAAGGATCATCCGCGCAGGATCTTTTCCATCTTCTTGCCCTTGGCGAGTTCGTCGATCAGCTTGTCCAGGTAGCGGATTTTCTGCATCAGAGGGTCCTCGACATTCTCGACGCGAATGCCGCAGACGACTCCGGTGATCAGGGTCGCGTTCGAGTTGAGGTCCGCTGCCGCGAAGAACTCGTCGAACGTCGTGTCGTCCTTCAGGTGGCGCTCGAGAGTTGGCTGATCGAAGCCGGTGAGCCAGCGGATGATCTCGTCGACCTCGGCTTTCGTCCGACCTTTGCGCTCGGCCTTGTTCACGTAGTGCGGATAGACCGAGCTGAAGGCGGTGGTGAAGATCCTGTGCACGCGCATCAATCTAGACCCCGCCGCGTGAATGTGACTTTGCCGCGCCCAGACGTGTGCAGTGGTCCATTGACGCGAACCGGGGCGCGCGCACGAAAAAGCCCGCCACCGAAGTCGGTGGCGGGCTTTTCACAGAAGCGAGTCCTACTTGACGGACAGCGATTCCAGGATTTCGCGCGCGAGGGCAGCGGTCTCGGACGGCGTCTTGCCGACCTTGACGCCTGCGGCCTCGAGTGCGTCCTTCTTGGCCTGCGCGGTTCCCAGCGAGCCGGAGACGATGGCGCCTGCGTGGCCCATGGTCTTGCCCTCGGGAGCGGTGAAGCCTGCGACGTAGCCGACGACCGGCTTGGTCACGTTGGCCTTGATGTAGTCGGCTGCGCGCTCTTCGGCGTCGCCGCCGATCTCACCGATCATGACGATGATCTTGGTGTCGGGATCCGCTTCGAACGCCTCGATGGCGTCGATGTGGGTGGTTCCGATGACGGGGTCGCCGCCGATGCCGATGGCGGTCGAGAAGCCGAAGTCACGCAGCTCGAACATCATCTGGTAGGTCAGCGTGCCGCTCTTGGAGACCAGGCCGATGGGGCCGGTTCCCGAGATGTTGGCGGGCGTGATGCCGACGAGAGCCTCACCGGGAGTGATGATTCCGGGGCAGTTGGGCCCGATGATGCGGGTCTTCTTGCCCTTCTCCACGTTGTAGGCCCACGCGTACGCGGAGTCCTGCACGGGGATGCCCTCGGTGATGACGACGAGCAGCGGGATCTCGGCGTCGATGGCCTCGACGATGGCGTCCTTGGAGAATGCCGGCGGGACGAACGCGATGGAGACGTCCGCTCCGGTCTTCTCCATGGCCTCGGCGACGGAGCCGAAGACCGGGAGTTCGATGTCGTTGCCGTCGGCGTCGACGTGCTTGACCGTGGTTCCGGCCTTACGTGCGTTGACGCCACCGACGACCTGGGTTCCGGCCTTGAGCATCAGGGCGGTGTGCTTGGTGCCTTCGCCGCCGGTGATGCCCTGGACGATGACCTTGTTGTCCTTGTTCAGAAAGATAGACATTGTTTCCTCTACTTCGCTGCCAGCTCGGCGGCCTTGTCGGCGCCCTCGTCCATGGTTCCGGCGAGCGTCACCAGCGGGTGCGCGGCGTCGGCGAGAATCTTGCGGCCCTCTTCGACCTTGTTGCCGTCGAGACGGACGACCAGCGGCTTGTTGGCGTCGTCGCCCAGCTTCTTCAGTGCGCCGACGATGCCGTTGGCTACTGCGTCGCATGCGGTGATGCCGCCGAAGACGTTGACGAACACGCTCTTGACCTGCTCGTCACCGAGGATGACGTCGAGGCCTGCGGCCATGACCTCGGCAGAAGCGCCGCCGCCGATGTCGAGGAAGTTGGCGGGCTTGACGCCGCCGTGTGCCTCGCCCGCGTATGCGACGACGTCGAGGGTCGACATGACCAGTCCGGCACCATTTCCGATGATGCCGACCTGTCCGTCGAGCTTGACGTAGTTGAGGTCGTTCTCCTTGGCCTTGGCCTCGAGGGGATCGGCTGCGTCCTTGTCCTCGAACTCGGCGTGGCCGGCCTGACGGAAGTCTGCATTGGCGTCGAGCGTCACCTTGCCGTCGAGGGCCAGGATCTGATCGTCCGGGGTGCGAACCAGCGGGTTGACCTCGACCAGGAGAGCGTCTTCGTTGATGAAGACCTCCCACAGCTTCTGGATGGTCACCGCAGCGGCGTCGAGCACCTCGGCGGGAAGCTTGCCCTTTTCGGCGATTTCACGAGCAAAAGCAAGGTCGACACCCTTGACGGCGTCGACCGGGATACGTGCGAGTGCGTCGGGGTTCTCCTCCGCCGTCACCTCGATTTCGACGCCACCCTCGACCGAACACATGGCGAGGTAGGTGCGGTTGGTGCGATCGAGCAGGAAGGAGATGTAGTACTCCTCGGCGATGTCGGAGGCTTCTGCAACGAGAAGCTTCTTGACGACATGGCCCTTGATGTCGAGTCCGAGAATCGCTTCTGCGTTCTCGGTGGCTGCTGCGACGTCCTTGGAGTACTTGACGCCACCGGCCTTGCCGCGGCCGCCGACCTTGACCTGTGCCTTGACCATTACTGGCTTGCCGATTTCTTCGGCAATCTGTGTTGCTCCGGCGACCGTGTCGGTGACACGACCGGCGGAGGTGGGTACGCCATGCTTGGCGAACAATTCCTTCGCCTGGTATTCGAAGAGATCCATCAGCTCACCGTCTCGTCTACGTTGACGCCCGCTCCAGGGGTGTGAGCGGGTCTGAGCATGGACTTTATCCAGGTGTCTCGACAGCGCATCGGGCGCATGCATGCTATGTGGCCTATCTCACCGCTACCGGCTCGATGAAACGGCCGTCACCGATCGGCGCGGCGGGCCGAAAGTGCCGCGGCGACACCGAGAACGACGATTCCCGCCACCAACGGGAGCACCGCAGGGCCCATTTCCGGATCGGTGGCGCGTGCAGATGTCAGCGGCCAGGACGCCAGATGGACTATGCCTGCGACGGCTGCTCCGCCGAGCAGGACGCTGCCGCGTGCGGCCCGAGCTCGCGCCGCGACGACGGCGGCCACGATCACTCCGACGGCGAACAGCATCTGCCCCCAGGTGTCCCAGCCCCACGGAAATTCGGTGACGGTGGCGGCAGTGAAATCGCTGCCCCGATACAGCGGCAGGGCCAGGCCCACAGCGAGAAGTGCTGCACCGAACAAGCCGGTACCGAGCACCACGCCGTCGGTTGATGCGTCCGCGGACGTGTCGACGTCGTCGCGTTCGGCCGAGCCGGCGAACAGGGCCAGTAGTCCGGTGGCGGCCGCTGCGACGACGCCCGCGATGATCGCCAGAGCGCCGATGCCGGCACCGACGCCGTCCACGTCCTCGGCGAGCACCACCGACTGCAGCACCCCAGCCGCAGCGGCCACCGCGCCGAGCCAGAACATCGAGACGAAGGGCCGCGCAGCCGAGGCGAATTCGGAGAACAGCAGCGGCACCGAACCCAGAATCATCACGAACCCCGCGACCATCACCACGCGAGTGGCCAATATCTGAGGCACGGCGATCCCCGAGTCGGTCTCCAGAATCGGCAACAACGATCCGACGACGAACAGCACACCTGCAAGAACGCCGACGCTGCCGGCCGCGGCATGCCACCTCGTCGATCCGAGGCCTGCGACACCGCGGACACCTCGCGCACCCGACTCGCGCTGCTGCGCTCTCTCCAGCGCCCGACGGTCACGCGCAGCAGCGACGGGTGCAAGCACTGCGCCGCAGATCAGCAGTCCGAGACCCGCCAGCGTTCCCAGATAGGCACCGAGCCCGGCGTCGACCCGAGCTCCGGTGCTCAGCCCAGCGAGCAGACCGACCCCGGCGAAACCGAGTACGCCGAGCCCGGCACCGACGGCCGCACCCGACGCCACCTGCGGCGACAGGGAGGCCAGGGCCGACGCAGCCACCACGAGCGCCGCGATACCGACGACTCCGGAGCCCACCGCTACGAACACCGGCGACTCCACCACTGCCGTCACGATCACCACCGGATCGGCCGAGCGGTACAGCGAGGCGAACGCCGCAACGGCCGCCAGCACACCGAACGCGCCGAGCAGCGTCGCGAGCAACGGACCGACGCGCCCCGCCGCCGCGCGCCCCACGTGTTCCGAATACACCGAATGGCCGTACCCGTCACCGAGCCCGGCGCGATGCACCGCAGACCACCCCGCAATACCCGCCAGCACCGACACAGCGTGACCGGCGAGCAGAACATAGGCACCGGCGGTCGCGTCGAGCATGGCGGCGCTCAGCGGGCGGAAGAGCTCGAGCCGATTCGCATCGATGGGATCGGACAGCAAGGCAACGTCGAGCAACGTGAGGCCGAGTGCCACTGCGCCGTATCCGGCCAGCAGAGCTGCGGCGAACTCGACGCGTTTGCCGACCACACCCACCGCGGCTCCGAGGACAACGACGACGGGGACGGCAGCGGCCAGGATCGCGGCCGCCATTGCCCCGGTACCCACCGGCGAACCGTCGGCGCTGCGGACGACGCCGATCAGCTGGGCCGCCACTGCGGCAACCGCAGCGATCAGAGCGAGTGCGACGGCAAGCGCGATGCGCGGAGTGGGCGACGGATCGTCGGCTCGGCCGAACTCTCCGTCCTGGGGTCGGATTCGCTGCGGTTCCGCTCGCTCGGAGCCGGAGGCGGACGAGTCGTCGAAGGTGGGAGTCGGCACTCGGATCACGGTATCGGCTCGATCGATGCAAGAACCGTTACTGTCACCGTGTGCCGTCCACGTGTTCTCGTGTCCGATTACGAATGTGGCCCGTCACGACATAACCGCTGGTCGCCTTGTGAGCCATCTCACATATGCCGCCGGTTTGGGCTGTTAACTTGCGCGCCTCGCAATCATTTCGTTACCGTCTGCCGAGTCTTTCAGTAACGGCCAGGTCACGGATAACGGAGGTTGTAGGTCTTGCAGCAACACCGTGCGTCCTTCACATCGAGCAGATTCTCTCGACCCTCGGCCGAAGACGCGACCACGGTCTACAGCTACGAGCCCGCTGCCGCGCCTGCCGACAACGGTGCTTACGACGCGTACGCCTATCCCGCGTACCAGTACGCCGAGGCCGAGTACGTAGATACCGCCTACGTCGCAGCCGACGAGTCGCCGACCGTCGTCACCACATTCGCCACCACTGCAGACGCCACCCCCGTGGCCCGTCGCGGCGGAGCGCACCGCATCCCCCTTCCCCCCACCGCACTCAAGGGCCGAGCTGCAGTTCTCGCCGTGGCCGCAGGTGCGGTCGTCGCGGCCGGCCAGGCCGTCGTCAACGACGACGCACCCACCGCGGTCGCCACCTCCGAGTACGCACTCGCCGCAGGTGAAGCACCCGCTGCGGCAGCAGTCGCGGCCACCACCGCTCCGCAGACCACCGAGGTCGAAGCCGACTCGTCCAGCGCGACGCCGTCGGAGGCTCCGCAGATCCTCAGCATCGCTGCGCCGGTGGATCTGAGCCAGTTCAACGACCTGCTCGCCAAGGGCCAGCGCTTCAGCGAAGAGCGCGCCGCCCGCGAAGCCGCTGCTCGCAGGCCGCTGTTCGCACTGCCGGCGCAGGGCACCTACACCTCCAACTTCGGCACCCGCTGGGGCGTTCTCCACGCCGGCGTCGATGTTGCCAACGCCATCGGAACCCCGATCTACGCCGTCGCCGACGGCAAGGTGATCGACTCCGGTCCGGCCGCAGGCTTCGGCATGTGGGTTCGCGTGCAGCACGCCGACGGCACGATCACCGTCTACGGCCACATCGACACCTCGACCGTCACGGTCGGCCAGGACGTCATGGCAGGCGATCAAATCGCGACGATGGGCAACCGCGGCTTCTCCACCGGCCCGCACCTGCACTTCGAGGTCCACCTTCCGGGCGAGGTCAAGATCGACCCGCTTCCGTGGCTCGCTTCCCGAGGAATTTCCCTCGGCCCAGAGATGGACTGAGTACACCAGCTTTCGACTCGAAGCCGGACCCCGCTGTTGCAGGGTCCGGCTTTCGCGTTCTCTGCTCTGTTACAGCTTGGTCATCGGGACGCCGCCGATGAGCATCATCTTCACGCGACCAGCCGAACCGAAGTCGACCAACACCATCGCCTTGACTCCGGCACCGGTCGATTCCAGCACCGTACCCAGGCCGTACTTGTCGTGGCTGACTCGATCCCCCACCGCGAGAACGAGATTGGAGTTGCGCCCCTTGGCGGCACCGAAACTCGGCGTCGAACTCTGGCCGCGATTCGAGGAGCCGTAGCTGCCGGAGCCGTAGCTGCCGGAGCCGTAGCTGTTCGAGCCGTAATTGTTCGAGCCGTATCCGCCACCCGATCCGTAGCTGCCGGATCTGCCCCCGCCGATGGCTCGGCCTCCCCCGGTGCCCGGATCCTCGCGTCGCCAGTCGATCAGGTGCTGCGGAACTTCTTGCAGGAAGCGCGATTCCGGGTTCGCGATCGGCTGCCCCCATGCCGAGCGCATGATCGCGCGCGTGAGGTAGAGCCGCTGCCGCGCACGGGTGATGCCCACGTACGCCAGGCGTCGCTCCTCGGACAGTTCGTTGGGGTCGCCGAGCGCCCGCATGTGCGGGAATTGGCCGTCCTCCCAACCCGTCACGAAGACGACCGGGAATTCCAGACCCTTGGCGGTGTGCAGCGTCATCAGGGTGACGACGCCGGTACCCGAATCGGGGATCTGATCGGTGTCGGCCACCAGAGAGACCCGCTCGAGGAACGCCGCGAGCGACCCCGGCTCGGCCAACCCGTCGACGCCACCGTCCGCGTCGCCGTTCTCGTCGTCCCCGGTTTCGAGAGCCTCTGCCGCCACTGCGGCCTGATTACGCGCTTCCGAGGTGAATTCCCGTGCGACGCTGACGAGTTCGTTGAGGTTGTCGAGGCGCGCGCCGTCCTGCGGATCACTGCTGGCTTCGAGTTCTGCGCGGTAGCCGGTGCGGTCGAGAACGGCTTCGACGACATCACCGATGTCTGCGATGTCGTTGCCGTCTCCGTCGGTGGCGGTGAGCACTGCACGTAGTTCGTCGAGCAACTCCATGAACTGCGCGATCAACTTCTGCTGCCGCGAGTTGAGCAACGCCACCTTGCCCGCAGCCGCGTCGTGCAATGCGCGTGAGAAGCTGATGTCTCGTTGCTCGGCGTGCACGGCGACACAGGCCTCGGCACGATCGCCGATCCCCCGGCGCGGAGTGTTGAGGATCCGTCGCATGCTGACGGTGTCGTCCTCGTTGGACAGCACCCGCAGGTACGCGACGAGGTCTCGTACCTCCTTGCGCTCGTAGAATCGGACTCCGCCGACGACCTTGTACGGCAGTCCGAGTCGGATGAAGATCTCTTCGAGCGCACGCGAGGAGTTGTTGGTTCGATAGAAGACGGCCACCTCGTCGAAGCGCACGTCTCCGCCGTCGACGAGCCGATCGATCTCGGAGGCCACGAACGACGCCTCGTCGTGCTCGTTGTCGGCGACGTAACCGACGATCAACTCGCCCTCGCCGGTGTCGGTCCACAGTTTCTTCTCACGCCGGCCGATGTTGCGCGAGATCACCGCGTTGGCGGCCGAGAGGATGTTCTGCGTCGATCGGTAGTTCTGCTCGAGCAGGATGGTGCGTGCGTCGGGATAGTCGCGCTCGAATTCCTCGATGTTGCGAATCGTGGCACCACGGAATGCGTAGATGGACTGATCCGCGTCGCCCACCACACACAGCTCGCCCGGCGCGACGGTGCCCTCGAGTGCACCGTCGGCGTCGGGGGTACCGACCAATTCGCGGACCAACATGTACTGGGCGTGGTTGGTGTCCTGGTACTCGTCGACCAGAACGTGCCGAAACCGGCGTCGATAGTACTGAGCCACCTGGGGGAACGCCTGCAGAATGCCCACCGTTTCGCCGATGAGGTCGTCGAAATCCATCGCGTTGGCCGCGCGCAGCCGCTGCTGATATATGCCGTAGACCTTGGCCACCAGCCGCGGGAGCTCGGCGGGATCGCCGTCGGCGTCCTCCGCTGCCTTGTCGGGGCCGATCAGCTCGTTCTTCAGGTTCGAGATGGCCGTCGAGAGCAGCCGCGCCGAGAACTTCTTGGTGTCGATCTGCAGATCCTTGGAGATCATCGTCAGCAGTCGCCGAGAGTCGTCCGCGTCGTAGATGGAGAAGTTCGAGTTCAGACCGGGCAGCAGCGCAGCCTGCGCGCGCAGGATCCGCACGCAACTCGAGTGGAAGGTCGACACCCACATGGCGTTCGCACGCGGTCCCACGAGTCCGGCGACTCGCTCGCGCATCTCGGCAGCGGCCTTGTTGGTGAACGTGATGGCCAGAACCTGGCCGGGTGACACTCCTCGCTCGGCCAGCAGATACGCGATACGACGCGTCAGCACCGCCGTCTTGCCCGACCCGGCTCCGGCCACGATGAGCAGCGGAGATCCGGTGTGCACGACGGCCTCACGCTGCTGGGGATTGAGACCTTCCAGCAGTGTGTCGGACGAGGTGTTCTGTCGGGATTGGAGGCCCTGGAGGAATGTGTTCATCGTGTGGTCAGGTTACCGGCGCGTACCGACAAACCCACATCGCGTGGTCGTCGGCCGAACCGACGACTTTTCAGGAGGGTTGACCCGTGGCACACTGGATCGGTGATCGAAAAAACCGTACGTCATCGCCTGCATCGGGTCGGCCACTGTTCGGCCACGCGTGCAGGAGCCTGTCGATAGACGCAACGCCCAGGTTCCGGACGGGACCGAACCGACCGGCGATGCAGTTCCGAATACGAAAGGCGTAACGGTGACGGACGACGCAACGATCCAAGATGTGACCCGAGGAGAGACGATGGCCATGACGACGAAGATCGACTCAGAGACCGCAGTGCCCACGAGCGAAGCCGAGATCAACGACCTGCGCCAGGAAATCGATCGCCTCGATGCCGAGATCCTGACGGCCATCAAGCGTCGCTCCGAGGTATCGCAGATCATCGGACGCACCCGCATGGCCTCCGGCGGACCGCGCCTGGTGCACAGCCGTGAGATGAAGGTTCTCGAGCGTTTCAGCAGCCTGGGCCAGGAAGGCCACACGCTGGCCATGCTCCTGCTCCGCCTCGGTCGCGGTCGCCTCGGCCACTGATCCGCCCTCGGTTGGGCGCGCGGTGCGCACGCCCAACCGTCAGTAGCTCACTTCAGAGCGATGTACTTGGTCTCGAGATACTCCTCGATTCCCTCGGATCCGCCCTCGCGGCCGAATCCGGATTCTTTGACTCCACCGAACGGCGCTGCCGCGTCCGAGATCACTCCGCGGTTGACGCCCACCATGCCACTGTCGATAGCGTCGGCCACCCGTAGCGCCCGATCGAGACTCTCGGTGTAGATGTACGACGCCAGGCCGTACTCGGTGGCGTTGGCGGCGTCGATACCTTCCTGCTCGGTGTCGAAGCCCACGATCGGAGCCACCGGCCCGAACACCTCTTCCTTCAGAATCCGTGCATCGGCAGGCACTTCGGTGAGCACGGTCGCCGGGTAGAAGTAGCCGTCCCCGCCCGGCGCGGTGCCCCCGAGAGCCACCGTCGCGCCCTTGGCCACCGCGTCGTCGACGAGTTCCTGCACGGTCTCGAGCTGATCGACATTGATCAGCGGTCCGAGCTTGGTATCGGGGTCGACGCCGGGTCCGAGCTTCATCTCGGCCATCTTTTCCACGAGTTTGGTGGTGAACTCCTCGCGCACGCTGTTGTGCACGTGCAACCGGTTCGCGGCGGTGCAGGCCTCGCCGCCGTTGCGCATCTTGGCGAGCATCGCTCCGTCCACCGCGTCGTCGATGTTCGCGTCGTCGAACACCACGAACGGGGCGTTGCCGCCCAATTCCATCGACGTGCGCAGCAACCGAGTCGCGGACTTCTGGACGAGAGACTTGCCGACGCCCGTCGAGCCGGTGAAGGTGAGCTTGCGCATCCGCGGATCCTCGATGAGGGGGCCGGTGACGTCACCGGACTTGGATGTCGTCAGCACCGACAGCACGCCTTCGGGCAAGCCGACCTCGTCGAAGATCTGCGCGAGCAGCAGCATCGTCAGCGGGGTCTCACGAGCTGGCTTGACGACAATGGTGCAGCCGGCGGCCAGAGCGGGCCCGATCTTTCTGGTACCCATCGCCAACGGGAAGTTCCACGGCGTGATCGCCAGGACGGGCCCCACCGGGGCCTTGGTGACGAGGATTCGACCGTTGCCCGCCGGGGCCGGGGTGTAGCGACCGCCGATGCGTACCGCTTCCTCGGCGAACCAGCGGAAGAACTCGGCACCGTATTTCACCTCGGCCTTGGACTCCGCGAGGGCCTTACCCATCTCCAGGGTCATCAGCAGCGCGATGTCGTCGGCGCGTTCGGTGACCTTCTCGAACGCCGCTCGGAGAATCTCACTGCGCTCGCGGGCGGGTGTTGCCGCCCAACCCTTCTGCGCCGCCGCGGCGGCGTCGAGCGCCTTCATCGCATCGGCGGGCGATGCGTCGGCCACCTCGGTCAGGGGCTTGCCGGTCGCCGGATCGTTCACCGGGAACGTCTTACCTCCCTCGGCGTCGACGGCCTTGCCGCCGATCCACAGTTTTGCCGGAATCGAATCGATCAATGCACGTTGGTCCATACCGTCCATGATGCCTCCGCAGCGCCCGATGCAAACGACAAACGACGCGCGCATGACTCGGCACCGGATTACTGTTGGTTCGTATGAGCGTCGATATCACCGGCACGGATGCCTGGCAGAAGCTGACCGATCACTACTCCACGATCGCCGATACTCATCTTCGGAACCTGTTCGCCGAGGACGCCGACCGAGCGCACACGTTCACGCTCGACGCCGCCGATCTGCATATCGACTACAGCAAGCACCGGATCACCCGCGAGACCATCGAACTGCTCGTCGAACTCGCGCGCACCGCCGACGTCGAGGGCAAGCGCGACGCCATGTTCGCCGGTGAGCACATCAACACCTCCGAAGACCGCGCCGTACTGCACACCGCGCTGCGCCTACCGGCCGACGCGTCGCTGACGGTCGACGGCCAGGACGTCGTCGCCGATGTGCACGAAGTCCTCACTGCGATGGGCGAATTCACCGACCGAGTGCGTTCGGGCGAATGGGTCGGTGCCACCGGCGAGAAGATCGCCACCGTCGTCAACATCGGCATCGGCGGTAGCGACCTCGGACCGGTCATGGTCTACAACGCGCTCCGTCATTACGCCGACGCGGGGATTTCCGCGAAGTTCGTTTCCAACGTCGACCCCGCCGATCTCGTCGGTGCGCTCGACGGGCTCGACCCAGCGTCGACGCTGTTCATCATCGCGTCCAAGACGTTCTCCACCCTGGAGACACTGACGAACGCCACCGCGGCCAGGCGCTGGCTCGTCGACGCGCTCGGTGAAGACGCCGTCGCCAAGCACTTCGTCGCCGTCTCCACCAACGCCGAACGGGTCGCGGACTTCGGGATCGACACCGCCAACATGTTCGGCTTCTGGGACTGGGTGGGCGGACGCTACTCCGTCGATTCGGCAATCGGGTTGTCGGTCATGGCCGTTGTGGGCAAGGAAGCGTTCGGCGAGTTCCTCGACGGCTTTCATCGCATCGACGAGCATTTCCGGTTGACGCCGCTCGCCGAGAACGCGCCGGTACTGCTCGGCCTCGTCGGCCTGTGGTACAGCTCCTTCTTCGGCGCGGAAACCCGTGCGGTGCTTCCGTATTCGGATGACCTCTCCCGTTTCGCGGCGTACCTGCAGCAGCTGACGATGGAGTCCAACGGCAAGTCCGTCACGGCCGACGGCTCCCCCGTCACGACGCCGACCGGCGAGATCTTCTGGGGCGAACCGGGCACCAACGGCCAGCACGCTTTCTACCAATTGCTGCATCAGGGAACACGTTTGGTGCCTGCGGACTTCATCGGATTCGCCGAGCCCACCGACGATCTGCCGACCCGCGACGGCAGCGGATCGATGCACGATCTGCTGATGAGCAACTTCTTCGCCCAGACCAAGGTGCTCGCCTTCGGCAAGACCGCCGAGGAGATCGCCGCGGAGGACACTCCCGCAGATGTTGTGCCGCACAAGGTGATGCCCGGCAATCGGCCCACCACCTCCATCCTCGCCCCCAAACTCACGCCGTCGGTCGTCGGTCAGTTGATCGCCCTGTACGAGCACCAGGTCTTCGTCGAAGGCGTCATCTGGGGCGTGGACTCCTACGATCAGTGGGGCGTCGAACTCGGCAAGACCCAAGCCCTCGAACTGACGCCGGTTCTCACCGACGCCGAAGCGCCTGCTGCACAATCGGATTCATCCACCGATGCCCTGGTGCGCTGGTACCGGGCGCAGCGGGGTCGTTCGGCCTGAGTTGCGGCGGCGGATCAGCTCCCCAGTTTCGGATTTCAGACTCCGATCGGCGTCGGATATCCAAAACTGGGGAGCTTTTCCGTTGCTGATGGATCCGTTTCGGTACCCGGCGCGTCCAAGCAGTCATGGACTTACCCCAGACGGATCTGTTCACCCGAGCCGATGCGCTCGCATTCGGATTGACCGACGACGACCTGCGACGACACCGCCGCACCGGGGAACTGTCGGTCCTGCGGCCGGGGTTCTACGTGTCGACAGCATCGATCGAGTCGGCGAGTCCTACCCAACGACATTCCTTACTCGCGCGGTCCTATCTGATGTCGGCTCCCCCGGACCACGTGCTCAGCCATGTCTCGGCCGCGATCGCCTGGGACTTCGACATCTGGCAGCTACCGCTGGACAAGGTGCACATGACACACGGTCTCGACTACGCCAGCAAGCGTCGGCCGCTACGAATCCTTCACGGCACCGCACTCGAGCCCTCCGAGCGGGCGACGATCAACGGCTATCCGGTCACCTCGGCAGCCCGCACCGTCGTCGACATCGCACGCACCACGACCGTCGAGCGGTCGGTGTGTGTCGGCGACAGCGCACTCAGGTCGGGTCACACCGACACCGACGCTCTGTCTGCTGCAGTGGAGACGGCGCGGTTCCGCACGGTTATCTCCGCCGCCCGGCGAGCGGTGTCGCTGATGACCGGGCGCAGTGAGAGTGTCGGCGAATCTCGAAGTCGGGTGCTGTTCGAGACGCTCCCCCTGCCGACTCCGTTGCTCAATCAATGGGTGTACGACGGTGCGGGCCGCTTCGTCGGACGTGTCGACTTTCTGTTCTGGGAGTTCGAAGTGATCGGAGAGTTCGACGGCGAGTCGAAGTACGACTCCAAGCGGGTACTGCTCGACGAAAAGTATCGCGAGGACCGACTACGCCAGTTGGGCTGGGTGATCGTCCGGTGGAATTGGCGGGACCTCGACGATCCGCAAGCGCTACTTCGCCGCTTCGAGCAAGCCTTCGCCCGCGCAGCAGGCCTTCCCACACCGGCCGGGTGGTTCGGAGACCAGCGCCTTTCAACGGATCAGCTCCCCAGTTTCGGATAACCGACTCCGATCGGCGTCACAAATCCAAATGTGGGGAGCCGATCCCCCTCAGACTCGAGCCGAGAAGTCACACCCGCGCCAACACCGCCTCCGTATCGACGCCGACGGGCAGGGTGCCGAAAGCAATGCCCCAGTCACGGTCGAGTCGAGTGGCGCAGAAGGCATCGGCCACAGCGGAATCGCCGTGCATCACCAGCTGCGCGCCTTGGAAGGTCAGAGCCATCAGTTCGACGACTCGCCTGGCCCGGTATTCCATGTCGGAGGTGTCGGAGAGTTCCTTGCCGACGCGGGCGATGGCGTCGTCCAGGCGAGAATCCACGCCCGACGCCTGGCCGATCTCACCGAAGAAGGCCTCGACACTGTCGGGCTGACGCGCCAGTGCGCGTAGGGAATCGAGTGCGGCGACGTTGCCGGAGCCTTCCCAGATCGACATCAGCGGCGATTCACGGAATAACCGAGGCATCCCGGATTCCTCGACATAGCCGTTACCGCCCAGGCATTCGAGGGCCTCGGCTGCATGTGCCGGTGCCCGCTTGCATACCCAGTACTTGGTGACGGCCAACGCGATTCGGCGCAGTGCACTTTCCTGCTCGTCGCCGCGGGCCGAGCCGTCGGTGGCCTGCGCCAGGCGGATCATGGCAGCGGTGGCGGCCTCGGATTCGATGGTCAAGTCTGCCAGCACGTTTCGCATCAGGGGCTGGTCCACAAGGGCAGCCCCGAACGCAGCTCGATGACGCGCGTGATGGACTGCGCGCACTGTGGCGTTGCGGATTCCGGCAGCCGACCCGATGACGCAGTCCAACCGGGTCATGTTGACCATTTCGATGATGGTGCGCACGCCGCGCCCCTCTTCGCCGACGAGCCAGCCGGTCGCCCCGTGGTATTCGAGCTCACCGGATGCGTTCGACTTGTTACCGAGCTTGTCCTTCAAGCGCTGCAGCATCATTCGGTTGCGGGTACCGTCGGGCAGCACGCGCGGCAGCATGAAACACGACAGCCCGCCGGGTGCTTGCGCCAGGGTGAGAAATATGTCCGACATCGGCGCGGACGTGAACCACTTGTGGCCGGTGATCGAGTACGTTCCGTCCGACGACGGAGTGGCCGTGGTGGTGTTGGCGCGGACATCGGATCCGCCCTGCTTCTCGGTCATCGACATTCCGGCGATCAGTCCGCGCTTCTCGGACGGAACACGCAGCCCGAAGTCGTATTCTCGCGAGGCCAGCAGCGGCTCGTACTGCGCGGCCAGAGAAGGATTGTGCCGCAACGCCGGAACGGCGGCATAGGTCATCGAGATGGGGCACATGTGCCCGGCCTCCGCCTGCCCCCAGACGTAGAACTTCGCGGCGCGGGCAACGTGAGCACCGACGCGATCGTCGGCCCACGGACTGGCGTGCAGCCCGTGCTCGACGGCAACGGTCATCAGATCGTGCCAGTGCGGGTGGAATTCGACTTCGTCGATCCGATTGCCGTATCGATCGTGAGTCTTCAGCACCGGCGGGTTCTCGTTGGCGATCCGGCCCCAGTCCTGTGCCGCCACTCCACCGGCGAGGACTCCCAGTTGCCGAATCTCGTCGAGCGCCCAGCCGCCACCGGTACGCGCGACGCCGTCGAGCAACGACGGGTCCGCGGACGTGTCGAACGGACTCAGGTCGACTGCCTGGTTGAATACCTCATGCGTGTCCATCTCGAACTCCTAACGTGCGCAACGACAATGCGACCAGACCCGGTATCACGTCCACCGAGTTCTGCGATGACAACGGACCTACCAGCACTTCGCCGACGGCACCGACCAGCCCTGCTGCCGAGATGCGGACGTCCTGCTCGGGGATCTCTCCCGCTGCTATGCCGGCCACGATGGCGTCGGCGAAGGCATCGGTGAATTTCTGCCGGAACACCAACCGCTCGGCGTCGACGGCCGGGTCCACCGGTTCGGCCAACAACGCGTACGCCATCGTTCGGTTCTTCAAGGCCCGCCCGGCGAAGGTCTGCACCACTGCCGTGACCCGCTCGGCGGTGCTGCCGTGCCCGGAAACGGCCACCACTGCAGCGACCTCGCGGCTGCAGACCTCGCGAAAGATAGCGACGACCAGATCCGACTTGCCCTCGAAGTGCGTGTAGACGCTGCCTGCGGACACCCCTGCTGCCGCGGCGACCGACGCGATCGACAGACCTGCGTAGCCCTGTGTGGAGAGCACCTCGATGGCAGCGTCGAACAGCTTTTCACGACCGGCGTCGAGTCTGGCCTGCACCGCGGGCGTCCGTCGATAGGGCATGCAAGGATTGAAGCACTGATTCACTGCTTCACGCAAGAGAACTCGAGTAGGGTTCACAGACATGTCGGTACGGATCGAACGATCAGGCCCCGTCACCACAATCGTCCTGTCGCGCCCTGAGGTGCGGAACGCTGTCGACGGCCCGACCGCCCAGGAGCTGATCCAGGCGTTCGAGGAGTTCGACGCCGACGAGTCCGCCTCGGTGGCCGTGCTGTGGGGCGAAGGCGGCACGTTCTGCTCGGGAGCCGATCTCGAGGCACTCGGGACATCACGCTCCAACCACGCCACCGAACACGGCGACGGCCCGATGGGTCCGACGCGAATGCGGTTGTCCAAGCCCGTCATCGCGGCTGTCTCCGGGTACGCCGTCGCGGGCGGACTCGAACTCGCACTGTGGTGCGACCTTCGCATCGCCGAGGACGACGCGACGTTCGGCGTGTTCTGCCGACGCTGGGGTGTTCCCTTGATCGATGGCGGCACAGTGCGTTTGCCGCGCATCGTCGGAACCGGCCGGGCGATGGACATGGTCCTCACCGGTCGTGCAGTCGATGCGCAGGAAGCTCTGAACATCGGACTGATCACCCGAGTCGTTCCGGTGGGGCGAGCTCGTTCGGAGGCGGAGGCCTTGGCTGCCGAACTCGCCCTGCTACCCCAGACCTGCATGCGCGAGGATCGCCTGTCCGTCCTCGAACAGGACGGCCTCGACGAGGAGTCAGCGCTCAAGAACGAGTTTCGGCACGGAGCCATCTCGATCACCGCCGACGCACTCACCGGCGCGAGCAAGTTCGTCTCGGGCGCGGGACGCCACGGCACCCCGAGTCCGTGAAGTCCACGCGTCTGTCGGTGATCGACGAGATATTTCTCCGGACCCACCGCGGCTACGGAATTCCCATTGCACTGCAGGGTATCTGGCGCACGACCGAGACGGTGAGCAGGGAAGAACTCGACAGGATCCACGACGAACTGGCCGTCGGGCAGCTCGGTCGTCGAGTCGGCAAGCCCCGCATCCCCGGGGCGCGACTTCGATGGGACATCTCATCCGAATCGCTTCCCCTCGAGTACGGCACCGACGCGGTCGACGACATCATCGGCTGGGCCGACGCGCAGGCAGACGTTCGACTCGATCCGCAGTACGGGCCCGGCTGGCGGTTGACGGCCGCGCCCGTTGCACACGGCGGAACCGTGCTGTCCCTGGTGTGTTCGCACGCGCTGGCCGATGCCCGTGAGCTCATCGACGCTGCGGCACAGGGATTCTCAGGATCGACACCGGTGCATGTGCTGCACCCGGGCTCGGACGTGAAGGATGCGCTCGCGATGATCGTCACCGTTCTCCTACGCTCCATCGCGGCGACGGCAAGATTGTGGGTCAGCAAGAAAGCCAGAGCCGAATTGCGAGCGTTCACCACCGCCGACAGCGGCGGTATCGCACCGCACCACGCGAACAGAATGACGTCGGTGATCGTGGATGTCGATGCTGCGGAGTGGGATTCGGCTGCCCGACGCGTCGGCGGATCGGCCAATTCGCTGTTCGTCTCCGTCGTCGCCGCCACGATGAACGAACTCGGTTCTCCCGCAGTGACCGTCGACATTCCTTTCCGCACCGGGTCCGGTGATGCCAATGCGATCGGCATGGCCACCGTCGCCGTGCGCGGAGACGACTCACCCGCGGCCATCCGGGCAGCGTGCAAGGCAGCGTTCGGCAAGCCCGTCGGAGCTCCGGCAGGCTATCCACCCGAGATCGTCCAGCTGCTCCCCCACCGTGTCGCCGCGAAGCTGACGTCGACCCCGGGGCGCGGAGGAGTGTTGTGCTCCAACATCGGCGACATTCCCGACGGCATCGCCGCGCTCGGCTCCCATCGATCGTGCGGACTCGCGACCCGGGCGATCCATCCGAACCCGTCGGGCGCACTGTCGACGATCCGAATGTCCACCTATCTCTCCCGACTGAACGGCAACTACACGCTCTCGCTGGTGTGCACCGACGACGCCCTCGCTGGATCGCCGGCCGAGCTCACCGCGGCCGTGCACCGAGCCCTGGCGACGCGGAACCTGGCCGCCAAACCCTGGTAGGTCTAGCGTTGTCGCCATGAACGAGCACGATATCCACACCAAGATCCAGCAGCTCATCGCCACCGAGCACAAGCTCCGCACCGAAGCCCAATCCGGGGACGTCGACCCGGACACCGAGAAGGCACAACTGGCCTCCCTCGAGCACGCCCTGGACCAGTGCTGGGACCTGCTCCGTCAGCGTAGGGCGCGTATCGATGCAGGCAAGAACCCAGACGCGGCAACCGCCAACAGCGTCGACCGGGTCGAGGGATACCTGCAGTAGCCCGGCCCGGAACCTAGACCATTCGATCCGTCAGCACATTCGGCAGGAACCGCAGCGCCGCGTCGATGCCCCGCCACTTGAGTCCCGGTAGCGCGGCGCGGCGGGTTTCGCTCTCGATCGCGTCGACCATCGCCGATACTCCCTCGTCCAGAGTGGCTGTGAGAGCGGCACTGTCACCCGCGTTGGCCGACATGTCGGTGGCGATGAAGCCGGGCAGCAGTGTGGTGACGGCGATGGCGGTTCGCGACAGTTCCGTCGCCAACGATTCACCCAGCGAGGCCACTGCGGCTTTGCTCGCCGAGTAGGTCGCCTTGGCCCCCGGCAGTCCCCGATCGGCGCTGACGGACGAGACGAACACCAGGTGCCCGTGTTTCTGTGCTCGGAAGATCGACAGGGCCGCCTCGGCCTGCGACAGCGCCCCGATGAAGTTCGTGTGGGCGGTCTGCAGGTTGGCCTCGGCTCGCCCGGTCCCGATCTTCGCACCCTTGCCGAGCCCGGCATTGACGATCACTCGATCGAGTCCACCCAATTCGTCTCGCAATTTTCCGAACACCTCACCGACCGCATCGTGATCGGTGACGTCGAGCGCCCGGACCGCCACGGTGATGTTCGGGTTGTGGTGCATCAACTCGGCGCGAAGGTCGTCCAACCGCTCGACCCGACGCGCACAGAGCGCCAGATCCCGGCCCATGCCTGCGAACCGTCGCGCCATTTCCTCACCCAGCCCCGAGCTCGCTCCGGTGATCAGAATCTTGTTCCGAGTGGTCGCCATAAGCGGCGAGCCTATGTCACTGTGGAGCAATGGCCTCAGAAAGCTCGGAATTCGATGTCATCGTCATCGGCGGTGGACCGGTCGGCGAGAATGCCGCCCAGTACGCCATCGCAGGCAGCGACCGCACCGCAGTGATCGTCGAGCACGAACTTCTCGGTGGTGAGTGCTCCTATTGGGCATGCATGCCGAGCAAGGCACTGCTGCGCCCCAGCGAGGTTCTCGACACCGCGCGAAATATGCCGGGCGTCAAGGAACTGGTGGGCGATCAACCCCTCGACGCCGACGCCGTCCTGGCCCGACGCGAATCCTTCACCCACGGTCTCGACGACTCCTCGCAGGTGGCGTGGGCCGAGTCGGCCGGCATCTCGGTGATCCGTGGCCACGGTCGCCTCACCGGGGAGAGAACCGTCGAGGTCGACGGCCGCACGCTCACAGCCCGTCACGCAGTCGTCCTCGCCACCGGAACCACCGCATCCGTACCGAACACACCCGGCCTGCGCGATGCCCTGCCGTGGATCTCCCGCGATGCCACCAACATTCACGAGACCCCCGGTCACATCGCGGTCATCGGCGGTGGCGTCGTCGCGACGGAGGCGGCAACCTGGTTGCTCTCGCTCGGCGCGAAAGTGACGATGATCGTGCGCGGATCGTCGCTGCTGGCCGGTTCCGAACCGTTCGCAGGCGAACTCGTCGCCGAGGCTCTGAAGGGGCGAGGCGCGAAGATCATGCTCGACGCCTCCCTCGAGTCGGTGTCACGAGAGAACCCGGTCGACACCGGAATCGGCCGAATCCACGGGGGCACTATCCGTCTCGTCGTCGACGGCAGCGAGATCGTCGCCGATGAAGTGCTCGTTGCTGCGGGACGTACTCCGGCGAGTTCCGACCTCGGATTGTCGAGCCTCGGACTCGAGGACGGGCGCTACATCGACGTGGACGACCATCTGACCGTTCCCGGCCACGACTGGCTCTACGCGGTGGGTGATGTCAACGGCCGAGCTCCGTTGACGCACATGGGCAAGTATCAGGGCCGGGTGGCCGGGGACGTCATTGCCGCCAAGGCCGACGGCAAGCCGCTGAACAGCAAGCGATTCCGCGCATCAGCGGATCACGGCCAGATCCCCCAGGTGGTGTTCACGCCGGTCGAGGTGGCATCCGTCGGACTGACAGAGGCCAAGGCCCGAGAGGAAGGCATCGACGTCGAGATCGTGGCCCAGGACATCGCCGTCGCGGGTTCGTCTCTGCAGCAAGACGATTACTCGGGGCGAGCGCAGCTGGTGATCGACCGCGCCACCGACACGATCGTGGGCGCGACCTTCGTCGGACCGGGTGTGGCGGAGCTGGTGCATGCCGCCACTGTGGCTGTGGTCGGCAAGGTGTCGCTCGACGACCTGTGGCATGCGGTGCCGTCGTACCCGACGGTCAGCGAGATCTGGCTGCGGCTGCTCGAATCTCGTCGCTGAGTACGCGCTCGGCCACACTTGCCTCACGGATCGCGTGGCCGAGTAGATTGGACGGGTGACCACCGAGAGCGCGTCGAAGCAGCAACCGCTTCTGGTGCTGGGCAAGATCACCGAGATTCTCGACGCCTTCTCGTTCGACCGTCCGTCCATGACCCTCGGTGAGATCCAACAGACCACCGGCCTGCCGACCTCGACGGTGCAGCGCCTCGTGACCAATCTTGTGCAGCAGGGATTTCTGGATCGGAGCGGCGACCGCATTCGCATCGGGGTGCGCATGGCCTACTGGGCCGCGACGGCCACCAAGGACCTCGACGTGCTGTCGATCGTCAACCCCGTGCTCAAGGACATGCGAGACCTGACGACCGAGACCGCATGCTTCTTTCGGCCCGAACAGAACTACCGCGTGTGCGTCGCAATCGCCGAGACGCGGCATGCCCTGCGCCGAGACATGTACGTCGGCAAGGTCATCCCGCTCAGCGCGGGATCGGCCAGCCGCGTCCTGTTGGCCTGGGACGACGAGCTCGCCGAGCGCGTCCTGTCTCGCGAACTCGAATCGATGACCGAGCAGACGGTGACCGAAGCCGAGACGATGCGGACCCTGTTGGCGCAGACCAGGTCCGACGGCTACGCGATCACCACCGGCGAGCGCGAGACCGGCGCGTCGGGACTGTCAGCGCCGGTGTTCGACTCGGCCGCGGACATCGTCGGTGCCGTCACCATCAGCGGACCGACGCTGAGGATGCCGCAGTCGCAGTGCGAGGACTGGGTGGATCTGTTGATCTCCCATGCCGAGCGGATCACGAGGACCCTCGGCGGCCGCTACCCCGCGTGAGACCAGGCGTCGGGATTGACCGGATGCGGTGGCATCGAACCACCGAACATCGCGGCAGCATTGGTTGCACACAGCCGCGCCATCTCCGACCGCACCGATACCGTCGCACTCCCCACGTGCGGGAGCAACACCGTGTTGGGCAGATCCGCGAGACCGGGTTCGAGGGCCGGCTCGCGTTCGTAGACGTCCAAACCTGCTGCAGCAACGGTGCCCTCGCGCAGCGCGGTCACCAGAGCGGCCTCGTCGATCACCCGTCCGCGCGCGGTGTTGATCACGATCGCCGACGGCTTCATTGCTCCGAGTACGGCTGCGTCCACCAGATGGTGAGTGGAATCCGACAACGGAACATGCAGGGACAGAAAGTCGCTGGTCGTGACGATCTCGTCCCACGACGCATGCTCGACGCGACCCGTGAACTCACCGAGCTCGTTCTCGGAGACCTCTCGGTCGCCGGGCGGACGGGGGCAGAACTTGACCGTCATGCCGAAGCCCAGTGCTCGGCGCGCGGTGGCGCGGGCAATGCGGCCGAACCCGGCCAGCCCCAGCACCCGGCCCGAGACATCGCTGCCGAGAAGCAGTTCCGGCTCCCAGCCGGTGAACGAGCCGGAACGGACGAATGCATCGGCCTCGACGGCCCGGCGGGCCGTGGACAGGATGAGCAGCATCGCGATGTCCGCGGTCGAATCCGTCAGCACCCCAGGGGTGTTGGCAACCGTGATGCCGTTGGCGGTTGCGGCTGCGATGTCGATGTTGTCGAATCCGACGGCGTAGTTGGAGATCCCGGTGATCGACGCCGAGGCCAGTAACTCCGCGTCGAACCGATCTCGCAGCTGGGAGACGACCACGGAGTAGTCCCCGGAGGCGCAGGCGTCGAGCAACTGCTCGTGATCGACCTCCCGCAGGTCCACGTCCCCGGCGGCACGCAGAATGTCCATGCCCGGAGCCGGGATCTCGGTAGTGACGAGGATGCGGCTCATAGGACCCACTCGAAGGCGCGCGCTTCGGACCTGGCACCCTGAACGGTTTTCGATCGCATGGGCTCGCCCAGTTCGGTGAGCAACTCCTCGGACAGAGTCACCATGGCGGCCAGGGTTTTCGGCTCGAACCAGTCCGGACGCGTCGCGAAGAGGATGTCCTCGGAGGAGGTGTTGCCGCTGGCGCCCGGGGCGAAGGGACACCCGCCGAGCCCGCCGAGGGAACCGTCGACCATCGTGGCTCCGGCCGAGATCGCGGCGAGTGTGTTCGCGACGCCCAGGCCCCAGGTGTCGTGTCCGTGGAAGACCACTCTGCGATCGGGAGTTTCGGCGCGCACACGCTCGATCAGCGACTGCACCTGCACCGGTACCGCCTGCCCCAGGGTGTCGCAGATGACGATATCGGTTGCGCCGGTGGCACGTTGGTCGTTGGCGATCTCGATGACGCGATCCGGCGACACCTGTCCCTCGAACGGGCAGGTGAAGGAGGTCGCGATGCACAGCTCGATCTCACCGTCCACCGATCGAGTGATGTCCACGGCATCTGGCATCGCGGCCAGGGACACCTCGGTGGTCCGACCGATGTTGGCCTGATTGTGCGAGTCCGACGCGGAGAAGCAGTACTGAAAGTTGCGAGCCCCAGCGGCCGCGGCCTTCTCGACATGCCGCGGAGTGGCAACCCACACCCAGCATCGGGCGAGTTCCTCGGCGGTGAGCTCACCGATGACCTCGAGAGTGTTGGCCATCGGGGGCACCTTGTCGCCCCGCGCCATCGACCCGATCTCGAGCGACGGTACGCCGAGTTCGATGAGGGTCCTGATGATCTCGAGCTTGCGATCGGTGGGGAGCATCTTGCCGGTCAGCTGCAGACCGTCGCGCATCGTGACGTCGCGCAGCTCTGCGGCGGGAGCGAAGCGGTACATTTACAGGCCCATCTCTTCGTCGGTGCGGCCGAGCAGGGTCGAGAGTACTTCCCTGGTGTGTTCGCCCAGATCCGGTCCGACGGAACGAATCGGCAGGGACGCGTCGCCGATCACCGGGACGACGCCGACGAATCCGACGTCGGTGGGCTTGTCGCCTCCGGTGTCGACCGAGAAGTGCTGAATCATGTTGCGGGCGGCGTACTGCTCGTCGGCGACGATGTCCGCGGCGGTGTAGATCGGGCCCGACGGCACTCCGGCGTCGTCGAGAATCTTCAAAGCCTGCTCGCGCGAATGCAATCCGGTCCAGGCCGAGATGGCGGCATCCAGCTCGTCGCGTCGACGCCACCGACCGGCGTTGGACGCCAGGTCCGGATCGGCTCCGAGGTCGGGGCGATCGATGGTCTCCATGTAGCGCTGGAAGATCGCGTCACCGTTGCCGGCGATGATGATCGAGTGACCGTCGTTGCACGGGTACGCGTTCGACGGGGCGATGCCCTCCATGCGGCCGCCCGTGCGCTCACGTTCGACACCGTAGGCGAGGTAATCCGGAATCAGCGATTCCATCATCGACAGGATCGATTCGTTCAGCGCCACATCGATGGAACGCTGCGCCAACGTCAGCGGCGACTGCTCGTCGGGTGCCTGCGCCGCGCGCTGTGTCTGCCGCTGGAACAGTGCCATGACGCAACCGAACGCGGCGTACAGTCCGGCGATCGAGTCGCCGATCGAGACTCCCACTCGGACCGGTGGCCGGTCCGGATCACCCACGAGATTGCGAAAACCGCCGTATGCCTCTGCGACAGCGGCGAATCCGGGTCGCTGCGACATCGGGCCGGTCTGACCGAAAGCCGAGATGCGCGTGATGATCAATTCAGGGTTGGCGGCAGAGAGCACCTCCGGCGAGATACCCCATTTCTCCAGAGTGCCGGGCCGGAAGTTCTCGAGCACGATGTCGCACTTGGCAGCGAGGTCGACGACGTCCTTGCGTCCCTGTTCGGTACGCAGGTCCAGCACGATCGACTTCTTGTTTCGATTGATCGTGCGATACAGCATCGATGTGGTGCCCGAGTACAGCCGCCAGTTACGCAGTTCGTCTCCGGTTCCCGGCCGTTCTACCTTGATCACCTCGGCACCGAAATCGGCAAGCATGCGCGCCGCGGTAGGGGCGGCGATGTAGTTGCCGAGCTCGAGAACTCGAACTCCGCTGAGCGGCAATGCCATCGTGTTCCTTTCGATACTCACAAAATCAGGGCTCACAGGATCCAGCTCATCGGCACGATCAACGCGATGGCGATGACCGATGCCACCGAGACGCCCACCGAGCACGTCTTGAGTGTGCCCCTGGTCGACTGTCCCATCAAGGACTGCAGCAGCCAGAATGTGTTGCTGGTGACGTGCACGGCGAACAGCGATCCGGCACCGGCGGCGAGCGCGATGAACACCGGATCGAGCCCGATCAACGGAGCGACCGGTGCCAGAATGCCCGCGGACGTGATGGCCGAGATCGTCACCGAGCCCACGGCGATGTGCAACGCGGCAGCGATGACCCACACCATCAACAGCGGAGCCGCGGTGCTGGCGGTGAAGTACTGGCCGAGGATGTCGCCGAGACCCGCCTCGTTGATGACGGCCGCGAGCGAACCACCGACACCGGTGAGGATGAGAATCTGGCCGCTCTCGGCGAAACCACGGGCGAGAGCTTTCTCCACTCGTGCCTGTCCGACGTGATAGCGGCCGATGAGGCAGGTGCCCACCAAGCCGATGAGCAGCGCGATGACCGGGCTGGCGATGAATTCGACCACCGGAACCGATATTTCGGCGACTTCGAGTACCGCTCCGACTGCGATGAGAACGAGCGCGAGCAGCAGCGGCGAGAGCAACACCAGCAGCGACGTCTGCTTCTCGGTGCGCACCTTCTGCGCCACGCCACCTCCGGTTTCGAGGGGCTCGTCCTCGGAATCGGCGGGCTCTGGAACCACAGGCTGCTCGACTACGGTGATCTGCTGCTCGTCCTTCTCCTCGTTCCACCAACCGTGTCGGAAGACGAACGACATGATGGCCACCGACAGCACGACGACGGGAACGATCAGGATCAACCCGTAGATCATCATCTTGCCCAGGGGCACTCCGAGCAGTCCGGCCAGCGCGAGCGTCGCGACACCGGGGACCATGAACACGATGCCGCATTCGAGCGAGATAGCCAGTGCGGTGGCCATTCTCGCCGTACCGTACTTGCCGATCTTGGGGGCGAGGTTTCGAGCGAGCGGAGCGGAGATCACCAGGAGCACGTCGAGGAAGATGGACTGCAGCACGGTCGCGATGGTCAGCGACAACGCGTACGGGAGTCGTTTGGGCCCGAACGTTTTGAGCAAGGTGCCGACGAGTCGCTGGATGGCGCTCATCTCCTGCAGCACCGAACCCATCAGGACTCCGAAGGCGATGAGCAGCCCCACCTCGGCCATGATCTCGCCGAACCCGCCCGTGATGGTGTCGACGGTGGTCGACACTCCGAGCTTGGTCGCCAGACCCAGATACGCGGCCCCGAGAACCAGCGAGATCACCGGATTGAAGTGAAAACGAACGATGAAGACCACCACCGCCAGCACGGCGACGACGGTGTTGATCACGATCCACATGTCGGACATCGGCAGTTCTTCCCACCAGACAGAGTGACCGTCGCCATTGAAGGCGGACCGGTGTGATGCGTCGCACCATTGCTCACATTATGGGCACAGATTTACTTCGTGAGCAAGAGTGGACCCGACTCGACGTCAGATGGGCTGTGCGCGCCGAACCGACAGCGCGGCTCGGGAGGCATCGAGCTCGACCGGCGAGCGCACCGCCACCTCGCCGACCCGCAAGATCCCGTCGGACAACGGTTCCACGCGAAGCCCGCCGCGACCGATCAACGCTTTACGGGCACCGTCGACGACCATCCGGTCCATCCACGCGCACGGGTGAGCCGGTCGTCCACCGCGAAAGCGGATCCACCCGTCACCGGAATCGAGTTCGAATTCCCGACCTCGCAACGGGTCGAGCTCGAGCCCACGCACGACGACGTTTCGCCTGGCCACGGCCGGGTCGGGGACCTCGACGCCGAGCACATCCCCCACTGCCTCCCAGGCCTCGACGGCCAGAAAGCTCACCGCCGCTTCGGTGTGCGCCCGCACGCCGAAGAACCGATCGCCCCGAATGCCCTTGTGGGCCACGATCTCGACACTCTCCGGCAGGTCGGTCGGTACGTCGGCCGGGCCGTCCTTGGATCTGCCGAAATAGGCGTGTGTGGGCGCTCGCAGCAGCTGCACGATCTCGGCGCGGTACTCGAAGTACATGCCCTCGAGTCTGCCGTGTGCCCGTCCCCCGCTGTTCTTACCCGCGGGTAAGGAGAGATCAGTACACTCGCGACATGGCTGTGACGACCCGCGTGACCACATCGGACGGCATCATCGAGGGAAAGCCGGTGGGTGATCTGATCACCTGGCGAGGCATTCCCTACGCCGCCCCGCCCGTCGGACCGCTTCGTTTCAGAGCGCCCCAACCGACCGAACCCTGGTCGGGTGTGCGCGACGCCACCGAGTGGGGCAATGCCTCCGTTCAGCACAAGCGCGGAACGATGCTCGCAGTGGGCAAGTACCAACCGTCGAGCGAGGATTGCCTGACGCTCAACGTGTTGGCCCCGAGCACACCGAGCGCGAGCCCGCGGCCGGTCATGGTGTTCATCCACGGTGGTGCCTACACGCTCGGCACATCGGCGACCCCGCTGTACGGCGGCGGCTCTCTGGTACGCCGCTCGCTGAAGGACGGCGACGGCATCATCTACGTGTCTGTCAACTACCGACTCGGCGCACTGGGTTACCTCGACATGTCCCAGTTCTCCACTCCCGAGCGGCCGTTCGACTCCAACCTGGGCTTGCGGGATCAGGTTGCGGCGCTGGAATGGGTGCAGCGCAACATCGCGAACTTCGGCGGCGATCCGAACAACGTCACCATCTTCGGCGAGTCCGCGGGCGGCAATGCGGTCACCACTCTCATGACCGTTCCCGCCGCGAAAGGCCTGTTCGCGCAGGCCATATCCGAAAGTTCCGCCCCGGGAATGACGGCCACCAAGGAGCGCGCCGACCAGTGGGCGCGCGAGTACGTCGGCTACCTCGGCGGCACGGTCGAGACCGCCACCGAGACCCTCGACAACGCCGAGGTGCTCCGGCTCGGTCGGGCGGGCACCAAACTCGGCCTCACCACCCTGCACCGCACCCCGGGGCTGCTCCCGTTCGGCCCGGTGATCGACGGCGACTTCCTCCCGGTCAGCCCGGTCGAGGCCTACGCGAACGGAACGGCGCACCGCGTCCCGCTGATCATCGGCACCAATGCCCGTGAGGGAACACTGTTTCCGAAGTTCCTCGACGCATTGCCCACCAATCCCGAGCGGATCACCAAGCTGTTCTCCCTCACCGATCCCGACGCCGAGGCCGTGGTCACTTCAGGCTACCGGGGCTACCCCAACGAGCGGGCAGCCATCGACTTCGGCGGCGACTTCACCTTCTGGAAGCCCTCGCTCGAAGTGGCCGAAGGACATTCGCGTCATGCACCCACGTACTTCTACCGGTTC
This sequence comes from Rhodococcus sp. 05-2254-2, assembly GCF_002259095.1. Lineage (NCBI taxonomy): Bacteria > Bacillati > Actinomycetota > Actinomycetes > Mycobacteriales > Nocardiaceae > Rhodococcus > Rhodococcus sp. 05-2254-2. The sequence goes on along the minus strand of NZ_NOZJ01000021.1, from coordinate 362,997 downwards.
GACTTCGCCCCGCGGTCGATGAAGCTGCTCGGCTTCGACGCCACCCACGGCTTCGAGTTGTTCGCCGTGTTCGGCATCAGCGAGACACTGTTCGGCAAGGCGCTGACGCTGGCAGGCGGGCGGAAGGCCTTCGCCGAGGTCACCGAGCAGGTCCAGTCGAACTGGATTGCGTTCGCCACCAACGGAAAACCCCTCGAATCGTGGCCGGTGTACAACGAGGCCGACCGCAAGACGTTGATCTTCGACACCCGCACCCGCGTACAGAAGGACCCACGGAGCGACCGTCGCAAAGCGTGGGAAGGCTACCGGGGCTACGACAGCCAGAAGCTAGAGCCCGTCACTTGAGCAGTCGCGACATGCGACGGTCGGCGAGAATCTTGCCGGCCGTCTGACACGTCGCGCAGTACTGAAAAGAGCGATCGACGTAGGCGACTTCGCGGACCGGGTCGCCGCACACCGGGCACGGAAGTCCGGTTCTGGCGTGCACGCGCATCCCCGATCTCTTCTCCCCCTTCAGACGCGCCGCATCCTGCCCGGCCGAGCGGGCCACCGCGTCGGACAGCACCGAGCGCATCGCCGCGTACAGCGCCCCGACGGCCTCGGGATCGAGCTTGCTCGACGATGCGAACGGCGAGAGCTTCGCCACGTGCAGTATCTCGTCCGAGTAGGCATTGCCGATGCCGGCCAACAGCGATTGATCCACCAACGAGGTCTTCAGCCGCGCGGTGGTGCTGCTGAGCATCTCGGCGAATTCGAGCTCGGTGACCGTCATCGCGTCGGGTCCGAGCCGGGCGATACTCGCCACCTGTTGCGGATCGCGTACCACCCATACCGCCAGCCGCTTCTTGGTCCCCGCTTCGGTCAGATCGATCGCGGGCGTCGCTCCCTCGGGGGTGAAGAAGTGGATCCGCAGCGCGAGGGGCCCTTTGCCCGGCTTCGGCGGCGCGGCGCTGGGGTTGTCCACCCACCGCAGCCATCCTCCACGCGAGAGATGGGTGATCAGCCAGAGGTCACCGGCTCGAAGTGCCAGGTGCTTTCCGAAGCGGGCGGCATCGGTGACGTCCTTGCCCTGCAGCTCGGTGATCGGCGGATCGAATGTCTTGAGAACGCTGAGCGCAGCGATGTCGATTCGGCCGATCACGGCTCCGACGGCATGCTCGCGCAGAAAGCCGGCAAGGGCTTCCACCTCGGGTAATTCCGGCATGCGTCCAGTATGCAGCTACGATGACCGTCGTGATGGTTCCGACTCCGTACGAAGATCTGCTGCGCCACATCCTCGATACCGGGACGGCGAAATCCGACCGCACAGGAACCGGCACCACCAGCGTGTTCGGGCATCAGATGCGCTTCGATCTGGCAGCGGGCTTCCCGTTGATCACCACCAAGAAGGTCCACCTGAAGTCGATCGTCTACGAGCTGTTGTGGTTCCTGCGCGGAGACTCGAACGCCACGTGGCTCCAAGAGCGCGGCGTCAGCATCTGGGACGAGTGGGCAGCTCCGGACGGCGAGCTCGGCCCCGTCTACGGAGTGCAGTGGCGATCGTGGCCCACCCCGTCGGGCGAGCACATCGACCAGATCAGCCAGGTCATCGAGACCCTGAAGACCGATCCGGATTCGCGGCGAATGATCGTCTCGGCATGGAACGTCGGCGAGATCCCGCGGATGGCGCTCCCGCCGTGCCACGCGTTCTTCCAGTTCTACGTGGCCAACGGAAGACTCTCCTGCCAGCTCTACCAGCGCAGCGCAGACATGTTTCTCGGCGTGCCGTTCAACATCGCCAGCTACGCACTGCTCACGCACATGGTGGCGGCGCAGACCGGCCTCGAGGTCGGCGAGTTCGTCTGGACCGGCGGCGACTGCCACATCTACGACAACCACCGCGAGCAGGTCACCGAGCAGCTCTCACGCGAGGCGTATCCGTACCCCACTCTCAAACTGGCGCAACGGGATTCGATCTTCGATTACACCTACGAGGACATCGAGATAGTGGACTACCAGCATCACCCGGCGATCAAGGCACCGGTAGCGGTGTGAGTGCACCGCAGTTCGTCGGCCTTATCTGGGCTCAGACCACCGCCGGCGTCATCGGAGACGCGGGATCGATCCCCTGGCACGTCCCCGAGGACACGGCTCACTTCAAGTCGAAGACGGCCGAGCATCCGGTGATCATGGGCCGTAAGACCTGGGACTCACTGCCCGCGAAGTTCCGTCCACTGCCCGGCCGTCGCAACATCGTGGTCACCCGCAACTCCTCGTGGACCGCCGACGGTGCCGAGAACGCATCGAGTGTCGCCGACGCCGTGGCCCTGGTAGGCGAGAGCCCGGTCTGGGTCATGGGCGGCGGCGAAATCTATCGCAGTGCAATGGATATCGCGACCCACCTGGAGGTGACCGAAGTCGATCTCGACGTCGAGGGCGACACGAGGGCTCCCGAGATTCCGGCCGGCTGGGTCGCGACGGCGGGCGAATGGCAGAACAGCCGGGTCGGCGGGACCCGATTCCGCTTCGTGGAGTACGGAAAGCCTACCCAACCTTCTTGAGCGCGTTCAGGATTCCCCCGTCGCGACTGCGATCGGTGCGTCATACTGACGATCATGGACAAGAAGTCACTCACCGCCCTTGCCCGCCAACAGCTCAAACTTGCAGTCGGCGCGTCGAGTGGCCGCAGTTCGCAGACGGTGTACGGCGGTCACCAGCGCCACCTGCGGCAGACGGTCGTGGCTCTGGCCGCAGGGAACAAGCTGGCCGAACACGACCTCTCCGGCGAGTCGACCGTCCTGGTACTCAGTGGCAAGCTCGAACTGATCTCCGGTGAGCGCTCCTGGAAGGGCTCGACCGGCGACCTTCTCGTCATCCCCGACGCCCGCCACAGCGTCGAGGCCCTCGAAGACGTGAGCTTCCTGCTGACCGTCGCTATGTGAGCGCTTTCCGCACCACCAGCACGGGGCAGTCCGCGGTGTTGACGAGCGCGAAACTCGTGGAGCCCAACAGCATTCCACCGAATCCGCCGCGCCCCCGGTTGCCCACCACGATCAACGCCGCGGTTTCGGACAGTCCGCTCAGAACCCGCACCGGACGGTCCTGAGCGACGACGCGCTGCACTTCGACGTCGGGGAACCTCTCCTGCCAGCCGGCGAGGCTCTCTGCCAGCAGAACCTCCTCGCCGTCGGCGATGGCCTGCCAGTCCTTGGGCGCACGGCCGAACGACTGGGTGAGATCGACATCGGACCACACGTGAACCGCGATCAGCACGGCACCCCGAGCGGATGCTTCGACGAAAGCCCACTCGACCGCAGCCTGGTTGACGTCCGAGCCGTCGATACCGACGATCACCGGCCCCTCGGCAACCGGGCGGCCATCGATGTCGCGGCCTCGCACCACCGCGACCGGGGACACGCTGTGCGCGGCCAACGAGAGTGTGACAGCGCCGGTTTCGCTGGCCCCGATCACCAGCATCTCGGCCTGCGCCGAGACGCCGATGAGAACATCCATCACGCCGCCCTCGACGGCACTGGAGGTCACCTCGAAGGCTGGATCGTCGACGACCAGTGCGGCCAGCGTTTCTGCCGCCACCAACCTCGACTTGGCAGTGGCAACGAATTCGGTTGCTTCTCCTGCGAATTCGCTCAGGTCGACCACCCCCGGCATGTCGACGGCAGTGACGATGTGCAATCGCCGATCCCGTCGGTGAGCGCAGAGAGCCGCCCAGATCACGGCCTTGTCCGCTGCAGCGGATCCGTCGATACCGACGATGATCGGTCGAGAGCCTGTCACGTTTCGGGCCTCCGGTCTTGCGCGAGAACCAATCCTCGCGCGTATGACGAATAGGCGTTCAGGCTAGTCGATGGGGTCCGCCCGAGCGCCTCTTCGATTCGAATCGAACCGAAGAGGCACCGGTCCCACGGACCCCCCGGGGTATGTGGTGTCAGCTGGCGCGCAATGCGTTCGAGTATTCCCGGACTCGTGTGCGGCCGAGCTGGGTTGCGGCGTCCTGGGCGTCGAGATGATCGAGATAGTCGGCCAGTTGGTCGCGGCTGCGGGCTCCGGCACCGAGATCGGTGCGCTCGAAGATGCGCCACTGCGCCAACAGGGGTCGCAGAACATCGTCGAGATGGCGGCGCAGATCGTAGATTCCGTCCCGCGAGATGAGCATCGCGCTGCGCGCGAACCCCGGCAGGTTGGTGCCCGGCAGCTGAAAGTTCATGACGACCTCGGTGATCGCCGTGACGGTGAGCGACGGTGCCACCTCGAGCGCCGCGGAGACCAGGTCGGAAAAGAAGCGGACATGCAGATCCTGATCGGCGACGATGCGTCCGAGCAGGCGATCGGCCACCGGATCGTGGCACTGAGCGGCAGTGTTGCGATGACAGATGCTCGACACCGACTCGTCGAGGGTGACCTGGGCCAGCGACCGGAGCAGGTGCGCTCCGTTCATCGGGGCGTCGAAACCCACCGTCATGCACTGCGCTCGGGCTCGACCGAGGGCGACCGGATCGACGCTGCGGGTGGCCACCAGGTAGTCGGTGACGGCCACTGCATGCCGGGTCCGTTCGTCGCTCCACTCCGTGAGCCACGACGGCCAGACCCCGACCTCGGAGGCTGCAGTATCCCGCCGGTAGAGCGGAATGTTCTGTTCGACCAGCAGAGTGGTCACCAGTGCCGCTTTGGCGGCCTCGGTCAAGGTCGAGGGCCGCGAACCCCAGTACATCTCGGCTCGGACGTAGTCGGCCGGTTCCCACCGCGCGGCCTCGGCGCGATGACGAGCCAGGTTGGCCTCGATGGTCGGCAACAGTTCTCGCAGAACCGCGAACTGCCCGATATCACTGCGCATGACCGCCCCTTCGTCGCCCGACTACCACTCCGACGGAGACAAAGGTAGATCCGCCGAACTCGCACCGCGGAGCGCTTGCGGATTGTTTAGGGCAAGTCGCAAGCGCTCGGGGAGCGCGCTCGAGACAGGTCACAACGAGTTTTGCCGAAATGGTGGATCACGCGTTGATAACAACCTATGATCGACCCTGTTAGAGGCCGGGAAACAAACTTGAAGTACGAAAACGCCGCGGTTTCGTCGGGGATTGCATACATTGAGCCGCGGAAGCGCATCGATACGCGCAAGTAAGTTTGCTCTCCGATGACCTGAAGATCCCAACACGAAGGGTTGATCTGTGACCGTTCACAACTCGACTAGCCTCGGAATCATGGTCGCGGGTCAGCCTGCGTCGGCTCCTCTTCGCGACTTCCGTGCAGTGGCACGGCTCCTCGTGGGGCACTTCGCCGCCAACACCCCCTGCGGGTCGTTGCCGGGCGAACAGCTCCACGGCGACGTCACCGAATTCACCGTCAAGTGCATCAGTATCGCCGTGCAGATGCTCGACGAACGGCGTGCTCCGGCCGAGTCCGACCTGGCCGAACTCCGCGCCAAGGCCAGCCAGTGGGCCCGCGAGGGTGTGCCCCTCGAGTCCGTGCTCAGCGTCTACCACGAGGGCATCCAGATCGGCTGGAATCTGGTGTCCAAGAGGGCAGGCGAGGGTGATGCCGCGCAACTGATCGAGGCCGCCCGGATGTTCGTGCTGCTGTCGGAGAAGGTGTCCATCGCCGCCAGCAAGAGCTACGTCGAGGAACTCCAGGCGGTCGCCAGCGAGCACCACACGGCAGCACACACCCTGGTGACCTCGCTGCTCAGCGGACACAACGCGGTCTCGATGGCCCGTCAGTCCGGCATCGAACTCGCCGACAGTTACCTCGTGCTCGCCATCTCGGTGCCGCCGCACCCCGACGAGAACGACCCCAACATCCAGAAGACCGTCGCCGCCCGCAGAAAGCTGCGCCGCGTCCAGGCCGAGCTGGCCACGATCTGCGGTCGCACTCCCCTCTCTCTGCTCAGCACCGAGGGTGGCACCGTGCTCATTCCCGGCACACACGACGACGAGTGGGTCGAGGCCCTGGTGCATCGCATCGGTACCGCCGCCGAGGTTCCCGTCACCGTCACCGCCGAGCAGGCCGCAACCGCCGACATCCCCACCGCAGCCGATCAGGTACACGAACTGCTGTCGCTGGCACACCAGCTGCACCGCCCGTCCGGCCTGTACCGCATGGACGACCTGGTGCTGGAGTACCAGCTCACGCGGCCCGGCCCCGGGCGGCGCCACCTGACCCAGATCCTCGAGCCACTCGATTCGTCCCCCGAGCTGCTCGAAACCCTCGAGATCCACATCTCCCACGATCTGAACCGTCAGCGGTCCGCTCGCCAGCTCCATCTGCACACCAACACCGTCGATTACCGCCTCAAGCGGATCGCGCAACTCACCGGGTTCGATCCCACCCGTCCCTCGGGAATTCGGCACCTGCAGGCCGCACTGGTGGCCCGGCGGCTCGAATCCTCGCGCGGCGCAGCGTGATCTGAGAACTCCGACCGGTTTCTCGACCCGACGGCAGGTAGCGTCGGAAGTATTCGAGGAGCAGGGGATCGTTGCATGACCAATTTGAAGCTCGAGCTGTCCGGTGTGGTCAAGGAGTACCCCACCGGCGAGCAACCGGTACGCGCGTTGGACGGTATCGATCTCACGATCGAGGGTGGCCAGTTCGTCTCGCTCGTCGCGCCGTCCGGTGCCGGAAAGTCGACGCTGCTGCACATGCTCGGCGCTCTCGACACGCCGACGTCTGGTTCCATCCGGTTCGACGACGTCGAGGTCACCACCCTCGACGACAACGCCCAATCCGATTTTCGACGCCACCAGGTGGGGTTCGTCTTCCAGTTCTTCAACCTGCTGCCGACGATGTCCGCGTGGGAGAACGTCGCCGTGCCCAAGCTGCTCGACGGCACACCGATCAAGAAGGCCAGGACAGACGCGATGCGTCTGCTCGAGATGGTCGGACTCTCGAACCGATCCGAGCACCGGCCGGCACAGTTGTCCGGTGGTCAGATCCAGCGCATCGCGATCGCCCGGGCATTGATGATGGATCCGGCGCTGCTGATCGCCGACGAACCGACCGGCAATCTCGATTCGAAGACCTCCCACAACGTCCTCGAGATCCTCGCCGACGTGGCGCACGCCAGCAACGGTCGTCGAGCAGTGGTGATGGCGACCCATGACCTCGAGGCGGCACGGTCCACCGATCGCATCGTCAGCATGATCGACGGTCGAGTCGAGACCGATACCCTGACGGCCGGCCTCGATCGGTGATAGGCACCGCGCTCAGCAGATTCAGAGTCATCAGCCTTCGCGATCTCCGCATGCACTGGGTGCGTTCGCTGGTCTCGGCCGGCGTCGTCGCCGTCGCGGCCGGGCTGCTCATCGCCGTCCTCGGCACGTACGGCTCCTTGACCGGATCCGTCGAGCGTCTCGCCGTGTCGATCGCCGGTAACGCGAACTACGAGATCGTCGGTGTCACCGACTCGGGCTTCGATCAGAGCGAACTCGACGCCGTCCGTGCTGTTCCCGGCGTCGAGACAGCGGTTCCATTGCTGCGCAGCACCGTTCGATCCGACGTCGGAGACCTGACGATTCTCGGTGTCGACTCATCCATCACGGCACTGCAATCCGATCTGGAAGGCGCAGTCGGCAACGCGGCAGGGTTGCTCACCGATCCGGCCGGCGTATTGGTCGGAGCCGCAACGGGTCTGACGCAGGGCGACACCGTCATCATCGACGATGTTCCGACGGCGGTGGTCGGTGTGGTCGACGGCCCGGGAACGCAGCGCATCGGTGGGGGCATGTTCGCCGTCGCGCTCATCCCGACGGCTCAGACGCTCACCGACCGCGCGGGTCAGCTCGATTCGATCTTCGTCCTCGGCAGCGGCGACACTCTGCGCGCCGACCTCGATACCGCATTGGCGGGCCGGGTGTCGGTGATGAATCCGGACTTCCGGGCCGACCGCGCGAACCAGGCCATGAGCCTGACTCGCAATGCGACACTGATGGTCTCGCTCATCGCGTTCGTCGTCGCGGCGTTCCTCGTCTTCAACGTCATGAACATGGCCATCGCGAAACGTCGACCCACCATCTCTCTGCTCCGGGCAGTCGGCGGCCGCCGCGGCGACATCGTCCGCGACCTGCTGTTCGAGTCCGTGTTGGTCGGTCTCGTCGGCGGTGCCGTCGGTGTTCCGCTGGGAATCATGATGGGCCGCATCGCGATCGAAAGTCTGCCGCCGTTCCTCTCCCAAGCCTTCGATGCGCGAATCGAATACGTGCTGCCCGGCTTCGCGATTCCGGTGGCGATCGTCGCGTGTGTGCTGGCCTGCGTCGGGGCGTCGGCCGTCGCCGCCGTGCAGGTGTATCGCATCTCGCCGATCGAAGCGCTCGCAGTCGGCGGCGGAGAGACCTCCGGTGGCCCCGGTCTACGATTCACCCTGGCCGCGACCGTGTTCGGTGTGTTCGCCGTCGCCGGATCCTTCCTGTTCGCCGTCAACGTCGACGGGCAGTTGACCCTCGGAGCCGGTGCGTTGTTCATGTTCGGCGTCGTCGCGCTGTGCGTCGGCGCGACCGGTCCGATCGTGTCCGTCACCGCAGCGGTCCCCCGCCGCTGGGGTGGTGCCGGACGCCTCGCGACCGCCACCATCGAACGCGCCCCACGGCGAATCTGGGCAACCGTGATGACGATCGTGATCGCCGTGGGAGTCAGTGTGGGAGTGTCGGGTTCGCTGACCAACATGACCGACTCGGCAGCCGAATCGTTGTCGTCCTTGGCGAACACCGACCTGTACGTGTCGATGACCTCACCCGACGCCATACCGTCGGGCCCGATCGTTCCCGCCTCGGTCGATGACGCTGTCCGGGCGACGCCGGGGGTCTCTCGCATCGTCGAGGGACAGTGGGCATACGCGACGATCGACAGCGAGACGGTATCCATCCAGGGGGTCGCCGACGGTAGCAACGCGGTGACGCTCGCATCGCTCTCCGACGACGTGCGCGCGGCAGTGCTCGCCGGTGACGGTGTGGTGCTGTCAGAGGGGTTCGGTAGAACACGCGGTGTCTCGGTGGGTGACTCCATCGATCTGCCGACGCCGACCGGGGTGCAGACCGTGCGAGTGCTGGACCTGGTCGAATACATCAACGCCGCCGGCGGGACCATGGCGATCTCGCTGGATTCGATGCAACGTTGGTACGACCGACCCGGGGCTACCTACCTCGAGATCAGCGTCGACGGAGACGTTGCGGCAGTCCAGGATTCGCTGCGCGCGGCGCTGCCACCCGAGGCTTTCGTCTACACCGGCGACGCCGCACTAGAGGGAACGAGCGCCGCTATCCGACAGTCCGGTGCCCTGGCCATCGCGTTGCAGTGGATCGTTGCGCTCGTCGCTGCCGTCGCGTTGCTCAACACGTTGACACTGTCGGTACTCGAGCGTCGCCGCGAACTGGGGGTGCTGCGCGCCATGGGCGGTGGCCGCGGAACCCTGGCGCGAATGGTGCTCGCCGAGGCGCTCTCGGTCGGCGTCGTCGGTGGTGTGCTCGGCCTGATCATCGGTGCGGGTCTGCAATACCTGAGCACCCTGATCCTCGGAGCCAGCATCGGAATTCCGGTCGCCTACACCGCGAGCTGGTCGGTGCTGCTGTACGGACTCGTTGCCCTCGGCCTGTCGCTGTTGGGTTCGGCTCCACCTGCCGTGCACGCCTCTCGACTGAGCATCGTGGACGCTATCGCGGCGGATTAGATGGTGGGCGGGCTGGTCCTCGGGATCCGCAAATGCGCTCGCGTTTGTCAGGTGCGAGCGGAATAGACAGCCAGTGGCCGGCGACTCTGCGCGCGTTTGGCGAATGCGCGCGCGTTCGCACGAGGATGGTCGACGCCTTCGCCCGCGACATTCGGTGCTTCGTCGGCATCGAATCGGCTGCCGATTACTCCGCTCACCAGCACCGCACCGCCCTGAACTTGATCGCATCGCCGACCGGGACAGGGAGGAGCAGCGGCAACCTGCTTCACGATCGACACCATGGGCCGCTAGACTAGCGAGCGCGATGTGGGCCAGCTGTGCAGTGCGGCGGCAGACCCATCCGCAACCGATTGTTCGATGGATCGAAAGCCGTTGCTGGACAATGGCTTCGGATCAGCAGAACGATCACCAGCCTTCGTAGCTCAGGGGATAGAGCAACCCTCTCCTAAAGGGTAGGTCGCAGGTTCGAATCCTGCCGAGGGCACCACGAGTCGACTTCGCGCTCCACCCTCCCCAATTGCTGGCAACTATTGCGCGGCCAGGAAACTCTCCGTACTATCGAACATGCATTCGAGTACTGGGGAGGAACTCGTGGTCACAGCTGTACAAGATTCACCACTCACGTCCGATGAAGTGCTGCGCTTCGTCGCGCGTCTTCAGTCATCGGAGTTCGACGCCGACGCAGCAGCCGGCATCGATTTGATCTCCGCCCTCGAGACCGTCAAGTGCGCCAGCGTGGCAACGCAAGCCGTGGTGACCGACGCCGTCGCGACAGCCATCAGCAACGAACGCAGAGAGCATGGCAAGCCGAAAGCCCAGTGGCGCAATGGTATTGCGTCACAGATCGGACTGGCTCGGCGCGAATCACCGAACCGTGGGGGCACTCACCTCGGTCTCGCTCGCGCGCTGGTGCACGAAATGCCGCACACCCTCGCGCGACTGAAAGCCGGGGAGCTCAACGAGTGGCACGCCATGATCCTCGCTCGCGAAACCGCATGCCTCACCGTCGACGACCGCCGCACCATCGACGAACGACTGTGCGCAGACCCCGCCACACTGGCCGGTGCCGGCGACCGCAACATCGAAGGCCGCGCCCGCGCACTCGCCAACGAACTCGACGCCGCCTCCCAGGTGAAACGACGCGCCAAGGCCTACGCAGCCAGGCGCACCAGCACCCGTCCCGCACCCGAATCGATGGGCTTCTTTACGGTCCTCACCTCGATGGAAAAGATGGTCAGCATGTGGGCGACGCTGCGACGAGATGCCGACACCATCATCAACTCCGGCGGTGACACACGCACCCGCGATCAGATCATGGCCGACCTCGTATTCGAGCGGGTCACCGGGGCATCAGCAGCACAGGGACCGCCAGTGACCGTCGACATCGTCATCTCGGATTCCACCCTCCTCGCCGGCGGTGACACGTCCGCCTACATGCACGGCTACGGCGACATTCCGTCCGATGTCGCACGGCAACTGATCCGAGACACACTCGACAGTGAGACGCACGTCGCATTACGCCGCCTCTACGCGCACCCGACGTCCGGTGCGCTGACGGCAGTGGAGTCCACTTCGCGCGCATTTCCCACCGCGCTGGGACGCCTGATAGATCTCCGCGATCGCACCTGCCGAACCCCGTGGTGCGACGCACCGATCCGTCACCACGATCACATCAGACCTCATTCAGCAGGCGGCAGAACGAGTGCCGAGAACGGCGCAGGCCTTTGTGCCGCATGCAATTACGCCAAAGAAGGTGAGGGCTGGACAGCCGAAGCATGGCGAGACAAACGCAACGCGCGACACCGCTACCGGCTCATCTCACCCACCGGGCACAGCTATGACTCGAGTGCGCCGCCGATGCCGGTGGTCGAGCTGTACAGCTCGACGATCGAGAACGTGATGATCACCGGTCTCTTCGACGACGACGCCGCATGACGGGTTGCGGCGGGAAGATACCGAGCACCGACTCGGTTACACTCGTCAACGGCGCGCGTAGCTGCACGCCAGACGTCGTGGAATGCTCCCGAACCTCCATGTGCACCCTGCACAGGCTTCTCTTACGGCGATCGAAACTGCCCACCGGCAGTCTCGCCACCTTGCATCTCGGCCCGAAGGCCCGCAGGTGCAACACCCTGCCCGAAAGGCACTTTTCATCACTATGACGACCCCACAGACTTTTTCTGCACTCGGCGTACCCCAGGCCATCGCGGATGTACTCGCGAGCCAGGGCAAGACCGAGGCATTCCCCATCCAGGCCGACACACTCCCCGACACACTGCAGGGACGCGACGTGCTCGGACGCGGAAAGACCGGCAGCGGCAAGACACTCGCCTTCTCGATCCCGATGGTTGCTCGCCTCGCCGGCCAGCTTCCCGGTAACCGCAAGCCCGGCCGCCCCCGTGGCCTGATCCTCGCGCCGACGCGTGAGCTCGCCACCCAGATCGCCGTCGCGATCGAACCCCTCGCGTCCGCGTACTCGCTGAAGGTCACCACGATCTTCGGTGGTGTCTCGCAGGTCCGCCAGGTCTCCGCACTCAAGGGTGGAGTCGACATCGTCGTCGCGTGCCCCGGTCGCCTCGAAGACCTGATGAAGCAGCGCCACCTCACCCTCGACGGCGTTCAGATCACCGTCCTCGACGAGGCAGACCACATGGCCGATCTCGGGTTCTTGCCCGTCGTCACCCGCATCCTCGCCGCCACCCCGGACAAGGGCCAGCGCATGCTGTTCTCCGCGACCCTGGACAACGGCGTCGACAAGCTGGTCAAGCGATTCCTGCACAACCAGATCACGCACTCCGTCGACGAGGCCACCTCACACGTCGAGGCCATGACGCACAGCGTGTTCGAGGTCGACGGCGTCGAAGCCAAGAAGAAGCTGGTCCACCAGCTCGCCTCCGGCACCGGACGACGCATCCTGTTCATGCGCACCAAGCACCAGGCCCGCAAGCTCGCCAAGCAGCTCACCGACGCCGGAATCCCGTCCGTCGACCTGCACGGCAACCTCTCGCAGGCCGCCCGTGACCGCAACCTCGCTGCGTTCTCCTCCGGCCAGGCCCGTGTTCTCGTCGCCACCGACGTCGCAGCCCGCGGCGTTCACGTCGACGACGTCCAGCTGGTCGTCCACGTCGATCCCCCGGCCGAGCACAAGGCGTACCTGCACCGTTCCGGCCGCACCGCTCGCGCGGGAAGCGCCGGAGACGTCGTGACCGTCGTCCTGCCCGAGCAGCGCAAGGACACTGCCGTTCTGCTGCGCAAGGCCGATATCAAGGTCACGCCCGTCCGCGTCACCGCCGACTCGCCCGCAGTGGCGAACCTGGTCGGCGAGCAGGCTCGCTACGTCCAGCCGATGCCGAAGGCCGAGCCGGAAGTTCGCGCCGCGAACCCTCGCAACAGCAACAACGCCCGACGCGGCGGCCCGGCCCGCTCCGGTGGGCAGCCGCGCTCCGGTGGACAGCCCCGCAGCGGTGGACAACCCCGCAATGGTGGTCAGCCGCGTAGCGGTGGCGGCGGCCACAGCCGTCGTGCAGCAGGCCCCGCCACGAGCCAGCGCAGCCGCTGACCCAGCCCGTGCGCACGCCCAAGTCCGGCCCTCTCGGTCCGCAGGAAATGGCGACCGCTGCCGTCATGAGCAGCTTCACCGTCGCGTTGACGGTGATCGGTGTGCTGGTACCGATGGCGGCGATCCTTCAGGTCGTCGCGGCGATTCCCATGTCGGTGGTCGCACTTCGGTATCGGACCCGCGCACTGGTCACCTCCGCGGTGGCCGGCACCCTGGTCGGTTTCGTCGCGGCCGGAACCCAGACGGCCATCACCGTCGCCAGCGCCGCCCTACTGGGCGGCCTGGTCGGGCGGGCGAAACGCAGGAAGCAAGGACTGTTCGGCGTTCTCGTCACCTCGATGGTCGTCGGCCCGGTGCTCGGGGCGTTGACGGTGCTGATGCTGCTGATCCTCGTTCCGTTGCGCGAGCTGTTTCTCGAGACTCTCCGCAACACCTTCGAGGGCATTTCTCGACTGCTCGAGCGAACGTCGGCACTGCAAGGCATGGCCGACGTGATCCGCACCAGCTCCACGACCGTGCTCGACAACTGGTGGTGGTGGGTCGGCGGGTCGATCGCCTTCGGCATCGTCACCGGAACGTTGTTCGCGTGGCTCATCCTCACCGCGATTCTGGACCGTCTCTCCACCATCCCCACCCCCGAGCCCCTGGCTTCCAGCACCGACGACGAGATCGGGCCGCTGCCGGTCACACTCACCGCGGTCGGGTTCCGGTACCCGGGAAGCACGACGTCCGCGTTGACCGGCGTCGACCTGCGCATCGACACCGGTGAATTCGTGGCGATCGTCGGCCACAACGGTTCCGGCAAATCGACGCTGACGCGGATCCTCGCCGGCCTCGAACCGTCGGAGGGCACCGTGGACAGGCCCGGCTCGACCGGACTCGGACGGTACGGCGGCACCGCGGTGGTGCTGCAGCGCCCCGAAAGCCAGATCCTCGGCACCCGCGTCGCCGACGACGTGGTGTGGGGACTGCCGCCCGGCGATTCACGCCCCGACGTGGAGGCCTTGCTCGACGAGGTCGGGCTCGGCGGTATGGGAGCGCGCGACACTGCCTCCCTCTCCGGCGGCGAAATGCAGCGACTCGCTGTCGCCGCAGCACTTGCTCGCCGTCCTGCACTGCTCATCGCCGACGAGGCAACCGCCATGATCGACGCCTCCGGGCGCGAACATCTGGTCTCGCTCCTCGCCGAATTGCCCCGCAGGCACCGGATGTCGGTTGTGCTCGTCACCCACCACGTCTCGGAAACCGTCGCCGCGGATCGCGTCGTACATCTGCACGAGGGTTATCAGGTGCAGCACGACTCGACGTGGATGCACGCTCGGACGGAGAACCCCGCTGCGCTGCACGACAATTCGAGCGAACGTCTTCTGGAACTGAGCGGCGTCGAACACACGTACAACCGGCGCACACCGTGGGCGCAGGTAGCACTGAACGGCATCGACATCACTGTCAAACGCGGTGAGGGTGTGCTCGTTCTCGGCGGGAACGGTTCGGGCAAGTCCACTCTCGCCTGGATCATGGCCGGCCTCACCGGCCCGACCAGAGGCACCGCCGAGCTCGGCGGCAAGGCGATGACCTCACGTGTCGGCGATGTCGGACTCGCATTTCAGCACTCGCGCCTGCAGCTGCAGCGGCGCACCGTCTCCGAGGACATCGCTGCCGCTGCCGGTCCCGAAACAGGTTCTGCCACAGTGTCGGCCGCGATGGATGCCGTCGGCCTGGACAGGTCGTTGGCGGCTCGCGACATCGATTCGCTCAGCGGCGGTCAGATGCGACGCGTGGTGCTCGCCGGGCTGGTCGCGCGTCGTCCTCGGCTACTGGTTCTCGACGAACCCCTGGCCGGGCTCGACCCTCCCGGCCGCGACGACATCATCGGCGTTCTCGCCGGACTGCGCGATCGCGGCGTTGCCATCGTCGTCATCTCGCACGACGTGGACGGTATGGACACCGTCTGCAGTCGCACCATCACGATGGCCGACGGCCACATCGTCTCCGATTCGATCCTGGGGAGCGTGCACTCGTGACCACCGTCGTCTTGCGTCAGGTCCCGCGATTCTCACCGATCCACCGCCTGTGGGCCGGCACCAAACTCGTCGCCGTGCTGCTGCTGAGCATCACTCTCGTGGTGGCACCGACGTGGCCTGCCCTCGGAATAGTGTTCGCGCTGTTGGTCATCGCCGCGATCATCGCTCATGTCCCGATCACCGCGGTGCCGCGTCCACCGTGGTGGATCTGGGCACTGTTCGGCGTCGGAGCTCTCATCAATCTGCCGATGGGCGGCGCGGCAGTGCTGGTGTATCTGCGCGCGACGCTGTTCATCTTCGTCCTGCTCGGCGCATCGATGATGATCGGCTGGACCACGTCGATGAGCGACATCGCCCCTGCGGTCTCCAAACTGGGCGCGCCGCTGAAGAAGCTGAAGTTGCCGGTCGACGAGTGGGCCATCGCCGTGGCCCTGAGCCTGCGGTCGCTTCCGCTGCTGATCGAAGAGATGCGCACCCTCAATGCTGCCCGACGCCTTCGCCCCAAGCCGGTCGTCAACAGCGCGTCGGACAATTCTCTGGTCGACATCGTCACGACGGTGATGTCGGTGGCGATCAGGCGGGCCGACGAAATGGGTGGGGCCATCACCGCCCGCGGCGGAACCGGAATGATCACCGCCACCGACGCCCGGTTCAAGGCCTCCGACGCGGTGACGCTGACCGTGGTGACTCTGGCGTGCGCCGCAGCCATCGCGATCAGCTTCCTGTTGGGCTGACCTACTCCCCCGCGAGACGTTCGGTGCGCGAGTTCAAGGCCTTGACGAACACGTCCGGGATGTCTCGCGGATCCTCGGCGACATAACTCGTTCCGCCGGTCGCAGCCGAGATCTGCTGCAGTGCAACCGGATCTGCATCACTGGTGACACCGACTGTGATGATCACGATGGGTCGCACCGGATCCTGCTCCTTCTGCAGCGACGCCAGCAGCTCGTCGAGGGAGATACTGCCCTCGTCCTCGTTGGCACCGTCGGTCAGGATGATGACACTGTTGACGTAGTCGGGGTCGTATCCCTCCTTGACCCGCCGGAATGCAGCCAACGTGGTGTCGTAGAGCCCCGTTCCGCCGCCGACGAGAGCCGGGAGCCCCCGGATCGAATCGAGAATGGCGTCGCGCTGCGATTTTCCGTTGAACGTACCGTCGGCCTTACCCATCGGCACCAGCTCACGGTGGTCCTGCTTGCCACCACCGAGCCCGATCGAGAACGCCCACAACCCCATCTGCGTCTGATCGCTGAAGAGTGAGTTGGCACCTACCGACGCGTCCACGGTCAGCGCGATGCGGGTGGAGTCGCCCGATTTCGCGGCCATCGAACCCGACACGTCCTCGACGACGAGGGTGCGCAACGGCAGTGCGAGTACGGCCCAGTCCCGCAGCGTCGTCTCGATGGACAGCGGGTTCTTGATCTCGAGCGACGCAACGGACCCGACGCCTCGGCCGTCGGGAAGTGGTGTGCCACTCGATGTTCGGAAGCCGGCTGCGACCAAGGTCTCGGCGGCAGACGCGGTGGCGAGAACCGAGCCCAGTGCGGCTCCGGCCTGCTTGACGCGGTCGTATTCGGGGCCGGCAGGCGCGGTCACGGCCAGCGGGTAGTTGAGGAAATAGCTGCCGGTCGGCGGAACCGACTCGGTCAGTCCCGATCCCGGATTGTCGGCCTCGTACGCAAGCAGTGCCTGCTCGGTCGCCACGCTGGTGCCACCCTCGGCGGCCACCTGGGCCACCAGATCCGGGGTGTCGTGTGGAGTGTCCGCGATTCGTCCGAAGTCCTGAGCCATCGGGACCAGGGCCGCCGACACGGCCTTGGCGTCGGAGATTGCCACCTCGGATTCGGCCAGCGCACCGAGGATCGCGGCATTCGAGGCGCTGCTGGTCAGGGGATCACCGATGCGTTGCCCGGGAAGCTGGAGCACGCTGAGCCAGGTATCGGTCACCGGCGCGGCATCGGACTTCGAGACCAGGACCGGCAGCGTGTTCGCGACGGAGGCCTTGGCCAGCTCGGGAAGCGCACCGGTCGAGCGAAGAGTCTTGAGCAGCCACAGCGTCGAATCCGGTATCCACAGGTCCGGGCGATTTTCGGTTCCGGCGATCTCGGTGGCGGTGTCGGCGGGACGTTCGGGGCGAACCTCGAAGTTCACGCAACCACGATCGAACTCGGTGGCCTGCGCGAGAATCTGCTCGACGGGCTCGGCGATGGAGGTGTCCACGGCGAGCGAGACGGTGTCGACGGAATCGCAGGAATCAACACCGGACGCGCGGACGGCCTGAACGCCGAACCAACCACCGACCACGACGACGACTGCCACCAGCGCAAGCACCGACCAGATCGCGGCCGAACCGAACCGCCGCGCACTACCGCTGTGACGTCCCGACATCGATGCAACCCCCTGCTCGCCCCCCGCTGCACTCACAGGACGAGTGCAAGCGCACGCGCCCTCAGAAGTGACGCGACGCACAGCATAGTAGCCTTCTCAGCGACCGGAGCGACTTCTCAGCGCATTGACGAAAACGTTCGGGATCTCCGCGGGATTTCGAGCAACGAAGCTCGTACCACCCGTTGCTGCCGAAATCTGTTGCAGCACACCAGCATCGGCGTCGTCGGTGATGCCGATGGTGACGATGACGACCGGCCTGGACGGGTCCTGCTCGGCGCGCAGAGTGGACAGCAGCTCGTCGAGCGCGATGCTGTCGGGGTCCTCGTTGGTGCCGTCGGTGAGGATGATGACGCTGTTGACCGCGTCGGGATCGTAGCCCTGCTGCACCGTGCGGAACGCTGCCAACGTGGTGTCGTAGAGACCGGTACCACCTCCGACCAGGGCCGGAAGCGTTCGAGTCTGCTGCAGCAGCACCTCACGCTGCGTGGTGTTGCCGACTTTTTCGTCCATTCGCCGGATCGGTGCGAGCTCACGGTAGTCCTGCGATTCGCCGCCGAGTCCGATCGAGAATGCCCACAACCCCATCGACGCGTTGTCGGGGAACAGTCGATTTCCGGTTTCGCTGGCCTGCACCGTCAATGCGATACGTGAGTCGGCCCCCGCGCTGTAGTTCATCGATCCGGAGACGTCCTCCATCACCAGAGTCCGCGACGGCAGCGCCAACACCTGGTACTGGCGCAGCGTCGACTCGGCGGCCTGCTGGTCGGCGATCGTCAGAGGCGTCACGTCACCGATCCCGCGATCGGAATCGAGGGGTGCGTTGTCCGCGGAGCGGAACCCCGCATCGGACAGAGCCCGCTGCCCCTGGTCGGATTCGATGGCCGTGGCCAGTGCCGTCCCGACGGATTTCGCGGTCTCGTGTCGATCCCCTGCGGGCTCGGTCACGGCCAGCGGAAAGTTGAGGAAGATGCTGCCCGTCGGCGGCACCGTCGCGCCCAGTTCGACGTTGTTGTCCTGCTGGTAGGCCAGGAAGGCCTGCTCGGAGACCACTGCGACACCGCCGTCGGCAACCAGATCGTCCAGCCGTACCGTCGGATCGGCCTCACCGCGAGTGGCGGCCTGGGCCTGAGCGATGGGGACGAGCGCCGCTCCGACCGAGTCCAGGGCGGTCTCGTCCGATCCGGCCTCGGCCACCGCGCCCAGGATGGCCGCATCGGATGTGGTGTTGGTCAGCGGGTTGCCGATGCGCAGACCTTCGAGCTTCAACGCGGTGAGCCAGGTGTCGAAGAACGGCACCTCGTCCTTGCGGGCCGCGAGCACAGCCGGGGTGCCGGCCACCGACTGACTCGCCAGGTCGATCAGCGACGCAGTGGACCGCACGGTCTTGCCGATCCACAGCGAGGAATCCGGAATCCAGAGAGAGGGAACGTCGTCGCCCTTGGCGACCGCAGCCGAGACCTGGCCGGATTCGGTTGCGGTGACCTCGATCCGAGCGCAACCGAGGCTTTCCGCGGACGTCTCGTCGACGATCTTCTGCAGCACCGGCGCGATGGCAGGGTCCGCGGCCAGAGAGTAGGACGCGGGATCGCCGCATTCGGAACCGAATGCCTTCTGCGCGACGACCACTCCGCCGCCCACCACGAGAAACAGGGCCACGGCCACGACGCCGTACTTGGCGAATCCTCTGCTGCTCGTCGCGGACGACGGGGCACTGTGTCTACCGGGCATGGACGGCTCCTACTTCACTGGTCGTTCCACAGGCTCCACCCCTGCCGCGTCAGGCGTAGATCTTGACGAACGTCTTCAGCGAGTTCTCGATGTCGCCCTTGAGGGCGCGTGCGACGCCGGACCCGATCGGACCGAACAGCGGCGCGCCGCCGAGGTTGACGTCGATGGTGATCTCGGAGCCTTCACCCTTGGATTTCACGGACAGGTTCAGGCCGATCTTGACGCCGCCCTTACCGTTGCCCTTGAGCTCGAGCTTCTTGGGCGGATCGTAGGACTCGATCTTCCAGGACACCCGGTTGCGCATGCCCTTCACGCTGGCGACGGAATCCAAGGTGGTGCCCACGGCCAGTTGCTCGGGCAGCTCACCGCGCCACGCTTCGTGGATGGAGAGCCACTGCTCGTATCCGGACAGATCGGACGCGTGCGCCCACGTCTGCTCGGGGGTGAGTGGGACGTCGAGGGAAACCTTCAGCTTGGCCACAGCAGGGATGGTAACCGCTGCACGAAAAATGTCCGTGTGAGGCCTTGCTCACACGGACATTTTCGGGGGGACCTGCTATCGACTAGTGAGCGCTGGCCTTCTCCGCACCGATACCGGTGAGGGAGCGAACCTCCATCTCGGCCTGCTTGTCGGTGTTCTCGGTGTCCTTCGAGATCAGAGTTCCGACGATGCCGAGGATGAATGCCAACGGGATCGAGACGATG
This sequence comes from Rhodococcus sp. 05-2254-2, assembly GCF_002259095.1. Classification (NCBI taxonomy): domain Bacteria; kingdom Bacillati; phylum Actinomycetota; class Actinomycetes; order Mycobacteriales; family Nocardiaceae; genus Rhodococcus; species Rhodococcus sp. 05-2254-2. Next base: position 342,941 of record NZ_NOZJ01000021.1, on the reverse strand, counting down.
CCGGGGTTGGAGAGCGGGAACCAGGCGAAGTCCGAGCCGGGGACCATCGACGTCGGCGATCCGGAGACGGCCGGGGAGAAGATGATCAGCACGATCGTCGAGATCAGGCCGCCGTACATGCTGAACAGTGCGCCGGTGGTGGTGAAGCGACGCCAGAACAGCGAGTACAGGATGGTCGGCAGGTTCGCGGCCGCAGCAACGGCGAACGCGAGTGCCACCAGGAAGGCGATGTTCTGCCCGTTGGCGAGGATGCCGAGGCCGATGGCCAGGACGCCGATTACGACGGCGGTGATCCGCGAGACCTTGACCTGCTTCTTGTCGTCGACCTTGCCCTTCTTGATGACGCTCGCATAGATGTCGTGAGCGAACGACGCCGAGGCGGTGATCGTCAAGCCGGCGACCACGGCGAGGATCGTCGCGAAGGCGACCGCCGAGATGATGCCGAGCAGGATCACGCCGCCGAGCTCGAAGGCCAACAGCGGAGCCGCGGAGTTCTGGCCGCCGGCCGAGGCCAGGATGCGGTCTGGTCCGACGATCGCTGCGGCTCCGTAGCCGAGCACGAGGGTGAACAGGTAGAACGCACCGATGAGCGCGATGGCCCACACGACGCTGCGGCGAGCTTCCTTGGCGGTGGGCACCGTGTAGAAGCGCATCAGCACGTGCGGCAGACCCGCGGTACCGAGCACGAGTGCGAGACCGAGCGAGAGGAAGTTGATCTTCGAGGTGGCACTGCCGCCGTACTGAGCGCCGGGCTCGATGACGTCACGTGCAGCCACGGCCTCGTTGGCCGATCCGGCCACCATGGCCTGCGCGCTGCCGAGCAGTTCGGAGAAGTTCATGCCGAACTTCGCGAGAACGAGGACGGTCATGAACGCTGCGCCGGTGATGAGCAGGACGGCCTTGATGATCTGCACCCAGGTGGTGCCCTTCATTCCGCCGATGAGCACGTACGCGATCATCAGCACGCCGACGATGGCGATGACAATGGACTGTCCGGTGCGGTCGGAGATGTCGAGCAGCAGTGCGACGAGTCCGCCGGCACCGGCCATCTGCGCGAGCAGGTAGAACAGCGAGACGGTCAGGGTCGACAGCGCGGCCGCGGTGCGAACCGGGCCCTGCTTGAGCCGGAAGCTCAGTACGTCCGCCATCGTGAATTTGCCGGTGTTCCTGAGCAATTCGGCGACGAGGAGCAGCGCGACGAGCCAGGCGACGAGGAAGCCGATGGAGTACAGGAAGCCGTCGTAACCGTAGACGGCGATGGCACCGGCAATGCCGAGAAAGCTTGCTGCAGAGAGGTAGTCACCGGCGATCGCGACGCCGTTCTGCGGTCCGGAGAATCCGCCGCCTGCGGTGAAGAACTCCGCGGAGGTCGCATTCTTCTTCGATGCGCGGATGACCACGAACATCGTCACGAGTACGAACGCACCGAAGATCGCGATGTTGACGAGTGGTTCACCGACGGTGGTGTCGGTGGCCTGGGCAAGGATGTTCATCAGCTTTTCGCTCCCTGGGAGGCTTCCATCTCGGCGCGCAGGGCTGCGGCGCGAGGATCGAGTTCACGGTTGGCGAACTTCACGTAGATGCCCGTGATGGCGAACGTCGTGACGAACTGGCCGAGGCCGAGCAGCAGCCCGACGTTGATGTTGCCCCACACCTTGGTCGACATGAAGTCGACCGCGTAGGTGCTCAGCAGCACGTAGATGACGTACCAGACCAGGAAGAACCCGGCCATCGGGAACACGAAGCTACGCAGACGACGCCGAAGTTCCTGGAACTCTGGACTGGCCTGCATGTCGACGAACGCTTGCGCGTCCGGTGGCGAATTGGTTTCCGGTGCGGTCACCTTGGACTCCTGAAGTAGATGTGAGCTGTAGCTGACTCGGAACAGTAATGAGAGTCAGGTCACAAAATCAGGAGGTGGTGTCGATCACACGATGGGAAGCGGGAGTGTGCGACAAGCGGTCGAGAATGGCAGTTGAGCGGTGGAGCCTGCGGAATGACCCAGCGGTCTCAGAGCTCGCGCTCGCGATCTTTGCCCATGTCGAGGCCTTCGGGCAGGTGCAGTCGCGCGAAGATGCGGGAGATGTCGGGCGGGACGGTTTTTCGGGTGGCGAGGCTGACGGCGATCATCGCGGCGAAGGCGACGGGCACGCTGACGGCGGCGGGGTAGCCGAGAATCGCTGCTGCCCAGCCGCCGAGGACGCCGTCGGAGATGGGGGTGACGACGGAGATCGACGCAGCGACGAGAGAGATGCCGCCGCCGAGGAACAGTCCGGCTGCCGCTCCCGCCGCGGTGAGTCCGCGCCACCAGATGCCCAGTACCAGCAGGGGGCACAGGGTGGATGCGGCGACGGCGAAGACGAGCCCGACGGTGCGCGAGAGGTCAAGGGAGACAACGCCGATCGACAGCGCCAACGGAACGGCGCCGGCGAGAATCGCGGCGACGCGGAAGTCTCGGACCTTGCCCGAGAGGACGTCGGTACTGAGCACCCCGGCGATGCTGACCAGCAGACCGGATGAGGTCGACAGGAAGGCCGCGATGGCACCGGCGGCCACCAGCGCGGCCAGCAGTTGGCCCGGTATTCCGGACAGCACCGAGCCGGGCAGCAGCAGCACTGCGGCGTCGGATGCTCCGGTGATCAGCAGTTGCGGCACGTACAGGCGGGCGAAGACGCCGAGCACCGTCGGGAACAGGTAGAACATGCCGAGCAACGCCAGGACGGTGAGCGAGGTCAACCGCGCCGCTCGGCCGTCCGGGTTGGTGTAGAACCGCACCAGCACGTGCGGCAGGCCGAGGGTTCCGAGGAACGTGGCCAGAATCAGCGAGTAGACCTGATAGAGGGGATGCGCTCCGCCCAGTCCCCCGCCGGGCATCGCCCACGCTCGGTCGGTGGTCGGCGCGCCTGCGACGACGGGAACAGGCGATCCGGCGTCGAGCGTCAGCAACGTGCCCGAGCCCAACCGGTGTTCACCTGCGTCCAGTAGCACTCGCCCGTCGACGCTCTCGTCGTCGAGGGTTCCCACCACCGACACGACGATCGGCGAATCGACCTGCACGAGAACGTCGGTGGTGATGTCGACGACGGTCTGCTCGGACACGGTCGGCGGGGCGGGGCTGCCGACGCTACGGTCGTCGGCGAAGAAGTGCACGGCCAGCACCAGTGCCGGGATGGCGATCGCGGTCAGTTTGAGCCAGTACTGGAAGGCCTGGACGAAGGTGATCGAACGCATGCCACCGCCGACGACGTTCGCGATGACGATGAGTCCCACCGCCAGGGCCCCGACCCACCCCGGCACCCCCAACAGAATGTTCAGCGTCAGGCCTGCGCCTTGGAACTGCGGCACCAGGTACAGCGCGCAGATGACCACGACCACGAGCATCGCCACGGTGCGCAACCATGGTGCGCCGAGCCGGAATTCGACGAAATCGGGCACCGTGTACGCGCCGCTTCGACGCAGCGGTGCGGCGACGAACAGCAGCAGACCCAGGTAGCCGGCGGTGAACCCTACCGGGTACCACAGCGCATCGGCTCCGTACTTCGCGATGAGCCCCGCAACCCCGAGGAACGATGCAGCAGAGAGGTATTCACCACTGATGGCGGCGGCGTTCCAGCGTGGACCGACGCTTCGCGAGGCGACCAGGAAGTCGGAGGTGGTGCGTGCCAACCGAACTCCGTAGATACCGATGCCCACGGTGGCCACGGCGGCCGCCAGCAGCGCGATCACCGTCGCGATCGGAATGGACCCGTTCACCGAATCCGCCCCTTCTCGCCATGCCCTGCACGGGAACGGCGCACTTCGCGGACCGTAGCGAAATCGACGACATCTCGGGTCGTGCAGTGGGACGATCTACCGATGCAGTGGACGAGCGCCACCTGATGTCCGTGACGGCAGCCGTCTCTGCGTGTCTTCCGTTGGCGGCCGGGGCGCTGATCGCGCACCTGCCCACCACGGCGATGGCTGCTGCCCTGGCCACACTCAACACCGGTTCCGTACTCGCTCGGTTCACCGCCGGATGGCTGGTCGGCGTCACGGTCGTCGGGACGGCAGGCTTGGTGGTCGTGGACACCGCGGTGGTGGCCGCGGACTCGTCCGCCTGGGTGCGGTGGTTGAGAATCGCGCTCGGCGTCGCTCTGCTGATCCTGGGTGCCCGCACACTGATCGGGCGCGTACGACACGGCCCGGCCCGCGAGGAACCGGGATGGGTGGACAGAGCACGTCGCCTCGACGGTGGCAGGGCATTCGCGACCGCGTTCCTCCTCGGATCGGTCAATCCGAAGAGTGTGGTCATCGCACTGTCGGCCGTGGCGGTGATCGTGGACGCGTCCTCGGCCGTGGCCGTCCAGGCGGCGGCTCTCGTGGTGTTCGTGGTGGTGTCCAGCCTCGGCGTCGCGGCACCCGCACTCGCGTTGCTCGGCTTCCGCGACCGTGCCCGCCGGCCACTGAACGCGATCGTCGACGGATTCATCGCGCACAGTGGCCTCGTTCTGGCCGTGATCCTGTTGGGCCTCGGCACGTACATGACACTGAACGCCCTCTGATCCCTCGGCGACGTCAATCATCGGTCAAGGCGGTGAAGTCCTGCTCGTTGCGTTCGGCTCGACGCGTGTACACCCAGCCGACACCGAACAGCAATGGATAGATCGCCACCCCCAGCACCAACCACGGCAGACCGATACCGAACGGCGCGACGTCGGTGAAGCGGGCGAGGAGCATGCCCAGCAACGGAATTGCGAACAGAATCGACAGCGTCATCACCGCCAGGCGCACCGACAGCAACAGCTGCGCGCGAACCAGGCTACGAACCAGAGCGTCGCCGACCTCGGTCTGCTCCTGCACTTCGACGCGGGTGCGCACCATCCGTGCGCCGCGACGTTGCGAGAGCACCACCCGCTGTCGGTGCGGCTGGCTCACTGCCGATCCCTCGTCACCGAGACGACCACGATTGCAACGGACCGCGGACCAGTCTGTCCTTGAGTTCTCTGGCGTGCCGTCGGCTCACCGGCAGTTCGCAGGCAGCGAGGTTCCCGCTGGCCCGCAGGCACACCACCAGACCCGAACCGACGCTGCGGATCCCCGTGACCAACCGCAGCGAGACCAGGTAGGAGCGATGCACGCGCAGGAATCCGGCATCGGCCCAACGACTTTCGAGGGCCGAGATGGGTATGCGCACCAGGTGTGAGCCGTTGGAGGTGTGCAGTCTCGCGTAGTCGCCATCGGCTTCGACCCACGCGACCGACGACCGATGCACCAGGGTGGTGGTTCCGCCGAGTTCGACGGGAATGACCTCGTCGGCCGAGGTGTCCGCGGACTCGGCTGGTCGACGCCGCGCGAGCAGCACCCGGCGCAGCGCCTCGGTGAGCCGATCCTCCCGCAACGGCTTGAGCAGATAGTCGACGGCACCGAGATCGAAGGCAGCCAGTGCCCGGTCGTCGTGGGCGGTGACGAACACGACCGCGGGTGGCCGCGCGAATGCCGACAGGATGCCGGCCAGTTCGAGACCGTCGAGCCCGGGCATGTTGATGTCGAGGAAGACCGCGTCCACCACTGGTTGCCCCGGGGCGGCGGTGTTCTGGATCTGCCGCAGGGCAGTGGTGGCGTCCTGCGCTGTGAACACCTCGGCGACGGTCTCCTGCTGGCGCAGCAGGAAGGCGAGTTCGTCCAGCGCCGGGCGCTCGTCGTCGACGGCGAGGACGACCAATCCGCGGCCGGGGTTGTCTTTGGCAGCCTGCGTCATGCCCGCACTCCCGGCCTGAATTTGGGCACCCGCATGCTGACTTTGGTGCCTGCGCCCGGTGCGGTGTCCACTACGAGACCGTAGTCGTTTCCGAAGGCTGCCCGCAGCCGATCGTCCACGTTCGCCAATCCGACATGGGCCGCGTCCTCGGTGTGCAGGCTTCCCGAGCGCAACACCTCGGGGTCCATCCCCACACCGTCGTCCTCGATACTGATCACTGCGTCGGTGCCCTCGTCGGCGGCGATGATCGTCACGCGGCCGCCGTCGGCCTTACCGGACAGGCCGTGCCGGACGGCGTTCTCGACGAGCGGCTGCAGCGCGAGAAACGGCAGTGCGACGCCCAACACCTCGGGCGCGACCTGCAACGTGACTTGCAGGGAGTCGCCGAAACGGGCGCGTTCGAGCGTCAGGTACCGATCGATGTTGCGTAGCTCGTCCGCGAGCACTGTGAACTCTCCTGCGTTGCGAAACGAGTATCGGGTGAAGTCGGCGAACTCGAGCACCAGCTCCCGCGCCCGATCCGGGTCGGTGCGCACGAACGACGCGATCGTGCCCAATGCGTTGTAGATGAAGTGCGGGCTGATCTGTGCGCGCAGGGCCCGAACCTCGGCTCGGTCCAACCGCGCTCTCGACGCATCGAGTTCGGCGAGCTCGATCTGCCCGCACGCATAGCGAGCGACCTCGGCGATGGCACCGAGCATGCCCGGTCCTGGCTCGGCCACGACAGCGGCTCCCAACACCCCGACCACCGGAGATTCGTCGACGACCAACGGCTGCACCACGAGCGCTCTCACCTCGTGGATCGACCCGAGCGGCAGACGCACCAGGACGCGCCGCTGCCCGTCCACCGCCCGCTTCGCCGCCTCGACGAATGCCGGTGTCAGCTCGTCCCACGGCCCGTCCCAGGCCAGCAGCGAACCGTCGGGATCGCAGATGCCCAGAGCATCCGCACCCGTCAACACCCGCAGATGCGGCGCGGCGGCGGCGGCCGAACGAGCGTCGAGACCGTCGCGCAACGGCTTGGCCGCCAGCGAGGCGGTGTGCAGGGTGGCGTGGACGGCCCGCTCGGCAGGTGTGGTGAGGTCACGTCGACCGCGCAGGCTGATCACGGCGATCACCGAGACGATCACGGCCACGATCACCGCCAGTGCCGCCAGTGCCGCGGTCATCGCGCGCACGTGGTCGAGGTGGGCACGTTCAGGAAGCGTTCGACGAGCCAGTCGACTCCGATGCCGTTGGCGGCCAGTTCGGCATGGCCCTGCTCCGGTTCGGAGCGAAGCTCGACATCGTCGCCGAGTGCGCAGGCCCGCGCTACCGCGTCGCGGGTCCACCGGGGATCGATGAGGTCGTCGCGTTCGCCGACCAGGACCATCAGCGGTACCCCGGTGCGAGTGGTCGGTAGCGCCTCCGATTCGAGCCACCGCGTCATCCGATTCGAAGCCTCCTCGGAGTCCGGGAGGGCATCGGCCGGATCGAGGACGGCTCCGGCGTCGGCCTTGGAGAAGCCGAGCAGATCACTGCAGGCGGTCAGGGCAGTCACGTTGTCGGCGAACGTGCCGCGGATGTAGTCGGAGCGTTCGGCACTCGGATCCGCGGTGCGCAGACCCTCGTAGAGATACGGCACCAGCAGCTGACGCGGCACACTCTGCTCGGTCTCGGGCGCGAAGAAACGCGTCAGATCGGCCGTGGGCGAGAGCGCCGCGGCTCCGACCAGTTGCAGACCGTCGCCGTAGTCGCCGTTGCGCTCGGCTGCCGCCCAGACTGCTTGTCCGCCTTGGGAGGTGCCCACCGCGCCCCACCTGGTGCCGACGTCGGGAACCACGTTGCGGGCCGCGCGGACCGCGTCGATCACGTCGTACGCTGCGGCGTCCCGGTCGAGGTAGGCGGGATCTCCGGCCGTTCCCAGGCCCTGGTAGTCCGTGACCACGACCACTGTGCCGCGTTCGAGGAAGGGCGTCACCAGGCCGATGGTGCCCAACAGGTTCGGGTACAGCGAGGGCGCACACTCGTCGGTGACACCGGTGGTTCCGTGCCCGACCGAGACGATCGGCCAGCCTCCCGGCGGCGCAGACCCCTTGGGCACGAACACCGTTCCCGAGGTCTCCGTGCCGCCTCCGGTGACCCCGTCGGTGGTGCGGTAGACGATTTTCGTGGCGGTCGCGCCGAGGTAGGCGACCCCGATGTCGACCTGACCCAACAGCATCGACGACACGATCTCACCGCGTTCGGAGCCCTCGGGTGCCGGAGCGGAGCCTGCGGACTGCACGGGGTCCGGGTCGACCGATTCGGCGGCGGGAGTGCTGCACGCGGCAAGGGCGAACACCAGTGCCGCGGCGACCACCGATCCGGTCGACCTCACTGTCTCTGCGCTCCTACATTGCGTTCGTCTACGTCGTGCGTCGTGCGATGCGGGCTTCCGCCGCAATTTCTTCCACGTCCAAACCATTCAACACTGCCCGCAGAGCTTCGTCCTCCAACTCCCCCGAGTCGCGGGCCGCGATGAGCGCCGCCCGCTGCGCGACCAGGACGTTGTGCCGCAGCGAATCGAACAACGCCCCTGCCGCCGCGATCCGCTTCTCGCGATCCTCGGTCTCGTCGGCATCCAATCGAGCGCGCACCGAGCGTCGGACGCGCTCGATCACCTCCGCGACACGTTCGCTGTCCACTCCTGCAATTCCGTCCTTCGCCGCACGCTGGAGATAGTCCTCCGCCGCGGTACGGGCGATGGCCTGCGAGAGCAGCCGCTGATTGTCGTTGCGCTGTTGCTCGAGTGGATCTGCGACGTCGAGTCGACGGATCAGCAGCGGAAGCGTCAACCCCTGCAGCAGCAACGTCCCGACCGCGACGACGAAGGCCACGGCCTGAATCACTGCGCGGCCGGGGAATTCGTCGCCGAGCACGGTGGTCAGCGGCACACCGGCCGCCGCAGCGAGCGTGACCACCCCACGCATGCCCGCCCACGAGAGCACGAGGTTCTGCTGCCACGTCAATCCCGCTTCACCGGTCGCAGATCGCCGAAACAGCTTACGAAGCAGTATGTCTCGACCGGAATTTGCGAAGATCCACGCTGGACGCACCGCTATGACCGCGACGAGCACCAGCAACGCATAGGCGAACACGTGGTGGACCGGCAACCCCTCACGCTGGACCTCTTCGATGACGAACTTCAGCTGTAAACCCATGTAGGCGAACACGAATGCTTCGAGCAGAAGATCCAGCGTGGGCCACACCTGCCGTTCCTGGACCCTCGTGGACACCGAGACGTCGGCAGTGACGCGGCCCAGAACGAAGCCTGCCGTGACGACGGCGAGCACACCGGAGGCATGAATTTCCTCGGCCGCCAGATAGGCCGCGAACGGTAGGACGAGTCCGAGCACAGTTTCCAGCGCCGAGTCCGCGATGCGATTGCGGACGAAACGAACGAGGCGCGAGAGGACGAATCCGACCAGAACACCGCCCACGATCTCGTACAGGAAGAACAGCACCGGTGAGCCCAGTTCGATTCGACTGCCCGTCACCGACGCGACGGCCAGGGTGAACAGAGTCAACGCGGCCGCGTCGTTCACCAAGGACTCGCCGGTCAAGATCGCCATCATCCGCGCGGGCAGACCGAGTTTGCGGCCGACGGCGACGGCGGACACCGCGTCGGGCGGGGCGACGACGGCACCGAGGACCAGAGCCGCACCCAAGGTCAGCTCCGGAATCAGCAGATTGGCGAACCAGCCGACGGCCACCGTCGTCACGATCACCATGACCAGTCCGAGCCGAAGGATCTGACCGAGATTTCGCCGGAAGGTGACGAACGAGAAATCCAGCGCGGCGGAGTACAGCAGCGGCGGAAGCACCACGCCGAGGATCAGCTGAGGCGACAGGCTGACGTGCGGGACCCCGGGAACGAACGAGGCAATGGATCCGACGGTGACCAGGACAAGCGGGACCTGCAGATCGATACGCCTGGCGAAACCGGCGACTGCGATCGCGAAGATGACTACGAGAAGAAGAATCGGTCCGTCCACCCCGACGATTGTGCCGTCAGCCGCACCCCGGGGTACGACCGACGGCCACGATCACCGATGCGGAAGACCGAAAGGTCCTACTTGTCCGGAATCGCCTTCTTGACTGCGTCCTGAACCTTGTCGACCTTGTCGGAGTACTTCCCGCCGGTCTTGTTGTCGATGAAGTCCCCAGCCTTCTCCACGACGTCGTCGATCTTGTCCGAGTTCTCGGCCGCAAGGTCCTTGCCCTTGTCGACCATGCCCTTCAAATTGTCTGCGAAGCCCATGAAACTCTCCTGCCGGTCGGGTGCAACGGAACACCCGGAAGCCTACGTTTCGTTCTGCCGATTGCGTAGTACCGATCCGAATCGATGAGCCACCTCGACGAGCGCGATACCGATGCCGCCGATGATCAACGCACTGGTGGTGGCTCCGACGTTCGACGGATCGAGCTTGAAGAAGGTGCGGCAGAACGGGATTGCGAACAGCAGCAGATAGCCACCGACCGACCCACCGAGCAGCAGGATCTTCCACCAGTTGTAGGGCCGCGCGACGACGGCCAACACCCACAGCGCGATCATGATCAACGTGATCAGCGCGGTGGTACTGGCCTGCGTCACCTGGGTCTCGCTGGCGTTGGGGCCCGCGTAGACCAGCAGGTAGGAGACGAACGTGCACGAGCCGACGATCAGACCGGACGGGACGGCCAGCCGCATCACCCGCGAGACGAATCCGCTGCGCGCCCGCTCGTTGTTGGGCGCGAGCGAGAGAACGAACGCCGGGATGCCGATGGTGAACCATGCCGCGATCGTCACGTGCCGGGGCAGGAACGGATACGGAATCGGCTCGAAGTGGAAGATCTGCGAGAGCACACCCGAGAGCCCGATCAGAAACGCCAGCAACACCGAGTACACGGTCTTGGTGAGGAACAGATTGGAGACACGCTCGATGTTGCCGATGACGCGTCGCCCCTCCCCCACGACGTAGGGCAACGTGGCGAACTTGTTGTCCAACAACACGATCTGCGCGACGGCTCGGGTGGCCGCACTCCCCGAACCCATCGAGACGCCGATATCGGCGTCCTTGAGTGCGAGCACGTCATTGACGCCGTCGCCGGTCATCGCGACCGTGTGGCCGCGAGATTGCAACGCGCCCACCATCGCCCGCTTCTGATCGGGCCGGACCCGACCGAACGTGGTGGAGGACGCCACGGCGTCGGCCAGCTTCTCGGAGTCCTCGGGCAGATCACGCGCATCGATCGGGGCGTCGCCGCCCGGCAGGCCGAGCGAACCCGCGACCGCACCGACCGAGACGGCATTGTCGCCGGAGATGACCTTGACCTCGACGTGCTGGCTTGCGAAGTACTCCAACGTGTCTCGGGCATCCTCGCGCACCTTCTGCTCGAGAATCACCAGCGCACGCGGTGTCACCACACCGGGTGCCTCGTCGTCGTCGACCGAGCGGTCCGAGCTGGCGAGCAACAACACCCGGAGTCCACGCGAGCCTGTTTCCTCGGCGCGACGAGCAATGTCGGAGGAGGCGTCGAGCAACACGTCCGGTGCACCGAGCAGCCAGTTCCCGTGGTCGCCGTAGGACAGTCCGCTCCACTTCTTGGCCGAGGAGAACGGGGCCACGGCGCTCTGCGTCCACCCGGGCGCGTCCGGATACGCTTCGCCGACGGCCTGCACGCTCGCATTCGGCCGCGGATCGTCGTGCGCCAGAGATGCGAGAGCCGCTGTGACTGAGTCGGAATCGTGCTCGTCCATCAGCATCAACTCGGACAGCCGCATACCGTTCTCGGTGAGGGTTCCGGTCTTGTCCGCACACACCACGTCGACGCGGGCGAGGCCTTCGATCGCAGGCAGCTCCTGGACCAGGCACTGCCGTTGACCGAGTCGGATCACACCCACCGCGAATGCGATGGACGTCATCAACACCAGGCCTTCGGGCACCATCGGAACGAGCGCGGCGACCATACCGTTGAGGGCCGGCTTCAAAGCCTGACCGCTGGAGAACAATTGGTTGTAGATGATCAGCGCGCCCGCCGGAATCATCAGGTACGTGATGAACTTCAGGATCTTGTCGATACCGCTGCGCAGCTCGGACTTGACCAGCGTGAACTTGCTCGCCTCCTCGGCGAGCTTGGCCGCGTACGCATCTCGGCCCACCTTCGTCGCACGGTACGCCCCACTGCCTGCGACCACGAAGCTTCCCGACAGCACCTGCGTCGCTTCGAGTTTGTGCACCGTGTCGGCCTCGCCGGTGAGCAACGACTCGTCGACCTCGAGGCTTGCGCTCTCGATCACCTCACCGTCGACGACGATCTGATCACCGGGACCGAGTTCGACGATGTCGCCGAGCACGACCTCGTCGGGGGGAATCTGCTTCGAGACGCCCTCGCGTCGAACCTGAGGCTTGTTCTGTCCGACGATGGCCAGCCGATCCAGCGTGCGCTTCGCGCGAATCTCCTGCACGATGCCGATGCCGCTGTTCGCGACGATCAACAGCCCGAACATGCCGTCGATCACCGAGCCCGTCGAGAGCACGATGATCAACAGCACACCGAGGATCGCGTTGATTCGGGTGAACACGTTGCCGCGGACGATGTCGCGAACCGACCGAGAAGCACGGGCCGGAACGTCGTTGGATTTTCCCTCGGCCCTGAGCCTGGCGACGTCCGCCTCGGTCAGCCCGGTGTCCCGCTGAGCATCGGCCTCGATAGACATGCGTGCAGCTTAAACCCGCTCAGCCGAGCCGAGACCACCAGCGATCGTCGTGCAGGGTTCGGGTGCCGTCGATGCGCTGGCCCGGCATCGGTACCGCCACCTGCACACCGACGTCCTGCGCAGCGGCATGCAGCCGCACGATCGGCTCGGACCACGGATGGAAGGCGAGGTTGAACGTGGCCCAGTGAATCGGAACGAAGATGCCCGACGCCGTCAGGTCGATGTGCGCCGTGACCGCTTCCTCGGGATTCATGTGGATGTCCGGCCACCGGGCGTCGTAGGCCCCGACGGGCAGCAGCGTCAGGTCGAAGGGGCCGTAGTTGCTGCCGATCTCGGCGAACTTCGGTGTGTAGCCGGTGTCGCCGCCGAAGAAGACGCGTCGAATCGGACCGGCGAAGGCCCAGGACGCCCACTGCGTCGAGTCCCGGGTCAGACCGCGGCCGGAGAAATGCCGAGCCTCGGTGCACGTGACAGTGAGGCCGCCGATGTTGGTCTGCTCGTCCCAGTCCAGCTCGATGATGCGCTCGTCGGGCACCCGCCACTTACGCAGGTGAGCGCCGATGCCGAGCGGCACGACGAACGGAGCCGACTGTGTACTCGCCAGCTTCTGCACCGTCGCCTTGTCGAGGTGGTCGTAATGATCGTGGGAGATCACGATGGCGTCGACCGTCGGTAGGTCGACCAACTCGACCGGCGTCGGATGCAGCCGTGCCGGGCCCACCACCGAGGACGGGGACACCCGGTTGCTCCACACCGGATCGGCGAGGACGCGATAGCCGTCGACCTCGACGAGCACACTCGAGTGGCCGTACCAGGTGACGGCCAGCTCGCCCGCGTCCACCGGCGCGATGGGCGGCGCCAACGGAATCGGGCGTTGCGGCCTGCCCTTGCCGCGTTCGGTGACGAGCGAGACGAACATGTTCTGCTGTCCCTTCTCGCCGCGCCCCGGTACGTAGCTCGAGCTCGGGTCGGAGTTGTGGAACCGGCGATCGCGGTATCGCGGAGACCCGGCGGCATACGGAGTGATGTGCACGCGTCGGGCACCGATGGCCGACGGCAGACCCCACAGCGCACGCGCCAACCAGGCCCCGCTCAGTGCTGCCGTTGCTCCCAGAACGAACTTCGTCTTCGTCACGGCCACCACAGTAGGCGGCGCCGACGTCTTCGCAGCTCACCCGTAGTCTTGCCGTAGAATATTCGCGTCGGTTTTGCTGCTAGAAGGGGAGACATTGAGTACCGAACAGCTCGAATTCCAGGCGGAGACGCGTCAGCTCCTGGATCTGATGGTGCACTCCATCTACTCCAACAAGGACAGCTTTCTCCGTGAACTGATCTCGAACTCCTCGGACGCGCTGGACAAGCTGCGCCTGGAGTCGTACCGCAACAAGGACCTGGACGTCGACGTCTCGGATCTGCACATCGAGATAGACATCGACGCTGCGGCCCGCACGCTGACCATCCGCGACAACGGCATCGGCATGTCGCGCGCCGAGGTCATCGACCTCATCGGCACGCTGGCCAAGTCCGGCACCGCCGAGGTTCGCAAGAAGCTCAAGGAAGCCAAGGACGCGGCCGCCTCCGAAGAACTGATCGGCCAGTTCGGCATCGGCTTCTACTCCACGTTCATGGTGGCCGAGAAGGTCACGCTGCTCACCCGCAAGGCGGGCGAGAGCACGGCCACCCAGTGGGAGTCCACCGGCGAGGGCACCTACGAGATCACCGACGTCGACGACGCCCCGCAGGGTTCGTCGGTGACGCTGGCCCTCAAGCCCGCCGACGAGGAGGACCACCTCCACGATTACGCGTCCGAGCGCAAGATCAAGGAACTGGTCAAGAAGTACTCCGACTTCATCGCCTGGCCCATTCGCATCGACGTCGAGAAGCGCGTCAAGAGTGAAGAAGAGGGCGGCGAGGACACCGTCACGATCGAGACGGAGACGATCAACTCTCAGAAGGCTCTGTGGACCCGCTCCAAGGACGAGGTGTCCGAGGAGGAGTACAAGGAGTTCTACAAGCACGTCAGCCACGCCTGGGACGAGCCGCTCGAGGTCATCCCGTTCAAGGCCGAGGGCACGTTCGAATACCAAGCGCTGCTGTTCATTCCGTCGCAGGCACCGTTCGACCTGTTCATGCGCGAGAGCCAGGCCGGCGTGCACCTGTACGTCAAGCGCGTGTTCATCATGGACGACTCGCAGGAACTGCTGCCCGAGTACCTGCGCTTCGTCAAGGGCGTAGTCGACGCAGCGGACCTCTCGCTCAACGTCTCTCGCGAGATCCTGCAGCAGGACCGGCAGATCCGTGCGATCCGTCGACGCCTGACCAAGAAGGTGCTCTCCACGGTCAAGGAACTGCAGAGCGAGCAGCCCGACAAGTACAAGACGCTGTGGTCGCAGTTCGGCACGGTCCTCAAGGAGGGCCTGATCTCCGACGCCGACAACCGCGAAACCCTCTTGGGCATCTCCTCGTTCGCGTCCACCAACTCCGAGGAGGGTGTGACCACCCTCGCCGAGTACGTGGACCGGATGAAGGACGGCCAACAGCAGATCTACTACATGACGGGTGAATCCCGTCAGCAGATCGAGAGCTCGCCGCACATGGAGGCCTTCAAGGCTCGCGGGCTCGAGGTGCTGCTGCTCACCGATTCGGTCGACGAGGTGTGGGTCGGCAACGTCACCGACTTCGACGGAAAGTCGTTCCAGTCCATCGCCAAGGGCGAGGTGGACCTCGACACCGAAGAGGAGAAGAAGGAGTCCGAGGCCAAGCGCGAGGAGCAGGACAAGGAGTTCGCCGACCTGCTCACGTGGCTGACCGAGACCCTCGGCGAGGACGTCAAGGAGGTGCGCCTGTCCACCAGGCTCACCACGTCCCCGGCCTGCGTCGTCGGCGACGAGTTCAGCTTCTCCCCGCAGCTCGAGAAGATGTACAAGGCGTCGGGACAGTTCGTGCCGACCTCCAAGAGGATCCTCGAACTCAACCCGACCCACGACCTGGTGACGGGACTGAAGAAAGCTCGCGAGGATCGCAGTGACGATCCGCACCTCGCCGAGACCGCCGAATTGCTCTATGCGACGGCCCTGTTGGCCGAAGGCACCGAGCTCAAGGACCCGGCGAAGTTCTCGCGTCTGCTGGCCGATCGATTGACCCGCACCATCTGAGTGCCTGCGGCAGTGGTGTGGTTGTGTGCCCCAGGCGGCACTCAACCGCGCCACTGCGGCCAAGCAACGAAAGGCCCGACCGTGAGAGAACCTGTTCTTACCGAACGACAAGGCGACGTGGTCGTCTGGACGTTGAACAACCCCCAGGCCCGTAATCCCATCTCCGAGATGGAGACCATCGACGCGCTCGAGGCCGCGATCGCCGACGCGAACGGGGATCCATCGATCAGGGTTGCCGTCCTGACCGGTGCCGGTTCGGCATTCTCGTCGGGCGGGAACGTCAAGCACATGCGGGACAAGCATGGAATGTTCGGTGGTAGCCCGGCCGAGTTGCGGCAGGGCTACCGCCACGGCATCCAACGAATCCCGAAGGCGTTGTATCACTGCGAGATTCCCACGATCGCCGCGGTCAACGGCCCTGCCATCGGAGCAGGCTGCGATCTGGCCTTGATGTGCGATCTCCGAATCGCCTCGACCACTGCGACATTCGCCGAGAGTTTCGCCAAGGTGGGCATCATTCCCGGAGACGGTGGGGCCTGGCTGCTCCCCCGGGCCATCGGTATGGCACGGGCGAGCGAAATGGCGTTCACCGGCGAGGCCATCGACGCCGCTACGGCATTGGAATGGGGCCTGGTCTCTCGGGTCGTCGAGCCCGAGGATCTGCTCGACGCTGCCCACGCACTGGCTCGGCGTGTGGCGGCCAACCCACCGCAGGTACTGCGTATGACGAAGAAGTTGTTGCGCGAGGGCCAGCAGCAGAGTCTGGAATCCTTGCTCGAACTCTCCGCTGCCTATCAGGCCATCGCACACCACACCGAGGATCATTCCGAGGCTGTCGACGCGATGCTCGAGCGTCGCGATCCCGAGTTCCGAGGACGCTGACTCGCCAGGTGAGTGGAAACTCGGGCCCCACTACGAGTTTCCACTCACCTGCGACGAAGTCGCTACTGCGGGGGCAGGATGTGCTCCCCCGTCTTGTCGGTGCTCAGCGACAGTGAACTGATGTACTGCTTCTCCCCGTTCGGCCCGGGCACGTTGGACGCGATCATGTCGGGTCGCTCGAATTCCATTCCGCTGACGTGGCACATCACGAGTGCGTCGGACGGGTTGCCGTGCTCGTCGAACATCGGCAGATCGATGCCGTCGTCGGTACGCCGCAGGTAGTACTTGCCCTTGGTTGCCACCGCCAGGATGGGCGGAAGTATCAGTGCCAGAACGAGAGCCACGATCGGCGAGTACGGTTTGATCGCCGGTCCGAATGCTCCGAAGAACACCAGAATCGACAGGATGGCCGACACCGCCATAGATCCGAAGCCGACCGGATTGATGTTGTAGAGCATGCCGCGTCGAAACTCGGGGACCTTGGGTGAGAGCTTCAGGATGTACTTGTTGAAGACGATGTCCGACGCCACCACGGCGATCCACGCGATACCGCAGTTGGCGTAGAAGCCGAGGATGTCGTTGAGGAAGCTGAACATGTTGGCTTCCATCAGGATCAGCGCGATCGCGAGATTGAAGAGCACGAAGACCATGCGCCCCGGGTAGGTCTTGGTGATGCGGGTGTAGGAGTTGGTCCACGCCAGCGACCCGGAATACGCGTTGGTGACGTTGATCTTGATCTGACTGATGACGACCAGGATCACCGCGAGGGTCATGGCGAGCCAGCCCGGCATGAAGTTCTCGTAGATCTCCAAGAACTGGTGCACCGGCTCGTTGGCGATGGTGGATCCGTCGACCACGTTGGCGATCAGGTACACGGCGAGGAACAGTCCGACGACCTGCTTGAGCGCACCGAAGATGACCCAGCCCGGACCGGCGAGAAGCACTGCGGTCCACCAGCGTCGGGAATTCTCGGGAGTCTTGGGCGGCATGAAACGCAGGTAGTCGATCTGCTCGGCGATCTGCGCGATGAGCGACAGACACACGCCGGCCGCGAGCATCACCGATCCGATGTTGACCCCCTTGCCGTCGGCACCGTCCTGACCGCCGTAGGCGAAGAACTCGCCGACCGAATCGGGATTGCTGAACACGAGGTAGACGAACGGCAGCACCATCAGCACCAGCCACAGCGGAGTGGTCCAGACCTGCAGCTTGGCAAGGGCTTTCATACCGTAGATGACCAGCGGGATGACCATGATCGTGGACACCGCGTAGCCGATGGGCAACGGAACGCCCAGGCCGAGTTCGAGTCCCTGCGCCATGATCGAGCCTTCGAGCGCGAAGAAGATGAACGTGAACGTCGCGAAGATGACGTTGGTGACAACCGATCCGTAGTATCCGAAACCGCTTCCCCGCGTGATCAAATCGAGGTCGATGTTGTAGCGGGCGGCATAGTAGGCGAGCGGAAGTCCCGTCAGGAAGATCACGACGGCGAACACCAGGATGCCCCAGAGCGCGTTGCCGGTTCCGTAGGAGATTCCGATGTTGGCACCGATGGCGAAGTCCGCGAGATACGCGATGCCGCCGAGGGCGGATGTCGCGACGACTCCGGTTCCCCACTTGCGGTAGCTACGCGGCGCGAAGCGCAGCGTGTAGTCCTCGAGCGTCTCTTTGAGCGCGGTGTCTGTCGGCGCAGGCTGTACGGCGGTCATGGGTCAACAACGTAGAACCGCCACGTTGCCGAAGTGTCTTGAGAACATGTAGCTCCGGTTACTCAGTCCGGCGATTCGGACATTCGTCCCCGTAGCCCTGCCCGCGAGGTGTTGTCAGGCGACTGCGCGCGCCGCCAGCAGCGAGAAATTCGACAGCTCGGCGCGCAGCATGTTCATCGCGCGATGCTGGGCCACTCGCACGGCTCCGGCCGTCATTCCGAGTGCTTCGCCGGTCTGCGGTGCCGTCATTCCCCACACGACTCGCATCAGGATGATCTTGCGGTACTTCGTCGGCAGGGTGTCCATCAATGCCTGGGTGTGGCTACGCAGTTCGTCGCCGAGCGCGAGCTGCTCCGGCCCGGCATCGGTGGACTGCTCCTCCGGCATCTCGTCGATCGAGAACGACTGCCGCAGTATCGATTTACGGCCCGCGTCGGCCAGCTTGTGCGCGGCGATCCCGTACACGAACGCCATGAAGGGCTTGCCCATGTCGCGGTACTTGGGGATGGCGGTGACCAGTGCGAGACAGACCTCTTGCACCACATCGTCCGCGGCGACGTCGAGATTCCCGATGCGAGCTGCGCAGTATCGACGAACCGGTGGCTGGATCAACACCAGCACCTGTTCGAGAGCGAGTCGATCTCCCGCAACGGCGCGGGGCACAACGTCCTCGAGCCTGTCCATGCCGAAACTCATGGCCGATCTCCTCACTGGCAACGCGCGTCCTCTCCTGAACGCTCACCAGTACTTCGGTGCCGATTCCCACCCGGCTTGGTCCGAGTGGGTACCACACCGAACAAAAATTGTGATTCAGGTAACACGGCGTGTCGACGAAGCGAAGTACCGGACGACACCGTCGTCGCAGCACGTGACACTCACACCCGCGGAGCGCCGCCCATGAATACCAACGAGATCACCAGCGAGCAGAGCCATCAGGTCGGTCGCCGCAGCACCGTCGCTGCCGGCGACGGCACCGCTCTGGCGGTTCGCGAGTTCGGGCATCCGAATGCGCCACTGACCGCGGTGTTCGTGCACGGACACTGCCTGCGGATGCAGTCGTGGACCGACCTGCGTGCACAGGTGGAACACGCCTGGGGAGACGACGTGCGGATCGTGATGTACGACCACCGCGGGCACGGGGAGTCGAGTGCGGCCGCGCCGGAGAGCTGCACCATCGATCAGCTCGGTGAGGACCTGGCGGACGTCATCCGTGCGATGGTCCCGTCGGGACCGTTCGTCGTCGTCGGCCATTCGATGGGGGGAATGACGGCGCTCTCCTACGCCCGTCAGAACCCGGAGGCCATCGGCACGCGCCTGGTCGGAGTCGGTTTGATCGCGACGTCGGCGGGTGGAATCACCGACGACGGACTCGGCAGTGCCCTCGCACATCCCGCGGTGTCGGTGTTCCAGGCCGCTGTTCGACGCGCCCCTCGACTGATGTCGGGTGCCAAGAGACTCAGTCGCGGCGTGTGGGCACCCATCGTCAGGACCGCGGGCTGCGGATCCCGAAGAGTCGGTCCGAGGGTGGTGACGCTGGCGACGGCAATGCTGGGCGAGACGTCCATCGTGACGTTGGCCGGCTTCCTCGGGGCATTCCGAGGTCTGGACGAGGTGGCCGGCCTGGCTGCGCTCGCCTCGATCCCCACCCTGGTGTTGTGCGGCTCGGACGACCTGATGACACCGATGCGTCACTCGGAAACCATTGCCGAACATCTGCCCGACGCTCGCCTGGTGTGCGTCGCGGAGGCCGGGCACATGGTGATCCTCGAACGAGCCCGCGAAGTGGCCGATGCCGTCGTCGAACTCGTGACGGCGGCTCGCCGTGCACACGTGCGAGATCTCGCCCTGGCTCGCTAGCGACAAGAACCTGCCGACGACTGTGGCCCGCAACGGAGGATCCGATGCGGGCCACAGCACTGCTGTACGAGAGTTACTTCTTGACGGCGGGAGGAGCGTTGAGGAGCTGGATGAACTGCCCTGCGTTGCCGGCGATGGCACCGAGACCACCGATTGCGGTTCCGGCGAGCGAAGCACCCGAGCCGAGAAGCAGTGCGCCGCCGACGCATCCGGCTACCGGTGCTGCACCGAAGAGCAGCAGGGCAGGCGCGGAGACGGTGCCGGCGGCGATGGCTCCGAGGAAGCAACCGGTGACCAGACCGGTTGCGGCTCCGAGGAATCCACCGACCGAAGCGGACAGGCTGATGTTGTCCTTGACGCCGGAGACCGCGGCGGGCAGGTCGACCTGCTGCAGACCCGGGAGAGAGGCGGAGACCGGCGTTGCCGCAGCAGGCGAGGCGTCGGCGGTCAGGGTGGCGCGGTTTCCGTCGATGACGGCGGCGACGGGGTGCGAGAAGCCGTCTGCGGCAATGGCCAACGGCACCGAGTCGACCAGCACACCGTTGGCGTCGCGCACGACGAGGTGGTTGTCCTCGTTGCTCAGGGTGCCGGCCGTCGTGTCGACGAGGACCTGGTTGCCGGCCTGGGTGACGTTCCACCCGACGGCAGCGGCGGGAGCCGGTGCCGGATCCGCACAGGCGGTGCCCATGGCGGTCGTCATCGCTGCAATGACCAATGCGGACGTTGCCGCGAATCGAGTCAGCTTCATGTTCCTCAGTCTTTCGTCGTGTCCATCACTCGATGCGAGCAGCGAAAAACTATGGGTGGAACACGCGGGTCAGGAGAACCGAAGATGAACGATCGGGGTCGAACCGAACAACGATTACACGCATCGACTCATAAGGGACAGAACGGGTTTCGAAGTCCAAACCGTTCGTAAACGACACGCGCGGGTTGTCTCTACTTACCGAAAAGACCCGGCTTGTTGCTGCCTCCGTGGCTCACCCCGAAGTCGTAGGCGGACTCGGCGTGCTCGTGCTCGTCGAGACCGTCGGCTTCGTGTTGCGCGTCGGCGCGCACTCCCATGACAGCCTTGATCGCGAACGCGATGCCGGTGGTGACGACGGCGCAGTAGGCGAACACCGCAGCCACCGCGACCGCCTGTACCCACAGCTGATGCAGCCCGCCGCCGTACAACAGACCGTCCACCCCTGCCGGCATCTTCGCACTGGCCACGAGTCCGATCATCAGCGTGCCGACGATGCCACCGACGAGGTGCACACCGACGACGTCGAGCGAATCGTCGTAGCCGAAGCGGTATTTGAGGCCGATGGCCAGAGCACACAACGCACCCGACGCGATGCCGATCGCCGCGGCACCGATCGGGGTGACCGCCGTGCACGAGGGTGTGATGGCCACCAACCCGGCCACGACGCCCGAGGCCGCGCCGAACGACGTCGCATGGCCGTCCCGCAGCTTCTCGACGACGAGCCACGCCGCCATGGACATCGCTCCTGCACCCATCGTGTTCACCAGAGCCACCGCGGCGACGCCGTCCGCGGCCAACGACGACCCCGCGTTGAACCCGAACCAACCGAACCACAGCAGCCCGGCTCCGAGCATGACGGCCGGAAGGTTGTGCGGGCGCATGGGATCTCGCGGCCAACCCCGCCGCTTGCCGACCACGAGCGCGAGAACGAGGCCGGCGACGCCTGCGTTGATCTCCACCGCAGTTCCGCCGGCGAAGTCGATGGCACCGAGCTTGTTGGTGATCCACCCACCGAACTCACTGGTGAGCCCGTCGAGCGAGAACACCCAGTGCGCCACCGGAAAGTAGACGAGTGTGGACCACAGCGCCGCGAACAGCACCCAGGGTACGAATCGCATTCGGTCTGCGACGGCGCCGGAGATCAGCGCCACCGTCACCATCGCGAAACCTGCCTGGAACGCCGCGAACACCAGCGCTGGAACGGTTCCCACCAACGGAATCGATACCGTCCCTGCGGCCGAGGTGTACACCCCGCCCAGCAGACCCTCGAAACCGGCGTACTGCAACGGGTTTCCGATCCACCCGCCGATCACGTTGTCGCCGAACACCATCGAGAATCCGAACGCCAACCACAGCAGCCACACCACTGCGATCGCCGACAAACTCATCATCATCATGTTCAGCACACTCTTCGAGCGCACCATGCCGCCGTAGAAGAAGGCCAGGCCGGGAGTCATCAACAGCACCAGCGCGGTACTGGTCAGCAGCCACGCCGTATCGCCCGCATCGGGCGCGCCGACGATCACCTGCCCACGAACTTCGGCTTGCGCTTCTCGGATCGTGCGCGGCGCGCTTCTTTCATGTCCTCGCTGCTCCACGCGGCCTCGAACGCAGCGACCTGCTCCGGCGTCGGAACATCCTGTGCTCCATCGTCGTTGAAGACGAGCTTGAGGTGACGCAACGCCAAGGGAGCGAGTTCGGTGATCGACTGCGCCCACTGTGTCGCGACGTCCAGGTCGCCGAGCTTGTTCGCCAGCCCGCAGGTGAACGCCTGCTCGGTGTACACCCGCTCACCGCCGAGCAGGATGGTGCGCGCAACACCTCCGCCCGCGAGCGAGGCCAACCGCCGGATGGTCCAGTTGCTCACCGCGATACCGAGCCGGGTCGACGGTATCTCGAAGAAACTGCCCGGCGCAACGACTCGCAGATCGCACGCGACGGCCAACTGCGTGCCGGCACCGACAGCCGGTCCGTTCACCGCGGCCACGACCGGAATCGAGGCCCGCTGGATTGCCGTCAGCATCTCTTCGAGGATCTGCCCGAAATGCTCGGGAAACGCGTCCCCCGTCAGGTCTGCACCCGCACAGAAGCTGGTGCCCTGGCCGGTGACGACCACGACCCGCGCGCCGTCACGCTCGGCTTGTTCGACTCCGCGATGCACCGCCAGGCACAACTCGGAGTTCAACGCGTTCCGCCGATCCGGCCGCTGCAGTTCGAGGGTGACGACGTCGCCGTCACGAGAGAGTCCGATCACGAGAGCAGAGGTTACCCACCAGTACAGAAAATGACAGTGCGGGGCCTGATCTACTGGTCTCCATGATCGACACTCGGGTCGCCGTCATCGGCGCCGGCCAAGCCGGACTCTCGGCCGGTTATCACCTGCACCGCACCGGACTCACCGCAGGCGAGGGCTTCGTGATGCTGGATCGCTCCCCCGGGCCGGGCGGCGCATGGCAGTTCCGCTGGCCCTCGCTGACGCTGAGCACCGTCAACGGCGTCCACGACCTGCCCGGTATGGCCTTCGCGGACACGCTCGGAGACGAGCCGGCCGAGACCATCGCCGCCGCCGACGCCGTCCCCCGGTACTACCGCGAGTACGAGGAACGCTTCGAACTGCATGTTCGACGCCCCGTCACGGTGACCGTCGTGTGCGATCGGGAACCCCGATTCCGTGTCGAAGCCGGCGAGACCGTCGTCATGGCCGAGGGGCTGATCAACGCAACCGGCACGTGGGAGAAGCCGTTCGTTCCGCACTACGACGGAGCCGAGACGTTCGCAGGCAGGCAACTGCACACCAAGGACTATCGGACGGCCGACGAGTTCGCAGGCAAGCACGTCGTCGTGGTGGGCGGCGGCATCTCGGCCGTCCAACTGCTCGACGAGATCTCGCAGGTCACGTCCACGACATGGGTGACGCGTCGACCACCGGTGTTTCGGGACAGCGAATTCGATCACGATGCCGGCCGCAAAGCCGTCGCCATGGTCGAGGAACGTGTGCGGGCGGGCCTGCCACCCGGCTCGGTCGTCTCGGTGACCGGACTGCTGCTGACTCCGTCGTTGGCTGCCGCCCGCGAGCGCGGGGCTCTCGAACGCAAGCCGATGTTCTCGTCGATCACCGCCGATTCCGTGGTGTGGGAGGACGGGTCGAGTCAGCACGCCGATGTGATTCTGTGGGCCACCGGTTTTCGGAGCGCCCTCGAC
The DNA here is from genome assembly GCF_002259095.1 of Rhodococcus sp. 05-2254-2. NCBI lineage: Bacteria > Bacillati > Actinomycetota > Actinomycetes > Mycobacteriales > Nocardiaceae > Rhodococcus > Rhodococcus sp. 05-2254-2. The sequence goes on along the minus strand of NZ_NOZJ01000021.1, from coordinate 318,931 downwards.
CACCTCGCGCCGCTGCGCCTGCGCGGACACGGCGGCGGAATCGTCATGGACGGCAGGCTCACCACCCGCGTGGCCGCGAACCATCGCGTCCACCTGCTCGGCTACGGGCCGTCCGCCAGCACCATCGGGGCGAACCGAGCCGGGCGAGCCGCGGTGACGGAGTTGCTGGAAACTCTGGGCTAGGAGAGCTGCTCGGTCACGAATTTCGCCAGCGCGCCCAGTCGCGCCCGGCTCGGCATCGAGGTCGGAACGCCCAACGCGTCCAACGGTGCCGACGTCACCGGCCCGACGCAGATCGCGGCGACAGGTCCTCGAAGCGCGTCGAGGAAGGCGTCGAGCAGGCCGTTGTCCTTGGCGGTCGAGAGCAGGGACGCGACCGCGGGGGCGCTGGTGAACGTCACCGCGTCCACCCGATGGTCGATGATCTGTTCCAACAGGTCGACCAGTGGAGCCTGATCCGCGGGGCGAATCCAGCGGTACACCGGGATCGGTCGGACATGCGCGCCGAGTTCGGTCAGCGCATCACTGAGGTGAATGGTCGGCTCCCACTCGGTGATCACCCCGTGCAGCTGAACTGCGATGTCTACCCCGGCAACACCCTCGGCCTCGAGATGGTCGGAGACTTCCTGTGAGGCCTCGGTGGCCGGCGACCACTCCTCGCGGAGCCCCGTGCCACGAATTGCCCCGCGCGCCTTGGGACCTCGCGCAAGGATTCGCGTGTGCCCCAGCGCTGTCACGAGTTCTTCGCGCATACCCCAGTCGGCGGCCGCGTCGAGCCAGCCCCGAAAACCGATGCCGGTACTGATCACGACGATCTGCGGTGGGCGTTGGACGATGCCCTCGGTGGCGGACCTCAGATCGGAGTCGTCGATCAGGGGCAGAACGTGAATCGCCGCGGCGTGAACGATGTTCGCGCCGCGGCGTTCGAGCATGGTGGCCAGTTCGTCTGCACGTCGCTCGGCAGTGAGGGCAACGGTCTTGCCTGCGAGCGAATCGGACATGCGTACAGACTAGGCCCCCGGTGTCAGCTGCTGAACTTGTCCGGGTCCGGGCCGGTGCGGCCGTCGGCGGAGTCCAGCGCGTTGATCTGCTGGATCTCGTCGTTGCTGAGCTCGAAGCCGAACACGTCGAAGTTGCTGGCGATGCGCTTCGGGGTCACCGACTTGGGGATCACCACGTTGCCGAGCTGAATGTGCCAGCGCAGGATGACCTGGGCCGGAGTGACGCCGTGCGCGTCGCCGATCTTCGCGAACACCGGCTCGTCGAGGATGGTGCCCGAGCCGAGCGGACTCCAGGCCTCGGTGGCAATGCCCTTCGAGGTGTGGAACGCGCGCAGCTCCTCCTGGATCAGCCGCGGATGCAGCTCGATCTGGTTGACCGACGGTGTCTCGCCTACCGCGTCGATGAGCTTCTCCAGGGTGGGGATGGTGAAGTTGGAGACGCCGATGGAGCCGATGCGGCCGTCTGCCTTGAGCTTCTGAAATGCCTTGAACGTGTCGATGTACTTGTCGCGGTCGAGCTGCTGCCAGTGAATGAGGTACAGGTCGAGGTACTCGAGTCCGAGGCGATCCATGCTCGCGTCGAATGCCTTCAGAGTGGAGTCGTAGCCCTGATCGTCGTTCCACAGCTTGGTGGTGATGAACAGCTCGTCACGGGCGATGCCGGACTCTGCGATTGCGCGGCCGGTGCCGGTCTCGTTCTCGTACACCTTGGCGGTGTCGATGCTGCGGTAGCCGACCTCGAGCGCCTCGGTCACTGCGGCCTGGGCACCGTCGTCGGGCACCTGCCACACACCGAACCCCAACTGGGGAATGGACGTGCCGTCGTTGAGCACGATGGTCGGGACAGTACTGGTCTCGGCTGAATACGTCATACGAATGGCAACGGCGGGTGGGGTGGTGTTGTTCCCGGGCAGGAGTGGAGCCTGCGGAACGACCAGAAGTCGCAGCTTAGAGTTTCGGTGTGACCGCAACGCTTCGTATCGATGATCTCGCCGCTTTCCACGGCGATCGAACCCTGTTCTCCGGACTCGATCTGACGGTTGCCGAGGGTGATGTGATCGGGCTCGTCGGAGCGAACGGTGCAGGCAAGTCGACGTTGTTGACCCTGCTCGCGGGTGTGGGGACGGCCGATCACGAGGGTGAGATCTACACCAGCCCGCCCGACGCGACCGTCGGATATCTGGCGCAGGAGCCCGAGCGGATCGCCGGGGAGACGGTGTTGGACTTCCTCGGTCGGCGCACCGGGGTGACCGAGGCCGAACTCTCCATGAACGCCGCCGCCGAGGCGTTGGGGTCGAGTGATGACGACCTCTACACCCCGGCGCTGGAGAAGTGGCTGGCACTCGGCGGCGCGGATCTGGCGGAGCGCACGGCGAAGGTGCTTGCCGATCTCGGTCTGGATGTCGACGGGTCTGCGCTGATGACGGCGCTGTCCGGTGGGCAGGCTGCCCGAGCGGGGCTCGCCGCGATTCTGCTCGCTCGCTACGACATCCTGCTGCTCGACGAGCCCACCAACGACCTCGATCTGGCGGGACTCGAGCAACTGGAGCAGTTCGTCGTCGCGACGCGGGCGGCGATCGTCGTCGTCAGTCACGATCGCGAATTCCTGGCGCGGACGGTGACGGGCGTCGTCGAGCTCGATCGGGCGCAGCGTCGTATCGATGTGTACGACGGCAGCTACCAGTCCTATCTGGCGGAGCGCGAAATTGCGCGCCAGCACGCCAGGGAAAAGTACGACGAGTTCGCAGACACCAAGTCCGCGTTGGAGTCTCGCGCGCAGATGCAGCGAAACTGGATGGAGTCGGGGGTGCGTAATGCGCGCCGGAAGGCCACCGACAACGACAAGATCGCCCGCAAGACCCGCGCCGAGTCGACCGAGAAACAAGCCGCGAAAGCTCGTCAGACCCAGCGACGCATCGAGCGACTCGAGGTGGTCGAGGAGCCTCGCAAGGAGTGGGAGCTGCGGATGGAGATTGCGGCGGCTCCACGCAGTGGCACTGTCGTCGCAGTTCTGGGCGGTGCCATTGTCCGGCGATCCGGGTTCACCTTCGGACCGGTGACGACGCAGATCGAGTGGGGCGATCGGATTCTGATCACCGGACCGAACGGCTCCGGCAAGACGACGTTGTTGTCGGTACTACTGGGCCGGTTGGACCCGGACGAGGGCTCGGCATCGTTGGGTTCGGGTGTGGCGGTCGGTGAAATCGACCAGGCGCGAGCATATTTCGTCGGCGAGGGCACAGTGTCCGACGCCTTGAGCGCAGCGGTTCCCGACTGGCCCGACGCCGAAGTCCGTACCCTGCTGGCCAAGTTCGGCCTCCGCGGCGACGATGCACTGCGGCCGGCGTCGTCTCTCTCGCCCGGTGAGCGAACCCGCGCGGCACTCGCGCTGCTGCAGGCCCGCGGAGTCAACCTGCTGGTACTCGACGAGCCGACCAACCACCTCGATCTACCTGCCATCGAACAACTCGAACGTGCGATGGAGAACTTCGAGGGAACACTGCTGCTGGTCACCCACGACCGCAGAATGCTCGACACTGTTCGCAGCACTCGCCACTGGACGATGAACGCTGGACAGCTGAGCGAGAAGTAGATCGCACTGAATCGGGTGCAGCTGACCGCGGTGAGCGCGGTCAGCTGCACCCGATTCACATCAACTGAGGAGAATGTCGTTGACCTCGGCGGCAGGGTGCATCGGCAGCCCGTGGTGGGTGGCTGCGTCGAGTATCGAGATTCGCGCGTCAGGTAACACGGCTCGGACTGCCGCTTCGATGTGAGACGCTCTGTGCACCTTGCCTTCACCCGCCAACACGACTGTGGTGTCGATGTCGAAATCAGCGAACGCAGCGGGCTTCGGCCGCTTCGGAACAATGGTCTTTGCCGTCGGGAAATGTGCGGCTCCGAGCGCGAGGACGTCGAGCCAGTCGGGATCCAAAGCCAGGCCATCGGTCTCCCACCCTATGAAGCGTCGCTGCCGGTTTTCGTTGGGCCGCAGCAGCATCGGTAGCGCATGCATCAGGTACCGCGGACTCATGGAGCCGAAGCAGGCATTGGGATCGAGCAGAGTGAGCGCATCGACGCGGCCTTCGTTGCGCAAAGCGAACGCCAGGGCGATCATCGCGCCGTATGAATGTCCGCAGAGTGCCGCAGTTCGGAGGTCCAGTGCATCGAGAACCGCCGTCACCCAGTTCAGCAGCTCGTCCACGGAGTCGATGGACCGGTCACCTGGAACGCTGCGTCCGACGTCGCCCATGAGGTCGACCCCGTACAGCCGATATCGCTGCGAGAGTGCCTCGACGTTGGCGAACCACACGGTGGACGTGGCACCCGCCCCGGGGAGCAGCACCAGCGCCGGGCCGCCGACGGGTCCGCAGACGTTGATTCGTGTGGTGCCGTGCACCGTGTTCACGTCGATGGCTTGGGTATCGGCCGGCCACTTCTGCAGCACCCGGTCGTAGGCGGAGAAGAATTCGTCCAGCGACATTGCAACCCTCCATTCTCTCGATCATCGAGATAGTAGACAATGGAGAGACCGCTCGTCCAGCATCTTCCGAGGGATCAGCACATGACCGAACCTGTCGCCGCCGTGCATCAGCTGCGAGCACTCACCGTCGAGCTCGATCTCCTCGGCGCAGACTTCGCCCAGGAGCACTCACTTCACCCGACCGACATCCGCGCGCTGATCTGCCTGCTGGATGCGGACCGAGCCGGAACGCGTGCCACACCCGGCTGGCTCGGCGCGCAACTGGGTCTGGAATCGGCGTCTGTCACCGCCCTGATCGATCGAATGACCAAGCGAGACTTGGTGCTACGCGAACCCGACCCATCCGATCGCCGGCGAGTACTGCTGCGTGTGACCGCGCATGCGTCGGAACTCGGCACGACGTTCTTCGGCCCCGTCATCGGTCGGGCCGTCGACGAACTCGCGCGCTTCACCCCCGATCAGCGGGCAACGATCGACGAGTTTCTGACGACAATGCGCGCCATCGTTGCCGACACCCGGGACCAACAGGCAACGTAGTCAACGGAAGCAATCTGTTATTAAATGTTGACAGATCGTTGGGTTTATACAACACTTCATTGTCATGAGCCCCGTCAAGCGCGGTACCGCGCTCCCGATCTTCAACAGGGTGGGTGTTCTGCGGGCAGAACGGAAGATGAGCCGCGCGCAACTGGCCGAACTCGTCGAAGTGAATCCCCAGACGGTGGGTGCCCTCGAACGAGGCGACCACTACCCGAGCCTCGACCTCGCGATGCGCATCTGCGACGTCTTCGATCTGCCGATCGAAGCAGTGTTCTCGCGCACCGAACTCGGACCACTCTCGGCCGAACTCTTCCGAAGGGAGAAGGATCGATGAACACGCCCAGCTCCGACCTCCTCACCCGCTACCAGGCGTATCGAACTCGACGATTCCTGGAGCACGACGCGAAAACCCGTCACTGGCTTCCGAACTGGCGCACCCAGAAACGTCGACGCGTACTCGCAGTCTCCGTGATGGCGTCCTTGCTCATCCTGCTGGTAGTTGCCGTGTGGTCACTGTTCTCCCGGTGGGCACCGATCGCATGGATCCCGGCCACTGTGATGTTTCTCGTCACGTGGACGATGTTGCAAACAGTGTCACGTCGGCACAGCGATGCACCGATGGGTGCACTCGACGAATGGGAAGTGCAGCAGCGCAACGAAGCACGCTCGATCGGTCTCACCGTCACTCAGGCCCTGGTGATGGTGGCAGTTCTGGTCCTGATCGTGCTGTCGGGAACGTATGACAACGAGAACCTGGCTTACGCCGGAGCTTTGTGGACGCTCGCTGCTCTGTTGGCCGGCGGATGCGCACCGGCAGCGATTCTCGCCTGGATCACCCCCGACCCCGAACTCGAAGACACCGAAGATTTCGACCCGAAGTAACGACCGAAAGGGCACCATGAGCACCCTCACGATCGACTCCGTCTCCAAGAGATACGGCGACAAGATCGCCCTGGACAACCTGAGTTTCGACGTCCGCCCGGGCGAGCTGTTCGGCTTCGTCGGCAGCAACGGCGCAGGCAAGACCACCACGATGCGCATCGCGCTGGGAGTCCTGTCGGCAGATTCCGGCCAGGTTCTGTTGGGCGGTAAGCCCGTCGACCTCGACGTCCGCCGCACCATCGGTTATATGCCCGAGGAGCGCGGCCTCTATCCCAAGATGAAGGTGGGCCCGCAGTTGGCCTACATGGCCGAGCTGCACGGCCTGTCGTCCAAGGACGCCAAGGCCGCGGTGATCCGCTGGACCGAACGACTCGGCATCGACCAGCGCGTCAACGACACCGTCGACGCATTGAGCCTGGGTAACCAGCAGCGCGTGCAGTTGGCGGCCGCGCTGGTGCACGACCCCGCGGTGCTGGTCCTGGACGAGCCGTTCTCCGGCCTCGACCCGATCGCTGTCGACGTCATGAGTGAGGTACTGCGCGAAAAGGCCGCTGCCGGAGTGCCGGTGGTGTTCTCAAGCCACCAGCTCGATCTGGTGCAACGCCTGTGCGATCGCGTCGGCATCATCGCCGCGGGCTCGATGAAGGCCGTCGGCACCGTCGACGAGCTACGCGGATCGGGAGATGCGCAACTGCGCGTCCATGCACCCCACGCCGCACCCGGATGGGCGTCGGGCATCGCTGGGGTGAGCACCCTCGGCCACAGCGACGGCGTCACCGTCCTGGGCTTGGCACCCGGGGCCGACGATCAAGAAGTCCTCCGAGCCGCACTGGCGACCGGTCCGGTACACGACTTCTCCATCCAGAAACCTTCCCTGAGCGACCTGTTCCGAGAGGCGGTAGTGTCATGAGCTCCCAACTGAACTCCTTCAGCGCAGTGTCCCTGATAGCCAAGCGCGAGTTCACCGTTCAGGTGATGAAGAAGAGCTTCGTCATCAGCAACGCGATCATTCTCGCCGTCATCGTCGGCGGCATCATCGCGTTCTCGATCTTCTCCGGCAGCGGCGACGAAGAGCGCGACGTCGTCGGCGTCGCCGGAGACCAGTCCATCGCAGCCGTGGTGGAAGCAACCGGGGACGCCGTCGGATCCCCGGTCGAGGTGCGCGAAGTCGCCGACGCGGCAGCCGCACGCAGCGGCGTCGAATCCGGGGATCTCGACGTGGCGCTGGTTCCGGACGGAACCGCGGGTGCGTACACCGCCGTCACCGAGTCCGATCTGACCGGAACGTTGAGAGCCGTCGTCGAAGGCAGTGTCGCGACGCAGGCAACGAATACTGCACTGGCGCAACAGGGTGTCGATCAGAACGAACTCGGGGCAGCGACGAGTGCCGCGACGGTCACCGTCGACGCAATCGATCCACCGGATCCCGAGGCCGGTCAGCGTACGGCTCTTGCCCTGTCCGCAGTGTTCCTGCTGTACGCACAGATCATCGGCTTCGGCATGTATGTCGCGATGGGCGTCGTCGAGGAAAAGTCCTCGCGTGTGGTCGAACTGTTGCTCTCCACCGTCCGCCCCCTGCAGTTGCTGTGGGGAAAGATCCTCGGTATCGGCGCGGTCGGCATCCTGCAGCTTGCTCTGTACGGAATAGCCGGTGTGGGAGCAGGATTGGGCACGGGGGTACTCACGATCACCGGTGCCGCGGTGAGCGTCTTCGCGGCAACGCTGGCGTGGTTCATCCTGGGGTTCGCCTTCTTCGCGGTGCTCTACGCCGCCGGCGGCTCGATGGTCTCGCGCCAAGAGGACGTCAACTCGACGACCATGCCGCTACTCATCCTGATCATGGCGATGTTCTTCGCGGCCTTCTATTCCGTCAGCGATCCGGAGAGCACCCTGGCCAACACCTTGAGCTGGATCCCCCCGTTCTCCGCCATCATGATGCCGCTGCGCATCGCTGCCGGGGTGACCTCACCGGTACAGATCGTCGGTTCGGCAGTCCTGATGGTGATCACCACCGCGATCCTGGCGATGGGCGCAGCGAAGATCTACCAGCGTTCCATTCTTCGGATCGGCAAGACCGTCTCGTGGAAGGAAGCGTTTGCTCGCTAGGGTTCGCTGCGTAGGCTCCCCGACATGAGCCCACGAACATCCGCCGCCGAGATTCTCGATTCCGTTCTCGACGGCGGATCGTTCGTGTCCTGGGACTCCACGCCGGTCGACGTTCACCCCAACGACTCCTATCAGCGCGACCTCACGAAGGCGCGGGAGAAGAGCGGGGTCGACGAGTCGGTGCTCACGGGCGAGGGCACCATCGACGGCCGGCGAGTGGTGATGATCGCGTGCGAGTTCGCTTTTCTCGCCGGTTCGATCGGCGTTGCTGCGGCCGAGCGCATCACCTCGGCCATCGAGCGCGCCACCGCGGAGGGCCTGCCGCTCATCGCCTCCCCCACCTCCGGCGGCACGCGCATGCAGGAGGGAACATTGGCTTTTGTGCAGATGGTCAAGATCGCCTCCGCCGTCACCGCACACAAGGCGGCGCACCTGCCGTACCTGGTGTATCTGCGCAACCCCACGACCGGTGGGGTGTTCGCGTCCTGGGGATCGTTGGCGCACGTCACCGTCGCCGAACCCGGTGCGCTCATCGGATTTCTCGGTCCGCGGGTCTATCAGGCGTTGTACGACAAGCCCTTTCCGGACGGAGTGCAGACCGCCGAGAATCTCTACCAGCACGGCGTCATCGATGGCGTGGTGCCGTTGGATCACCTGCGCCACCTACTGATTCGCACACTTCGAGTAATCCTCGACGCCACCGTGTGGCCCGATCTCACCGACGACGTACAGGCCGAGATACCGGAGCAGTCTGCCTGGCATTCGGTGCAGTCGTCGCGTCGCGCGGACCGGCCCGGCATTCGGCAACTCATCGAACACGCTGCCAGCGAACACGTTCCACTGAGCGGCACCGGTCAGGGCGAGGCCGACACGTCGACCCTGCTGTCGCTGTGCCGAATCCGAGGGATCTCTTGCGTCCTGTTCGGCAACGACCGAAGCAGCAGCACCGCCACCGCCACCATGGGTCCGGCGGCACTGCGAGAAGCGCGACGCGGCATGCGCCTCGCCGAGGAACTGCGCCTACCACTGGTGCTGGTGATCGATACCTTCGGCGCGGCACTGTCCAAGGAAGCCGAAGAAGGCGGCCTGGCACCCGAGATAGCGCGCTCGATCTCCGATCTCGTCACCGTCGATACCCCGACCGTCTCGGTTCTGCTCGGCCAGGGCACCGGCGGTGGAGCGCTCGCGCTTCTCCCCGCCGACCGGGTGCTGTGCGCCCAGAACGCCTGGCTAGCACCGCTTCCGCCCGAGGGTGCCAGTGCCATCGTGCACCGCGACACCGCCCACGCCCCGGACATGGCCGAGGCCCAAGGCATCAGGTCGGTCGACCTCGTGCGCGACGGCATCGTCGACGCCGTCGTCCCCGAACTCCCCGACGCCGCCGATGAACCGGCTGCGTTCTCCGGCCGCATCGCCGACGCCATCGTCCGGGAACTGCATGCGCTGTCGATCGTCGATCCCGCCACCCGGACTCGAAACCGACTCGGCCGCTACCGCAATCTCGGATAGACGGTATGGAGGTCTTGGCTGGGGCCCCTCCGCATGTAAGCGTGGGTTGCCGACAGGAGTGGGTCCTGGCCGGTAGAGCCACAGATGTGGGAGGCCCCAGTGAAGAATCATCGTACGAGTGTTGGTTTGGATGTGCACGCACGATCGGTGGTGGCGTGCGGTTTGGATGGCGAGACGGGCGAGTTGTTCGAGCGTCGCATGTCGCCTGATCACAAAGAAATCCTGGAGTGGATTCGTTCGCTGCCAGGACTGGTGCATGTCGTCTACGAGGCGGGCCCGACCGGTTTCGGTCTGGCCCGTTTTCTGTTGGCCGCCGGTGTCGATTGTGTGGTGGCGGCACCGTCGAAAATTCAGCGTCCCCCTGGTGACCGCATCAAGACCGATGCCCGTGATGCCCGGCATTTGGCTCGGTTGCTTCATTTGAGTTCTATTGTGCCGGTTCTGATTCCGAGTACCGAGCAGGAGTCCGCTCGTGATCTGGTGCGAGCAAGGGAGGACTGCCGCGGCGATCTGGTGTCCGCACAGCATCGCCTGACACATGTGCTGCTGCGTCAAGGGATCATCTACAGCGGCGGCAAACCCTGGACCGCAGCCCACGATCTGTGGTTACGTCGCCAGCGGTTCGATTCACGTGCACTGCAGATCACCTACGACACCGCCTACGAGACCGTCATCGCCACCACCGAACGCCGGAATCGTCTCGATACCGCCATCGCGGACATGGCTGCGCATTCGTCGTTCACTCCGGTGGTGACCCGGCTGGGGTGCCTTCGTGGGGTGGCGACGTTGACAGCGTTCGGTTTGGCGACGGAGATCGGTGAGTGGGACCGGTTGACCGGCCGCTCGATCGGTGCGTTCGTCGGGTTGATCCCGACCGAGCATTCTTCCGGTGAATCCCGGTCGCAGGGCGGTGTCAGCAAAACCGGCAATGCTCACGTACGCCGACTGCTGGTCGAGGCTGCCTGGCATCATCGCAAGCCGTATCGGCCGGGGCGTGAACTGGTGGCACGGTGGAAGGCGTCGACTCCCAAAGCCAAAGCGCGAGGACATCAAGCGAACCGGCGGCTGCACGCACGGTGGGAACATTTCGACGAACGCGGTAAACGTGCGGTGGTCGCCAATGCCGGGATCGCACGAGAGCTGGCCGGCTGGTGCTGGTCGTTGGCCACGCTCGAGGAATGACTGAAGCTCCGACGCCGAAGTAGCGATCTGCGTCGGGATAGATGTCCGGAATGAACGGTCGACGACGATGTGGGATGTGGCCGAGCGTCTGGGAGTGACCCGCTAGCCGCCTATGAGCAATCCTCAACTGCGCGTTGGGATCACGCTCGACTCATAGACTTGCGATCCACTCCAGCCGAAACAGTCCGTCCTGCGGTAACCAACCCGCGTATATGAGAGTTGACGACGCGTCGAACACTACGACACGCTCACCTCCCACTCGCATCGATCACCATCCCGGCAACAGGAAGCGGTGGCACACACGACGGTGCGTGCCACCGCTTCACCATGCCGTCGTTGACAGGCCGACCTCCATATGAGGCGGCTGCCCCGGTCCCGGTGTCCTCGCCGTCGTCCGACTCGGCGTCGGCAGGATCGAGGGCGTCGGCCAGATCGTGGACTGCGGTCAGTACTGCTTTCGCGGTGGCAGTGACCTGCTCGAGGTCTCCTGCGGCCCATCCGGCGATGTAGCCGACGCTGTAGGCGCTGGTGTCGAGTCGGAGCATCCCGGCCAGCACGTAGGCGACGGATTCGGCTTCGACCTCCATCCGGCCGCGATGCAGGTCCTTTCGGGCTTCGGGTCCGATGAGGTCGGGTGCGTGCATGATCGCGTGCGCTGCCTCGTGGATCATCGTTTTCGCGGCCGCTGCGGGTTCGAGGGCTGCGTCGACGACGATCCGGTGGGAGCCGTCGGTGGTGGTGTAGCCGTTCGCGCTGCTGGGGATCGCCTCGCGGGTGACGGTCCAGCCTCGGCCGGTCATGACCGCTGCCACGCGGTCGTAGATCGCATCCGGATCGGCGCCGGTGAGCAGCTGGGCGATTTCCTCGGGCTGCGGGTGTCCCTCGATCGGGTCGGTCTGGGAGTGGTCGAACACCGACAGAATCGGGAACGTGGGCACCTTGCGGGTCTCTTCGTCGCCGGTGTCGGGATCGGTCTCGGTGACGATGCGGGAGCTGTAGCCGTAGATCCGGATCGCCCTCTGCCCCTTGCGAACCTGCCGCCCGCGCTGTTGCCAGGCACGGAATCCGGCGACCTGCGTTGCCTCGGGCTTCTGGGCGAGGATCAACAGGACATTATTGAAAAAGGATGCGGAATAGCATCAGATGCACGATCGCCGCCCCGCCCGTTGCAGCCGACACGATCTCACCATGAACCGACGCCCGTTGTGGCCGCACCGGCACGCCATCCGATTCGAGGGCAGACTCGCTCGTATGAAGGTGGAAATCTTGTACTTCGACGGGTGCCCGAACTGGCAGGAAGCTGCGGACCGGGTTCGCGCTGCGGCCAGCCTGATCGGACAGTCGGACATCGAGATCGGTCACCGGCTGATCTCGTCCGACGCCGAGGCAGCGGCGTCGGCCTTCGCCGGCTCACCGACCATCCTTGTCGACGGCGTCGATGCCTTCGACGATGCCGTGCAACTGACCGAACTCGCCTGCCGCGTCTACTCGACCGACCGCGGCCTGGCGGGTCTGCCGACCGTCGACCAACTCGCCGCGTCGCTGCAATCGAAAGGCGAAGCGCTGCAACGATGAACGCAGCGAAGGGTCGCGTCCCGCCGCCCCGGTCGAACACTGAGCGGTAGCGCCCGCGCGGCGACCAGTGAACCTCGACCTGCACGCACTCCCCTAAGGCACGGCAGCGTTCACTCCCTCGTGGCGTTCGCCGGCGTTAGTGTTGCCCATGGCTATGTCCAGAGCGGTCCCCGCGCTGCCGGTACGGCACATCGAGACCGCGATCGCCGTCTACACCCGCGCCTTCGGCTTCACGGCGCAGTACTCCGATCCCACCTTCGCCAAGCTCACTCGAGACGACGTCGAGATCCACCTGTGGGCCTCCGACGACGACAGCTGGACCACCCGCACCGACCCTGCGCCGTGGCCGGTGTGCAGCGGAGCGGAGACCTTCCTCGCCGGAACGGCCAGTTGCCGCATCACCGTCGACGAGATCACGGAACTGTACGACGAACTCTCGCGCGCGGGCGTTCTGCACCCGGCAGACGCCGGCCACCCCGTCGCGACGGACTGGGGGACGACGGAATTCGCGACCGTCGACGGCGATGGGAACCTGCTCACGTTCTCCACGAACACTATTCGGACCGAAAGCCCGGTCGTCGACGGTGACGGTGACGCTGTCACCACTTCCTGACCGGCGGAGCCGTTGATCACCACGCATCCATCGGCGTCATCACGAAACTTGCATTGGATGCATGATACGTTCATGCGATGTCGGCCATGGATACCGTCGGGTCCGGCGCTTCTCGCGCCGGGGGGTCGGCAGATCACCTGATGCGAGACGGTCTGTCGCTGCTCGCGCCCGAGGAGACCGTGCTCGCGGCGATGATCGAAGGGTGGGAGCAACAGCAGCGCTCGCGGATGCTCGCGAACCTGACCATCGAGCGGCGGACACAGATCGTGCGCCGGTTGGTGGTCTTCACCAACGACTACCCGTGGCAGTGGTCGTCGGCGGACGTCGAGGAGTGGACGACGCATCTGGTGGAGTCGGGAGCCGCGCATTCGACGGTGCGGCTGTATCAGATGGCGGCATCGCTTTTCTGCAGCTACATCTCCGACGTCCGCTACCGGTGGCACGAGGTCTGTGAGCGGCACTTCGGGGTGCACCCGGTGCAGATCTTCCACGAGTGGAACATGGTCGTGCACCGCAGCGACTATGAAGGGCGACCCGGCAATCGGCCGCTGACCCGCGACGAGCTGCAGGCGTTCTTCGACTACTGCGACACCCGGGTGAACCGGGTCGGCGCGCCTCCGGCCGCAAAGGATGGCTGGCGAGCTATCGCGACGCCACGCTGTTCAAGGTGATCTACGCCTGGGGCCTACGCCGCCGGGAGGCCTCGATGCTCGACACCGTCGACTGGACCGCCAACCCCGCGGCCACCGAGTTCGGCCGCTACGGGGCGCTGTCGGTGCGCCACGGCAAAGCCCTCTCCGGCGGACCGCCGCGGCGCCGCACGGTCCTGACCACCATGGAATGGGCCGCCGAGGCCGTCGACGAGTGGGTCACCGAGATCCGGCCCCTCTACGACTCCGACCAACTCGCCCTCTGGCCCACCGAGCGCAGCGCACGGGTGGGAGCGGTGTCGATCTCCCAACGGTTCGCCGAGTACCGCGACGCCGTCGGGCTCGAGAAGCACCTCGGCCCGCACTGTCTGCGCCACTCGTATGCGACACATCTGCTCGAGGACGGGTTCGATCACCTCTTCGTCCAACAACAACTCGGACACTCCTGGGGATCGACCACCGCGATCTACACCAGCGTCGGCACCGATTACAAGAACAACGCCCTCCGACGAGCACTGAGTCGGGCGTTCACCACCGCGAGCACCGACGAGGAGAACTGATGCCGCACCCGCAGCTGAACTACCAGTGGCATCTGCGCCGCCTCCTGGCCGACCAGGGCATCTTCGCGACCACCGGACTCGGACCCCTCCTCGCCGAACGGGGCATCACACTCTCCGAAGCACAGGTGTATCGCCTGGTCACCGGGACACCCGAACGTCTGAGCCTGCGCACGCTGATGGCACTGTGCGACATCCTCACCTGCACACCCAACGACCTCATCGAACCGATCGCCGAACCCGCCACAGGGACCGCGACCGGAACATCGACACACCGCCCCGACACCGCTGCCGCGACCACCCGCGCCAAGACCCGCACACCACGACGCGCCGACATCCGGCGACAGTGATCGCAGGACGGTGTCGCATCTGCACCACCGCCGAGGTTCGCGGCATGACGGTGTGCGACCGCTGCAGAAAACGAGCCACGCAGCACCGCGGTACGTGCGCCGGCTGCAGAAAGCCGGACAAACTGTTGGACGACGCCGACACCTGCCGGTGGTGCCGCCAGAAGGCGCGTCGCACCTGCACCTGTTGCGATGCAACAGGATCAGCTCTCACCGGCGCCGAAGGCGACACCCTCTGTCACCGGTGCACACTGACCCGCCGCCTCGACGCGATAATCCCTCCTCATGCCGACGGCCCCCTCGCACCGCTGCGGCAGCCGCTCCTGCACGCCGAACCCGTCACCACCCGCCGGTGGCTGATCCGCACCACACCCCTGCTGCTCTCCATCCAGGACGGAAGCACAGCCCTCACACACACCTCGTTCGACACCCTCCCGCACCCGAAGTCGGTCGAGCACCTGCGCTCACTCCTCGTCGCCACCGGCATCCTCGGCCCGGACCTCGACCGCAGCCTGCGCCGCCTCGAAGCCCAACTCCCCCAACTACTGAGCAGCCTGACCCCGAACCACCGCGCACTCCTGACCCGGTGGACACAGTGGGCCGTACTCCCCAGATTGCGCGCGGCGACCGAGAAGCGGGAAGGCCATGTCGGCGCCCAGAACGCTCGCTCACAGATTCGCCAATCGGCACTGTTCCTCGACTTGCTGCAGCAGCGCTCGACAGAGCTCGGCGAGTGCACACAACACGACATCGACACCTGGTTCAGCGCGCCTGGAGCCGCCCACTGGCGCGTGCGGTCCTTCCTGACGTGGGCACGACGCAACCGGCACCTACCCCGCACACTCACCCTCCCCTCGAGCTACCGAGGCCGAGCGGAAGTCCCCACCGACGACGACGAGAGGTGGCAGATCTGCCGACGCCTCGTCCACGACGAGTCTCTGGACCCCGCCGACCGGCTCGCCGGCGCCTTGATCGCGCTGTTCGCCCAACCACTGACCCGTATCGCCGGACTCACCACTGCCCACGTCACCGAAACCGACGCCGGGGTGGAACTGCGGCTCGGCAGCGCCGACACGCTTCTGCTACCGGATCCGTTCGCCCAGATCGCACTGCAACTACCCCGACCACGACGCGCAGGAACCGCCGAGCAGATACCTCAGACATGGCTCTTCCCCGGTCACCGTGCTGACATACCACTCACGGCGACGGCGCTCGGTAACCGGTTGCGTCGCATCGGTATCAGTCCGCAGGCCCTGAGACTGTCCGCCATCGCCCACCTCACCCGAGAGCTCCCACCGAGCGCACTCGCCGCGATGCTGGGTCTGAACGCACACACCGTCGCGCAGCACACGCTCCGAGCCAGCGGCCAATGGGCGAACTACGCCGCCGACCGCCACTCCTGAGTCTCGCTATTCGCAGGGTCGAATACGGCAACCCTGCCAGTGCTGTAGGAGTGGAAGGAGGCCACGTGGTCGAGGTAGGCGCGCCACGTGTCGGAGCTGGTCAGCTCGGCTACCTTCTCGGTGATCGAGGTGTGCAGTGATGCCGCCAGCTCGCGGCGTGCTTCGGCTTTGTCCGCTGCGCTGGTCTTGGTTCGTGATGCCATGACTGGCCCCTCTCCCTCGTGACCGGTCCCCCGGCCTGCTGTTGCCAATTTCTTTTCGCCGTCATCTGGCGTGAGGAGAGACAGCAGCGCACGTGGACGACGGGGCAACGCCGCGGCTGGACAGTTTTCGTGGGAGCGCAGCGAGTGCGGGACGAAAAGTGTTCGGAGCCATGGGCCGTAGCGCAGCGGAGCGAGGGGTTGAGGCGGCGGGCACGGGTGATGCAGTATCGCCGGGAGCCAGATGTGCGACAAGAAATCGAATGCTTTTTCGCGGTGCGGAGCGCAGCGGAGCTCGGTTCGGGGGACGCCCGCAGGGTGGCCGGCACCGCCGAAGGCGGAACACCGATCGCTGGTCGACGCCGCCGACGTGGCCACTTCGCGGCCGCGGAGCTCGCAACGTGATTGTGCGGGAGCGACGGAGACCGGCAACGCTCGGTGTCGCGGTAGCGCTGGTTGGTGGAGGCGAGACCTGGGTTGAGCACCGCTCCGACATCGCTTTATGGGTTTGCTGGTGCAGCTACTCTGGTTGGACTACAACATGATCGAGTTAGGAGCCTTGTCTTGGCGTCTTCCGTGTGCAACCGCTGCGCTGACGCAGACAAAGCGGTTCGTTTGACTCCGGGTTTCCGATTTCAGGTGGGTCTCAAAGTGGTCGCCTCCATGCAGGAAGTGTTGGAACGCAACGCTTATGAGCTGCGGGAGCACTTGTACGTCGAGGACTATACGAATATCAGCGAGAAGATGACAGGTGAGTTCGTTCAGGAGACTGTGCGGTTGTTGATCAACTACTGCTTGGCTCGGTCCGCGTTGGTAGACACCACCCGGGCCAACATCACGAAACTGAGCGAAAAGGCCGGCGGCGAGCCAGCGCGGTGGGCCAAGAAAGAGTGCGCCGAGAAGACGAAGTTGCACTTCGATAAGCCGGAGTACAAGTTCCTCCAGGACCTCCGAAACTACTGCTGCCACTACAGTGTTCCGACGTTGAATGCCTCCCTCAAATGGCCTGTCGGCGAGGGGTCCGGCGATCTGCGGCATGAAGTGACGCTCATGGCGGAACCCATGTTGAAGTGGTCCAATTGGTCGTCGCCCGCGTGGGCCTACATCGAGCAGAACATCGCTGAAGGTATTGCGGTAGTTCCGTTGGTCTCGGCGTACCAGGACGATGTCCTTGCGTTCTACGATTGGTTGCCCGCCGACGCAGCTGAAGCCTTCACCGACGAGCTTTTGGCGACGGGTCGGCAGTGGGAAGAGCTTGAGGAGCTAAAGGCCACGTGTCGGTCGAGCCATCTCTGATCTGCTGGGCCCGTGAGCTGGCGAATCAGGCCGAATCGAGCATCGTCTCGTGCCCGCTCCACCGCGTCACCCACAATAACTTCTATATATGGCGTCTTGGATGCGGTGAAACGTAATTTTGCGATACTCGACGTGTGGACAAGTCCGAGTACGTCGAGCTCGCTGTGGAGCGCGTCCGGGCCGTCCTGGCGGACCACCACGCGGTGGTCCATTCCGAGTTGGAGAGCCGGATCGCCGAGGCCAATTGGGCGGGTTCGGCCGGCAACGTCGACCCCCACCACATCACGACAGCACTGCAACAGCTAAAGCGCGATGAGGAGATCGTCTGGGAAGAAGGCCGGGCAACCCGCGGCCGCAGGCAGATTGCCACCATTCAGCCCGTTGACCGGCGTCGACGAGCAACG
The DNA here is from genome assembly GCF_002259095.1 of Rhodococcus sp. 05-2254-2. Classification (NCBI taxonomy): domain Bacteria; kingdom Bacillati; phylum Actinomycetota; class Actinomycetes; order Mycobacteriales; family Nocardiaceae; genus Rhodococcus; species Rhodococcus sp. 05-2254-2. The sequence goes on along the minus strand of NZ_NOZJ01000021.1, from coordinate 301,182 downwards.
AAAATTGATCGGTCGGCTGCCCGGAAGCGGCTGCTGTACTCGCGGTATCAGGGATGGGCACAGGGCACTAAACGCTATCCGCAGGGCTTGATCGGCCCAGCCGGAGAGACAGCCGTTCGACTCGCTGTGATTGAGTCCGGTGCGCTACAGCCCGCGGTTCCTGGTGCCGGAGAAGCATCGACACTGCTGGGTGTGCAGCTCAGCGGGCCAGTCGATAGCGCGGGGTTCATGGTGCCATTGAAAAATGGACTACCTATGTCGCCGGTGACGGTGCTCATCGAGGTCAAGAACATTCGCGGCTGGATCTATCCCAATTCCGTTGAGCTGTACCAGCTACTCGGTAAGGCAAGCCGTTTACAAAATAGCCGTCCTGACCAGCTCATCTTACCGATCCTGGTATGCAGGAAAACCCACCCGACGACTTACTGGATGGCCAAGCAACTCGGGTTTTTCGTGATCGAGACTGGACGTCAGTTTGCTGGCGATGTCGACGAGGATGCGCTGCTCGAGGTTCGGAACGAGCTTCACTTTAACGACCTGTTCAAAGGAGCCAATCCGAGCGTGCGGGTACGGGAGCGGTTGAGTAAGACAATCCCTAAATACGCTTCGGCTGCCGCTGAGCAGTGGCGCGAGACGAGCGCAGAATTGGAGGCGACCTTCAGCAGTCTTGGTCGAAAGCGTCTGTCCAACAGCACGAGACGGATCATGACGAACCGTCTGCGCGAACAGAGTGCAGAACTGGGGCACCCTGGGGGCTGGTGAAGACCTGACCAACCGTCCCGACGAGCATCGAGACCGCCGACGCGGGTCGTTGCTCGGTCGGCCAAGACAACAGCGCCACGCATCCTGCGCACAGCGGTTTCCGACCGTGCCGACATTTACTGAGTCGTCTCGTCGGGTGCTACATCGTCCTTGCGAACCCTGCATCTGTTCTTTGAGATCGCGAGCGCAGCTGAATAACAGGTTCCGCATGAAGACTGTTCTGACATCGTGACTCGATCGGTGGTTCAATTTCGCGACACGCCGAAAAAATGCGCCTGTGGAGCAATCAGAGGCCTTTTAGGGGTGTCATCGTGCCCATGCTGTCGCAGCCACCCAGTAGTATGAGGGCGTGGTCCTGAACGCGACATCTTGTGGTTCGTAGCGTTGGTATCACGTAGTTCCAATTGAATAGCGAAAGTGGATCGGTGGGACGAACCTCCCGCCCTCTTTGCCCCCTAGGCGCGATGATGCGCCTTCCCTTTCGGCAGTCCTCCCACCGGGGATTGCCCTCCCGTCGGACCGTCCGTCGGGTGCAACAGGAAAGGGGGCGGTGATGGCTTCGACGCCTGATCCACCTGAAGAACCGAGGCCTTCGCGGGCCGAGAGCGTTGCGACTGCGTGTACGCAGGGTGCGATGTGTATGCGAGGGGTAGCAATGCTGCTTGTATACGGCAACAGCTCGACCACCGTGTTACTGGTGATCGAGCTGCTGGCTCTAGGACTCCAGTTGGCTGCTAGCTTGACCCGCCGGCGCTGACAAGAGGAGACCTCGGGCAAGGGGCGGCTATCTGGGTGTTAGAGCACCTTGGTAGTCGCCCTTTGTGGGCTTGTGTCCACTGTTTGCCTAAGTCCAACTGTAGACGCAGTTTCGAACCTTCACAATCACCGGGGCTATTAATCCCCAGCTCAGAGTTCGGATGCGCAGCTCGTGCATCATGCAGCTTTGGTAGACGAAGTGCATACGGTGCCTAGTTGGTGTCCACTGCTGTGCTCTAACGAGGCCGTCCCTCCTGGCAGTTTTCGGAGCGGTGTCCCGGGCGCACTTTGCAAATCTACGACGATCCTGAGTTCCAGTACGTGGTGTAGGTACGCGACGAATGGACGGGGACTGCAGCCGGTGACTTCACCTGCTCCTACGACGGCAGCCCACGGAACACTCCGTCCGCACCAGCACTTTCGGCATAGTCGATGAAGCCCAAATTGGCGATCGACAGATTGTTCTCAACGGAGGCGAGCTGGTCGGGGACCACCCGGAAACTGGTCGGCTCTTCGGGATCGCTGTCTTCCACCTGGTCTGTGTCCAGCACAAGAATGGGCCGTTCCGGATCCGCGAAGGTCCGCGCGTCAGCAACAAACAGGTACCCACTGTCGACGTCGAGGTCGAGCAGCATAGCGACTGTCCAACCGTCGAAGTCGCGGTTGTCCACCGGTGTGAGCACCGCCTGTGCATCGAACCCGGCTGTATCCGTGTGAACAGCCTGCGCGTCCTGCAGCAGCGCGCGCCATGCAGCGTCGTCGGTGAAGTCTGTCCGGACCAAGATCGACTGTCCTTGAGGAAGATTCGGCGACATTTCTCGATGGTAGTTCAATTCGGGGACCGATGGGCTGTGTTCGTGAAGTGGCGGTATAGGGTGCGTTTACTGACGCCGAGTGCGTCTGCGATGTCGCCGATTGTGTTGCCCTGATTGCGCATTCGAGTTGCTTCCCGCTTTTTGGTGACAGTAAGTGCGGGCGGGCGGCCGCCGACCTTTCCTCGTTCGCGGGCGGCGGCGAGGCCTGCGTGTGTGCGTTCGCGGAGTAGTTGGCGTTCGAAGCTGGCGAGTGCGCCGAAGATGTGGAAGACGAGTTCTCCGCCGGCGGTGGTGGTGTCGATCTGCTCGGTGACCGACGCGAATGCCACCCCCCTGGCCTTAAGGTCTGCAATGAGTTCGATCAAATGAGGGAGGTTGCGGCCGAGCCGGTCGAGTCGCCAGACAGTGAGCACGTCACCGGGCAGCAGGATCTCGAGCAGCTCCGTCAGTGCCGGCCGGGTGGTGGTGTATCCGCTCGCGGTGTCGGTGAAGATGCGTTCGCAGCCGAAAGCGCTCAGAGCGTCGCTCTGCAAATCAAGGTTCTGTTCGGCGGTCGAGACCCTTGCGTATCCGTTGTCAGTTTCAGAAGTGGGCGTCATGTTTTCCTGGGGTTTCACCTCCGATTGCAGTGGTCTTCTGACATTCTGAGTGCAGAAGTGGACTGCACAATCGGTCACCTGGGTCGGGTGTTCGGAGGCTGCAATGGATGCGGAGAAGTTCGACGTCGTCGAGGCTGGTGTCTTGACCGCGTCGGCCGAGCAGTGGGAGCAGGCACGGGCACGGTTCGCAGTGCTCAACGAGCTGATGAATCGATCCGCGATCGGTACCTCCGCGGTCGAGGATGCAGCGCAACAGTTGAGTGTCTCGCCCCGGCGGGTGTACGCGCTGCTGTCCATACTCCGGAATGGGGAAGGGGCGGTTACCGATCTACTGGTCTCCGCGCCCGCAGGCGGACGTGGACGCTCCCGCGTGCCAGACGAGGTGGAAGACGTGATCACCGAGCACATCAACCGTGAATTCCTGGCTCGTCAGAAACTCAGTGTCGCTGCACTACATCGTCGTATCGCGCAGGCCTGTCACCGCGCCGGACTCCCGATCCCAGCCCGCAACACAGTCAATGCCCGGATCGCAGCAATGCACCCGGGCCGTGTCGCACGCTCACGTGGCGGACCGGACGCCGCCAGGTCGCGGCAATCCGCGGGCGATGTCCCGCCGCCGGTGACGGCCGTTCTCCAGCAAGTACAGATCGATCACACCGTGGTCGATCTGATGATCGTCGACGAATACGACCGGGCGCCGATCGGACGTCCTTATCTCACGATTGCCATCGATGTCCTCAGCCGCTGCATACCTGGGTTCGTGGTAACTCTCGATCCGCCGTCCGCAGTGTCGGTCGGGTTGTGTCTGGGCCGGGTGTGCTCGGACAAAAGCGTATGGATCGACTCTCTGGGCCTCGGCGCGGATGTGCGGTGGCCGATGGCCGGAAAGCCGCACCGCCTGTACATCGACAACGCTTCCGAGTTCAAAAGTGAAGCGCTCCAGCGCGGTTGCGAGCAACACGGCATCGACCTCGGCTACCGCCCACCCGGCAGGCCGCATTACGGCGGGATCGTCGAACGCATCATCGGCACCGTCATGACCCAGGTCCACGAACTCCCCGGCACCACATTCTCGAACCCAACTCAGCGGGGCAGCTACGACTCGGATAGTAAGGCGGCGTTGACGTTACGAGAACTGGAACGCTGGCTGGTCCTGGCGGTCGCGGCGTATCACGCAGAGGTGCACACCGGCCTCCGGCAGAGCCCGGCTGCGCGGTGGACCAGCAGCACCGACGCTGACAGTGCTCTGGCGAGCTCGACGGTGGTGGACGAGACCGCATTCCTGGTGGACTTCCTTCCCGTCATCCGCCGTCGCCTGACGCGGACGGGGTTCGTCATCGACCACATCCAGTACTTCGCGAACGCTCTGAAACCGTGGATCGCCCGACGAGAGACCCTGGGCCAGTTTGTGATCCGCCGGGACCCACGAGATCTGAGCAGGGTGTGGGTCCTGGACCCCGACAGCGGCGGCGGATACATCGAGGTGCCGTATCGAACGATGTCACATCCAGCGGTGACCTTGTGGGAACATCGCGCAGCAGTGACACGACTGCGCGAACACGGCCGAGCACATATCGACGAACACGCCTTGTTCTCGATGATCGACAAGATGCGAGAGATCGCAACATCGGCGCAGAAGGACACCAGACGGGCTCGACGTAACCGCAGTCGTCGTGCGCACCTGAGCAGCGTCGTGACATCACCGAACGCGATGGGCCCGCCCGAGCTTGGCCCAGGCACCGACGACGTGTCGGTTCCGATCTTCGACGACATCGAAGAATGGTGAAACGGTGAACAACGACCCCCGAATCACGCCCGCAGGCGACGGCGACGACCGTAGCTGCCAAGACATCGACCCCGGTAGTGCGGACCTCAACCATCTGCGCAGTTCGGTCAGACCGATCGCGGTTCTCCCTGCCGCGCAACGCATCAGGCACATTCGCACGGAACGGTGGATCGGGTATCCGCGTGCACGGTCGGTGATCGAGCACCTCGAGACGTTGCTGGGGTGGCCGGATCGGCAACGAATGCCGAACCTGCTTCTGATCGGACCGACGAACAACGGCAAGTCGATGATCATCGAGAAGTTCCGGCGTGCGCACCCTGCGGTCACCTTGCCCGACCGTGAGCAGATACCGGTGCTGTGTATGCAGATGCCCCCGGACCCAGCACCCGGACGGTTCTACCTGGCGATGCTCGCGGCACTCGGAACGCCGATGCGCCCGCGAAGCCGCGTTCACGAACTCGAACAGCAAGCGGTTACGCTGCTGCGAGCGACCGGGGTGCGGATGCTGATCATCGACGAGCTCCACAATGTTCTTGCCGGCCGCGACAACGTGCGCCGAGAATTTCTGAACCTGTTGCGGTTTCTTGGCAACGAGCTGCGGATCCCTCTCGTCGGAGTCGGTACCCGAGAGGCGTACCTCGCTATCCGCAGCGATGGGCAGTTGGAGAACCGTTTTCACCCCATGACGCTGCCGATCTGGACCAACGACACCGACACCCGCTCCCTGCTGGCGAGTTTCACCGCCAGCTTCCCATTGCGTGCGCCCTCGCATCTGACATCGGCGGAGATGACCGACTACCTCCTCACCCGGTGTGAGGGCACCATCGGCGAACTGGCCACGCTGTTGACCGCGGCCGCAGTGACCGCATTAGAGGCCGGAGAGGAAGCGATCACCTCACAGGTGTTGACGCAGACCGTCTACTCCGGGCCTACCGAACGCCGCCGCCACTTCGAGCGGCACCTGGCATGACAATTCCATCCGATGCCCCTGCAGCGCACACAGCGCTCGCCCACAGTGCGTATCCGCGGTGGCCCCTTCACCCGCAACCACTACCTGGTGAGACTCTGATGTCGTGGCTGGCCCGGACCAGCGCACTGTATTCGTTGATCAATACAGCGGACCTTCTCGACGGGCTCGGCTTCGAGAGTCCGGGCGTGGACCTGGACCGCTACACACCCGAGCCGGTGCTGGACGCCCTCGCCCAGAGGAGCACCTGTGCGGCGGAACGGCTGCGTGAGATGACGCTAGCGGGGTGCACGCCCTGGCTCCTCGACAGCACCGACCCCGCCGAATGTGACTTCGACACCTACGCCCATCAGTTCTCTGTCCTACTACCGGCGGGTCTGGCGATGGCAGATCGACGTCGACGCGCACCGCCCGCCGGCATGTGGCTTCCCTGGGTGAGCAAGCTCGATACGCGGGCATGTCCCTTGTGTATCGACGACCTCGACACAGACGCCGATATCGCGGTCATGATGGCTCATCAGTACCCGATGCTGACCAGCTGCACGAAACATCACTGTCGACTGGAATTCTGCAGTGTCGTACCCGGCAGGCTGGTCTTCTGGGAGAGGACACCAGCAGGCTCGGACGATCACGCATCACCGATACCGGTACCGGCAGTCGTCGCAGAAATCGACCGGCGCACCGCCGCCGCATTGACGAGCGGGTCGGTCGAGCTCGGCGCGGGCCGTGTTCATGCCGCAGTGTGGTTCAGGCTGCTGCGTACCGTCGTCGACGAGGTATCGACGCCGCTGGTCCGCACCGGATGGTGGGCGAAGCCACTGAGCGCGATCTGGAAGTCCACCGGCCATTCTCGCCCGCTCCGGACATCATGGGTTCCGTTCGAGCAACTGCGGTGGGACGAGCAAGCGAAGGTTTTGTTTGCCGCCGCGACCGCGATCATCGCGGTGGAGAACGATGAGATGGCCGCGAGCGGTGCTGATGCCTGCTTGCTGCGGCCGCGACGGTACGAGCCGGTCGATCCGGGGACCGCTCCGACAAGGTCTCGCAGTCCGGTACCCGCCCGCAGCGCTTGGGACGGTGTGATTGCGGCGATCGATGCCGCTGTCGCCGCCGCCCGCGTCGACAGCGACGCCGCCCGATCTCTGTTCGGATTGGCGAGAACGGGTTGCCGCACCGAAGAAGACATCGATGAGCTGGCCTATGCCTTCGTCGAGCTCGGCATCCGACTGGACTGGGACTGAAGCGCGCATGATCACCCCACGTTTTTCTACGCCCGCTTTTACGCGGGAATCAATCGCCTCCTGTAGTCACCCACGGTCTGTGTGCGGTGACCGACGAGAATTTCCGTTCCCGCACCGTCTTCGTCTAAATCCCTGCTCAGCGCGTTTCAACTCGAAAGAGCTGTCGGGGGTGCTCGCTACAGTCCCTGTCATGGCAGATCGGCAGCTAGGTGAGGTCCTGGACACGGATTCAGTCGTCCCGGTGAGGAGTGCGGAGGTGTTTCCGGACCTGTCGGGCGAGGTCGCCGCTCGGATCGAACGGTCGATGGCGTCGGCACGGTCCGGTGCTACCCGCCGCGCCTACGATTCGGCGTGGCGACGCTTCGAGACCTGGTGCACCGTCGCCGGGCACCACGCGTTGCCGGCGCATCCCGCTACGGTGGCGGCCTATCTCGTTGCGGCTGCCGACACGCTCACCGTCGACGGGACGCGGGCGTATGCGCCGTCGACGTTCGGCAAATGGATCGCGGCGGTCGCGGACCGCCACCGCGCTACCGGCTACGACAACCCGTGCGGGCACGAGATGGTGCGCGCCACTCTCTCGGGTATTCGGCGGGATTACGCGTCTGCGGGGGAGCGGCCCCGTAACCCGCGCGCACCGCTGCTGACCTCCGACATCACTACGATCGTCGATTACGCGCGTCGAGGTGGGGCCGGGTGGGCGTCGGAGGTCCTCGAACGCCGCGACACTGCGCTGCTCCTGATGGGCTACACCGGCGCATTCCGCCGCAGCGAACTCGTAGCGCTCGAATGCCGCGATGTCCACCGCGACCGCCTCGACGGCGCGCACGTACGTATCCGCAAATCGAAGACCGACCAGGACGGCACCGGAACCGTGAAAGCACTCCCGTTCACCGACCGCCACGAGTCATGTCCGGTCTGCGCGTGGGTGCGATGGCTGCAGATCGTCGCAGCGTTCGACACCGGCGGCAGAGTTGCTGTCATCCGAATACTTTCCCGCGCAGTGGAATTCGACTCCCATATCTGCCGCGGCACCCTTCCTGTAGTCGAGAAACGGTCCCCTCTGTTTCGGTCCGTCCGCAAGAACGGCAACCTCTCCGACACAGCCCTGTCCGGAGCCGCGGTGCACGCGGCGATCCGCCGCCGCGCTACTCGAGCTGGATACGGCCCCGACACCGTCGCCCAGCTCGGCGGGCATTCCCTCCGTTCCGGCTTCGTCACGCAGGCCTTCCGCAACGGTGCCGACGCGCATGCGATCATGCGCCAAACCGGGCACACCACACCCGCAATGGTCGAAACATACGCTCACGAGAATGCGCCACTGGTCGGCAACGCCGTCACCGAGCTCGGCCTATGACCAGGCACCCGACCGAACCAGTGAGCGGCGACGGGACGACAGGGGTAGATGCTGACCACGACGACCGCCCTTGTCCGATACGTGCATCGGACATCACGAACACGTCGATACCGAGGCGGGATCGGCACACGTGGTCACTGTTCGAGGACTGGTGCACCGCCCATGGCGAACCCCCATTGGCGGCCTCTCCTGAGTCACTTGCTCGGTTCCTGTATGCGCACCCCGCCGCGCCGACGACCCAACGCCGCCGGATCGCGGTGATCGACTCCGCTCATCATCGGCATCTATTACCTCCTCCAGGGCGCGCTGAGACCGTCCGGGCTGCGCTGGATGGGGCCCGCACGTCGCGCCTGCAGGAGGTGGCAGCCGTGATCGGCGGAATCATCGCCCGACTCCCCGAATACGGTTGGCCGTCAGCGTTGTTCGCGCGCAGAGACGCGCTGATCCTCACGCTCGCTACGACAGGTCTGCCGTACACGCAGATCGCGGCCCTGCGGGCATGCGATGTCACCGCCGATGCGGGTCTCGACGCCCTTCGCATCGAGACAGGCCGCGGCGTTCATACCCTCACCTCCCTCGCGCTGGCGGGGACGGGCATTTCTCCGCGCACGGTGTACCAGCGCTGGTGTGAGGTGCTCGGCCATCAGGCCCGGTATCCGAGCACCCGAATGCTCGCCGACGCTTTCGATGCCGTGGACGGCACCGGGCTCGGCGGATACGACCGGTATTTCGACCCGGCCGGTCAACATCCGCTGTCGACTGCGATCGACCGGTGGGGCCACACCCCGTTGGCTGCGACCCCGCTGACCGCCCGTGCGGTAGCGGGCATCGTGCGAATGCACTGGGACGGAAGGGCACCCACCCACCTGCAGCCCACTGCGCGGTCACAACATCCGGAGCAGATCGCGGCACCGGATCCAGTACCGCGGGTTCTACTCGACCCCGGCTACTACGAACGCGGAACGCTTGCGCGTAGACACGCCCACGGTCTTCTCGACGACGTGGACTCTGTCCTGGCCGATGTCGAAACCCGCGCGGACAGCCTGTTGGAAGCTCTCGTCGACTTTCTCGAATCGGAGACCGCACGCGTGCCGGCCGACACCGTCGAGTGACTAGTGGTTGGTACTCGGGTTTGCACACACTCTTCTTCTCACGGCAGGGAGGCGGTGACGTCTCAGAAATCTCCGAGATGAAGATCGATCAGGCCGCGAACGAACGAGGCATCGATCTCGACCCCGTTCTGCGGGGTCTACGTCGAATCCGGGTCGTCTGAGAGTCGGGGATTTCGGAAATCTTTCGGAGAGCGTCCGGTCCAGCGTTTGAAGGCGTGAGAGAAGTTGGCGAGGTCGCTGTATCCGAGTTCGGTAGCGATCTCGCTGACCGAAACCGATCGGTCGAGGAGCCGTAGCATCGCGCGCTCGTACAGCAGCGAGTGGCGCACCTTGCTATAGGTGGTTCCTTCTTCGGCAAGCCGCCGTTTCAACGTGCTACTCGACATCGACAATGCTTGTGCAACATCATGGTTGGTTCGCTGTCCGAGGTCCTTTTCCAACTGTTGCCTCACCTTCTCGGCGGATGACATGGACCCACTCCGCTGGGCGAGTGTTCGCTGCAGATCAGCGATAGCGAGACGATATGCGAGGGGGTCCGAGAAGCGACAAGCCTTGTTGAGGGTCTCCTCGGGTACGTGGACGAAGGAAATCGGAGCGTCGAAGAACCGGCGATTCGCCCCCGGACCTTCGTCGTGGCTCACCTCGGCCGGCTCCGGCCAGCTCAGATGGAGTGTCACCGGCGATATGTCACCGGCGAGCATGTCCAGCAGTCGTAGTAACGCCGACCCACCGTAGGTGATGACCAAGCAGTCCAGTGCGGAATCGCCTGTGTGCGCAGTGAGCCCGACGATCAGACCGTAGTCGCCGGTGTGGAACTGCGACTTCAACGCCGTGGAGATCAATGGTAGGTATGTCAGGAGATCGACGATCTCGGCGACCGAACCAGCGCTGATCAAAGGTGAACTCAGAGGCCCGAACGATGTCAACTGGGCCTGCTCGGCAAACGCAAATCCGAGTCGAGTGGCCTGGGCGATATCGAGTTCGGGATAGACCTCCCGAAACCACCGTATCGGTGCCTGAACGTCATGCTGAATGAGCGTCGCTTCACTGGTTCCTTCGCGGTGCATGATCACACGAAGCCGCGCGGCGGCGTCAGGGTCGAGTGCGCGGCGTTCGAGCAACTGAACGAACGCAAGCGGTGGCACGCCCTCGTCGCTCAGCTTCACGGTGACCCCTTTGACCCGAATTCACAAGTTTATGACTCCACCGAACATAGCCGTCACCCGCGTTTGCGACGACACTTTCGTCAATCACGCCGGAAAACGAGGAGTTGACATGGCAGCTGTAATTTTCGTCGCCCACGATGGTGAGAAGCACGAGGCGGCTCTGGTCGAAGGTCGCTCGCTGATGCAGATTGCAACCGACAATGCTGTGCCGGGGATCGATGGAGACTGTGGGGGCGAAACGGCCTGTGGCACCTGCCATGTGATCGTCGACCCGCAGTGGTCAGGAGAGGTGGGTCTGTCCGGCGCCGACGAGGAGGAGATGCTGGCGATGAACCCCGAGCGTGAACCCACGTCTCGGTTGTCGTGCCAGATGGTGGCCTCGGAAGCGTGGGATGGCCTGATCGTTCGAACACCTGAATTCCAATTGTGATGTGCGAAAGGCAGGCACGACAGCATGAAAGTTTCTGAGTCGATCGCCGACAAGGTCCAGTCGACCATCCCGATAGGGCTGCAGATCCAGGGCGCTCATTTGTACGACAAGACCCGACGGTGGGTGACTGGCACGAATGGCAAGAAGATCTTCGTCGAAAGTCCCATCCCACCGGTCGAGGATGTCGAGCTCGCCGACATCGACCTCAGTAACCCCTTTCTTTACAGACAAGGGCGGTGGCAGTCGTACTTCGAGCGCGTGCGGAACGAGGCACCGGTGCACTACCAACCCAATAGTCCGTTCGGCCCGTTCTGGTCGGTCACGCGCCATGCCGATATCGTGGCCGTCGACAAGAATCACGCTGTGTTCTCGGCCGAACCGTTCATCGTCATCGGCGTTCCGCCCCGGTTTCTCGATATCGAGATGTTCATCGCGATGGACCCACCACACCACGACAAGCAGCGCGCTGCCGTCCAGGGGGTTGTCGCACCGAAGAACCTCCGGGAGATGGAGGGACTGATCCGATCGCGCGTACGGGAGGTATTGGACGACCTCCCCTTGAACGAGCCGTTCGACTGGGTGCAGAATGTCTCGATCGAGTTGACAGCTCGGATGCTCGCAACTCTTCTGGATTTCCCCTACGAACAACGCCGCAAACTCGTCTACTGGTCCGATTTGGCAACCTCGATGGAGCAAGCCAACGGTGGGCCCTCGGACAACGACGAGGTGTTCGAAGGCATGCGTGACATGGCCCGTGGCCTCAGCGCTCTCTGGCATGACAAAGCAGCCAGGAGGTCTGCAGGGGAAGAGTCCGGTTTCGATCTGATCACCATGTTGCAGAGCAACGAGGACACCAAGGATCTGATCGATCGTCCGATGGAATTTCTGGGCAACCTCGTCCTGCTGATCGTCGGTGGCAACGACACCACGCGAAACTCGATGAGCGGTGGCGTTCTTGCGTTGAACCAATTCCCCGACCAGTTCGAGAAATTGAAGGCCAATCCCGATTTGATCCCCAACATGAACTCGGAAATCATCCGATGGCAAACACCCTTGGCGTACATGCGCCGAATCGCCAAAGCCGACACCGTTCTGAACGGACAATTCATCCGCAAGGGTGACAAATTGGTGATGTGGTATGCCTCGGGTAACCGCGACGAACGCGTTTTCGAGAATCCTGATGATTTCATCATCGATCGTGCCAATGCGCGCAATCACATCGCGTTCGGATTCGGTGTGCACCGGTGTATGGGCAATCGGCTGGCCGAAATGCAGCTGCGGATTCTGTGGGAGGAGTTGCTTCCCCGCTTCGAGAACATCGAGGTCGTCGGCGACCCCGAGTATGTTCAGTCGAATTTCGTGCGGGGCATCAGCAAGATGATGGTGCGCCTGACGCCTACTTCCAGCGTATGACATCGCAACGGGCGATCATCGTCGGCGCAAGCCATGCTGGGGCACAACTGGCAGCTAGTTTGCGCCAAGAAGGTTGGACAGGCGACATCGTCCTCATCGGTAACGAGTCTGCCGCTCCCTATCAACGCCCCCCGCTGTCGAAGGCATACCTGGCGGGCAAATGCGTACTCGACGATATCGCCATTCGCAGCACGGACTTCTACTCCAAGCAAGGTATTCAGCTCCTGAACGCGCAGGTGGAGACCATCGTTCGGTCGGAAGGCAACGTCGTTCTCGACACCGGGGAGAAGCTGGCCTACGACAAGCTCGCGCTGTGCACGGGAGCCCGCCCTCGTCGGCTCACCGTTCCCGGGGCCGATCTCCACGGGGTCTACTACCTGCGCACCGCAGCGGACGTCGAGAGGATACGTATGGCCACCGGCCCTGGCCAGCGGGTGGTGATCGTCGGAGGCGGCTACATCGGACTCGAGACAGCGGCATCGCTGCGCGCACTGGGCGTACAGGTCACAGTCCTCGAGGCAACTGGGCGTGTGCTCGAGCGGGTCACTGCTCCCGAGGTATCGACGTTCTTCGAGCGGATACATCGCGAACAGGGAGTCGACATCAGAACGAACGCGATGGTTCAGGGCCTGTCCGGTGACCGTGAGGTTCGTGAAATCACCTTGGCCAGCGGAGAATCGATCCCCGCAGATCTGGTCATCGTCGGTGTCGGCGTCGAGCCGAACACCGACCTCGCCGCCGATGCGGGTCTTGTCATCGACAACGGCATCGTGATCGACGATCACACTCGGACCAACGACCCCGACATCATGGCGGCGGGGGACTGCGCGAGCCACGACATGGCCCGTTACGGCCGTCGACTACGGTTGGAGTCCGTCTCGAGCGCAGGAGAGCAGGCCAAAGTCGCTGCGTCGACCGCCTGCGGGAAGTCCAGAAAAATCGAAGCGTTGCCGTGGTTCTGGTCGGATCAGTATCACTTCAAGCTGCAGATCGCCGGCCTCAACACTGGATACGACGAAGTGGTTCTCAGCGGTGACCCCACCCGCGACAGTGATTTCAGTTGCTTCTATCTCCAGGCCGGTGAGCTCATTGCCGCCGACTGCATAGGTCGCCCGCGCGAGTTCATGTACAGCAAACGGGTGATCGCCCAGCGACTCCCCGTCCAACGCGAAGACCTGATGCTCGGCGGACTCGCGCGCAACTGACCGATCCTTCGGTCGTTGTGCACACAACAGCAACCGGTTTGCTCAGAGAAGGGAACATCAGCGATGACCATGACAGACCGCCCGCCCGGAGCACATACTACGCAGCCACCACACGCATACCTGGGAGCAACGGACTTCCTCGACATCGAGCACGAATCCGTGCGGGCGTTCACCGCCGCGGCAATCGGAGATGCGAGCAGCGACCGTGACAAGGCCAGACGCCTCTTCGCCGCCGTCCGCGACCGAATCTGGTACGACCCATACACCGTGTCGGACGATCCGGCCCACTATCGAGCGAGCTTCGTCCTCGAGGCCGGGCGCGCTTACTGCGTCCCGAAGGCGGTGCTGTTGACCGCAGTGTGCCGGGCGGCGGGTATCCCAGCACTGCTCGGCTTCGCCGACGTCCGAAATCACCTGCAGACCGAGACGTTGCGCACGCTGATGGGCGGCACCGACCTGTTCGTCTACCACGGCTACAGTCGCCTCTACATCGAGGGCCGGTGGTTGAAGGCCACGCCGGCATTCAATGTCGAGTTGTGCGCTCGTTTCGGCGTGCCGCCAGTGGAATTCGACGGCGATCGCGATGCTCTCATGCATGCCTTCACCGCAGACGGAGCCCAGCACATGGAGTATGTCCGCGAGCGAGGAGTCTTCGACGACCTACCCTTGAACGCGATCTTGACGGTGCTTCGGCACGCCTACGGCCCCACGATCTTCACGGGCGCTCACCCACTCGATGATGTTTTCACCGGCCGCACCCGGCCGGACGAAACTCCCGGGGATCGAAACCTTCCGCGGGAGTCTCGATGAACACAAGCGGTGAGAACATACGCGCCGAACCCCGTATCGCGGCCGACTGCCGATCGGTCGGAGCTCTCTCCGCGAACAATCGCGATCGTGAACACTCGGACCGCCTCGGACACCTTCGAATCGGGTGAGCCGATACCTGCTGGCAGAGCTGTGCCACATGACTGTCTCGTCGCCGCGGCCGTGGTAAGGCCGACACCGGAAGTTGCACCGAACAGACGAGACTCGCTCTGCCGCTGGAATTGCGGCTGCGGGCGATGAACGACCGATCCGAACGCCTCCCCGGGCACGAGACGACGCGCGATACCCATATCCCTCTCCCGTGTGCGCAGCCGCTACCGCGAGAGCGGGCCGACAGGCGTCTACCGATGTCTCTCATCTATGCAAGGAGCGCAGCAGATGACAAACAACGCACCTCACACCCCCGCCAGGACCGTGGCGATCACAGGTGGAGCTCGCGGCATCGGCTATCAGACAGCGAAGGAGTTGATTCGACGAGGCCACCGGGTCGCCATCGGCGACATCGACGAGGCACGTGCGAAGGAGGCCGCCGCCGAACTCGGGGTGAAGGTCGTCACCCGACTCGACGTCACCGAACCTGACTCGTTCACAACGTTTCTGGACCTGGTCGAACGTGAACTCGGACCCCTCGACATCCTGATCAACAACGCGGGCATCATGCCTACCGGCCACGCCCACGAAGAGGACGATGCAGTAACCCGGCGTCAAGTCGAGATCAACGTCCTGGGTGTCATCTTCGGGACCAAACTGGCTCTTCAGCGCATGCTGCCGCGCCGCACCGGACACATCATCAACACTGCGTCATTGGCCGGCGAGCTCGCGGTACCTGGTTTGGCGACCTACTGCGCTACCAAGTTCGCAGTCATCGGATTCACAGAGGCCGCACGACTGGAGTACCGCAAGTCAGGGGTTCGACTGTCCACAGTCCGCCCGACGTTCACCAACACCGAACTCGTCGCCGGAACCGCCGGCGCAAAGGGATTACGCAACGCCGAGCCGGAGGAAATCGCCCGCGCGACAGCAGATCTGATCGAGAATCCACGCCCCTTCGTCCGCGTCACCCGTCTCGCAGGCGCAATGGTCGCGGCGGTGAAATTCGTCCCCCGGCGGCTGGCGACCGGACTGGGTGCGGCCCTGAACACAGATTCGGTGTTCCTCGCGGACGTCGACATGACTGCTCGCCGAACGTATCTCGACAGAATCCAGAACAGCTGAGCATGCCGACACGCGCGCTCGACCAACCACCCGAAAGGCAGCCACAGTGACCCCCACGACTCTGATCGAGAACTATCCCCACCGGATGGGAGGGCACTGCGGGTCAGGTGCAATGCGAGACCTTCTCCAGTGGCACGGTCTGGGATGGGACGGACCACCCGACGAGGGGTTGGTGTTCGCACTGGGTGGTGATCTCGGTTTGTCCTACCTGCGATCGGACGACCTGGTCCCACCGATGTACCTGGTCGGCCGCGGTGCCGACTTCGAGATCGACTTACCGCGCAGGCTCGGCGGACAAGTCGAGGTTCTCACGACCGACGATCCCGGTGAGGGATGGTCATGGGTTCGCGACGACATCGATGCGGGAAGACCCAGTCTGGTCTGGGCCGATATCGCTGAGCTGCCCTACTTACGGGTGAAACTGCAGATGAGTCGCCACGACATCGTGGTGATCGGCTACGACGAGATCGGGGGGACTGCCTCGGTCGTCGACAACGATCGGGCCGACGTGCAGAAGATCCCGCTCGACGCGCTGGCTCGGGCGCGATCTTCCACCTCGTTCCCGCAACCGACACGTCACTGCACGTACCGAATCACGTGGCCGCAGACACTGCCGCCCGTGTCGACTGCCGCGGCCGCGGCCTTCGCCCGATCCGCCGCCAGCATGCACGCCCCATCGACACCGGGAATAGCCGACCACATACCAGCAGCCGGTGCCGACGGTTTGGCCGCGGTCGACCAGCTGGCAACCGACGTCAAGAGCTGGGTCGACCTTCCGCCCGATGACCTCGAGACGCTGCTGTTCAGTCTCGGTATCTTCATCGAAAAGGCCGGAACCGGAGGCGGGCTCTTTCGTCGGCTTCTCGCCGACGGCTGTACCGAGATTGCACGTCTGACCGGTGATCCCGCTACCGCAGACCTCGCGGTGGCCGCCGATCACTGCGCCCAGGCCTGGACCGAAACTGCCCGCGCCGGAACACAACGCGGTCTCGATGTACGAACACGCGCAGCTGCGGTGGCCGTGTCGGCTGCCAGACTGTCGGAACTCGAGCTGATCCTGGTGGAGTCCCTGGAGTCTGCTTCACGCTCGCTGTCCGCCATCACGAGATGATGCCCACCGTCGTTCGATGGCGCGCGGTACACGGGGCGCATCGCACTGTGCTGCAGCTGTCGTCGCCGACACCGTACGCCCTGGCGACCTCACTGATCGGCTTGGAAGAGTCGATGACCTCTCGGCACAGTTCGTCTTTGAACTCGGTGCTGAAAGATCGACGCGATCTGCTCATGCTTGTAGATCCCTATTCCAAGCGGGTCTAGTGTCCGAATCCCTGGGCCGATCAGATCACGACGCCAGCCACTGGGCTGCGGGGTGGATGACCCTCATCTGCAACCTCGCCGACGTTTTCAACGCGCGGTTCACTTCTGACATAGTGCAGTTTATCTATCGAAACTAACAGCGGTGCAGGCCGAGCGCACGATGACGCGACAGACTCGGCACAATTTTTTTTCACGACAGAGAGGTCCGACCATGAAAAGAGTTCCGGACGAGGTCAGCGGGTCGGCCGGCCCGGCTGTCGAGAACTGGGCGCGCTCGTTCTGGAGCACGAGTTTCGACTCGCCTGATCTACCGCCCCACCACCCCGACTGTCTTGGTTGTGGGCCGCAGAACCCGCACGGCCACGCCCTGTCGGTCCAGCGTGACGAGAACGGCGTGGTGGCTCACCATGTGTTCGATCAACGTCATGTCGGGGCACCCGGGATAGCACACGGAGGCGCGGTGGCGACCGTTCTCGACGATCTGTTCGGCTTCCTGCTCTACACAGTGGGTGAGCTCGCCGTGACGCGGCGTCTCGAGCTCGACTACCTGGCGCCGGTTCTGCTCGGCACTCCATACGTATTGCGTGCTGCCGTTCGGTCTCGTGATGGGCGCAAACTGGATCTCACGGCCACGATGGACGATGCGCAGGGCCGCTCGGTAGCCACCGCTACTGCCCTGTTCGTGGTGGTCGAGGTCGAACACTTCATGCAGTCCCAAGCCCGAGCCCAACTCCGGGCCACGGACACGAATCACACCGAAGAATAGACACCCTGGCCGACCTTCACCGACGTCCATCACCCGCGGTGGCTGTCGTACGGCTGCGTCTACCTGGCGCAAAGACGGCGAGGACGAGTGCCCCAGCGGCGGTCAGCGCCGCCAACGACAGTGTCGCCTGACCACTTCCGTGTACGAATGCGGCTCTGGCGAACTCGGCCAGCGGCTGACCAGCTGGTCCTGCGCGGTCGGCGACCTGTAACGCGGCGGCCAGAGAATCGGCCACCGGACCACGGGCAGGCTCGGGTAGCTGGGGCAGAGCCGGCTGAATGTGCTGAACGTAACCGGCCGCGAGCACGCTACCGGCTACCGCAATCCCAATCGCGGCACCGATTTCGCGAGCTGCGTCGTTGACCGCGGCAGCCACCCCGTGCTTGGCCTCAGGAGTGTCCGAGACGATGGCGAAAGTCGCAGGGGCGGTACACAACCCCAAACCCGCACTCATGATGAGCAAGGGCCACAGCAGGTCAGGGTAAGTCGCCGCGACGGTCAGTCTGCTCACCATCACCAGTCCCGCCGCGATGGTGAGCAGACCTACAGTGGTCATCACCCGCAGCCCAACAATGTTCGACAGCCAGGGTGCAATCACCGAGATCACGATGAGCGGCACGACCATAGGGGTCAACGCCAACGCGGCGGTGAGCGGTCCATAACCGAGAATCAACTGCAGATACTGCACCAACAGCAAGAACACCCCGAAGGTCACCAGAAATTGGATACAGACAGACAGCGCGCCGGCACCGAAACCACGGCGGGCGAACAACCGGACATCGAGTAGGGGTGCCGAGGAACGTAGTTCTACGACGACGAACACCGCAACCGCAAACAAGCCCACCGCAGTGCTGATGGCGACGAGCGAATCCGACCAGCCACGGGCCGGAACCTCGATCACAGCGAAGACGATCGCCCCGACCGCGACAACTACGGTCACCGCGCCCACCCAATCGACCGGTGGATGCTCCTGCTGGCGGGACTCCGCGATACTGCATGCCAACCCGGCCAGAACCGCTCCGGCGACGGTCAACCCGACGAACACCGAGGTCCACGACCACTGCTCGAGCAGCACACCAGCCCCGAGGATGCCCAGGACCGCCCCGGATCCAGCAACCCCGGCCCACACACCTACAGCGCGGCCGCGATGCGCCGGTGGAAATCCCGCGGTCAGTATCGACAGCGTCGAGGGCATGACCAGCGCCGCACCCGCCCCAGCCAACGCGCGAGCAGCGATCAGCCACGCCGGGTCGGCGAGAAACAAGGGCAATGCCGACGCGAAAGCGAACAACGCCAACCCCGCCACGAGCACCCCCCGGCGACCGTACCGGTCACCGATCGCACCGGCAGGCAGAACGAAGCACGCCAAAACCAACGTATAACCGTCGACTATCCAGGTCAGTTGGGCTTGCGTCGCCCCTGTCGCGACCGCGATCTGGGGCAACGCTGAATACAATGCTGCCATTGCGGCCACCACCAACGCGACTGCCATGCACGACACAATCAACATCCACCACTGGGCACCGCTCCATCGAGCGACGCTGGCAGAGTCGGATCTACGTTCGTTCAACGGCCAGCCTCCCAGTTCGAGACTGATCGTCTCGGTTCGAGACTATTAGTATCACAACTCTGCGGGTGTGACAGAATGATCAATCGAGGACATGTCTTGTCAGTCAAATGGAGCGGAGCCCGTTCATGGTCGACCCTCTCGTTGCAACCGAGGGCTCGGCCGACCCCCGGCTGGCGCGCTCACGTAACCGGTTACTCGAAGCGGCCGGTCAGCTGCTGTCCACCGGCGGTGTGGAGGCGGTCACCGTGGAGGCGGTCACCCGCATGTCGAAGGTTGCACGTGCCACTCTGTACCGACATTTCGGAAGTACCACTGACCTGCTCGCTGCAACCTTCGAGCGACTATTACCCCCAGTCGACACCGATATCGATACCGGTCCGCTACGTGAACGTCTGATTTCGTTGCTCACCACCCAAGCCGACCTCATCGACCAAGCTCCGGTGCAGATGACCACGCTGGCCTGGCTGGCAATGGGGCCCGTCAACAGCGGCGACGCCAGCCGGCGCGATCTCGATCCTGGCGCGGTGGTCTCGCTTCGGGCCCGTGTCATAGAGCAATACCGCAGGTCCCTGGATCAGATCCTGACGGCGCCTGACGCTCGCGCTGTGCTCGGCGAGATCGACACCACCTTCGCCCTCATTCAGCTCCTCGGACCGATAGTGTTCGCTCGCCTCACAGGACTGCGCCACATCCACGCCGACGACTGCATCCAAATCGTCGACAACTTTCTCGCCGCCCATGCCGCAAGTGTCCGATCGAGCACTTCGCGCGACAACAGCCGTCCATGGCCGGCCGCGGCGCTAGACCCGCAGCTCACCGACGGCCAGTAAAACTTGATGGGAAATTTCACCATCAATGCGCTATCCAGTCAGGGATCGCAGCGCTCACTGGATAAGGCCGGACGTGTGCTCGAGAACTCGGAGTTGCACTGCAGTGCACTTCTGACATCGTGCAGCCGTCTTCTGAAACTGACATCCGTATTTGTGGCCCACAATCGCTCACTGTGCCACAACTCATCTGTTTCGATGTTTTGACATGCAGCGGTTTAGCGCACGTTTTTGGCACTACCTTCTGGCTGGTCGACCGATCGGGCTGTCAGTTTCAGAAGACGAGTGCACGAGTTCAGAAGTGCGCTGCACTTGACACCTCTCAAGTAATCTAGCGAAAACGCTAGATTGCTCCTTTGGTGCTTTGACTGCCCGATCGTCCGAACCTAGGCGCTCACTTATGACTACGTGTCTTTAACCTTCGTTTTAGACACGCCCTGGATTTGACACGGCAAGGACGATGAGCGTGTGTGTCAGAACTCATGTTCAAAACCGACACGCCGAAATGTGTCCCTACGACGAGTTGTGACACACTCGACCCTGTGGGAGAACTTCTGGGCTGTCAGTTTCAGGAGTCGCGTTCACTGTGTCAGAAGTCGAATGCACTGAGCGCCAGCAATTGATGTGGGTTCGGCTCCTACTCCGGCTCGTCGGCGTTAGTGTTGCCTATGGGCATGTCGAAAGTGGTACCTGCGCTGCCGGTACGAGACATCGACACCGCTGTAGAGATATACGTCCGCGCGTTCGGCTTCACGACCCGGTACACCGACCCGACTTTCGCGAGACTTACCCGCGACGACGTCGAGATCCACTTGTGGGCCGCCGACGACGACAGCTGGAATACCCGTTCAGACCCTGCGGCATGGCCGGTATGCAGCGGAGCCGAGACGTTCCTTGCCGGCACAGCCAGCTGCCGCATCGCCGTGGACGAGATCAACGACCTTTACGCCGAGATGTCCCGCGCGGGAGTGCTCCATCCCGCAGACGCGGGTCGTCCCGTCTCGACGGACTGGGGAACGACGGAGTTCGCAGCTGTCGACACCGACGGCAATCTGATCACTTTCCATACCGATGAAAAAAGCCAACACGAGCCCACCACGGCAGGCAACGGCGCACCCTGACCGCACCCTCGAGCAGAAACTCGATGACCCGGACGTCCGTCGACGCGCTACGCGTGGTCATCGTCCTGAAATAAGCGCATGCTGGACTTGTCCACCCGCGCGCAGTCAGGCGACGGTCAGATAGATCAACGCGACATTGAGTGCGACGACGATTCCCGCGATGAGCCATGCCGCGTATGCCGTGATCCGGTGATTGACATCGCCGCCCATCAGGATGCGGTCCGAGGTGAACCGCACCAAGGGAATGAGCGCGAACGGAATACCGAAGGACAGGACGACTTGTGAGACGACCAGTGCCCGACTGGGGTCGACCCCCGCGGCCAGAATTGCCAGTGCGGGAACAAGTGTCACCAGTCGTCGCACCAGAATCGGAATGCGCTGACGTAGTAGGCCGTCCATGATCATCGCGCCGGCGTATGCCCCGACCGATGTCGATGCCAGGCCCGAGGCCAGCAGGCCCACCGCGAACAGCAGCGCTACCACCGGCCCCAGAGTGTCTCCTACTGCTGTGTGAGCTCCTTCGATGGAATCGACGCCCTCTCGGCCTCCCAGCGTCGAGGCCGCCAACAGCAGCATCGACATGTTCACTGCACCGGCCAGCAGCATCGCCAACCCGACATCGATCCGGGTGATCCGCAACAACCGCTGCCGGACAGGCCCTGCCTCGGGGTGTCCGTGCCGGTCACGTGCAAGGCCGGAGTGCAGATAGACCGCGTGCGGCATGATCGTCGCACCGAGCATAGCGGCGGCTATCAATACGCTTTCCGCGCCGTCGAACCGCGGAATCAACCCGGCGGCAGCGGCGGTGAACGATGGCGGTTCCACGACGACGCTGGCAAGAAATCCGACGGCGATGACACCGAGTAGACCGAGAATCACGAACTCGAACGGGCGCTGGCCCCGGCGATCCTGGACCAGCAACAAGATCATCGATACGGCTCCGGTGATGAGGCCGCCGATCAGGAGCGGCAGGTCGAAGAGCAAGTAAAGAGCGATCGCACCGCCGACGATCTCTGCGAGGTCGGTCGCCATGGCGACCACTTCTGCTTGCCCCCAATATGCCAGTCGCACACTCTTGCTCGACTTCTCGCGGACCACTTCGGGCAGTGTCATTCCGGTGACGATGCCGAGTTTGGCGGAGAGGAACTGCACGAGGCCGGCCATCACGTTCGCGGCGACGATCACCCAGACCAGCAGGTACCCGAACTGCGCGCCGGCGCTGACGTTGGAGGCGACGTTGCCGGGGTCGACGTAGGCGATCGCGGCGACGAAAGCAGGACCGAGCAGAACGAGGCCAGACCGAAACCTCGAGGGCGGCCGAGACGATCGGCGCTGCAGCACAGACATGACCACACCCTCCGGCACCAACAATATGTCAGAACCCTGAAAATATAGTTCGGCCTCCCGAACAATGCAATGCGGCGTGGCGGTTCGGCGACATCACGATCAGATGGGCAGGATCACTGCACTGACGAATTCGTTGCGGATCCAGGCGATGAACAACCCCCACACCCCGGTCAGCAGTGCGATGCCGACGGCGATCATGATGACACCGCCCGCCACCTTGATCCTCTGAGAGTTCCTCCGAAGCCACCCCACACCGCGCATCGCCGAACTCGAACCGAACGCAAGAACGACGAACGGTAGGCCGAGTCCCAGGCAGTACGCGACGATGAGAGTGACCCCGCGGGCTGCGGTTGCACCTTCGGTGCCTGCCGCCACGGACAGCACGCCGGCAAGGGTCGGACCCAGGCACGGCGTCCAGCCGAGCGCGAACACCCCACCGAGCAGCGGCGCTCCTGCAAGGGACGAGATCTGCCGGGGTGCGAATCGGGTGTCGCGTTGCAGTGCGGGTATCAACCCGATGAACGCCGCACCCATGATGATCGTGATGACCCCGCCCACGCGTTGGAGTACTTGCTCGTTGATGCGCAAGGTGCCGATGACTCCGAAGACCGAGGCTGTGGCGAGGACGAAGACGATGGTGAACCCGGCGACGAACAACGACGCTGCACCGGCCACACGCCAGCGATTCACGAGACCCGTCGACGACGTACCGGCGGTCGCGGTGCTGGGTGTCCGGGCATCGGCTGACTGAGCCTCGCAGGCCGATTGGGTGCCGCGGGCTGATTGGGCGTCGCGGGCTGATTGGGCGTCGGCGCCGGCGATGCCTGCCAGGTAGGACAGGTATCCCGGCACCAGCGGCACCACGCACGGTGAGGCGAACGAGACCAACCCGGCGAGCATGCATGCCGCGATCGCCAGCAGCAGGGGCCCGCTCGATGCCGCGTTCTGGAACGTCGACCCGATGTCTTGGGCGAGAAGAGTCGTCATTCCGCGGCTATCCGTTCGACGACGGGAAGCAGGTCTTCGGTGAGCAGGGCTCGCATGAAGACCGCGGCCACGCGGTGCTGGCGATCGAGTACCAGCGTCGAGGGAATGACGCTGGTCGGATAGTTCCCGCCGAGGGCGATCAGCGTCCGCATCGAGGGGTCGTAGATCGAGGGGTAGGAGACGTTGTTGTCGACCACGAAGTCCTGCGCTTTGTCCTTCTGTGGATCTCTGACGTTGATACCGAGGAACTGCACGCCGCGCTCACGGGTGGTCTCGTAGACCTCTTCGAGGTCGTCGGCTTCGCCGCGGCAGGGGCCACACCATTGACCCCAGAGATTGATCACGACGACCTTTCCGTCGTAGTCCGCCAGAGCGGTCGTCTTGCCCTCCTCCATCAGATCGGGGCCGGCGAGCTCGCCTATGGTTCCGCGTGTTTCGGGAGGGTCGTAGACGATGTCGGTTCGGCCACCGGGCGCGACGAAGTCGAAGCTCCCGCCGGACGGTGCAGCGTCGGCACCAGCGGAGCATCCGGAGATCAGTAGTACGACGGCAAGAATCGATCCGATTGCCGCGGTGGGCGTGCCGCCTTGTCGTCGAGTACCGACCCACACGGGTAGGAAACGTGTCATGAGGTGAAGTCCTTTATTGCAGTGCGGATCTGGTCTGTCGTCTCGAACACTGTCGGGTCGGTGATGCGCTCGATCGTTCCGTCCGGGCGGACGAGAAAACTCAGGGGAAGGACCGGCGGTGCCGAGAGCGCGTCCTGGACGCTGCCGCCGTCGATGTAGTTCGGATAGCGGATGCCCAGTTGCGTGAGCAGCGCGGCCGCGTCCGCGGGTCGGTCCTCGACGTTGATTCCGATGACTGGGATCGCGTCGGGTTCTGCGGCGTAGGCATCGACTACGGGCATCTCGGTGCGGCACGGGCCGCACCAGGATGCCCACAGGTTGATCAGCGTCACCTCGCTGCCGAGAACGTCGACGAGATCGACATCGTCGGCACTGCCGATGCAGCGCGCTATCACTCCCGCCAGCGGCCCACCTTCGTGTGGCACCGGCTGCGGACACAGCGGTAGCGCTGTTGCTCGTGCCGCGTCATCCGGCGGGCGGGACAGTGTGGGTTCGGGTCCGACCGGCGCGACATTGTTGGCGATGACGTCGGATGGGCCGCCCTCGACGCCACCGGAGCGGGGCCACAGTGCGACGATCGATGCAACGACAACGACGAGCATGACGATCGACCAGCCGCGCGTCATCGCCGTGACCTTCTTTCTCGAGAGGGCGGCAGAGGGGCGAACGGTACGTCGCGGATCATAGGAGCGTGGACCAGTACGACCAGAAACGCTGCGCGATCAGGGCGATGAGGACGAGAAACCACACGGTCAGCGGAATCGAGTGATTGCGAATCAGCGAGTCAAGCCATAGCCGAAACCATTGCCCAAGAGCGGATTTCGACCTGGCGCGGTCGAGGTTGCGCAGCGTGACGTACCAGAAGATCGGTACGGTGACCGCCCACACCGCCATGCAGTAGGGGCACAGGGCGCCGATCTCGTACAGGCTCTGCGCGATCAGCCAGTGCACGAAGACTGCGGCAGCAGTGACACCGACCTGCACTGCGCCCCAGAACCACTGTGCGAACACCGCACCGGCGAGCAGGGCGGCACCCACTGCCGCCACGACGGCGAAGCCTGCGATCCCGAGAAGGGAATTGGGAAATCCGAACGCAGACGCCTGCGGGGTGTCCATCACCGATCCGCAGTTGAGCACCGGGTTGATGCTGCAGGTCGGGGCGTAGGCGGGATCGAGCGCCAGAGCGAACTTTTCTACCGTGAGCACGAACGCGGCAGTCAGGCCGATCAGGCCGCCCACCAACAGCAGCCAGGGCAGGCTCCGGCCGAACGATCCACCTTGTCGGGTCTCGTTCGCTGGGAGGTCAGCCGAGTGCAGCGTCGAGGGCATCGGCGAGGTCTCCGTAGGTGGTGGGTTCGATCTTGGTGCCGTTGAGGAAGAACGTCGGGGTGCCCTGCACGCCGAGCGCGATCCCGTCCGCGACGTCGGCCTCGATGCGCGCGAGCGTCGCAGGGTCGGTGTAGGCGGCATCGAAGGCGCTCATGTCGAGCCCTTGCTCGACGGCGAAGCTGCGGAACAACTCGTCCTGCGGAACCTGCTGTTCGCCCCACTGCGCCTGCGTTTCGTACATGCGCTGATACATCGCCTCGAATCCGCCCTGCTGGGCCGCGGCCTCGACTGCGCGTGCGGCTCGTTCGGCATTGAAGTGCGAGGCGATCGGAAAGTAGCGGGCCACGAAGCTCACCCGGTCGCCGTACTCTTCACGCAATTGCTCGATCGCCGGGTAGGCCGATCGGCAGGCCTCGCACTCGAAGTCGAGGAACTCCACGAACGTGACCCGGCCGTCGGGCACCGAGTTCAACCGATGACTGTTCTCGCGCACCGCAATCGAGGCAGGGTCGGTCGCGGCCTGCTCGGCGGCGGCAGCATCCGGAGACCCCGATCGATCCACCACCAGAAATACAGCCAACGCGGCGGCGAACACGATCACCAGGGACAAGGAAATCTTCAACGCTCTGCTCATACAACCACCTTCTCGATTCGTTCGGATTGATCAATGGGCCCGATATGGGCGTTTCGACCGCTATGACACTAACAATCGTACGAACGTTGACTAATGGTCCTTCCCTAACGATCGCATGATTGTTAGATTGTGCCCATGGCCTTGGAACCTCTGGACTCGTGCGATCTGTTGTGTATGGACCTCCCTTACGCCGAGAGAGTGCGCGCTACTCTGCCCGCGGTCGGCGATATCGAACCGGTAGCCGACGCTGCCCGAGCATTCGGCGACCCCACCCGACTGACCATCGCGCTCGCGTTGAACGCCGGCGGGCAGATGTGTGGCTGCGACATCGCGTGGATCGTGGGACAGAGCCAGAAGCTGGTCTCCCACCATCTCCGCAAACTCAAAGCCGCGGACGCCGTCACATCGAACAGAGACGGAAAGTTGGTCATGTATTCGCTCACCGACCGCGGCACCCGACTGCTCACGACACTGACCGAGGCACTGCCCACCGCCTCGGCCACCGCTGATCTCACCGGGGTCGATCATGGCTGACGCGTGCTGCGGACCTACCCCGGCAGCGCCGACCACCGAATCCACTGCTGACGGTGCGGACACGGCAGGTCCGGCTCCAACCGATGCACTCCCGAGGTTGTGGCAGGTCCGCGAGCTGCAACTCGCATCGGTAGCCGCGATCATCCTGGTCGCATCGTGGTTGCTCGGTCGAACGGGTGCCGATGCGGTTGCGACCGTCGGCGCTCTGATCGCTGCCGCGATCGCCGCCGTCACCTTCGTTCCCGCGACGGTGAGAAATCTGCGACACGGACGCATCGGTGTCGGCACGCTGATGACGATCGCGCTCCTCGGTGCCATCGCATTGGGCCAGATCCCCGAGGCCGCGATGCTCGGTATCTTGTTCTCCGTCGCCGAGGGACTCGAGGAATACGCGGTCACCAAGACCCGCCGCGGACTGCGCGCACTCCTGTCGTTGGTGCCGCCGACGGTATCTGTCCTGCGCGGTGGAACCGAGCAGGCCCTGTCCCCCGACGATGTCGTGATCGGGGACATCATGGTGCTGCGGCCGGGTGAGCGAGCTGCCACGGACGGCACCATCGCTCGCGGTTCGACGAATCTGGACGTGTCTGCGATCACCGGCGAGTCCGTGCCCATCGAAGCCGGTGTCGGTGACGAGGTGCATGCCGGTGCCATCAACGGCGGCGGGGCCATCGAGGTCACCGTCACCGCGCCGGCATCGGAGAGTTCGCTTGCTCGCATCGTCCGCATCGTCGAACAGGCCCAGGACCGAAAAGGGGCCGGCCAACGGCTCGCGGACCGTATCGCACGTCCGCTCGTGCCCTCGATCATGGTTCTCGCCGTACTCGTCGCCGGCGTCGGTGCGGTGCTCGGTGACCCCATGTTGTGGCTCGAACGCGCACTGGTGGTCCTGGTCGCGGCATCACCGTGCGCGTTGGCCATCTCGGTGCCGCTGTCGGTGGTGGCGGCGATCGGGGCTGCGAGCCGCAACGGGGCATTGATCAAAGGCGGTGCAGCAGTGGAAGAGCTGGGCCGCATTCGCGTCGTCGCCTTGGACAAGACCGGCACCCTCACTGCGGGACGACCGGAGGTCGTCGACGTCGTCACCGCTGCGGGAATCGGCCGCGACGCCGCGCTGGCTGTTGCTGCTGCGCTCGAAGCGCGCAGCGAGCATCCACTCGCCCGCGCCGTACTGGCCTCCGTGTCGACCGTCGCGGCCGCTGATGATGTCACTGCCATCGCCGGGCACGGCCTGACCGGCACCCTCGACGGTGCCGCGATCAGGCTCGGGAAACCGAGCTGGTTCGACACACACCCCAGCTCCGAGGTGTTCCGCGCCGACGTCGCTCGTCTGCAGAGCAGCGGTGCCACAGTCGTTCTCGTCGAACGCGCCGGAGTTCTGATCGCTGCGATCGCCGTCCGCGACGAACTGCGGCCCGAGGCCGCCGAGGCTGTCCGCCAACTCACCGCGCTCGGTATCGACACTGCGATGCTCACCGGCGACAACGCGCTCACTGCGCAGGCTCTGGCGACCCAGGCGGGCATCACCGCTGTCCACGCCGAACTACTGCCCGAGGACAAAGCGGCCCTGCTGACCGACATCGCGGCCGGACGCAAGATTGCCATGGTCGGCGACGGCATCAACGACGCTCCCGCCTTGGCGACCGCCGATGTCGGTATCGCCATGGGCGCGATGGGAACCGACGTTGCCATCGAGACCGCCGATGTTGCCCTCATGGGGGAAGACCTCCGGCATCTACCGCAGGTGCTGGCCCACGCTCGACGCGCCCGGCGCATCATGGTCCAGAACATCGCCTTGTCGATTGCCATCATCGGCGTGCTCGTCCCACTGGCTGCTACCGGTGTCCTGGGCTTGGCCACCGTGGTGCTCGTCCACGAACTCGCCGAAGTCCTGGTCATCGCCAATGCGATTCGCGCCGCCCGCACCACGCCCTTGGACGGTTTCGTGCCCCCGCCCGCGGCGTCCGGTGCCCTCAACGTCACGATCGCACCCGCAGCGGCCTTCGCGGATGCCTGCTGCGCTCCGGCTCCGACGCCGAGGAACACCGCACCTGCATCTGGGAACCTACTGGCCTCCACCACCGCAACGTCACCATCGGCGATCGGAGCAGACGACGGCAGCAGCTCCGGGTGCTCGGATGGATGTACCTGCTGCACATCGACCCCCGCGTACGGCGAACTCTTCCGCGGAAAAAGGTAAAGACCTGTGAGCGGTGATCGAACTGCACGCAGGCTCTACAAGATCGAAATGACCGCAGCAGCAGGGGCATCGACAACAGAGGTGCGCTGGCACCACCTCGAACGAACACACATCCTCTCGCAGCCCTATCCGTGGTTGCATACTCGCAACCACGCCGCGATGTTGAAAGCTGCGGTGACAGAACACGATCGGCGCGAATCCTGGGGCCAGTTGATTCGGATCGTGGTCGCTGCTCCAGGATCGTGGTCGGGGCGATACCCGGCCGGTAACACCGGCCGGGTCGAGGCGGGACCGATGTCGCCGATGCCCATTCCGCAGGACCTTGCGGACGCGCTGGGGGGCACGTAGCGGGAGTCATCAGTTCAGGCCTGCGTAGGAGTGCAGCCCGGAGACGACCATGTTGATGATGAACAGGTTGAACAGCATCGCCACGAATCCGGCGATGTTGATCCATGCTGCGCGGGTGTTGCGCCATCCGCTGGTGGCGCGGGCGTGCAGGTAGGAGGCGTACACGATCCAGGTGATGAAGGAGACCGTTTCTTTCGGGTCCCAGCCCCAGAATCGGCCCCATGCGGCTTCGGCCCAAATGGCACCGAGGATGACGCCGACGCCGAAGAGCGGAAATGCGAAGATCGTGGTCTTGTACGCCACGATGTCCAGAGTCTGAGCGGAGGGCAGACGGGCGACGATCCGGCTGGCTCGACTACCCGAGGCCTCGGGATGCTTCATGCGGATCAGGAACAGCGCGCTCGCAACCCCGGAGATCAAGAACACCCCGCTGCCGAGCGAGACGATCGAGACGTGCACCGGCAGCCAGTACGACTGCAGTGCCGGTACCACCGGTGCTGCGTTGGCGTACAGCACGGTGCCGGCGACGAACAGGAGAATCAACGTCGGCACCAGGACGAACAACCACAGGGTGCGCAGTTGCTTGGAGCGCAGCACCACCAGTGCAGCCAGTACACCGGCCGCGCAGGTGACCGAGACGAATTCGTACATGTTGCCCCACGGCGGGCGGCCGGCGGCGATCCCGCGAAGAACGATCGACCCGACATGCAACGTCAGCGCCACCATCACCAGCCCGAGTCCGGTACGGCCCATGCGTTCGGACGGAACCCGCCGGGGTGCGTCGGGAATGCGACCGGGCGTCGACGATGTCGCTGCGATCACCCGCGTGCGCAGTCGCTCCATATTGTGCAGCTCCGCGCTACGGGTCGTCGCGAGCTGACCGAGGAATGCGATCGCGGCGAGGAGATAGACCACGAAGGCGGTCTCGAAGCTGATGTCGCTCCAACGGGCGAGGGTGTCGTCGATCGGCATGGTGTTACACCGTTTCTCTGTCGTGGGTCTCGGAGTCGCTCGAAGTTGCCTGCGGCCAGATCTGTGACCGGAGGGTCTGGAATTCGGGTCCCCAGCCGGCGTGATCGGTGCGAGCCAGGCCGCCCATGTCCACTCGCGAGAGACCGTGTTCGCCAAGGTGGGCCCGGAACCAGACGCGGCGGCGTGTGATGACCAGGGACACCAGCAGTCCGGTCATCATCGTGACCGCGAACACGAGGACCCACCGCTGCGCGGGGTCGTATCCGACCTGGAGGTTCGCGAATTCCTTGGCACCGTCGAACCGGACGACGGTGCCGTCGGAGAGGGTCGTCGATTCTCCGGGCCGCAGGTTGACCCGGTCCTGCTTGACCAGCCGGCCCTGGTTGATCATCTCCTGGTCCAGGGAGAAGATCGACTGCGGGATGCCGGTGTCGAGACCGGTGTCGCCTTTGTAGATGTCCACTGCCACCGCGGGATCGACCAGTTCCGGGAAGCGGGAGGAGAGCAGGTTGCCGTTGAATTGCGCGGTGGGCGCGAAGAGTCCTTCGATGGCGATCTGCCCTCGGCGGCGCTCCTCGGCGGTGGCGTAGGTCCCCCCGGGTGGGTCGAATCGCAGCGCGCCGCTGCTGAGGAACGTGGTGGCGTCGTCGGGGCGGAACTGCAGCGCTTCGGTGCGGGTCTGGCCGTCGGGGAAGGTGACGGTGAACTCGGGGGCGTAGCCGTGTCCGGTGAGGTAGATGCGTTCGTCGCCGAGCCGGAGGGGTTCGTTGACTTTGAGTTGATAGTCGCGCCAGGTGTCGGCGGCGATGTCGTCGGCGCTCTGGTAGGAGATGTTCGAGGTGAACATCTCGGCCTGACCGTTCTCGAGGTAGTCGGCGGTGAAATCTCTGACCCGGATACAGAACGGCTCGAGTCCGGTGCCGTCGGTGCTGTTGCCGGCGCGAAAGGAGTCGTAGATCGCGGGCGAGGTGTTGCAGAAACCGGGCCCGTTGTCGGCGATGACGATGACCGAGCCTTCGTAGCCGAACAGTTTGCCGATCGCGATGGCCGCGAGCAGACCGATCAGCGAGAAGTGAAACAGCAGGTTCCCGGCCTCGCGGGTGTAGCCCTTCTCCGCCGAGAGAGTCAGTGCCCCATCGGGCTCGGGTCGAACGGCGGTACGCCACCCTTTCAAGTGCCGCGCGATGTCGGCGATCACCTTCTCGGGGTCACCGGCGAGGGTGCCCGAATGATGCAACGGTAGTCGAGTGAGGTTTCGCGGTACTCGAACAGGTTGTGCGCGAAGAGCTTTGCCGTGCTCGATCAACCGGGGAGTCAGACAGCCGATCAGCGACACGAACAACAGGACGTAGATCGCGGTGAACCAGGAACTCGCGAACACGTCGAACAATTCCAGCGTGTCCATCACCGGCCCGAGAACCGGACGCGCGGCAATGAAAGAATCGACGGCCTGGGTATTGAGATTGCGCTGCGGCAGCAAAGCGCCGGGGACAGCTGCGGCGGCGAGGAGGAACAGCAGCACCAACGCTGTCCGCATCGACGTCAGTTGTCGCCACCGGTTGCGCAGCATCGCCACTGTTCTGCGCACCAGTCCCGGCGAGTGCGCACGGGGGTGTTCGTCGATCGTCATCTCCGCACGCCCTTCACCGACCACCATCTAAATACTACGCGACATAGTAGTTTGCGGGGTTCGGTGTGATGGAGCGTGGTCGGCGCAGCAGCGAGAACGCCAGTGCTGCACCAGCGCCGGTGGCGGCAATCCATTCCGGAACGCTGCCGGTGATCGTCGCCGGGGTGAGGGTGGTGCTCAGTGACACCTCGGTGACGACAGCTGCGGGGGTGAACAGCTCCGTGCGCTCGACGACCTCCCCGCGTGCATCGATGACGGCGCTGACGCCGCTGGTGGCCGACACGACGACGCTGCGCCCGTGTTCGACCGCTCGTACCCGCGACATGGCGAGTTGTTGATAGGTCATGTTCGTCCGACCGAAAGTGGCGTTGTTGGTGGGCACTGCGATCAGCTGGGCACCGGCGCGCACGGAGTCGGTGAGCAACGAGTCGAAGGCGACCTCGTAGCAGGTGGCCACCGCGACGTGCACTCCGGCGAGGTCGAGGACGCCGTTGCCCTGGCCCGGGGTGAAGTTTCCTGCCTGGGCGGCATAGGGAGAGAGTGCGGTGACGATCGTGCGCATCGGCAGGTACTCCCCGAACGGCACCAGTTGCCGCTTGTCGTGCCTCTGCCCGGGCCCGGTGACGGGATCCCACACGATCGAGGTGTTGCTCGTGGTGCCGTCGTCTCGGCGGAGAACCGTGCCGACGAGTACGGGGACTCCGACGGCGCGGGCCGCGGCGTCGATACGTGCGGCGGCGTCGGGGTTGCGCAGGGGATCGATGTCGGAGGAGTTCTCCGGCCAGATGACCAGGTCGGGTGCGCGTACGCGGCCGGAGTCGATGTCGGCGGCGAGCTCGATGGTGCGCTGAACATGGTTGTCGAGAACCGCGCGTCGTTGGGCGTTGAAGTCGAGACCGAGACGCGGGACGTTGCCTTGCACCAAGGCGACGGTGACCGTGTCCTGCTGCGGCGGAGCGAACAGTGGAGCCACCATCGTGAGCGCCCCTACAGCAGTGGCCACACCGATGCACGACGCTGCTGCAGTTCTGCGGGTGATGCGACCGGAGGCAACGACGCCGGCCAGAGCGGACCCGATCAGCACCACGACGAACGACAACCCCGGCGCGCCGATCACCGCAGCCAGAGGCAGCAGCGGCCCGTCGGATTGACCGAATGCGATGCGGCCCCAAGGGAAGCCGCCGAACGGGACCCGAGATCGTGCCGCTTCCATCGCCACCCAGGCGCTCGCCACCCAGACCGGCGCCCACGGCAGTCGGGACATCCGATCCGCTACCGCACCGAACAGTGCCACGAAGAGTGCTTGAACGACGGACAGCGCCAGCCACGGCACCGATCCGACGTACTCCCCCACCCACGGCAGCAGAGGCACGAAGAACGCCGAGCCGGCGACGAAGCCGTAGCCGGCCCCCGCACGCGCCCCTCGCCCGCGCACAGCCAACAGCAGCATTGCAAGTGCTACCGGAGCGAGAAACCACAGATCGATGGGCGGGAATGTGGCATACAACATCAGCCCGGATGAGGCGGCGGCGAGGAGCCGGATCCACGCGCGGACTCCGTTGCTGCCGGTCACCCACCGCGCCCGGCTCGGGTCGTAGACGAGAGGTCGAGGCCCGGGCTCGATGCCGGGAGCCGATCTCATGACGGCACGCGCGTGCAGCCGGTACCGGAGGAGCCTCTGCCGTTCATCAACTACTATGGTGCATAGTATTTTATGTGATGGCAACTCTGCGGCGGTGACCGATCCCCTTCCGTCGACACCCAGCACCTGTCCGAGATACACACCCGAGAACGAGGATCCGTGAACCGCTCGCCCACCACGTCTCCCACGCGGCTGCGTGCTTACGCAGTGACTCTCGTGCTGACATTGGTCGCTACCGCGCTGACCGTCGACTACTGGGCGCAAGAAGCATTGGTCGGCTCTCCGATCCCACTACCGATCCTCGAATTGCGGCTCGCCTTCAACCGCGGAATGGCCTTCAGTCTGGGCAATTCGCTGCCCCTATGGGTGATCGTGTCGGTCACGGCGACGATCACCGCCGGGGTCGCGGCCTACGGATGGCACAGCGCTCGGCACGGGGAGCAGTGGACCACGGTGGCGCTGGCGTTGATCCTCGCCGGCGCGCTGTCCAACGTTCTGGACCGGCTTGTCGACGGTGCGGTCACGGACTACTTTCACACCGGTTGGTGGCCGACATTCAACCTCGCCGACATCTACATCACCTGCGGGGTGGTGCTGATGATCGGGGCGGCACTGGCACGCGAGAGGGCACAAGGGTTGCCCCTCTGCCCGCAGTGCCCGACAGCGCCGGATCGTGAACGTGCATGAGATATCTCGGCGTTCGAATCGAATGCCCTGCAGTGCACATACATTCGCGACAGGACAATCATGCTGATCCGCTCGAACAGTGAGGGTGATCGACACCGGAACTGCTCGAAACATAGTCGACTACAACCACCGACACGCGATCGTCGCCTCTCGCTCACCGAGGCGTACCGAGGGGAGCCTGCTGTATGAGCGAGGACATCCCGGCGCTACCGCGCCGTATTTTTCTCGCTACGAGCTGCGCTACAGCGTGCCTGACTGCCGCCGGATGCAGCGTCGGCGAAGCCCCGTCCGGTGAGGACACCGCTTCCGACGGTCCCGTCACCTTGTCGGTGAACGATGTTCCTGTCGGCGGTGGAATCGTGCTCGCCGACCGGCAGGTCGTCGTCACCCAACCGGAACCCGGTATCTTCCGGGCCTTCTCGGCTATCTGTTCTCACCGAGGGTGCACAGTGAACCGAGTTCGCAACGGCACGATCGAGTGCCCCTGCCACAACAGTGCGTTCTCGATCACCGACGGGGCGGTCATGCGCAGCCCCGCCACCGAGCCACTGCCGAACCGTGCCGTGACCAGAACCGTCGATACCCTCACCGTCGACTGATCCATCACCGGGCGCGAACATGCGAGGTGGACGGGTTCGGGGTGAACGGTCTCGACCGGGCCGATGTGCGGCACTCGAGGACCCACTCTGTGCCCCCACCCGACGGGTGCCGGTTCGGTACATCGCTGCCGTGTCGACGACAGCACAGCGTGCCGATCGCGCACCGGGTCGAGACCTGCCTACCAATTGACCTCTCGGCACCGGCCTTCGCCTTCCCGGGGTTCGACCTGCACAGTGGCGTGTTCGAGACCGAACTCGTTGCGGAGAACCTGCTGCGCTGCAGCGAGCACCCGCGGTGTCTCGGCCTCCGGGGCGACCGTCAGATGCGCCGACGCGACCTCCATCCCCGACGTCAGTGTCCATATGTGCAGATCGTGCACCTCTTCGACATCGTCGACATCGGTCAGGGCCCTTTCCACGGCGGCGACATCGATGCCCGCCGGAGCATGTTGCAGCAGAATTCGTACGGCGTGACGGCCCAGGTTGAACGCGCGTGGCAGGACGAACACGCCGATGGCGACCGCGATGACCGGGTCGGCGTACCGCCACCCGAACAGGACGGTGACCAGTCCGCTGACCAGTACGCCGATCGAGCCGAGCATGTCCGCCATCACCTCGAGATACGCACCCCGAACATTGAGGCTGTCCTTGGCGCCGCTGCGCAGCAGGACGAACGCGATGAGGTTCATCACGAGCCCGAGGGTGGCCACCGCCATCACCGGGACGCCGGGGACCTCGGGCGGATTCGTGATGCGTTGCGCGGCTTCGTAGAGAATCCAACCGGCCACACCGAACAGCAGAAGTGCATTGAACAATGCGGCGAACACCTCGGCTCGGTAGAGCCCGAACGTGCGGGCAGCCTTGGTCGATCGTCGCTGTGCGAGTGTGATCGCCACGATCGCCATCAGCACCCCGAACACGTCGGTGAACACGTGTGCGGAATCGGAGAGCAACGCCAGCGACGAGGTGGACAGGCCGACGACGACCTGCGTCACCAGGGTGACCGCCCCCAGACCGACAGCGATCCACAGTCGCCCGAGGTGCTTACCGGACGCGCTGGCCGGTGAACCCGGCTCTATCCCGTGGCCATGTCCGTGCCCCATCGTTGCTCCTTCGTCGTGTCAGATCCGCAGAACGACAACATATTGCGATATGCGCATACATGCAAGTGTTGAAGGATCATCCGGCGGTGGCTGCCCGGACTCGTACAACTATCATTCGTAGTAGTTCATTGTCGGCGCAGGTCGGACTGCCTCGCGCCCATACCGGAAACACGATCCACCGGGAAGAGGCGCACACCATGGCCACCGAAGCGGCCCATTCGACCCGCGGCGCAGTGGATCGACGCTCCGGATCGCAGGTGATGGTGCTGTGCGCAGCGATTGCCGCGGTGGTCGCTGCACTGCTCGCAGCGATGTCGACGTCGCAAGCGCTCGTGCTGTTGGGTCTGCCCGATCCGGGCCCGATCACCACGTACGGGATCCCGGCACTGACCGCGATCGGCGAGGTGGCTGCCGTCGTGGCGGCGGGGTCGCTGCTCCTCGCGGCATTTCTCGTTCCGCCTCAGAGGTCGGGTGTGCTCGACATCGACGGGTACGTAGCCGTCCGCACCGCGGCGAAGGCCTCCGCAGTGTGGGCGGTGTGCGCGGCGGCGTTGGTGCCGCTGACACTCTCGGACGCCTCGGGTCAACCTGTCGGATCCGTTGCAGCGCAACCGGTGCAGTTCCTCGGTGCGATCGGCGATGTCGAGGCCTCCACTGCATGGGCCATCACCTCTGCGGTCGCGGCGATCACCGCCGCAGCATGCGCGGCGGTGTTGCGGCATCGATGGACCCCCGCCTTGTTCGCCCTGTCGATGCTCGCGTTGATCCCGCGCGCGGTCACCGGCCACTCCTCGACCGGCGGCAATCACGACATCGCGACGAACTCGTTGATCCTGCACATCCTCGCTGCCGCGCTGTGGGTGGGCGGACTCCTCGCACTTCTCGCTCATGCGCTGCGCGGAGGTGGGCACCTTGCCGTCGCGACCCGCCGCTACTCGACGCTCGCTCTGGTCGCGTTCGTGATCATGGCGGTCTCCGGAGTGGTCAACGCTGCCGTGCGAGTGCCCGTGACGTCGCTGTGGGATTCGACGTACGGCGCTCTGATACTGGCGAAGATCGCAGCTCTGGCGATCGTGGGGACCCTCGGGTGGATACAGCGACGACGAACGGTCCGCGCTCTGGCTCACGACCCCGCGAGGCGCAGATCCCTGATCACGTTGTCGATGATCGAGACCCTCGTTCTCGTCACCACCGTGGGCCTGGCGGTCGCACTGGGCCGCACTCCCCCGCCCCCGCCGCAGGACACCTCGCTGCCCCAGGCGCACGAAGAGGCCTTGGGCTACGTGTTGGACGGCCCGCCCACCGCTGCGCGGTTGGCGTTCGAGTGGCGTTTCGACCTGGTGTTCGGCTCCGCGGCGGTGATCGCGGCCGTCCTGTATCTGGTGGCCGTGCGGCGCCGTCGGCGGGCAGGCCTGTCATGGCGGCGGCGGTGGACAGCGAGCTGGTTGGCGGGTACTGCGGTGCTGCTCGTGGCGACCTCGTCCGGGGTCGGGTTCTACAGCCCGGCGATGTTCAGCGTGCACATGGCGGGACTGACCGCGGTCGCCGTCGCCGTGCCGTTGCTGTTGGTCCTCGGCCGACCGGCAACCTTGTTCGCCTCGGTCCTGCCGACCGCGTCGGCCGCCGAAGCACCGGGCTCGCGCGAATGGCTCCGGGCTGCATGGCAGAGCCGAGCAGCCCGGATCGCGATACACCCGTGGGTCAGCACCACGGTGTTCCTGAGCAGCTTCTACCTGCTCTACCCCGGCGGACTGTTCGACACCGTCGCCGACTCGCATGTGGCACACATGGTGATGAAGGGCTGGTTCCTGACCGTCGGGATGGTGATGTTCTGGGGCACGGTCGGCGAAGACCCGGTACCGAGACCGATCGCGGGACTGACGAAGTTGCTCGCGAGTATCACCGCATTGGCCGGGTTCGCATTCTTCCTCGTCGTGACGATCGATCTCGAGACCGCGCTCGGAGCGAGCTTCTACAGCGGACTGCGTCTGGACTGGAACGCAGACCTGCTGGCCGACCAGCGGCGCGGCGGCACTCTGGCGTGGGGCATCGGGGAGTTGCCGTTGCTCGCTGCCGCGGTTCTCGCCGCGGTCCGGTGGTCGGCGGCCGACGAGAGCGCGGCACGGCAACGAGACCGCCGAGTCGACGATCAAGGTGATACCGAACTCGAGGCGTACAACACCATGCTCGGTGGCCTGTCCTCTCGGCGCGATCACCCCTGATACCCGAAACGCCCAGCCCTGTTCCGGTGCGGATGTCGTAGCCCGGCGGGATGTCGTAGCCCGGCGGGATGTCGTAGCCCGGCGGGATGTCCTCCGAGGACCGTGACCAGCGGTACGGACGAATCCGGGTCGAGTGGGATGGAAAAACTATGCTCGATAGTAGTAACCTGTGGCCTGACCGTCACCATTTCGTTATCTCGAGCGAGGCCACGGCCTCGTAGCCACCAAGGATTGTGATCTTGGCCCGACACCGCACACCCGATCCGATCGACGACGACTACGCAGCGCCGGCACCCGGCGTCGCGGTCTCGATGCCCGTCGGCAACAGGCCGACGGCGCTCATCGATCACCCCCGTCATCGACACGCCGGGTTCGCACCCTCGCGTTTCGTGACCGAGTCGCCCGCCGAGACCGTGTACTCCGACAATCGGTCGCAGGACGAGCACACGCCTTCGGCGCAGACGCCCGCACCGGATGTACCCGCTCACGCGGTCAGCGCCGCCTGGGACACCGCGGCCGCGGACACTGCCGCGTCGATGTGGGTGCACGTGGCCGGTCCGGACGAGACGACACACGGCGACGGTGGCCGCGATGTAGTGCAGGCCGTGTCGCGACGTGCTCGCCGCGGACTTCATCGCCGCCGGGTGCCGAAGCCGGGTGGCCGCGCCATCGCTGCGTCGGTCGCGGTCGGTGCCTTTCTGTCCGCGGCAGCGACGTCTCCGAACACCGGGTCGCAGGACAGTGTGGCGCTCAGCGCTGCGAGTATCGATAGCCCTCCCGCCGGCGTCCTGCCGCCGAGCCCGGTCGTCGCCTCACCCCCGCAGGTGTTGCAAATGCCCGATCTCGATGTCGGCCGGCTCGCGCAGCGCATGACCGAGCAACTCGCCGAGGGGGGAGTTCGGGCGGCGGAGCGCGCCGCACGCGATGCCGAGGCGCGGCGCCCGCTCTCGGTGGTGCCGGTGTCGGGCACATTGACCTCCAGTTCTGGGCCGCGTTGGGGGACAACGCATTACGGACTCGACATCGCCAATACGATCGGGACGCCGATCGTATCGGTGACCGACGGTGAGGTCATCGAAGCAGGGCCGGCGCAAGGGTTCGGCCTGTGGGTGCGTATTCGTCAGGACGACGGCACGATCGGGGTGTACGGCCACATAGACCAGGCGCTCGTCACCGCCGGTCAACGCGTGAAAGCCGGCGAGCTCATTGCTACGGTAGGCAACCGAGGCCAATCCACCGGACCCCACCTGCATTACGAAGTGTGGCAACCCGACGGTGCCAAGTCCGACCCGACGGCGTGGCTGTCGGCACGCGGAGTCGATATCACCTGACACGACGAGGAAAGAAGAACTGGCGATGAAAAGGCTCGGTGATCTCGAAGCGGAGGTGATGAACGTGCTCTGGCAATGTGATCGACCGCAGTCGGTCCACGACCTGCGTGAACGCATGGCCGACAGAAACCCCGCCTACACCACGATCCTGACCGTCGTGACCCATCTCCACGAGAAGGGGTGGGTCGAGCGGACCAAGCAGTCACGCGCCTATCTCTACTCGCCCGTGCAATCTCGGGCCGAGGCCACCTCGCAAGCGCTGCGCGAAATCCTCGACACCAGCACCGACTCGGCCGCGGTGCTGATGCATTTCGCGAAAACCGTCACCGACGACGAACTGGACGCCCTGCGGGGGAACCTGCCGGACGCGAACCGGTGATCGTCGCACTGGCATTACTCCTCGCCGCGACCCTGGTGGCCGTTGCCATGCCGCCGCTGCTGACCTCACTCACCCGCACCGTCGGCCCCTCTCTCGCCTTGACCGCTTGGATCGGCAGCATCGCCGGGGTGCTGTTTCTCGTGGGATCCGCGGTGGCGGTGTTGCTCTGGCCCGGCCATGCGCCGGCCGAGGGCATGGTCGAACTCGCCGTCCGCTGCCTGGGCTCGCTGCAACACGCGGCCCAGCCGTGGATCGGGGAAGCGGTCGCCGGGGCATCGGTCGTCCTCGCGGCGTCGGCATCGGCGCGCGTCCTGCGCTCGACTCGCCGTCAGCTTCGAGCGCGGTCCAAAGTCCGCGACTATCACCGCGATGTCATCGCCGTCGTGGCGCGCACGGACCCCGGACCCGAACCGATCATGTGGCTCGACCACCCACTCCCGCTGGCCTACAGCATCGACGGTCGCCCCGGCTACGTCGTGGCCACCGAAGGCCTGCTCGCCCATCTCGATCCCGAACAACAGCGAGCAGTGATCGCACACGAACGTGCCCACCTGCGCGGGCGCCATCACCGCATCGTCAACATCTGCGAGATCCTGGCCAAAGCGCTTCCTCGCGTTCCCCTCTTCGCCGCGGCACCCGCGGCGGTACGGGTCCTGGTCGAGGTCGCAGCCGACCGGTCCGCGGCCGCAGTCACCAGCGCCGACACTGTACGTTCGGCATTGTCGACGGTCTCGCAGGCGCATTCTGCGCGGCCACTGTGGGCACTGGGCCTGATCGGGGACTCGACCACCGAGCGGTTGCATCACCTCGACACGAGCGCGCAAACACCGAGCCGAACCCGAGCGGGCGCTTATGCTGCCGCCGCCGTGCTGCCCCTCGTCGTGCCGGCCGTGTTGGCCGTCGTCTCGCTCAGCGCGGTCTCCGCCGCAGCGTGCGCGGTCCTGCTGATCTGAACAACCCCAAATACTATGCTGCATAGTATTTGGGTTACGCTGGCGGACGCGTCCTGTAATTCGCGTGCGACACGAAGGTGGTTCCATGACGGCGCTGACATCTCCTCCGGCTGCGCCGGCGGTTCGCCCCTATCCACCCCGCGGGGCCCGCAAGGGGTCGTTCCTGCACACGATGGTCACCACCACCGATCCGAAGGTCATCGGACTGATGTACTTGGTGACCTCGTTCGGGTTCTTTCTCGTCGGTGGCCTGATGGCGTTGATCATGCGCTCCGAGCTCGCGGTCCCGGGAATGCAGTTCCTCTCCAACGAGCAGTACAACCAGCTCTTCACCATGCACGGCACGATCATGCTGCTGCTCTACGCCACCCCGATCGTCTTCGGCTTCGGCAACTACATCCTGCCGCTGCAGATCGGCGCACCCGATGTCGCCTTCCCCCGGCTCAATGCCTTCTCCTACTGGCTGTACCTGTTCGGCGCACTGGTCACCACCGCAGGTTTCATCAGCCCCGGCGGTGCCGCAGACTTCGGCTGGACCGCGTACACCCCGTTGAGCAGCGCCGTCTACTCCCCCGGTATCGGATCCGACCTGTGGATCGTGGGCCTGCTCGTCGCCGGCCTGGGCACCATCCTGGGCGGGGTCAACATGGTCACCACCGTGGTGTGCCTGCGCGCACCGGGAATGACGATGTTCCGGCTACCGATCTTCACCTGGAACATCCTGGTGACCTCGATCTTGATCCTGCTGGCGTTCCCACTGCTGACCGCAGCACTGATGGGCCTGCTCGCCGACCGTAAACTCGGCACCCACATCTTCGATCCCGCCAACGGCGGAGCGTTGCTCTGGCAGCACCTGTTCTGGTTCTTCGGACACCCCGAGGTCTACATCATCGCGCTACCGTTCTTCGGAATCGTCTCGGAGATCTTCCCGGTCTTCTCCCGCAAACCCATCTTCGGGTACAAGGGGTTGATCTACGCCACCGTCGGCATCGCCGCCCTGTCCATCGCGGTGTGGGCGCACCACATGTACGCCACCGGTGCCGTGCTGCTGCCGTTCTTCTCGTTCATGACCTTCCTCATCGCCGTGCCGACCGGGGTGAAGATCTTCAACTGGATCGGCACCATGTGGCGCGGCCAGGTCACCCTCGAATCCCCCATGCTCTTCTCCATCGGATTCCTGATCACGTTCGTCTTCGGTGGACTGTCCGGAGTGCTCCTGGCGAGCCCGCCCATCGACTTCAACGTCACCGACACCTACTTCGTCGTCGCGCACTTCCACTACGTCGTGTTCGGAACGGTCGTGTTCGCGACCTACGCCGGCATCTACTTCTGGTTCCCCAAGATGACCGGCCGCATGCTCGACGAACGACTGGGCAAGTGGCACTTCTGGCTGACGTTCCTCGGCTTCCACGCCACCTTCCTCGTCCAGCACTGGCTCGGCGCCCAAGGAATGCCGCGCCGCTACGCCGACTACCTCCCGTCCGACGGATTCACCACCCTCAACCAGATCTCGACCGTGGGATCGTTCGTCCTCGGGGCCTCGACGCTGCCGTTCATCTGGAACGTGTTCAAGAGCTACCGCTACGGCGAAGTGGTCACCGTCGACGACCCCTGGGGCTTCGGTAACTCCCTCGAGTGGGCGACCAGTTGCCCACCCCCGCGGCACAATTTCATCGAGATGCCCCGGATCCGCTCCGAGCGGCCGGCGTTCGAGCTGCACTATCCGCACATGGTCGAACGCATCCGCGCCGAGCAGCACGTCGGTGGCCCGCACTCGGATTCGATCGCGCCCTCGGAAGTGATCACCGAAGCGATTGCCGGACCGGACGTATCGAAACGGCCGGACGTCGACAAGTAACACGGTCGACCGACCCCCGTAGGCTCACACCCCCTTACTACTAGTGCGCATAGTAGTAAGGAGAATCAGTACGACCAGAGGAGAACCGAACGTGAAACGATGGATGCTGGTCGCCGTGCTCATGTGCGGCACAGCACTGTTCTCCGCGGCCCCGGCATCGGCGCACAGTGAACTCGTCAGCTCCGACCCCCCGGCCGATGTGACGCTCGAGTTCGCACCGATCGGCGTCGGCCTCAAGTTCAATCAGGACATCAACGAATCGTTCGCGACCATCAGCGTGGTAGGTCCTGGCGATACTCAGTGGACGCAGGGTACGGCCACGGTCGAGGGCCCCGACGTATCGGTCCTGCTCGAGGACGGCCTACCCAACGGGCAGTACACCGTCGGCTACCGCGTCACCTCCGCGGACGGGCACCCGATCACCGGGTCGTACGGCTTTTCGGTCGACGTCGCGGAGACCGCCACCCGCCCGGACGCTGCTGCACAGCAATCGCAGGGCGGTGCGACCTCGCCGGCTCCCTCGACCACGCCGACGCAGGCCTACGATCCGAACAACCCGTCCGCCAGCGAGGACCGGCCACCGAAACAGAACACCATGATGCTGCTCTCCATCGTGGGCCTGACTGTCCTCGGTCTCGCTGCCATCGCCCTGACGTTGGTGATCCGAGGCAAGGACAAGCAATGACAGGGGCCCGATGAACATCGCCGCCGTAACTCCCCCGGAAGGCCCGCCGACCCTGGCAGCGTTGCTGAGCTTCGATCTTCCGCCGCTCCCGATCCTGCCGATCGCCGGCATCGTCATGGCCGGACTGTACTGCTGGGGGCTCTACCGGATCCGCGGCCGGGGTATCGCATGGTCACGGTGGCGGAGTGCGAGTTTTCTGCTCGGCTGCGCGGCGCTGGTCCTGGTGACCGGACTGCAGGTCGAACGCTACGGATACAGCCTGTTCAGCGTCTTCATGTTCCAGCATCTGACGTTGTCGATGACCATCCCACCGTTGTTGGTGGTGGGTTCGCCCGGACGACTTCTGTTGCGTGCCACCGCTCATCACGGAGCCGGGCGGTGGGTACTGATCGCGGCGCTGACGGGGTTGCGGAGCCGCGCCGGGCGCATCGCACTACATCCAGGTCTGACGATCCCGTTGTTCCTCTTCAGCTATTACGGGCTGTATCTGTCGTCGATCTTCGATGTTCTCGCCATCACAGTCATCGGGCACGTATCGATGGAGATCTTCTTCTTCGCCAGCGGGCTGCTGTTCATCATCCCTGTGCTCGCCGTCGGCCCCCTCCCCGTTCGGCAGAGCAATCTGGGCCGTTTGTTCGACCTGTTCGTCGAGATGCCGCTGCATGTGTTCTTCGGTGTCATCTTGATGATGTCGAGCACCCCCATGCTGGCCACATTCGCCTTCCCACCCCCGGACTGGGGTGTCGATCCGGTAGCCGATCAGAAGCTCGCCGGAGCGTTGGCGTGGTCCTACGGTGAGCCGGTGGCATTGCTGGTTGTGCTCATCTTCTGTATTCGGTGGAACCGGGACGAAAAAGAGGAATCGGCTGCCGCGGAC
Organism: Rhodococcus sp. 05-2254-2; assembly: GCF_002259095.1. NCBI lineage: Bacteria > Bacillati > Actinomycetota > Actinomycetes > Mycobacteriales > Nocardiaceae > Rhodococcus > Rhodococcus sp. 05-2254-2. The sequence goes on along the minus strand of NZ_NOZJ01000021.1, from coordinate 256,983 downwards.
CGGCACGCCGAAGAGGACGGGTACAGCGAACTCAACGCCTACAACGATTTCCTGAAAAAGATCGGTAGCGAGACCAGTCAACGGACCTGAGCTGTCGCGGCCGTCCCGCGCTCGGGGACTGCCGCGACCTCATCGCCTGATCGCGCTTACTGGCAAGGGCACGATCGGGCGCATTCATCGCGCACGTGTGCCCGCCCCGATTCTGGCTCCCCGCTCACCGAGCCAGGCTTGCGGATCGACCTTCTGCCCCGCGGGAGATGTGGTCTCGAAATGCAGGTGCGGACCCGTCGAATTACCGCGGTTCCCGACCTCTGCAATCCGATCGCCCTTACGGACGCGCTGACCCACCGTGACCGAATTTCCGTTGTTGTGCCCGTAGGTGGTGATCGATCCATCGTCGTGTCTGATCCGAACCCACAGCCCGAAGCCCTGCGCGGGCCCGGCGCTGATGACAGTCCCGTCGGCCGCGGCGACGATCGGCGAGCCCAGTGAGTCGGCGATGTCGACACCGCCGTGTTGTGTCCCGCTCCGGGTGCCGAAGTTCGAGGTGACCAGTCCACCGCTGGGTGCGACAGCAGACGCAGTACCTCGGGAGGTGGCCGAGCCACCGGACGTGGAACCTCGCTGCTGTGCTGCATCAGGAACAGAATCTTCGGGCGCAGTCGTCTCAGGCACACTCGTCTCAGGCGCAGTGGTGTCTGGCACGGGCGAATCGCGGCCGGTGTTGCCCGTCACCGGATCCTGTTCCCCCCCTCGGTCGCCGTCGTGCGGGACCGCGGGGTCGAGGGCGTCGACCTGGAGCGATGTGGCGATACGAAGGGCCAGGAGTGGGTCGAGAGTAGCCAACGGGGCCAGGCAGGACAGGGACTGCGCCGGGGCATTCGACACTCCTCGGGCGATGGCGTCGACGATGCATCCTGCCGACGCGGACACGGGGCCGGCGGTGTCCGCGATGACACCGCCGGCCTGGGCGGCGGCCCACGTCGAGGATGCGAAAGCTGCGAGATCTGCCACCGCGATCGGATCGGTACCGATTGTCGCGGCCCGATCGGCCAGGCGGATCAACCGGCTGACGGCGTCGGCGGTCTGCTGACCTTCGACCTCGTCCCCGGACTTCGCGGCCGGTTGACCCGGATTCGCTCCGGCTACCGGGGCGTGCAGGAACACCGCACCGAGTGCGGCACCGACGATCACGTATGTCCGCGCACCTCGGCATGCGCGACGTCGACCGCCGCTCGGCGTCGTCTTTCCCGCGTTGTTCACGTGGTCACCCTTCTCGTTGAATGCCGGTCGCGACCGCAGTGGATGCCGTGTCGGCCGTGGGTCAGTGTTGCGTGGTCCCATCGACACCACAAGCCCCTTCTGTCACACGCTCGACTGAATTCGTCGCTGTTTCGCCTATCGCGTCGGCGTCGAAAGTGAGTGCATTGCACAGTAACTCGACGATTCGACGCCGTTCCATGCGTGCCGGTGCCGGTCATGGGGGTCATCCCAATCGTTATTACTATGCAACATAGTATTTCGATATGGGCGTCAGCTCTCCGGCAACGGTGAGACCCCGTGTGCGCTCAGTAGGGCATCGATCTGACCGACCTCGGCGGTTTGGGTCGAGGCGATCGAGCCTGCGAGCGCGGCGACAGCGGGAACTGTCGCGTTCGCCGCTCCCTGCTCTGCCATCGGGATTCCCCCACGATGGTGGCGGCGGAGCAGTTGCAGATACCGGCCGTCGAATTCTTCGGCGTTCATCCGGCGAAGTGCCGTCAGCTCGGCGGTACTGGCCATGCCGGGCATCGACCTCGCGTCCTGTCCGCTGTCGTTCGCGGACGCGCTCATGTCCATCGGGTGACCCTCTGTCGAGCTGGCCTCGGTCATCCACGTCATCGGCGGGCCGTCTGGCAGATATGGCCTGTCCCACAGTGTCAACCAGCCTTGCATAGTGCCGACTTGGCTCTGCTGCGAGGTCAACACGTCGAAGGCGAGGGTCCGGATGACCGGATCCGTCGAGCGTCCCAACGCCATCGCCGACATCTCGATCGCTTGGTTGTGATGGAGCGACATGTCCTGCGCGAAACCCACATCCACCGAATCCGATGCGGGTACGGCCACTCGTGCGCCGTCCGGTGTGAGCAGTACGCCGATGAGGACGCCGGACAGGACGAGGGCTGTCACCGCCAAGCCGATGAGCAGTGCCCTGGGCCTGGATCTGGGTCCCGTTTCCGCGGCGTCATTCTGTGCATCGTCGATCTGGGCATCGTCGGTCTGGCCGTGCACGGTCATCGACTCCCCTCCCCCATCGGCGCTGGCGCACTGTCGAGGGCCGGGTCTTCCTCGAGGGGCACCGCGTCCGGTCCTGGCTCGCTGGCGTCGAACGGCGGCGGGTTGTCGGGATCGAACGCGCCGGGAACGGTCGAGCAACTGGCTCCGCTCTCGGGGTGGGTCGAGGGGTTCTGTCGCAGAGCAGCGACGAACTGAGTGATGCGCCGGTCGGAGGCATTGTCGAGCTCGAGTCGATGACCCCACGACTGCAGCGTGATCGGTGCCGTCAGGCCCGGGTAGGGCGACATCATCGTGTAGGGCTCGCCCTCGACCCGCCCGGCGAGTGAACCGACCTCGTCGGAGGAGACCCGGTTCGGGTCGTACGTCACCCACACCGCCCCGTGTTCGAGCGAATGAACCGCGTTCTCGCTGCGTAGCGGGACGGGGTACACCACTCCGGTACACGTCGCCCAGGTCTGGTCGTGAGGGCCGCCGAACGGCGGACTCCGATCGTAGGCAACTCTCTGAGCTGGTTCGACGTGCCGCGCTGCCGGATACTCGACCTCGACGACGCCGTCGATGCCGCGCGAGGGGTCCGGGTCGTCGGCGGTCGGCGCGAACCGCTCGGCCTGATTGCGTTCGAGGACGCGGGGGGCCAGGTTGTATCCGATCGCACCGACGAGCACGACGATGACGACACCCGCGCCGATCACCGTCCAGGGAGCGCGTACGCCCCCGGGCACTCCGGCTGGGCGTGATCGCCGAGTCGAGCTCCGTCGGCCTCGGGCGGGGTTTCTGCTGCTGTTCATATTGCTCCTCCGTCAAATACTATGCACCATAGTATTTGATGGAAGGTCCAAGAAAGTCCCTACGCACGACAGGACGGCCCATGCCGGTGTTCCGCGCACCCTCAACTGCTCGCGGGCAGCTTGCCCTTCATGTACTGGCGTACAACGGTGCACGCCTGCTCTTCGTGTGTGTCGCCGCAGGAGTACTTTTGGCCGTCGACGCGCTGACGAGCCTTGACATTTCCTTCGTGTTGGTTCTTCTTGGCGCACTTGCAGCAAGCCTGCCGCTGTCGGCACTGACCCTGAGGAAGCTTCGCCGAACCATCAATGCGGACATCGAAGCAGTCGATCGCACGCGCTCGATCAAGAAACGAGGCCCCGCGGCGGGACGACCCGGCACCGACAAACCGTGACGTCGGCGTACGGACTTCGGCGTTGGCGTTGGCGTTGGCGTTGGCGGATCGTCCGTGTCGGTCACTGTTCGCCAACCCACTCGATGGGTGCTTCGGCGTCCGGCTCGATGTCTAGTAGTTCCAGGGTGCGGTGCATCAGAGCCTCGATTCGATACTCGAGATCGTCGACGAGGTCAGGCACATCAGCCAGAGCGGCGTGGGCACGGCCGCGGGCTTCGACACCGATTCGGTAGTAGTCCGAGCCTGGTGCAGCTGACACCGGGTGCGGTGGTGGGACGGTCACGTCCGTTTCCCGCTCGCCACGACCGCGTCGCCACGACAGGGGCGGGCGCGGGTCGTGCCGGGGCGGTCGCCCGGAGCGGTGAGCAGCGATGACCGCCCCGACCGCTGCCGGGGTCATCGGGTCGGCGGGGAACGGCATGTGACCCCACCGGTCGATCGGAACGGCGACGGGGCCTGGACGCACCGGCCACCTGGACATATCGGGAAAAGTGTCCCCCTGTACGTGCTCTGTGAGTAGTGCCGTCGAGGGGTAGCGATCCGAGAACCGCAGGACAGTACGCCAGCGTTCCCAGATCTCGGCGGGGTTGAAGCCTTCCGACTCATCGGCTGCGATCCAGATACTGTGCCGCCCATCGATCCACACACCATCGCCGTCGACTGCGATGTCCGAGCGATCGAGCGACGCAATAGCTCTGTGCGACAGGCCAGCTCCGGACAGCAGAAGTAGAACTGCGTCCCTGCGGCCGAACAGCGCCTGCGTCGATCCCAGGAAGGGCAGCGCTGTGGCCAGTTCCCGGTAGTGTTCGGCGCGACGTGCCACGCGTGCGGTCCGTCCGGAGTCGAGCGCCATACGCAGCGCTGCCGCACGCCCGGGCGGGGTGTGACCGGCATCGAGATGTCGGCGGTTGATCGCGGCGACCCTGCGGAGCTGCACAGGATCACTGGCTGGATTACCGGTCAGGAACTGCGCCAACGTCATAGCCGAGGCAGGGAGTGGCTCGACGTCGGTTGCGGCGCACCAGTCGGCAAACAGTGACCACTCGTAGCGGTAACCGCTCGGCGGAGTAGCGCTGCGTTCGGGCGACACGGTCAATGACGCTACCCACCTGCACCGACACCGCTGAGTCGAAACACTCAAAACTCGTTTCCCGCCAGAGCAGATTCCGACCATCCCCGGGGGTGCTGCGCCGGTCTGGCGCAATATTGAACCGCCGAACATGCCCAGGGATGGAACTGACCACGCGCGGTTGGGCGGCGAGTTCGTGTTGCGTGAGCACGCAAATCACACCCCTGGGTGGGCTTGTCACTGTCGTCGGCAGGCGAGGGCCAGGCGGCAGTTCGATTGCTCCCGAAGTGAATACGAAGACCGAAGAGCCACCGAGTGAGCTGCACCTCATCGACTTGCGGCACCGTCCACAGCCCGGAGACTCGAAACATGACATCTTTTGTGGCGCTCAGCCGCGAAACAGCCATCGGCGCGGAGGCTCGACTGTCGTGGATACTGTCCGCGCTGGCCGGAATGGTGGGTGCTGTCGCATTTCTGCATTCGGCGGGGTATTTCGTGACGTTCATGACCGGCAACACCGAACGCGCCGTCATCGGCCATTTCGGCAGTCCGGAAGGAAAGCCCGTTGCACCCGGCGCATCGCCGTGGGCCGCACTGGCGTTGATGGGTGCCTTTCTGGCGGGAGTGGTGATCGCGTCGATCTGCCGCCGCCGATACTGGTCAAATCACCCGCACGGAGCAACGGTTGTCACGACCATCGCGCTCGCCGTGGCAGGACTCATCGACATCGGAGTTTCCGGCTGGTCGTCCGACGGCGTAGATTTTTATCCCATTTTGTTGGTTGCGTTCGCCCTCGGCGCGCTGAACACTGCATTCACGAAACGAGAAGAAACCTACATTCCCCTGAGCTACGTCACCGGCACCGTCGTCAAACTGGGCCAAGGGATCGAGAGACACCTACTGGGAGGCGGTACCTACCTCGACTGGCTTTGCTACGCAATGCTTCTCGGCTCCTTCGCAGCCGGAGGTGCAGCCGGGGCTCTGATCGGTGTCGTGATCACCGGACCTCAAGTACTCCTGGTTACCGCAGCCATCAGCCTGCTGGCAACCATCTTCACCTTCACCCACACCGAGCGACGATCCCTGTGGGGATAGGCCCTCTTCCCGTCCGGCGAAAATCTACGGGTCCGCACTCCCGAGACTGTTCTGCTCGAACCGGTTGAACCCGCCCGGACTCGACCGACGTAACACTGGCGCAACGTGAACCGATCGGTTCGGACGTGTGGAGAGGATGCTCGGCTCGATACACATCATTTCTCACTTGGTCCTGATCTCGATGCCACGCGTCAGCGATGCCGTTAGTTGCATCGGATGGAGTTGCGCTCGGCCGTCACGGACCGAGTTCGGTGACGGCGTTGCCGACGAGCGGAGCGTTCTCGCGGGCATAGATTTCGACCAGGCCCGGGGTGGCGTGTCCGGTTTGACGCATGATCGCGTGTGCGTCGGCGAAGTTCCAGATCAGGCCGTCGGTGAGGACGACGTCGGCGTTCTTCCTGGTGTCGTTGTGGAATGGCGCAGAGGGAGTCGTCGACGCCGGCAGCGAGCTCGACTTCAAGATCTACAGCAACCAGAGTTCGGTTGCCCCGGGTGGATTGCGGTCCTGCTCGTGCGCCAGCCGCGCGGTTCTGCGCGACAACGACAACTACGACCACAATGCTCGCGCCGAAGTCAGCGTGAGCATCCAAGGCCAGCAGGGCTTCTGGTACTTCTACGTGCGTAGCCCCGTCGCGCACCGGGACGGCCCGCCCGCCGGCCAGGCGACGATCTACCGGTTCCGGCCGGCGGACCATTTGTCCGGCGACTCACTCGGTGGGGACCACTCGTTCTAGCAATCAGGTGTGGGATGCGACAAGATCGTGGTCGCATCCCACACCTGTGCATGACCTTCGGATGGAGAACTGGTTCAGATGGCCGACTACACGTTGCTCCTCCCTGCGTCCGGACTCGTCGCGCAGTACCGCAGTGACGACGACACGATGCGCGTGGTGCCGGCCGCTGCCGTCGACAGTGACCTGGATTGGGGCTCTACGACCGACCTTTCGACGACCGACCCGGAGTCGTTTCCCTTCGAGCTGAAACAGCAGGTGTGGCCCGGTGACGCACCTGGACCTACCTGGTGGGTTCTGATCACTTCTTTGCCGCCCGCAGTCGGGGTGAAAGCGCATGCCGTCGACGGCGAGGAGCTCGCGGTGCTGAGAATGGGTCCGGTGACGGTCATCGAATGGGTGAGCACCCCGAAGACCATCATCGTCACAGCGGGGTCTCATACCCACAAAATCTCGCCGTTTCGTTCGGGATCTCGCGGCCCAGCCGCGTACTCGTTCGACGAGAAGCCCAAGTCGGAAGACGACAATGGGGTGGATTTCGGAAGACTGGACTGACCGCTACGGGTACCCGGCATGCCGGGGACGCAACGCCTCTCAGACGCACCGTCCCACATCAAGTACGCACTCCATATGTGCCTCTACACAACACTTCTCGCGCATTCGTTCGATAGCGAGTGGAGGGGCAGCCTCTTTCTGGTGGGCGGTAACGTCAGCGTCGACCGCTCACGTTCCCGTCGGCCGATGCGGAGGCCTCTGCTGCCGGGTCGGTGGTCGGTGCCGGCGTCGCCGCCACCTGAGTTCGGCCTTCGCCACGAGCGGAACACGCATAAGCCGTTTGGGTAGTCGACCTCGATACGGTCCAACCCAGAGTGGGCTTTGGAAGTGCCCATCGGCCCACTTCTGCCATGCGTAGCCGTCCGAGTCGGTGAAGCCGACGTTCGCTCTGAGTTTGTCGTTACCGTCGACCGGGTAGGGATCGGGCTCCGCGAGAAGGAGTTCGTCGTAGTTCAGAGTCGCTCCGGGTTCGACGGTGTGTGCGCCAGTGAAAGGCGTTTGACCAGGCTTGACGTACTGACTATCGACCCACAAGGTTACGGCCGTGATAGGTCTGTCCCCGTGGTTTGTGACGCTGCTCTGGGCTCGCACGACGCCTTCGCCCGCGCTCTGGATGTGCGTCGGTGAGACGGTCACAGCTTCGACGTGTCGCTGCATTCTTTCGCGTACTTCTCTCCGCGATTTGCGGACGTTGTGCACTTGAAAGCTGACTGTTGCCACCAGTGAGATGACAGCAACTATCAGGGAACACACTGCAATCTCAGTGGGCGTCATTGGAAACTCCAGTCCGGCTTTGGTGTGCGGCTTTCTCGAAGTGGCGATAGAGGGTGCGTTTGCTGACCCCGAGTGCGTCGGCGATGTCACCGATTGTGTTGCCTTGGTTCCGCATTCGCGTTGCCTCCCGCTTCTTCGTAACCGTGAGTGCAGGTGGGCGGCCGCCGACCTTTCCTCGTTCGCGGGCTGCTGCGAGGCCGGCGTGGGTGCGTTCGCGGAGTAGTTGGCGCTCGAAGCTGGCGAGGGCCCCGAAGATGTGGAAGGTGAGTTCTCCGCCGGCGGTGGTGGTGTCGATCTGTTCGGTGACCGACGCGAACGCCACTCCCCTGGTTTTCAGGTCTGCGATGAGTTCGATGAGATGTGGGAGGTTGCGGCCGAGTCGGTCGAGTCGCCAGACGGCGAGCACGTCGCCGGGCAGAAGGACGTCGAGGAGTTCGGTCAGTGCCGGCCGGGTGGTGGTGGATCCGCTCGCGGTGTCGGTGAAGATGCGTTCGCAGCCGAAGGCGCTCAGGGCGTCGCTCTGTAGGTCGAGGTTCTGTTCGGCGGTTGAGACCCTGGCGTATCCGTATTTGTGGCCCACGATGGTTCACTGTGCCACAACTCATCGGTTTCAATGTTTTGACATGCGCGGGTTTCGCGTACGTTTTTGGCACTACTCAACGGCTGGTCGACGGATCGGCTGATTGTCAGTTTCAGAAGACGACTGCACTAGTTCAGAAGACGACTGCACTTACCCACCACACGGGAGCGCCGGTCAGTAGCATTCATCCCGCCGAGCTACGCGTACAACCACCATATAGAACAGCTTCTGTGATCGAAAAGTCCTCGATCTACCAGTGAACATGATTGCCCTCGACACGTCGTGTGTGTTCCCTTGGAGTCTTTGACTTTGACGTAGCTCGTCACCGGTATGTTGAGTGCGCTTGTGCGCCAGACGTTCTATGCGTTCGATTCGAAGTATCCCGATTCACTCTCGACCTACTGCAGTGGGGTTAAATTGGGTGGCGCAGTTCATGTTCGAGTGTGGTCTAGTCGACTGCGTGTCGATGCGGCGTGGCAATGAACCTCGGTTCCGAGCCTGGTGCCCGCTCTGAGTTCGACGACAATGCTGTGTTCGGCGAAATGTTCAGCGTCTTGGTGACGCCGTGTGCCACGTACCCGTGTTGAGAAGATCGCGGTGGTCGGCGGATCGGGAATACCGGGCTTGATACGCGAACACAGGTGTCCAATCCGACCCGTTGCACGGCCGGTGCCGTCGTGGCCGGTGCCGTCGTGGCCGTTAGTCGAGCTCAACAACCGGGTTCGGTTGTTGAGCTGCAGCGCTGGCACATAGACACCTCGGCCTGCTGACCGAGAATCTCGAACGTACATCGGATCTGCTTGGGTCGATCCCTGGTCAGGCTATAGTGGTGTCCGGCGATGGATCTCCGCCGAGACCGCCCCGTAGGGGGTTGTCTGAACCGCCCCAACCCTGGGGCTGATGGCTCCTTTCCCTGAGTGGAAGGAGTCTGTCCATGAACGGCCATCACGACCCGAATCCGACCCTACCGGTCGATCCCGACAGTGCGCCCCCAAGCCCGCTGCATGCGCGAGCGTCCGCGATCGCCGCCGTCGGTGTCGGTGGATTGGTCGGGGCCCCGCTCCGATACCAACTCGGACTGTGGTGTTCCTCTGCCGCGAGTGGCTGGCCGGTGACGACCTTCGCTATCAACATCGTCGGGGCGTTCCTGCTCGGAATGCTGCTGGAGGGATTGGCTCGCCTGGGCCCGGACACAGGGTGGCGGCAGCGGGTCCGGCTGTTGGTGGGCACCGGGATGCTCGGTTCGTTCACTACCTACAGCACACTGGCCGTCGATACCGATCTGTTTCTGCGCAGCCATCAGTGGTGGGCCGCCGGCAGCTACGCGGCCGGCACCGTACTGGTGGGTCTGGTCGCCACCACCGCCGGAATCGCGATCGCCGCGCGACTGCGGACACGGCCCGCGGAGGCAACACAATGACGACACTCTGGATCGCCTGCGCGGGCAGTGCAGGGGCGATCGTCCGTTTTGTGCTCGACGGGGCCATCAGGCACCGCCGGGCGTCGGATTTTCCCTGGGCGACAGCGATCATCAACGTGACCGGATCACTGCTCCTCGGATTCGTCACCGGACTGATCCTTTTCCACGGACTACCCCAGGAACTTCAGCTGATCGTGGGCATCGGTTTCTGCGGCGGGTACACCACCTTCAGCACCGCCAGTTTCGAGACGGTGCGGCTGATCCAACGTCAGAAGTACATCGCTGGCGTGTTGAACGCGGTCGGCACCCTGCTGGTGACTGTCGTCGCCGGCGGTGCCGGTCTCGTCCTGGCTTCCGTATGAGGAGAAAACAATATGAGGAGAAAACAATGACCGAGGACGATCCCAGCCACGCCTCCTGCGACGACCTAGGGGACTGGCGCGCTCCGCTACAGGTGGACGGCCCCGCCGCCTCGGTAGAACCGGTGTGCCACCTGGTCGTGGGGTTCGACCGGCACCCAGCAAGCCACGCTGCCTTGACCTACGCGATGGACCTTGCCGGTCGACTGAACGCGTTCCTGCATGTAGCGCACATCGTCGACACCGATGACCTGCCGATCGACCCGGACAGCGACGACTGGGAACAACGCATCGCCGACGCTGTCGAACAAGAGCGCCGCGAGGCATGCGCGATGCTGGCCGCCATCCCCGGGAACTGGGCGTTCTACTCGAGGCGGGGCAACCCGGCTCGACTGTTGACCACGATCGCCGACGCCAACGACGCCCTGATGATCATCATCGGTACCACCCGCGGCGGGATGATGTCACTGGTGGAGAGGGCCGTCGGCGAATCGGTGTCCGCGACACTCGCCCGCCACGCCCACCGCCCGGTCCTCCTCGTCCCCGCTACCGATAGGCAGCATAGTGACGCAGCCCAAACACGCCGGTGACCCATCCGCCGCACCGGGTTCCCGCCGCGCGCTTCCAGAAAGAAATCCACCGAACCGCCACGACCATCGATGGGGGGCGTGTCGGTTCGTTGTCGCGTTCGGGACGGTCAGCATGCTCGCGGACTTCGTCTACGAAGGTGCCCGCTCGATCACCGGCCCCCTCGCCTCGCGGGGGGCTACCGCCTTCGTCGTCGGGGTGTGGTCACCGCATCCGACGAGGTCGCAGCGCTGATGGTGCGCTCGGTCTCCGGCCCGGTGGCATACACCAAGCCGCCGCTTCTGGGCGTCGACGTTTCCGGTTACGCCCACCCCGTCATCGCCGTGCACTTCCTCTGGATCGCCGGCGCACTGGCGCGTCTGCGTTCTCGTGATCGACGAACGGAGCGGCAAAGCCATCCGTTCCCCAGCCGAAAACCGATCTGCTCTACGACATTCGATTCCCGCGTCGCTCACCGTCGTTCCCGCAATCCAGGTCATCGCAGTGGCCGCCCTACTCGCCACCGGTCGTCGCCGCACCTGGCACCCCACCGTCCATCCCACGCAACCCAACCAAGGAAAGTCACCTATGTTTCCTGCTCGTCCGTGGATTCGGCCGTTTGCCGCCGCTCTGCTCGCATTTGCCGCACTGCTCGCCGCCGGCACTCTCGCCTCCACCACTGCTGTGACAGAGGCGGGTCTGCGGTTCCACGACCGTATCGCCCTTCATCGCGCCGGCTGGGCCACTGCCCTCGCCGAATTTGTCACGGACTGCGCACAACCGGTCGTCGGAATCGTGGTGGCGATCGGTATCGCCGCATGGCTCACGTGGAGAGGCCGACGGGTCGACGCGGCATGGGCCCTGGCAGTGATGGCATCTACCCTCGTCGTGTCGACAATCGCGAAATACAGCATCCGCGAACCCCGTCCCCCGCAACGGTTCTGGCTGATTCCTCCCGACACCGTGTGGTCGTTCCCGTCTGGACATACAGCGGTGGCTGCGGCCATGATCGGGCTTGTGGTCCTGCTCACCGCTCGGGCGCACGTAATTGTCCGGCGGTTGGCCCGCACGACATCAGTGCTGTTCGCGCTCGCCGTCGCTGCCTCCCGGCTGTACCTCGGCGTACATTTCCCGCTCGACGTCGCCGCGAGCATTCTTGCCGCCAGCACTGCGCTCCTCGCACTGTGGACCATGTGGTCGATCCCTCCGGTCCGACACTGGGTCAATGTCCGGCTCGGACCGACCCCTCAGGCAGCCTCACCCGACTGATCGCGGACCCACTCCGACTCCGAGCACTACGTGACGGGAAGGTGAATACAAGTCCGCCGTCGACCGTCCGCGGCTGGTAGCGCAGGTGAGGATCGTTGCCCACAACTCGATACCCTCAGGTTGGTCAGCCGTTGAGAGCGTGCACGCCGACGGGGCCTTCATCTCGCTGAGAGGCGTCAGGTCTAGACGGATGAGCGCCCGGACGTCCGGGCGCGGTCTCGCTGGGAACATGGCCCGACGTTAGCCCCAGCACCTGCGTGGAAGGTCAAGGATTTGACCTTCCACCCGACTCGAAGGTTTATCCTCGTGCGCATGTCCGCTCTGCGCATTTCACAGCTGTCATCGGCGACCGGCGTCCCGGCGACCACGCTACGGTTCTACGAAAGCGAGGGCCTGCTCCCGGCGGACCGTTCGGCGAACGGTTACCGCGTTTACGACGACCGCGCTCGGCAACGCTTGGCGTTCATCACCGCCGCCAAGAGCCTGAACCTGTCGCTGCCGGAGATCAAACTTCTCCTTCGTGTCTGGGAGAAAGACTCCTGCGCAGCAGTCAAAGCCGAACTCGGCCCCGCCATCGAGTCCCACATCGCGCACGCCAACGAATCGATCGCTCAATTGACCGCTCTGCGTGAGAGTTTGACCGACGCGCTGGCCCGGCTCGGGGACACACCCGACGCGCCGACGCCATGCAATCCGGACTGCACCTGGCTGATCTCAGCGAACACCGCGGTGGGCACCGCATGAACATATCGAGCACCACCTCGGTGGTGGCGTGGCTGGAGAAGTTCCAGATCCCGCTCTACCTGCTGGCCCTGCTCATCGGTGGCGGTGTCGGTTTGGGTGCGCCGTCGTCGGCGCATGCGTTCGAGATTGCTATCAATCCGGTACTGATCGTGTTGCTCTACGCTACGTTCCTCGCGGTTCCGTTCTCCGCCATCGGCGCATCGCTGCGCGACGGCACATTCTTGCTCAGCGTCGTAGTACTGAATTTCGTGCTCGTTCCAATCGTCGTATTCGCTCTGACCCGGTTCGTTGCTGCTGATCAGGCGGTACTCGTCGGTGTGCTGTTGGTGTTGTTGGCTCCCTGCATCGACTACGTCATCGTCTTCAGTGGGTTGGCCGGTGCAGCGTCGGAACGGCTCCTCGCGAGCGCGCCGCTGTTGATGTTGTTGCAGATCGCGTTCCTGCCGCTCTACCTGTGGTTGTTCGTCGGGTCCGAGCTGGTGGAGATCATCGACATTGCACCGTTCGTCGAAGCGTTCGTGCTGTTGATCGTTGTTCCTCTGGTGTTGGCGGCCCTGACGCAAGCACTTGCGCGTCGTCGGCGTATCGGCACCCAGATCATGGATGTGATGGCCGCGGCGATGGTGCCGGTCATGATGGCCACTCTTGCCGTCGTCGTGGCGTCGCAGATCGACGCAGTCCGCTCCGAAGGCTCCCAGCTGTTTGCCGCGGTGCCGATCTTCGTCGCGTTCCTGGTCATCATGGCGGTTGTCGGATGGGCGACGGCCAGAGTGACCCGCCTGGACGTCCCGGACGCTCGGGCCTTGATCTTCTCCGGTGCCACCCGAAATTCGTTGGTCGTTCTGCCGCTGGCGCTCGCGCTGCCACCAGCACTGTCTCTTGCTGCCGTGGTCGTGGTGACGCAGACACTGGTGGAGCTGATCGGAATGGTCGCCTACGTCCGACTCATCCCCTGCCTTGTCCCAGCTCACGCTGCGAGAGCACCGGTGAAGTTCGAAACAACTCGCACGAACCAAGGCAATCCTGGGTGACGAGAACTGGATAAAAGCAGGTGGCGTCAGTGAGGGTGAACGAACCACGGGATCCAGTGCCGCGACCCCGTTCCACTTCCCGCGAGCATTGAGCATCGAATGGGGACTTTTCCGGCAAACGCGCCTGTGGGCTCCGCGCCCGCTACGACTGCAGTCTCTACGCTGGCACCGTGCCCCTGCCGACCCATGTGACCGACCTGATCAGCTACGAATTATTGCTGTCCGTCGCCGAGCTGGGAAGCATCGGACGCGCAGGGGAGGCGCATGACATGTCGCAGCCAGCGGCGAGCGCACGCCTGAAAGCACTCGAAAGCCGCATCGGGGTAGCACTCCTGCATCGCGGGCAGCGAGGTGCCACCCTCACCGCAACCGGCGAACTGGTCGCCGGCTGGGCCGAGCGCGTCATCGCCGAAGCCGCCGAGCTCGCCACGAGCATCGCAATGCTGCGCACCGACCGCCACAGCCACATTCGTATCGCCGCAAGCCTCACCATCGCCGAATACCTCATACCGCGATGGCTCATCACACTGCGCTCCCACGACACTTCCATCACACCGACTCTCACCTCCGGAAACTCTGTCGACGTAGCCGCATCGGTGCTCGACGGCCGCGCCGACATCGGATTCGTCGAAAGCCCCGATCTGCCCAGCGGACTCCACTCGAAGGACGTTGCCCGCGACGAACTCGTCGTCGTCGTCGCCCCCGATCATCAATGGGCTCGACGAACGATCACGGCGAGCGAACTGGCCGCGACACCGCTGGTCACCCGCGAACCCGGGTCCGGCACACGTCTCGCGCTCGAACGTGCGCTCCGGACTGCGGGCCCACTCGCCGCGCCACTGCTCGAGGTGTCCTCCACCACTGCCATCAAAGCTGCCGTCATCGGCGGCCTCGCACCGGCCGTACTCAGCTCCCTCGCGGTATCCGCCGAGATCGCCGCCGGAACGCTGGCCCGCGTTCACACAGAGGGGCTCGACCTGCGCCGGTTCCTGCGTGCCGTGTGGCCCGCGGGCCGTGAACTGCGAGGACCGTCGAGCGACCTGCTCGTCGTCGCCCTCAAATCCCCGCAGTCATAACCTGAGGTTGGGACCGGCCAGGTAATCGGTGTCTACCGGTGACGACTGTGTGCGAGGACGCTGGAAGTCATGACCACGACAGCTCTGCACCGCTCCTCCATCACGTCTCGGCGCGGCGACGATACCGAGCGGCCGCGCAAGTGGCCGGTGCTCTCCGACCTCGACCACCCGAGCCAGATCTTCGAACACATCACCCCCAACTGGTTCGCCTCGGTCATGGGCACCGGTATCGTCGCCAACGCCGCCGCCACCCTGCCCGCCCACATCCCCGGACTGCACGTGTTCGCAACGATCGTGTGGATCGCAGCGTCGGTCGCCTTGATCACACTCTCCGGTGCCTTCGCAGTGCACTGGATCCGACACCGGCAGTATGCGCGTGAGCACGCCGCGCATCCGGTGATGGTGCAGTTCTACGGCGCACCCCCCATGGCGCTGCTGACCGTCGGTGCCGGGACGATGCTGCTGGGCAAAGACGTCATCGGAGCGGCGCCCGCAACCGTGATTTTTGCCGTCCTGTGGACCGCTGGCACAGCCCTCGGGCTGATCACCAGCATTCTCGTGCCCTACCTGATGATCACCGCCCACGATCACCAGACCGCCGTCGCACTCCCGGCGTGGTTGATGCCCGTCGTACCGCCGATGGTGTCCGCCTCCACCGGTGCGCTGCTGCTCCCTCATATCGCGGATGGGCAATGGCGCCTGGCCATGCTGTCCGGTTGCTACGCGATGTTCGGGCTGTCACTGATCATCGGAATGCTGACCATGACGCTCATCTACGGACGGCTCGTCCACGGCGGAATCCCGCCGGTCCAGGCAGCACCGACGGTGTGGATCACCCTCGGCATGATCGGTCAATCGATCACCGCCGCGAACCTGCTCGGCAACGATGCACCCTTGGTGTTCACCGGCGAGACCGCCTCCGTCGCAACCGGCCTGCACGTGTTCGGCATTCTGTACGGACTGACGATGGGCGGCTTCGGCGTCTTGATGTTCACCCTCGCAACCGCCCTCACCATCCATGCCGCCCAGAAGGGACTGACATTCTCACTGACCTGGTGGTCGTTCACCTTCCCCATCGGCACCTGCGTCACCGGTGCCACTGCCCTCGGCGGCGCTCTGGGGTCGGCCGCGGTCGAGGCCCTTGCAATCGGACTGTATGCGGCCTTGCTCGCAGCCTGGGGCACAGTCGCCGCCCACACTCTCCGCGGCAGCGTGCAAGGAAAACTTTTTCAACCCAGCTGAACCGACCGCCGGGTAGTACCCACTCGGAACGCTGATACCGAACGAACAGCGTTGATCCAATCGACCACTGACCCCGGAAAGGACTCACGATCACGATGAACACACCGAATGCAGACACACCGACTTCCGATACCCCGAGACGGGGCAGCCGCGGACGCGTCTGGGCACGAGTCACCGAAAATTATCTGACCTGGCTGTTGCTGATGGCGGGAACAGCTGCTGCGGGGGCCTTTCTCACGGCCCTCGCCGGCGGGTTCGAGGGCTGGACCGTCGTCGCAGCGATCGTGACAGTGGTGCTGTTCGCGGGATGTTGGTTCTCATATCGAGACGGTGCACGCCGGGGTGCCGCCGAACCACACATCATCCAGTACCACCCCGACAGCCCGGACGAGGTGATCGACATCGACACCGACACCGGCGAACGCCAGCCCCACCAGGACTGACCGGTCGGAGGCAGCAGCAGCACGATCCGCCCTACCTCAGCACAGTGCGGGGTTCAGGTGCCTTCTCCAGGTGCGTTGCGACCGACAGTGCTGCGTTGATCAACCGCTGGCGAGCAGCCGCCGGTGCGTGTGCGTTGCGAGCCGAGGGGTGCGGTGCCGCTATCACCGGGAGGAGGCGGGTGGGAGCAGATGCAGTGATGACGCGCATGTAGCCATCGAGAGCCTTCGCACCAAGAACGAAAACCACCTCCAGTTTCGGCAGCAAGGCCATAAGCTCGCCGACATATGGGCCCGCCTCACCGAGAACGGATGCCGTCGGCGATACCGGATGACCGGCGTCATCGAGCACTGCCCACGGCACAATATTCCACTTGACGCACTGCACCCGGTCGATACCCGCGTCGGCGAACACCGATTTCAGCACGGGGTTCGTTCGATCTGGATTGTCGAACGAACACATGTTGGTCCCGCCCGGACGTATCGTTTTCGGCCCCGGAGACTCCAACAGCACCAGACAGCGAGCCGCGTCGCCGCCGTCGTCGGGATCGAACAGTGGAATGGACCGTGCAGTGTCGATCCTCCATCGCAACACCGACGCATTGAGTGAGCGGACCGGGGCATCGTGCGCTCGGGCGTGCTTTCCGGACCACACGTCATCATCTGTCATACGCCGCACTCACTGCTGACCCACGCCACACGTACTGCTGGCCATGGGGAAACGCACCGTGAGCCGTAGACGCCAGCTCTCGGTGGCTCGCCTCGACGACCACTGCTGAGCGTTTGACGACTCCGCTGCCTGAACACACCTATGAGATAACCACGACAGGCCGTGTGGTGCCTATTGCACCCGTCTTCTCATCGACTTCGATTCCAGATCAGGTCGGATACCCCCTAGGGTACTTACATACCCCCCTTGGTATATGCCACAGTGGGTACCGAACCGACCGAAAGTATGCACGACTTTTCTGGAATGAGTCCGGAAAACGAGCGACGGACCGATGCGGTGCGGCGAACGCAGAGCCAGCGCGTTCGGACTCGGATGTCGATCCGGGGTACGTCGTCAGCGTCCCGATCTCACTCGACCGCGGTCCAGCCGTTCGGGCGGCCACGCGACCGACACGCTGTCCGAGGCACCGCATCGAAACCTGCCCGTGTCCGTGACGACTCGGTCTCAGCGAGAGGCCCGCGCGATCGTGTTGCCCGCCGGATCGTCGATCACGATCGAGTGGATGTCCTCGACAGAAAGGGACGTTGCGCCGGTCACCGCTGCTGCTCGGCTCGCGGTGACCGACCATTGAGCTGCTTGTTGTCGAGTCCCGTCGTTGCCGACCACTTGCAGAGTGAGGATGCCTGCGCCGGGGAGTTGTTGAACGTCGACGTCGATCGATGTGCCCCAGGCTTTCGTGGTGAGCTCGAGGTCACCTGTGGCCCCGACGGTGCTCGACAGAACGAGCGGGCGGGCACCCGCATCGTTCACCGTTGTCGAATCGTCGGAGCGGGCGAGGGTACTGAGCGGGACGATCGCCGCAGCGACTCCCAGAACGAGGGTCGCCGACACCGCAGTCCACACTCGCCGCCGCCTCTTCTCGGAGGTCCGTTGATGCCTCATCGCGCTCAGCAGGTGGTCGAGTCGCTGGTCTGCACCGGCCGTCGAGTGCACCGGTGAGAGATCTGCTGGCTGCCTGCGACGTCGAAGCACTCCTGCGACGGGTGCCAGGACGTCGATTTCGGTTCGGCAGGCAAGGCAGTCGTCGAGGTGTCGTCGTACCGCTGCTCGGTCGTCGCGCTCGAGTCCGTCGAGTACGTACGCCCCGAGCAGTGGTCGGATCTCGTCGTGCGCTGAGCTCATGGAATCAATCCCAACTCGTCGAAGATCCGGCGTAGGGCACGCACAGCGTAATAGGAGCGGGACTTGACCGTGCCGACCGCGATATCGAGGTGCGCGGCCACTTCGGAGACGGTTCGACCCTCGTAGTAGATGAGCACGATGACTGCTCGATGCTCCTCGGACAACCGACGCAGCGACTCGTCTATGAGCCACCCGTCGAGGACCCCGCCCAATTCGTCGTCGATGCACTCGGCGGCGAGTGCGATCTGATCGTGGACGAGAGTCGGCCTGCTCGTGCTCGCCCGCCACTGATCGGTGAGTACGTTTCGCGCGATGGTCATGAGATAGGACCGCGTCGATGCTGCCGTCACATCGATGCGGTCGATCCCGCGCCACGCGCGCAACATCGTCTCCTGGACGATGTCCTCACACTGCTCGCGGGTCTGGGTGTAGCGGCTGACGAATCGAGTCACTGCGTGCTGGTGCTCGCGGAAGAGCGCCGACATGGCGACTTCGGACGCATCGACGAGCTGGTGGTTGTGCTGTGAGCCGGATTCGACACCGTCCACCTAACTGCCCGAGCCGGAAGCGGCATCGGTGAAACCGGTCGTGGCGGCGGCGACCATGTCGAGAACAGGATTGGTCGGCGAGATCGAATGCCGAGCGGCGAGTACACGGATATCGGGGTGAGCCACGTGAACGATCCCTTCGGCATCCTGCCACGCCACGTATCGGGCGGGGAGGTCGATCCCCATGGTCTGCTGCGCTCCGACCAGCGCAGTCGAGACCGCAGGATTACCGACGTAGGTGACCATGGTGGGCCTCAGAGGTGTCTCGGCAGCGGCGGACGCGAGATCGACGGTTGCGACTGTGGGCTGATTCTTGGCCGCGAACGCTGCCTCGTATCGGGCAATGGACGCTGCAACCGATGCATCACTGGTCTTCTCGACCAGGTATCCCGGCGCTGCGGACACATCGGTGCCCTCTGCGGCGGCCGCCGAGGATCCCGTCGCATCGGACGCGGTCGATGCCGAGCCGGCCCGGAGTCCGTCGAGGGCGTCGGACGAGACCGGGATGCCTGCGAGCGTCGCGATGTACTCGGCGGAGTTGTATGCCAGAAACACCGTTCCGTTGGCGGCCTGCCAGACCAGGTACTTCTGTGGAAGGTCGATCGCGGCCCGTTGGTCCGCGGCGATCAACGGCGACGCCGCTTTCGGATTCCCCCCGATCACCACGGTGGTCGGGCGGATCGTCTCACCTGCTCCCTGTGCCAACTTCTCGAAATCCACAGTGGCTGCCACAGCTCCCGCCGTCTCCAGCGCGCGCTGTACCCGAGAGACCGTGTCACTCACAGAGTAGTTACTGGCGTACACCACCAGTCCGGGTTCGGACGGTGCCACATCGGGTGTCGCAGCCTTCGCGTCCGCCGACGTGGACACCGGAGTGCTCGACACCGCCACCGAACCGGTGGGTTCGGTGGAACCGCACCCGGCGAGGGCGATCACCGCCGCCGACGCGAGCAGCGACGTTGCCATACGGAACCTTGAAGTGCTCATCACGTGTCCTGTCCTCGTGCCCACGCCAGCGGTGGGCTTCACTGTGGTGTACGCACACCGAGCCTGAGGGGTTCACCCGAACCGAAGTTCCCTCCGGCGATTGCTCCCGGAATGTCGGTGCACCGGAGGGCGACACAGTCGAGTTCACGCAAGCGGAGATCTGATCGATCGGTTCACCCCGGTCTCGTCGAGCGTCTCCACGCCACAGAAGCGGCCTGAACGGGTGCAGGGACCATCTTCGCGGCACGAACGGCCGACCTCACGGCGGCACTTCTGCCTCGACGAATTCGAGAAGCCGCTTCAACAGTGAATCCGCACGCTCTTCGACGTCGTCGAGCGTCGAATCGACGCCACCGAGTAGCTGGTGTGCGTCTCGGCGTGCCCGAGTCCCGTGTTCGTAGTAGCCGGGGTCGAGTAGCGAAGCCGAGGCGGGCTTGGGTACGAGATCTGTGCTCGGCTGCCGTGCCTGCACCGAATGGTGTCGGTGCACAGGTGCTCGTCCGTCCAGGTGCGCTCGAACGATGTCGGCGACCGCATGGGCGGTAAGTGCAGTCGCAGTCAGCGGGGTGTGACCCCACCGGTCGATTGCGGTCGACAGCGGCTGTCGACCGGCCGGATCGACGTACCGGTCGAATCCGCTGAGCCCGGTACCGCCCACGGCATCGAGAGCGTCGGCGAGCATTCGAGTGTTCGGGTACCGCGTGTGATGGCCCAGCACCTCCAACCAGCGCTGGAACACCGTCCGCGGCGAGATACCCGTCTCCATCAGTGCGAGAGGAGTGACGGTGCGAACGCCGCGGCCTGTGTCGATACGAAGGGCATCGATCCTCGGATCGGCGGTGACGTCGCAGGGCCGCAGGGCCGCGATCTGGGTGTACGGCAGACCGGTCGAGGCAAAGACCAGGACGAGGGCGTCTCGCCGCGCGAACAGTTCGGACGGCCAACCGGATTCGGGGAGGCGCGCGATGACGCCGCCGATCACGGCTGCCAGCTCGTGCAGGCGCGCCGTACGCGCCACGTCCAGCGCAGCCCGGACGACCTCCGCACGGCCCGGCTGGGGTAACAGGTGCCGGGAATGGGCGGCGTCGATCACCGCGATCCGGCGGCGCTGGGTCGTGGACGCCGCGGGGTGCGCCGAGAGGAACCGAGCAAGTGAATCCGGGGAGGCCGCCAGTGGTGTTTCGTCATGGGCGGTGCACCAGTCCTCGAACAGTGACCACGTGTGCCGATCCCGCTTCGGCACCGCCACGTTCGTGATATCCGCTGGTCGAATCGAACCGGTGCAGTCGTCGTGGTCAGCATCTACCCCGGTCGCCCTATCGGCGTTCACGGGTGAAGTCACACGCCCGGTCATAGACCGAGTTCGGTGACCGCGTTGCCGACCAGAGGGGCGTGCTCGCGGGCATATGTCTCGACCATTGCGGGTGTGGTGTGCCCGGTCTGGCGCATGATCGCATGTGCATCGGCACCGTTACGGAAGGCTTGGGTGACGAATCCTGCCCGCAGGGAATGGCCGCCGAGCTGCATGACAGTCTCGGGGTCGTACCCGGCGTGAGCTGCGCGGCGGCGGATCGCCGCATGGACCGCTGCCCCGGACAACACAGTGTCGGAGAGGTTGCCGTTCTTGCGGACAGACCGGAACAGCGGCGACCGTTTCTCGGCGGTCGGCAGGGTGCCGCGGCAGAGATGGGAGTCGAATTGTGCTGCGCGAGAAAGCAGTCGAATGACGGCGGCTCTGCCCCCGGTGTCGAACGCGGCGACGATCTGCAGCCATCGCACCCACGCGCAGACCGGGCAGGATTCGTGGCAGTCGGTGAACGGAAGCGCTTTCACCGTTCCGATGCCGGTTCCGTCCTGGTCGGTCTTCGATCTTCGGATCCGTACGTGCGCACCGTCGAGACGGTCGCGGCGCACATCGCGGCATTCCAGCGCTACGAGTTCGCTGCGTCGAAATGCGCCGGTGTATCCCATCAGCAGCAGCGCGGTGTCGCGGCGTTCGAGCACCTCCGACGCCCACCCCGCTGTAGTGCGTCGGGCGTGGTCGACGATCGTGGTGATGTCGGAGGTCAGCAGCGGTGCGCGCGGGTTGCGGGGCCGCTCCCCCGCCGACGCGTAGTCCCGCCGGATACCGGCGAGGGTGGCGCGCACCATCTCGTGCCCGCACGGGTTGTCGTGTCCGGTAGCGCGGTGGCGGTCGGCGATCGCCGCAATCCACTTGCCGAACGTCGCGGCCGCGTACGCCCGCGTCCCGTCGACGGTGAGCGTGTCGGCCGCGGCGACGAGGTAGGCCGCCACTGTCGCGGGATGCGCCGGCAACGCGTGGTGCCCGGCGACGGTGCACCAGGTCTCGAAGCGTCGCCACGCCGAGGTGTAGGCCCGGCGGGTACCGGTCGAGCGGGACGCGGCCATGGAACGCTCGATCCGAGCAGCAACCTCGGGCGGTAGGTCTGGAAACACCGCCGCGGCACCCGGCACGACAGCCGGGATCGTGGTCGGGCCGTCTACGAGCTGGCGATCTGTCATGGCTGGACTGTAGCGGGCCCTCCCGACAGACTTCTCAGGCCGAAAGCACGCTGAGCAGGCGTTTCCGCGGAGACGGTGCGGGAAGGAAAATTCTCGTCGGTCACCGCACAATTGACGTTGGTGACCATGACCCCGGCGCGAAAACGGGCTTCTCGGCTGTCGCAGCGTGTGCGTCGCGGAGGACCCCGCTCCATCGGGCGTTAGCTATGACGGCGGATGGTGCAGCGGGATCCCGTGGTCGAGGAACAGTTGCACCGTCTCATCCAGCTCCGCTGCGGTGCGGCACCCCCAGCGTAGGAAGTTGTACAACGAACTGGCGGATGCGGGGTCGACGCGCGCTGCCGCGATGGCGGCCTCGGCCGCAGCGTGCGCGTCAGCCCACAGATCGCGCTCGGGTGTGGGATAAGACGAGCGCGTCGGAGCTGTCCCGGGATCGACCGGCTCATAGGGACGTGGGCTCAGTAGAGATGCGTGCGCACCGCCGGCGTCGATCTCACCGCTCTCGACCATCGCAATGCCGATCGCTGCGGCCTCGAGGACTGTCGCCTGCTCGTCCCAGTGCAGGTCCTCGAACGGAACCCACGCGGTCCGAAGCGGGCGAGAACGACCGGCGGCCTTCCAGATCGCAACGAGCCTCGTCGCCCACCGTCCGGTGCGAACCAGTGGTGTGGACACTTCGTCGGCGACGGTGCGCAGAAGCCGAAACCAGACTGCGGCATGTACCCGGCCTGGGCCGAGTTCCACCCATCCCGTCGTCAGAGCCTCGGTGCTGCGCCGATCGAGGTCCGTGACCGCCGAGGGAACCGGAACGGGCGAGACCCGTTCGTCCGAACCGAACCGGACCTGATCCCAGAAGATTGCATGACCAGGGAAAACAGAGCAGGGTTCGAGTCGACAACGGTGGTCGAGGCAGCTGCTCAGCACCGGATATTGATGCAGCAGAGTCATGTTGATATCAGCAGTGGATTCGAGGCTGTCGATACATGCCGGGCATGCCCGACTGCGCGGAGTGCTCGCCCACGGCAACCATGCTTCGCTCGTGGGTGTGCGGCGTCGTCGATCCTCCCTCGCGAGGTCGGCCGGTAGCAGGATCGAGAATTGGTGGACGTAGGTGTCGAAGTCGCAGTCGGCGGGGTCGGTGCTGTCGAGCAGCCACGGTGTCCACCCCGCCAACGTCATCATCCGCACCCTCTCTACCGGGACTGCGCCGCGACCGGCCAGCTCGGCAAGGATCGGCTCCGGTGTGTAGCGGTCGAGATCCTCGACAGCACAATCGATATCGAGGTCTGCAAACAGATCAGAGGGCCTGATGTGCGGATACAGCTCGCATATCCGGGCCAACCAGGACGAGAGGACCTCACCTGGCAGTGGCGGCGGGTGCAGCGGCCACGGGCGAACGTACGCATCACCGGGCATCGGTGCGAGCCGCGCGTTCATGCGAGGTGGCGTTCGAACTGGCGGCGTCGCTCCGTGGGGCCGAGGTACGGAGTGCGCGTGAGCACCGATGAGGTCATCGCTTCCTCTCCGCTGGCGACGGCGGTCACTGCTGCGGCAGTGAGCAACGTTGCCAGTTCACCGATGGTGCCCTCGGAGCGAGTAAGGAGGTAGTCGGTCATCTCCAGTGATGTCACGTGCGAGGGTTTGCGGAGGGGGAAGCTCGTGCTGAAGCTGGCCAGCAGTGATCTGGTGTCGGCAGTGTTGGTCCAGACCGGCAAAGTCATGGGATGGAATCGGTTCTCCAACTGGGGATCGGTCCGGATGACGAGGTAAGCATCACGGGTGCCGACAGCGACAAGAGGAATGCGTAGTTCGTTGCCCAAAAACCGCAGCACGTTCAAGAATTCGCGGCGCACGTTGTCGCGGCCGGCGAGAACATTGTGGAGCTCGTCGATGATCAACATCCGTACGCCGGTGGCGCGGAGCAGCATCAATGCTTGCTGTTCGAGTTCGTGGACCCGATTGCGTGGTCGGGTCGGTGTTCCCAACGCTGTGAGCAGTGCGAGGTAGAACCGGCCGGGTGACGGGTCCGGGGGCATCTGCATGCACAACACCGGTATCTGCTCGCGGTCGGACAAGCTGATCGGCGGATGAGTGCGCCGGAACTTTTCGATGATCATCGACTTGCCGTTGTTCGTCGGACCGAGCAACAGTAGGTTCGGCATACGCTGTCGGTCCGGCCACGACAGCAACGTCTCCAGATGGTCGATGACCGTACGGGCCTGCGGATACCCGATCCACCTCTCCGACCGGATCAACCGGATCTTGTCCGCGTCGTCGAGTGCGGCGAGCGGACGAACCGACTCCCGCAGGTGCCCCAAATCCTCACCGGACGACTCGGTGGCTTCGTCGCTGCTTCCTGTCGATGCGGTCATCGGCTCACCATTCCTCGATATCGCTGAAGACCGGCGTTGCGGTGCCGCCGTCCGCTCGAGGCTCCACCGGCGGGTGGATCGCCGGGATCGGTGCAGACGCGGCGCCGGTGAGATGCATGCGGCGGGCACGGTTGCGCCGGGCTTTGCGGGTGGCTTTCTGCGAGCGGTCGGTGACCTCGCGCATCTGCTCGATCATCGAAAACAGTGCGCCCTCATCGACGTTCGACCGACCTTGTTCGCGGAGACGGGTGATAGCAGCTCTGTGCTCCCACAGTGTCACCGCGGGATGTGACATCGTCCGGTACGGCACCTCGACATAGCCGGCACCGTCTGGTTCGAGGACCCAGATTCTGCTCAAATCGCGTGGGTCACGTCGTATCACGAACCGCCCCAGATCCTCTCGCCGCGCAACCCACGGTTTGAGCGCGTTCGAGAAGTAGTGCACGTGATCGAGGACGAAGCCCGTGCGCGTCAGACGTCGCCGGATGACGGGAAGAAAGTCCACCAGGAAAGCGGTTTCGCCGAGCACCACACGAGGGGCGTGACCAACTGCGGCGACCTCGCCGGCCCACACCGCGGCCGGAGTGTTCCCGATCCCTGTGTGAACGCTCGCGTGATACGAGGCTATGGCCAGGACCAGCCAGCGTTCCAACTCACGCAATGTCAACGCCGCGTGCTTGTCCGAGTCGTAACTTCCTCGGTCCGCTGGGTTCGAGAAGGTGGTCCCAGGCAGCTCGTGCACCGCCGTCATCGCCGTTCCGATGATGCGTTCGACGATCCCGCCGTAGTGCGGTCGGCCCGGAGGACGGTATTCGAGTGTGATGGCGTGCTGGGCGCATCCGCGGCGCAGCGCTTCGCTTTTGAACTCGGAGGCGTTGTCGAGGTACAACTGTTTCGGTTTCCCTGCCATTGGCCACTGCACCTGTTCCGCGAGCTCGCATGCCTCCAGCCATGTCTGCTTCTCGCAGCACACGCGGCCCAGGCACAACCCGACCGATATCGACGACGGCGGCTCCAGAGTGACGACGAACCCGAGTACGGAACGGCTGAGGACATCGATGGCGATCGTCAGGTAGGGGCGGCCGATCGGTTGCCGCTCGTACTCGTCGACGACCATCAGATCGACGACGGTGTGGTCGATCTGGACCTGATCGAGAATCCCCGAAACCGTCGGTGGATCGTCGCCGGCGGACTGACGTGGGCGGGCGGCATCGGGTCCTCCGCGTGACCTGGCCACCGATGCCGGATGGAGCGCGGCGATTCGTGCGGTGACGGTGTTTCTGGCCGGCACTGGCAGACCCGCGCGGTGACAAGTCAACGCGATACGTCGATGCAGCGCAGCGACACTCAGCTTCTGCGGTGAAGAAAATATCGGGTGAGATGATCGCCGATCACCTCTTCGACCTCAGCCGCTACTCGGCTGCGGCCACGCCCACCCGGCGAGACCTTCGTCAGAAGATCGGTGACCGTACCTGTCCCGTCCCTGAGTTTGCCAAGCAACGCATAGACCCGACGGCGCGACAACCCCAGTCGTTCGGCCGCATCATCGACCGCTGCCAAACGCACCGGATGCATCTCCAGCAAGGGAGCCAAGACAGCGAATCGGGTCTCTGCCTGCGCCCACCGCTCCCCCGACGCCGTCAGCACACCGGTCTCCACGACGTCGAGCTCCATCACAAGCCTCCCTGTCACCGAGAGCTGAACGCGCGACCGTGCACCGCACTTCCGACATCAGAATGTCAGAAGACACGTGCACTCATCCTCAAAACGCCTGCAAAGAGTGCAGCCGTCTTTTGAAACTGACAGATTCGGCCGCGGGGTGTCTCGATAAACGATCGTCAAAAAGGACTCCGAGCCTCGGTGGGGGTGCCTGAAGTCTCGGTCCCGCCGTAGGTCTGCCATCGCGCACATGTACGTGACTGAATACTTATGGGTGACCAAAAGGGCTGTGCTAGCAACGCTAGCTAGCACAGCAAGCGGGCATCCTCATTCAACGGTCTAGATGCCCCGCTTGTCGAGGTACTCACAGAGCGCTGCGTCGGTCAAGGAAGCAATACTGATTGATCGGTCCCCTGTCTCGTACCGCAGCCTGTCGACGGCTCTGTTCAAACGAAGCTTGGTAGAACTCCGTATCCGCACATTGTGCTGCTCAGTAAATTTTTCCGCGCCTGGTCCTGCCGCCGGCCGCGCATTGTGCTGAGCCAACGGTTCGTTCGTTGCCGGAAGAGTGGGCTCGTTTGTCGGTCTGATACCGCCAGCACTGGTCGGAACGTCGACGCTCGGCGAACCGGTTGATTCTTGCTGTGCTTCGAGCCCAACGCGCCTGGGTGAAGCGGTCGGTCGCGAAGGGAGGTCTGCAGCCGGATGGCGGCGGATGGCGGGTTCGCGTTGTGCGTTCATGCGGCAGGCTCTCCTAGGAGGTCGATAGACAGTTCTTTCAACAGGGCGTCGTAGGCGACTTGCAGGTCTATCGCCCGGCCTCCCTTGTAAGAATGGATGGGAGTGTGGCTGCTATGAGCGTCTTGGCGCGCCGCCAGCTCCGGGATCCCCGCTCTTGCAACCAATTCGCCGTATGCAGCACGCAACTCGTCCTCGCGATACTGATGCTCCGAGGTCCTTCGTTTCTTAGACAAGACGATCTTCTCGAGCTCGAGACGAGGGTTCGCACGCCGCTTGACGTTGGTGATGGTTTCCTCAACCTTGGTAATCGCTCGCACGCTGTCGATGGTGGGTTCGGTGACCGCGATGACTGAGTCGCAGGCGCAGAGGACCGCGAAAAGTAACTTTCCAAGCGACGGCGGGCAGTCGATGAAAACTGCACTGTAAGGCGACAGATCGACACCCTCAAGCGCGATATCCAACCGAAAGATCAAGTCGTTTGCACCGTCAGCCTCAAGATTGGCGAGGCTCTGAGTCGCCGCGATCAGGTCGACCCGATCCCATTCGGTTGCTACTACCGCATCCGCTGCTGCACCCTCGCCAGTGACCGACATCAGGTCGAAGGTAGTTCGCATGTCGTCATCAACGTCGACTCCCAGACCGGTCGTCGCGTTGGCCTGAGGATCCATATCGATGACGAGGACGTGTTTGCCCTTGTCCGCCAATGCACTCGCCAATCCGAGTGTTGTCGCTGTCTTCCCAACCCCACCCTTCTGGTTACATATCGCGAACTTCCTGGGTTGCTTCGACGACGTCGACATTGGGATTCGCGTTCCTTTCTCTGTTTGAGGATCAAGGCCAACGAACTTTTCTCCGAGGAAAACTGCGTTGGCTCGCACCCTGGACCTATGCCCTGCAAGCCTTCTGGCTCGCTACGCTATAGCCAATTGCTTCGTGTGCTGCGTTAACACGCGGAGCGAACCTTGCGACGAGTGCTTGGCTCGCTTGCGTAGCTCGCTTCGCTCGTCTCGCACTGTTTGCACGCCGAGCTGCAGTACCTTGCGTATCTAGCCAAGCGGATCTAGTTACGCTAGATAAACGTGCTCGACGAGCAACTCTCACTTGCCTCGCAAGCACCGCTTGTGTAGCACTCGCAACTAGTGCACCACGCCTATCTAGCGTTGTTTTGCTAGCTACGCCAGCTACGTTAGCGCAAGTACCGGCGCTCCGCTCGCTCTGCATCCTTTGCTAGCTCCGCTAGCTATCATTGCACCCATACCTTTTCAATTACTGCTCAACAGAACGCGAACGGAGCGAACCCGGTTAACTGCCCGTCTGCGCGCAGGGCGAATCTCACGTGCAACCGCCCTCAGCAGGATAAATAGCAATGCTAGATGGCCTAGCACTCGCGTATGC
Organism: Rhodococcus sp. 05-2254-2; assembly: GCF_002259095.1. Taxonomy (NCBI): domain Bacteria; kingdom Bacillati; phylum Actinomycetota; class Actinomycetes; order Mycobacteriales; family Nocardiaceae; genus Rhodococcus; species Rhodococcus sp. 05-2254-2. Next base: position 228,497 of record NZ_NOZJ01000021.1, on the reverse strand, counting down.
CGAAGCCCAAGAGTGTCTGTACAGGGCTGGCGTTGCAGAGCCTTGCAACACCTTGCTCCACAGTGCGTCAGCCGAATCCGCCGGACCCACGGTTCGGCGGATTGAACTGAGAGGCGAGATAACTGCGACGGACTGCGCCAGGCAGCAACATCGCAAACCGAACATTCGCGAGCCTGTGATCACGTACGGATTGGGCGCTCTGTTCAACCCAGGCGAAATCATGCCCGGTGTCAGTACCGCTAGCGTTGCGAGCTCCGATAGCTATCATCACTAGCGTTGGCATTCATCACAACAGGTTGGACGGTCGTCTTACAAGATGATGACCTATGGGGTGTCGCGCGACTCGTCGGCTGCAACCGACTCAGCCTGCGGCGAGTTCAGCGTCGAGGATGAGGACTTGACGGTTGACTGCGTCCACAAGCGCCGCCGGCAACCATTCTCAAGGTGCGTAACGTGCGTCTTACCGACACCCAAGACACAGCGCCGCACCGCGAGGCTGTTCCCTGTCTAAGTCGTAGGAACGGTCGGAACCACGACTGCGCCCGAACGCAACCAATGATTCGGTGGAATACCGCAGTAACGGCGGGCCCCACGGCCACGAGGGAATCCCACACTTCGAGGCCCCAAAAAGCAGACGCGAAACGGACGGTCGTTGTAACTACCGGGGGAGGCAACGACCGCCAAGATCGCCTGGTGCAGCCCCGGGCCGGATCAAACTGGGGTCTACTACGGCGGCTCTTTCAAGTTGATTAGCAGGGACATTCATCCGCCTTCGTTGTCACCCATAGTTCAATGGAGTTGACCCACGTAAATTGCATTTTCCGCACCGTCTATAGCAAAACGCCAGTTCAGCACAGTTTTGCTCCGCAGGTGTGTCAGTGAACTGCGCTAGGCTGCTGCTATGGACTTCCGACCAGGCCGTGCACCTGCGGTGACCCCTTTCGCGGGTACCTCCGTGGGCGCAAGATCGGTGGCGGTCGAGCCGGAGATCCCGCCCGCTGTCGCTAAGCGGATCGCGGCCGCCGTGCAGTCCTCCCGGTCCGAGGGAACGCGCAAGACCTACGCGGCCGCGTGGAGACGCTTCACCAACTGGTGCGAGTCGAATGGTCACGTGACGTTGCCGGCGCACCCCATCACTGTCGCCGCGTATCTGGTAGACGCTGCCGACACCCGGACCGAAGCGGGGGAGCGGGCTTACGCCGTCGCTACCTTCGGCACCTGGATCGCCGCGATCAACCACCACCACCGGATAGCCGGGCATCTGTCTCCGTCCGCACACGAACTTGTCGCTGCGACCTTGTCAGGAATCCGGCGGGAGTACGCCGCGGCGGGGGACCGACCCCGCACCCCACGAGATCCACTGCTGGTCGGAGACATCAGACTTCTTGTCGAGACTGCTCGAAAGCGATGCCGCGGTTGGGCCGATGAGGTTCTAGAGCGACGCGACTCCGCCATTCTGTTGCTCGGGTTTGCCGGTGCCTACCGACGCAGCGAGTTGTCGGAGATGGTGTGCGGGGACGTCAGCGTGCACCGGCACGACGGTCTGCACATCCGGCTGCGGAAGTCGAAGACCGACCAAGAGGGTAGGGGAGCGGTGAAGGCCTTGCCGTACACCGAGTCTCACGAGACTTGCCCGCCGTGTGCGTACGTCCGGTGGACGCAGGTCGTCGCCGCATTCGACGCCGGCGGACGGTCGTCGGTCATCCGCTTGCTCCGGAAGCCTGAGCCGTTCAACAGACACGTGTGCCGCGGGGGAGTACCGCGCACCGCCGCCCGCGCACCACTACTCCGCGCCGTCGCCAAGAATGGCAATCTCAGTGCGACCGCGCTGTCCGGGGCCGCGGTCCACCAGACCATTCGGCGCCGCGCAGAACACGCCGGGTTTGATCCCACAGCGCTCGCCAAGCTCGGCGGACACTCGCTCCGCGCAGGCTTTGTCACCCAAGGCACACGCAACGGTGCCGACGGATCCGCCATCGCCCGACAGACCGGTCACGCCAGCCTCGATTCCGTCGAGGTCTACCGTCGTGAACACGCACCATTGGTCGGCAATGCGGTCACCGATATCGGCTTGTAGGAGGTCATAGGGACGAAGACTTATGGCTCACTTCTGCAGCTGCTCCAGCCACGCTGCTGCGTCTTGCCACGTGAGTTCACCGCTAAGTTCCCGTAGCAGTTCGCGGATCTGGCTACTGGAAACGGCACCTTGGACCCGCGCCCTGTCTAAGACGAAAAGGGCTACGGTGTCGATGGCCAATCCGAGTGCCGCTGTAAGTTCATCGCGGTCGTCATCCCGGAAGATTGAGTTACCGCGGCTAGCCGGTTCACGCGCAATCAAGCGATTGATCAGTAACCACTGTCGCGGACGAACCTTCGGGCGCTCTTCTCGTTCGTAGTGCCCTACGTAACGCCCGAGCGCCGCGATCTTGCTGCTCTTCGCGCCCCTTGCCACCCCTGTCGCGTCACCAATGGCAAGCCAGCCTTCGATACCCGGCTCGGTGATCCGATAGTCCTCCCGCGGTTCACGATCGGGATACTCTCGGTCCATATCGCGAACGTCATAGCCGAACCCGCGCAGTACATCGCGCACGGTGTTCTGAAGCTCAACACCAGTTCCTACCAGTAATTCTTTCGTACTCTTACTCGCGGCGGACTCGGCCTCTTTCTTAAGTTCGGCCATGCGCGACTCGTGTTCGAGCCGAGCGGATTCAAATCGCTCTTCTTCGGCCTTGATCGCGTCTGCCAAGCCTTGTTCATCGTGGCTCAGCCAATCGTAGTTCTCTATCCAACCAGGTAGGTCCGGGAACTTTTCGCTGTCGATAGTGTGCCAATCGCGCAAAGCTGCGTCCCACCAACGCGCGAAATCTTCTACGTCAACGGGAATGAACCATGTCGAGGACCCGCTCGTCCTCGTATACCTGCCCGCGAGCGCACTCTCCGATGGGCCGAAAGCTAGTGACTCGATTGCCGGATACTCCGTGCTGGCTCCATGCATTGGTTGCAGACGCACGCCGAGCTGATGCTGGCGCTTCTCGCAGACCCTGACCAACTCATCACGCAGTTCCTGATGATGGGGATCGAGCTCCATGTTGCCAGCGCGGACATTCGACCCCGGTAGCTGATCGACTATTAGCCATCGGCTATTGCCGCTTGCGTCGACCACATTGTCGATCGTCTTCGTCATAACAGAGGGATTGTCGAAGACCTGAAACACGAAAAGATGTTCGGGAAGTGAGCGTTTCGGCTCGGACGGCAGCTGGGTAAGAACTGCCACTCCCGAGTAGCCGGACGCCCCGGAACTCTGCGGTCTTTTGGCGGTGGGTCGATCTGTCACGACCGCATCCCACTCGCTCAAATCAACCTCGGTCAGCTTGGTAATCTGCTTGTAACTGCCAGATCGATTCTTCGACAGTTCAATCCACTTATCGGTCAACGTAGGTTTCCCGCCCGGTGGGGTTCGGCTTGGTTCTTCGAACCACAAGAGAACGCGAGGGTGGGGTTGCGAGTTGAGTACGTGGGCGACCGCAGACATGTTCACCATCATCCACGCCGGAATAGATTTTTAGTTCGGCTGTCCGTGCTAACGACCCCCGCATCACGCAGCTCGCTCAGGCAGGTGCCAACATCTGCCCACAATTGCATCGTTGGCCCGTTGCCTGAGGTGCCTGCAGCGCTAAGGGTGGTGACGTGTTCTAAAGATCTTCGGATCTCGGGAACGGACCACCCGCGTGGGGTAATCACGCAGTGATCCCGACCGCGGCCAAAGCCAACTCTGCAGCCTCCGAGGACACAGCTCCCAGGAACGCGCCACCAACGGCCGAACCGAGTCGACGAAGCATTCGCATCCGGCTGTCTACTACCAAAAGATCCGGGCTATCCTCCGAGACGGCGGATTCGAAGTCGTCCACTGCATGCTCGATGTCAGCTCGATCACTTTCGTCGGGAAGTTCGCTGGCGGCGATTCGTAGTTGCGAGATGAAGGCCGTGAGCTCTGGAGCGGTGACGCCGAATGTTTGCTTCTGCGAAGATCCAGTGCCTTGCCCGATGACTCCGCTATTAGTTCCAACCTTGACGTTGTAGCTATCCTGAGATCCGCCAAACACGTTCACGCTCACAGCAGCATCTACCCTTCCTTTGGATGGCAACTCGTCAACAGGGAGACCGGAGGTGATGTCCGCGACCAGCTCGACCAGTGTGGTCCGCACGACGCCCACCATCCCGGATAGCGTAGACCGACTCACGTGATAATAGATTCGGTGAATCTGCTGGAACATTGGAAGTTCGTTGCTCCAGAAGGCCGCGATCGCGGGAAAAGCAGACAACATGATCGGGATGGACGACTCGGATGAGTTCGCCATCTCTACCAATTCCTCGACCGATTGTCGAAATTCCACCTGGTCGGGAAACGCGTCACGGCAAGGCCTCGGCACTTGTAGCACTGAGATTTGCTGACCCCGAGCCCACATATTGCCGCCAATGGAGTCGATATACAGCGGAAGCGCCGCCTTCCGATAGCCGGGAAGCGAATCTTCGTCGCCGTATCCATGCAATTCGGCGCGAGCCCAGGCCCGCAACTCATCGGATCCCGTGGATGCGCCCAACATCACGCAAGTGCGTAACAACCCGGCGACAGAAGCGTCTTCATCAAGCACTCGATCGCGTAGTGCACGTAGCGCAGCATCCTCAGCCATTCATAGATGGTCCCATCTCCGTACGACAAGCTCAGTCGAAATCGGAGCCAAGCGGCCTGATTGTCTCACCGGCGCACCACGCGCACACGGCTTCGGCCGACGTACAGGGCATTGTCGCCGACGTGGGGGACCGCACCGAAGCACTCGTCACGCAGCGCACCTCCGGCGAAAACGAACCCTGTGCATCCACGCCGTCACCGGACCGCAATGGAGTCTTGAAGGCGTGCACACCTGGCGTACAACCGACTCATTGATGACAGTCCGGCAGATAAGGAAAATGGCTTTTACGTATGACACCTGTATCGGCGCGTTACCGCGTCAAGACATCTTGACGGTGCGGTAACTGTCGCGAAGCGATCTGCGTTGCGATAATCGAAAGATCCCTATGCGCAGTATGGTCGGGCAATGTCGTTGACTCATGAGTGGAACCTCCTCGTGACTGCGCTGCGGGACGTGGCACCGGTGACGGCGCGAACGCTCAGGCCATGTGCGTCGACGAGCGCGGTGAAACGGGCCGAGGCAGCGACGGTTCCGTGGCCGGACGAGCTTCGCGAATTCTTCGGCCTTCACGACGGTCAGAACGAGGTCGGCGGCGCGGGACTCGTCGTTCCGGCCGGACGTCTACTGCAGGTCCCGGAGATACCTCAGCGGCACTCCGACATGGTCGAAGTCATGGCGGATATCGTCGCAACAGAACCAGATATCTACGACGGGACCTACGCCGAGATCGTCGACAACCTGGTCGAGGCGGGCGTCGAGGCAGAAGATCATTTGTTCCTACCGGGGTACGTCCCTATCGCGGCTTGGGATTCGAATTTGATGTACTGCGACACCCGTTCGGGAGAGATGCGAGGGAGTGTGTCGTACCGATCAGACGACGGCGGGCACCTGGGTGTGCCAACCTGGCCGTCTTTGGAAGCTTTTGTTCGCGACGTCAGGTTGGCCGTGACCAATCAGATATCGATCGGCTGGTACACAGCAGCGGTCGGTAATGGGGTGCTGGACTGGGACATTGTCGAATGATGTTGTGGCAGGGTGAGAGTGCCGAGATGGCGGTACGGGTAGCAGCGGCCTGCCTTAAAGCGGCCACCCTCCGAAACACCTGGTGTTGCGGTTCGCGCCCACCGGTGTCGTGCGGTCAGGCGCGTAGTCGGCGGACGGCGGCGTCCAGATGACCATCACTCCGTGTCGTGACGGCTCACCTGCTCGATGGTTGATCGATCAGAGACGCGACTGGTGGGATCTGGTCACCCGCGGCCCGTCGGGGTACGAGCGTTACGCACGGTTGAGATTCATCCCGGATCCGACTTACGACGGTCAGCGCGAAATGGACACCGACTTCGCCAACGACGGACCGCCCGAGATCGCCCAGCTCGGAATCGCTGTCTCCACCCTCGCCCGGTTCACCACAACTCCGGACGACTGCTATTTCCTGATCTGGGAGGGCTACGAAAACCTCGACCACATGCAGGCCGCGACAGTCTCGATCCCGGAGCGGCCCTGCTACCTCTTCCGAGGTACTGCGGAGGACGTGTCGACGTGGAAGGACGCCCGAGACGGCACTGGTGAGCTGCCGATACCTGCGTTTGTGTGGCCAGCCGATCATGCGTGGTGCATCGCCAACGACGTCGACCCCCACTTCGCCACCATCGGTGCCGGCGAGTCCGCTATCGCAGATCTTCTTCGGACCGCACGAATCGATACGACGCCGGACGATCCCACCACGTACCCACCGTTTTACGGATTTTGAAGGCCACGGTCCAAAGGACGCGTTCGAGGCGGTCGCCGCTACGGCGCAGTGCCTGCAGCGCAACGGTTTCTGGTGGGCGTTCCGTACCCTCGTGTGGCGGTGTCGAACAGGCACCGCTATCCGAGACGCAAGGAGGCACCTCCATGGCTGGAATCGCTGACAAGCTCGACAAAGCATACGAAGACAAGCCACTCACCGAGCTCGTCGACGCACCCGTCGAAGCACTGCAGGGCGTTAGCCCTGGCGACGCCGAGCATCTCAAGGCCGCATTCAACATCAAGACCATCGGCGATCTCGGACGCAACAAGTACTTCCTCTGGGCGCAGTCGATCGCCAAGCTCGCCGAGTAAGGCTCGAGTACGGCACACACGATGAAGCCACAGGACTGGCTACGTCCTGTGGCTTCATCGCAAGCCGACATCGATGCCTGTGGCGTACCTGCACCATCGACCGTCGACAGCGATGCCGTCGACGCGCATGCGTGCCACGTTCGCGGCGGGCGACCCTCGGCGGCGTCCCTGATCGGTCGGCCTTCAGCCCGGTACCGTCGCACTGTGACACCGAGACAGGTCAGCACGGTGAGCGGTTACCGCTATCAGTGGTCACTGTTCACCGATTGGTGCGCTGCGGCCGACGTCGAGGCTCTACCTGCGTCGCCTATCACGCTGGCGCAGTTCCTCGATGAGAACCCTGCCGGCGACGCGGTTCAGTTGCGCCGGGTGTCTGCGATCAACCGCGTTCACCTCGATGCCGGCCAGCCCGCGCCCGGGCGAGTGACGTCGATTCGGATGGCACTGGACTCGACTCGCAGCGAGCGAACGACCCGGCGAGCTGAGCATTACCAGGTCATCGCGGCCGGACTGCCGACTTCCGGATCGACGGCTGCACTGTTCGGCCGCCGTGACGCCGTCCTTCTCGTGCTCGCCGGAGCAGGCCTGTCCCACAAAGCCATTGCGGAACTCGACCGCACCGACATCACGCCAGAAGCCGACAGTGTGTGGATCGGCGGCCGCCACCGAATCCGCATCGCGCCCAACGACGTCACCGGTTTCGACCCGGCCACGATATGGAACCGGTTGCACACCGTCCTGCAGTTCTCCGAGCGCTACCCCTCGACAACTTTGTTGGCAGAGCATTTGCAGCGCAACACGTTTCCCGACATGGCCGCGTTGCCGCAACGCCGCGGTCCGGTCGCGGTGCCGATCGACCGGTGGGGCCACTTGCCCCTCCCTGTCACGGCAATGACCGCGGCCGAGGTCGGAGCAGTGATCGCCAGGCACCGCATCGGCGCTTCTCCACTGCACACTCCACGTCGCCCCATCATCAGACCGTCCGACGGTGTCGATCGCAGTGACCCGATCCCCGCGCCGGAACCGGGATCCGTGGAGCTCGACTCCGGGTACTACCGCTTGGGCGTCGAGGCACGTCGCCGTGCCCACACGGCGTTGGCCGACGTCCCGGACTTGGTCGACGACGTCGAGGACCGCGTCGAGCAACTCCTGCAACGCACCCTGCAGCTCCTCGACTCATCCATCAGCGGCGACAGCACCTGATGCGGGACGCTCACGATCCGGCACCCCAGCACCTTGGTCGTCGTCCAACTCGTCGAGCACAAAGATCGGACACCGCACCGTTGCCGCTGCATCTGGACCCAGAAAACCGCGACAGATGGCGTCTACGCCTCAGGCGCGGGCTCGACATCCGCCGCGCACCGTCAACATATCTTGACGGCGCGTAACCGCTGTTCACGCATCGGCCGACATCGACACCGCAAGGGTGTCACAGTATTTGCTCCTGCAGCAGGTACTGCTTGTCGACGTAGTCCGCCAGATCTGCACAGAGCCGCTGATCTATCGAAATGTATCTAACTGTATAAGATTGGACTTAATACAAATACATACTTTTCGATAGTCTGAGTGCATGGAGTACGGACTGAATCCCTTCACACCAGGGTCTGGCACCCGACCACCCGAGCTCGTCGGGCGTACCGCCGAGCTCGAACGGTTCGACTTGTTGATTGCACGGGCGAAACGGCGGCGCTACGACCGCGGGTTGATGCTGCAGGGACTTCGAGGGGTAGGCAAGACCACGCTCCTGGCGACCATGGCGGATCAGGCGCGCCGCCACGATTGGGTGGTGGTCGAGGTCGAAGCTCAGACCAGTGTGGAAGGTGCCGAGGCCCTGCGGAGGCGTATCGCCAAAGATATTTCTCGCGCTGTACGCCGTCGTCAGTTCGCCGGCCCGATCGCGGACAAGATCCGGCAGTTGACCGAGGAGTTCTCGGTGTCCGCCACTGCGTTCGGTGTCGGTGTCGAGCTCGCTCGCTCCGCCGGTGCCGAGAAACCAAGTCTGGGGGTCGAATTCGAGGACCTCGTCGAAGATCTCACCGAGGAACTCCGCAAGGACGGCACCGCGCTGGGGCTGTTCATCGACGAGATGCAGGAACTTGAGCCGGCGCTCTTGCAGGTGATCTTGGCGACCCAGCACCGTGCGGCTCAGCGCGAGTGGCCGTTCTTCGTGTGCGGTGCAGGCCTTCCGAACCTTGCGCAAGCATTGGCCGATGCACGCTCGTACGCCGAGCGCCAGTTCGACTACAGGACCATCGGTCCGCTCGCCGATGATCAGGCCCGCGATGCGATCGTCACACCCATCACCCGGTTGAACCAGGACATCGACGCCGAGGCAACCGACTACGTCGTCGCAGCGAGCGATGGGTACCCGTACTTCCTTCAGGTGTTCGGTCACGAGCTTTGGCAGGCAGCCCAGCAGTCCCCGTTCACGCTCGCCGACGCCGAGGATGCTGTCGACACCGGCCACGCCTCGCTCGATTCCGGCTTTTACAGCTCGAGGTGGCTACGGGCCACCGAAGCCGAGAAACGCTATCTGGTGGCGATCGCACGCAGCGGAACCGATACTCCGCGGACGGCAGCCCTCGCCGAGGCCCTCGGGTCGAATCCGCAATCGATGGCACCGCACCGTGACTCCTGCATACGCAAAGGACTCATCTGGTCGCCGGCCCGCGGCCTGGTTGCGTTCACTGTCCCCGGGATGGCGGACTTCATCCGCCGTCAACCCAACGCACCGGTCATCTGATCTCATACAGAACGTCACCTGGGCCGAAGTGGAGCACGTAGACGAATCGCGCAGCACCGGCATCACACAACGACGTCGGTGTAGGAACCAGTTCGATCCACTATTGCAGCGTGCAACCGCGCGGCGGGCGGGCGAGAGCGAGCAACGCGAACACGGCCGGCGCGCCCGCGTCTGCCCTAGATGGGTAACCGGTACACCGTGCGTCAGAACGGGTCTGGCGGCCCGGTATCCATCACGGCGAGGATGTAGTCGGGGTCGGGTGGATCGGCCGGGTGATCATCAGCGATCGCGAACAATGACCGATCGGGCTCGGGCGGGGTGCGTGCCTCCTCACGGGCTGCGAGCCATTCTCGCCAGACGATGCGTTCGGCGCGGTGGCGCACGATGCGGGCACGGACGGCCGACGTGAGACCGTGACGATGGCCAATGTCGTCGAGTTCGACCGGCCCGACACCGATGTGAGCGTTGTCGAGTGTGAGCAGACCGGCGACGCGCAGATCCAGCAACACCTCGTACCCGCTGGTGCGTCCGACCCCGATGGCGGTGAACAGCTCATCCGGGGTCAGAGGCTCTGGTGCGGCGACCACTGCGTCGTAGAGGACACGGTGACGCCAGCCGATGACGCTCCACGCCGGGTGTACGGACTCCACCTCTGCTGGCCCTGCAGAGATCTCAAGTGCCGCTGCTCGTCCCGCGGGTGTGGGCACCAGCGCGTACCGGTCCGGGTTCTGACTCACGCCGCGTTCGATCAACAACAGCGGTGAGCCTTCCATGTCCCGCAGCCGCTCCAGCACGGACCACACTGTCGATTCCGGGAGCATGCCTGCCGCAATGGACAGTGACCGGCCACCGACACCGACGGTGGGAACACCTTCGACTACCTGCCCAGAGACTGCCGCAGCCCACGCCAGTGCTTGAACAACTGCATGCGTAGTCCATCTGTCCCGCCGATGAAGAAACTCGGAAGCGACCCAGGTTTGAGCGTGGGTAAGCCATAAACGAAGTACCGGATCGTAGGTACCCCCTGTGTGCTTTTTCTTGTGCCCGGTATCCCGGACTGGGTCGGGGAGTGTCGATGCGGCCCAGTCGAGGGCGCGGGCGGTGTCGCGGCGGATGGCGCGTTCGGGTTCGGCGTAGCGGGCGTACGCGGCGCGCACACCCGCCCAGGCGGGTTCGGTGACGCGGGTGAGGATGTCGGCGGCGCTGGCTCCGGCGAGGACGGCGTGGGTGATGACGGACTGGCGTGCTTCCGAGCGTGAGGGCCAGCGGCGGGTGTCGATGCGGCCGGTGTTGGCGAAGTCGAGGACGCAGCGCGGCGGCGGGGTGGAGCGGCAGAAACGGGGATGCAACCGGGCGTCATCGCTGCTGCCAAGGACACGTTCTGCGGACGTCTCGGCGCGGATGTGGGCGTCGATCGGGCTGGTGATCGCTCGGCCCGTTCCTCCGAGCAGGGCTTCGAGGCGTTGGAGTGTGCCGGCATCGGACCCGACGGTCAGGATGTCGGACGCTGTCGCCGGGTCGAGGTCGACGAGGGTGCGGTGGCCACCTTCTTTGCACTGCGAGCCTGGGACGGTGATGCAGCCGGTTTTGTGGTTGGTCATCGGTGTGATGTCCAACGTGGGAAGTCGCGCTGAGAGAAGGCGTAACAGTGGCCGTACCTCGTCGGTGGTGATTGTTTTGCCCGGTGCCAGCGGGATGAGTACGTGTTGGCCGCCGCTGGTCGATTCGTCGACTACTGCGCGGCCACCGCATTCGGTCAACCACGCCTGCAGACGCGTCACGTCGGCGACAACGGCGGCGTGACCGTGGTGTTTGGTGTCGAAGTCCAAGGCAACGATGCCGGCGCGCCCGCGTGAGAACAGCGGCACAGCCGATGGCAATGCCGGCCGTCTGAGGGTCAACGGACCTGCGGACACGTATTTACGCGTCGTCGGGTCGTAGAGACGCATCGATCGGCGCGCAGCAATGGCCGGTGCGAATCGATGCCACAGCCGGTCCGCAGTCGCATCCGGGTGGACGACACGAGCATTCAATCTTGTACCTACTTCAGGGCACGATGTACCCTGAGACATGTCCGCCAAGACAGTCCCTTCGGGGAAGAGCAACACGGAACGAGTTGCGAGTTAGTCACTCGCTTCTCTGACTTCAGAAACCCTCGGCCCGCACGCCGGGGGTTTTTGTCATCTCAAAGTGCTGCGCAGATTCAGTTGGTCGTATGACCCAAACGTCGGTTAAGGGTCAAGACAGCTACGCAGTCAACGGCAACACCCCCTGCTCTTGTGCGCGGTTGAGCTCGCGCGCAAGATCTTCCCGGTCACTAGCAATCGCAATAAGATCGGCAACGTACTGACTCAGAGACGTAGCGCCAGCCGAGCTCCGCTGTGCCTTGAGCGTGTCGATCAGCTCTGACGGCAGTCGGACAGTCAGCGACGTCCGGTCACCCTTACTGGGCATCGGCATGGCACGGCCTCCTTCGTCTTCGGTCCCAACCGGAGTCCATCCTGAACCAGAATCATTTTCGAAGCGCCGTGACACGCCGAGAGCGTTGCAGCGAATTACATCAGTGTGATCTGACTGGACAGTCGGGACGTGTGACGCTGCCTCCCGATCCGCCATGTCTTCTAAGGCCGCAGTAAGGCAGACTCCTCACCGCGTGGTGGCCACGCGGGGGATTGGCTCGCACACACCGAGAGGAATATCGACTCGATGACATCTGATACGACCCAAGCGGGGGCGGCTCCGTACAGCAGCAATCTGTTCTTGAACGTCTACGACCTCTGGGTAATGCGGCTATCGAACAGCTACGCCTGGCGCTGCAACCGACAGAACTTCCTCGACCTCTACAACGGACGCATCGGACACAGACACCTCGAGGTCGGGCCCGGATCAGGTTGGCTGCTCGCCAACGCAGATTTACCAGCTGAAGTCGATCTCACGCTTTCGGATCTCAGCCCGAATTCGCTCAAGCACACCGCGTCTCGACTCCAAATACCCACCACTCTGATCAAGCAAGACGTACTCGAACCCTTCGCCGAGAACGTCGAAGCGTTCGACTCGATATCTCTCAACTACGTATTGCACTGCCTACCAGGCGACTGGTCGACCAAGGCCGCAGCCTTCGACAATCTTGCCGAGAAGTTGAAGCCCGGGGGAGTGCTGTTTGGATCAACCGTGATCGGAGTCGATCAGCGATACACCCTATTCGGCAAAGCACTGATGACGGCGTACAACAAGATTGGTGCGTTCGGCAATTGGCACGACGATCTACCGGGACTGGAGAAGGCACTCAACAGTCGGTTCGAGCATGTGAAGGTTGATATGATCGGAAATGTCGCTCTTTTCGTTGCCGAAGACCCGATTTCCACACCACGGTCTTAGCGTGTGAGCGGCTCGCTGGCACAAGTGACGAGCGGTTCGATCAGGACATCACGCTGTGCCGGCGTAGCTTTCGCCAAACCCTGGCAACGTCGACCAAGTCATCGCTCGTCGCGGTGAGGTCGTAAGCCCCGGAGCGCTGCGCCAGCACCATCAATAGCTCGTAGCGTTCCGGAGGCACCTGACCAGTGGCTTTAGCGGCGTAAGCCTGAGCAAGTTCTGCTGCAATACTCCCCGCATTTAGTTGAAGCGGGTCCGATTCAGTGGATAACGTGGATGCGTTCCACTTGCTGAGCCTGCGTGCTGCATCGTGAATTTCGATGATCTTCCTGTGCAGCTTCATCGCAGGATCGGACTGGGACTGTCGACTGTCGGTTGTCCTGACCTCGGGGAACTGATCGGTCATGTCTTGCCACAGACGCTCGATCTCCTTCAAGTTCCTGCTGATTCGGTCCTGTCCTAGCTTTGCCCGCAGTACTGCGACAACCGGAACCGCACCCATGATCAGTGATCCAGCAACCGCGAGGAAGAAAGTTAGGGCCTTCACATGCATCTCTGGATCGGCCGACCCAGAGCCTGTCAAGACTTCCTGAAACGTGAGAATAGGCGTACTCACCGCAACAAGCGCGAGACCGACCGCAATTGCAATCGCCAAGCCATAGAGTGCTTTCTCACGGACCGCGGTGTCGAAATGTCGAGCTTCGCGTAAGAAGATCCTCATGACAGCAACTGCGACGAACAGAATCGGGGCGTAGAAGGCGGTCCACAAGACGACTGCCGGCCAGCCCAAGTATTGATCGACTAGCTCACCGGCCTTCCGGGAAGATGTCCCGGAAATGAGGATGACGGCACTGAGAGCAAGTCCAACCGCGTCGTAGACCCGCTGGCGCTTCCACACAGCGGAAGGATCGGCTCCAATCCATAACCGCGACATGCCGTAGATGGCCATGACAACCATGACGATGCAACAGAACGTGAGCTGCTGAAACAGAGCGACGTCGCCTACCGGCTTCGGTAGATGCCTGATTGCGTCTTGGACCGCACTTTCACGGAGAACTAACGCGAACCATCCGATGACCAGCGACCGTGTAGTCAGCCTGTCGATGATCGACGAGTTGAGCCACGCGACGCGCACCACCAACGTCAGCGCCATCAGTAGGATGATTGGCCACGAGATCCACGCTGGGACGGGGGAGGTCATTTCGCCCTGAAGAAGGTCGAGCGGAGGGGCGACTGGCGTCGATTTCGATTGACCATTGCCTCGACCATGATGTGGTCGGCGAAGGACTCGGCGGCGGCTTCTTGGTCGTCTTCGAAGCTGTCACGGCCTAACACATTCTCGATGGTTCGCTCCGATACGTGTGGCAACAAGACCCTGAGCATGGCCCTACTGTGTTGAGACTCAGGCAGGCCGGTGTGCGAAAGCACCATGTGACCTACCTCGTGGCCGATGACCTGGTCTGCTTGATACTCGGCAACGTCGGACCCGTACACAATGAAGTCGTCTTGCTTGCGCGCAACCCACAGCCCGCAGAGGGTCCCTGTCAGGCCCACACGGCTCAGCCTTGCCGACTCGACGGGCCACAGGACGATAGGTCGATCACGTTCCTCCGCGATCAGGTCGATGAACTTGTGACGCGACCACGGCTCATCCGACGGCATGTTCGCTGCGATGCGTCGCACAACCGACCGAATCTGAATCTCTTGACTCACGGGCCCCGACTCCCTCCGACCTTGCAACCGAAAACGATGAACGGCGCTAGACGTTACTCCTGGTACCGGTTGTATCGGATTCCTTGCCTTTGTGCTGCTCAGGGAGCTGTTCGAGTATGTTCATGAGGTCCTCGGCGCTCATCGCGCCTCCGTCGCGCATCGCAAGTAGCTGAACGCCGGAATCGCGTAGCTGGGTCAGCACTGACAGTTCGCGGTCGTAGCTCTCCGCCGTGCTGTCCCACTTGTTCGCGAGGAAGGAGGCGGGGGCCTCGAAGTACTCAGCGAGAGCATGAACCAAGTCGGCGTCGACGAATCGAAAACCGGCTTCAGCGCGCAACTCTGCTATATCCGTCTCGTGAACAAGTCGTCCCAACAAGCTGGAGACCGCTCCGGCGACGACGGCATTGCTGATTTCCGGGTTGTCCGCGGTGCGGTTTGTCTCGAAGAGTTTGTTGATTCTCACGTGCAGCGGTGGCGTTGCCTTGGACATGTTCGTTCCGTTCTTTGTTAGCGGCGGCGACTATCTCTTAGACGGCGCGCGAAGCGCTGGGCTGTTGCGTGATCGATTTCGATGGGACTGCCGTAAAGCCAACGGCGGTAGAGCTTTTCCTCGCGCTCTGGATCGTCGTAATCGACAGGATGCTCGAGCAGTGCCGCGATTGCGGAGTCAATTGCCTTGTGGTGCTGGCCATGATTACGTTCCAACGTTTCGGTGACGAAGGACCCGGCGATGGCAGACACTGCAACGTCCAGTTTCTTGAGTGCTACCCGCAAATCATCGACTCCTGAGGTGCTGTCTTCCATGCCAGCGATCTCTCTGTGCATGTCCCTCTGGGCCTCGAGCAATTTAGTCAGAGGGTCGAGGCCGACCGTGACATTCCCCGCACCCGCCTTGTACGGTATTTGCCCCAATACAACCGGCTGCGCACTTTCCCAGTAGACGTTCGCGGCGCTTCCGGGCTTCCAACTCAGGCCGGTATCGAACTTTTGCAAGGTACTTGGCCGCGGGTTGTTGAGCTCGCCGCGTTCGGCCATCAGGACGACGGGCTTTGTCGGCCCACCTGCTTCGCGTAACCCCGTGATGGTGAGGTTCCGTTGCTTTCTGCGGGAGCTGACGCAGGTGGCAAACCATAGTGGGTGTCCCGTTTGCGTCACTGATCCATCCTAGGTCCGAGGTCAATATAAGGTCAATAAACTGAGCAGGGTCAATAAACGAGTCGGTCGCAAAACTCCTGCTCAGAGGCGTGTTATCCGTTCTAAATTGACTTCTACTTGCCCATCGCTCAGAGGGACCATAGTGTTCCGCTCGTGACAAAACGCGGCGCAACAAGATCATGCGTTGAGTTTCGTGAATCTAGAAGACTGGATCCACGGGACGTCCAGAGAAGGGTGGTCGGCCCACTCATGACCGACCGAGGCGATTCCGTTCAGCTGCCACTGAACCGGACTACTGGCGACATGAACGCCGTCCTGCCATCAAAGTCCTCACGGAAGCACGTCCGACGGTCGGTTTCGTACGCGATCGAAGGAGGCAACTACACGCGACACCTCGAAACCAAGGGCGCTAGCGATCTTTCGGGCCATTGCGTCCGACAGCTTCACATGACCGCGTTCGAGTGCGCCGATGTGCTGAGGGCTCACCTGAACTTTGCCAGCAAGATCACCCTGCGTAAGGCCGCGAGCTACCCGCAAGTCTCCAAGGTGCTCATCACTGGGGTCCACGATCACCACATCGGTTACACCCACTTGCAGCACTGCGAGGCAGCGGGCAAGTGCGGCGATGCCTGGATCCGCCTTTCCCTGCTCCCACTGCGAGTAGGTCGACGCTCCGATACCGCCCCGTCGAGCAACCTCCGCGCCACTGAGCCCGGCCCTGGCTCGGGCGTCTCGCAGGCGGCTCGGATCGAAACCACGGAGGCGGCGCTTCATCGCTGGTACTCCACGGTGAGTCACAATGTCACCCGCCTATTCCTGGTAGCACATAATGTAGTCGAAAAACAGATTGGTTATCACGGGTTGTTTAAACCGGACTATCGAAGTAAGGTTTAGCACAGGACCCGAACAAAGAAAGAACCCCCGTGGTGCGCGTAGCTGATTGGCGTCCGCAAAGCGCATCCACGAGGGCCGACCCAGCAGACAGGGGTGCGACCGTAGTCGCGTCTACATGGGCATTCTCAGCCTAACTGACGTCGACGTACGTAGCGCCCCGGAACGGAGCGCTACGTGCTGTCCATTCACTCAGGAAGTCTTGAAGTCTCAGCGGCCGTACAGATGCCACGAGACCAGTGCAGCGCAGTGAACGACCGAGTCGTCGGTCTCGCTGTGTGCTCCCTGTCCTCGGCACCGCATTCCACGCACCTTCTTTTGTGCGAAGAGACCGGCGAACCGATGGGCACATGGACCGACGCTGATCCGACGTTCCGTGTACCCACGGACGGTTCGAAGGTCATGCCCGGCGTCCGATCGCGCGCATTCGGCGACGCCGCCTGACCCCAGTCGTGAGCTACAGCGACAGTCCGACTCCTGAGACTGCGCCGTAGCTCATTTGGTGGACCGGCGCGAGGGTCGCGTGGTGACGCTTCGACCTCATCGTGTGCCGAACTGGGCGACCCCGCCGGGACATCGAACACACTCCCACCCCTCCACTGACAGAAAGGAATACGACCGATGCCTTGGATCTTCTCGCAGCTTTGGTTCTGGCTTGGCCTGCTGGGCTGAGCGCTCGTGGATGCCAGTGCGCAACGGACGCACGCTGGCATCCACTCCCAAGGCATCACCCATCGTCCGCGCTGAGGGATCACCCGAAGGCTGACCCTCGTTTTCGGTCGTTCTCCCAGCGCGGTCGGTGGTGGTTCCACCATCAACCACTCTAGTCACACCCGCCCAATACCGCTGCATCGCAGCGCTTACGAAAGGCACCACCACACATGTCTCCCCAGCAAGGAATTGGCGGACGTCACCGCCGCCGCAGAGAACGAGCACTCGTTCTCACTGCCGTGCCCGTCGCCGTCGCCCTCGCGTGGGGCACCGCAACCGCACACGCGGCACCGCAGGACTTCGTGACCGCACCCGACACCGCCCAGTCCGGAACCACCGACACCACCCCCGTCGCGCCGCCGCCCGCGCCGACCCAGGAACGCCAGTTCCTGCCCGGCTACCAGGCCTCACCCCAGGTGCAGCAGACGCAGTGGCGTAGCTACGACGACTACCGGTCCGGCAACCAGCAGTCCTCGTACCAGAACACCTACTACGAACCGGCCCCCGCGCCGCAGGCCGCACCGACCCAGGCACCGCCCGCACTGCAAGCAGCTCCGCCGCCCCCGCCGCCCGTTCCGACTGTGCAGCACAAGGTCATTGCACCGATCGACGCACCCGAGGGCTACGTCCTCGTCGGCGGCGAGCTCGTACCGTACGACCCGAACCTGCTCGACCCGAACCTGGTCGAACAGTTCAACAACACCGGAGCCGCCATCCAGGCCGACGGCGGAAACTGGCTCGTGGACAACGGATTCGCCGACGCATCCCGCGCCGACCGCATCGCAGCAGGTACCGCAACCGGCGTCATCACAGGTGGCGCTGTCGGCCTCGCCGCTTCCGTGGCCCCTGCCGCAGTGATCACCGGCACCGCAGCCGCTATCGGCGGCGGACTCGGCGTCGCAGCCACTACCGGCACAGGTGCGATCGTCTGGGGCGGACCGGTCGGATGGGTCTTCATCCCCGGAGCGGCCGCACTCGCCGGAGCAGGAGTCGGCGCTGCCCTCTCGGCTCCGATCGTGCTAGGCCTGACCGGCACAGGTGCGGTCATCGGCGGCATCCTCGGTGCCACCGTGCTCGGCGGCGAGCAGCAGATCATCGAAGAACCCGCACCGCTTCCGGCACCCGAGAGCATTCCGGCTGCCCCTGCTGCGCCCCTGACCGTCGATTCCCCCAGCGTGCAGAACGCCATCGACACCACCGTCGACCAGATCCAGGGCAGCCTCGACCTCGCCCCGGCCGACGTCGACCAGGCCGCCACGGCGGTCCAGGGGTGGACCGAACCCGCCTACGAGCAGGTTCAGCAGTTCACCTCCACCGCCCTCGAGCAGCCTGCCGTTGTGGACACCGTCGCCGCGGTGAACACCGCCGTCGCTCCCGCTCTCGACCAGGCGAAAGCCGCACTTGCAGGCCTGAACCTCGCGGTCTGACCTCCGGGTGCAGCCCGACCACTCCCGGTGGCCGGGCTGTATCCGAAGGTTCGACCCCGTTCCTCTACTTCGATCCCTCGGAAAGGCCTGTTGTGGCACCTCGAGACCGCACCACCGACACCGACAACGACATCGGCGACGTCGACGTCGACGGCACCGACGACTGGTTCGCTGAGCCTGTCATCGCCGAGACCGACACCGCTGCAGCAGCTTCCGAATATCCGACCGAGCGCAGACTGACAGTCCTGGCCGAGCATCAGTCCGTCGACACCGAGCCGGACGACGACTGGTTCGTCGAGCACCCTACCGACGACATCGCGGTGGACCACCCTAACCGTGGCCCCGCATCCCAGCCCTCGGAAGGATTCGGCTCCTTCGACGAACGGACCTCCGTGCTTCGCGCTGGAGGCCCCTACACCGCGCCCTCACCTCCGCAGTCGTGGTGGCGACGCCACCGCGCCGCCGTCGCCGTCACCGCCGCACTCGCGGTCCTGATAGGGGGAGTAGTGGGAGCCGGGCTGGTGGTGACCGGATTCGGTGACGAACCGCAACCACCGCCTGTACTGCTTCCCGACGAGATCGTCACCACCACAACGGCTCCTACCTCGACCGCGCCCGCAGCAGCCGGTGCAGCCGCAGCCGATGTCACCTGGTGCCGGGGGCAAGCCGACGGTGACCCGGTCACCGAAGACAGTGCCGACCCCGGCGCGGCGGCGATCTGGCGGTTCGAGAAGGCCTTCTACTTCGACCGCGACGGCGCTGCCGCCCGCGCCGCAGGTGCACCAGATGCGGTGATGGCGTCCGCGCAGCGCCTCCAGGCAGGGATCGACCAGCTCGAACCCGACATCGAGTTCTGTGTCCTGGCCGACCCGATCGACGCCGGAATCTACGACGTCACCGTCGTCGAACGCGGACCCGGCATCGACGGACGCATGAGTCGCCAACGGATCACCACCACCAAGCCGCAGGACGGCACGACGCTCATCTCCGCCATCGTCTCCCGCTGACCCCCATGACCAGGCATATCCGCTGGATCCCACCGAAGAAGAGAGAAGCCGTGCACACACCCATCGACCAGGTTCGCCGCCACACCGTGCGCCTGCTCGCCGCTACCGCCGCAGTGACCATCGTGGTCTCCGCCAGCGGCGTCGCAGCCGCGCAACCGTCCACCACACCCACCCCACCGGACACCGGTAGCGGGGACTGCCCGGTACTGCATCTCGTCGTCGTACCCGGTACCACCGAGATCGACGAGAACACCTCACCCGACACCGATTCCGGATTCTTCTCACGGCTGACCGTGCCCGCGATGCGCGATGCTAACTCCGGTGACGGGCCTGCCCTCGAACGGAGCTACGTCCCGTATCCGGCGAGTTTCGGCGGCAAGCCCGGCGATCGCTCCGCCGTTCCCTACGCCCAGTCCGTCGACATCGGCGTCGAGAACACCACCAAGATGATCTCCGACATCGCCACACACTGCCCCGGCACCAAGGTCTTCCTCTCCGGCTACTCCCAGGGCGGCGAGGTCGCCTCCCAGGTCACCCGCGAAATCGGGGCAGGAACCGGACCCGTCGACGCCGACCACTTCGCCGGCGCAGCACTGTTCTCCGACCCCACCCGCGCCGAAGGCGAAGACGTCATCGCCAGCGGCGGCTCCACCCCCGCCCCGGCACCGGGCACCAGCGGCGCAGCAGTGGACACCGTCCAACTCGCCCCGGCTGTGGCCGCAGCCGCCCCCGCAGGCGGCGGTATCGCACCGACACCGAAGATCGCCGGATTCGGAGCAGTCTCGGACCGGGTCGCCTCGTACTGCACCGCAGGCGATCTCGCGTGCGACACCCCCATCGACGCCCCCGCCGCCAAGCTCGTTGCCTCCATCGCCGGACAGTCCTCGATGGACACCCGCGACCCCGTCCGGATCCTCACCGACGTCTCCACCGCCGTCGGACGCACCGCCCTGATGACCGGTGCGTCGGTGATCAACGACAACATCGACTTCGACTCCAAGGCAGGACGATTCGAGGTCAACTCGTCCTCGGAAACAGTGCTGTCGAAGATGGCGAAGTACTCCGACCCCTCCGCCACCTCGACCGACGAGATGATCGACGAAGCAGTCGGTGCGGTCACCAAGATCGCCGGTATGGCCATCGGCGCGGCGATCACCGTCGCCAAAGACGTCATCACCCCCGAGACGATCGGCCAGCTCGCCACCGTCGGCCTGACCAACCCACCCGCAGCCCTCGGCATACTCGCCACCAAAGTGCTGTCCTCGGCGGTCAAGCTCGTACCCCCGGCCACCATCGACTCGGCCGTCGACGTCGCATTCAAGGAAGTGTCGAACACCATCGACGAGAACGCCGGTCTCGCGCAGCTCGTCACCGACACCTCGTACTGGAACACCGCCACCAAACACGGCTCCTACGACAGTGTTCCGGTCGGATCCAAAGGTGAAACCCCCGTCGAGCTGACCGTCCGGTGGATTGTCGCCCTCGCCGCCGACCTCACCGGCGATCAAAGCCTCGCAGACAAAGTCGGCGCAGTGATCAAGCAGGGCGCGGCGCTGTTCGCCACCACCGACACCGTCCGCAGCGCCGGGAGCATCCTCGCCGCCCACGCCACCGTCGGGTCCACCGCTACCTCCTCGACGACCGCAGCGGCCACCACCATCGCGGACGTTCCCGCCGTAGCGCCCACGACCGTCTCGCCGACCACCACTCGGTGACCGAGAACGCCGGAGAAGGAGGTGCGCCCGACATGGCCGCACAACCAGCAGAGCGCCGTGACTACGACCGAGACGACGAACCATCTGTCACCCCGGCCGGACTGCGGATACCACCGCAATCCCGGCAGGCACCGATACACGACAACCCGGTCTCACCATCGGTCCACGGTCGCCAGCCCGCGATGTGGCTCCTCGCCGCTCACGGGCGCTCCGGCGCAGGCACACTCGCTCAGATCTGGGCCCCGGCGGGCGACGCCCGCCGGGGCTGGCCCGCCCGCGACCGGCACCCGCACGTCGTGGTCGTCGCGCGCACCGACCGCGCCGGCCTCGACGCTGCACACGATCTGCTCCTGCAAGCAGCCGCAGGACTGACCGGCGGCTGCACCCTCCTCGGACTCGCTCTGGTTCCCGACGCACCAGGCCCACTCCCGAAGACCCTGCGCCGCTGGGCCGATGTCGTCGCCTCCGCAGCCCCGGCGGTCTGGCGGATCCCGTACGTCGAGGATCTGCGCACCCACAGACAGCACGAGCTCGCGATCTGGACACCCTCCGAGCCCGACCCACCCCCACCCGGGCGGATGCGGGCACCCGCCCCTTCGACCACCACGCCACACCACGAACTCGCCGTGATCGGGCGGGAAATCTTCGCTGCCGCCCGCATCGCGGCAGGCCACTGAACCGCAATACCACTCACCCTCACAGAAAGAGATCAACCATGATCACTACCCTCGCCGCGTCGACAACCACCTTCCTCGCACAGAACATCGGTGATGTCAGCCCCCAAGCACCGGACGGCCGCACCGGGGAGAAGATCTTGACCCTGCTGTCCTGGCTGATGTGGGGCTGCATCATCGCCGCCGTCGCCGGAATCATGATCTGCGGCGCGATGCTCGCCTACGAGAAGATCTCCGGCGGTGGCCAAGGCGGTGCCACCGGCAAACTCGTCGGCGGCTTGTTCGGGTCCATTGTCATCGGTGGTGCCGCCGGCCTGGTCAACATGCTCGTCCTATGACCGCCTTGAACTGGACCTTGTGGGGGGGGGGTGTTCATCGCCTCGATCAGCGCGATGGTGATCAGCGGAGGTGTGGTCGCCGTCGACAAGACCATCTGCAGCCGACACGACCGCGCGACCACAGTCCTGCTGGTCTCGACCGTGGTCGGCACTGTCTCCGCAGGTATCGGCGCGGTGATCGCATGACCGGTCACACCGGCGCCCTGGCCATCACCGTGCTCTGTTCGTTCAGCGCCTGGTGGGTGAACGTGTCATGGCCATGACCGACGTGCTCGCTCAACCACCCACCGAACCGGTCGAATGGCCCGACGAGGTGTGGCAGCCGATCATGACGGGCCTGTCGTGGCTGCTCTGGTTCGCCATCATCACCTGCATCGCAGCACTGTTCGTGTGCGGGGCCGTGTTCGTCAACCAGCGCAAGTCCACCGGAACACAGATGGTCGAGGACGCGACCCTGGCCCGCATCCTGATCTGCGCCGCCATCATCGGATCCGCATCCGGAATCGCTCAAGCCGTCCTCGCCTGAGAAACCCACATTCGCTGCACCCGAACTACATTCGACCCGAAAGGCCTCACCTGATGACCGTCTCCCGCACACTCCGGATCGCCGCGACAGCGGCGACCGTCCTCGCACTCGCTGCGTGCGGATCCGGCAACGACGACGCCCCTACCGCCACCCCGGACGCAGCACCCGATCTGCGCTCCGCCCCGGCCGAACTGACCTGGCGCGAGGTCGCGGGAGTGTCTGTGCCGACCTCACGGATCGACGGGCCCTTCGCCGGAACATCGGTGAACCGCAGCGGATACGCACAAACCCCGCAAGGCGCTGTCCTGGCCGCGATCAACGGACAGACCGCACTCGCCGTCGCCGACGACCGCGCCTGGCCGGACGTGGTCAACACCGTCACCGCACCCGGACCGGGCCGCGACGAATTCGCGGCCGCCCGCACCGCCGTCACCGTCTCCGGATCGGTCCCCGCCGACGCGGCACCGAAGTTCGTCGGGTTCGAGGTCACCGACTACAGCGACGACCCGCTCTCAGCGGCAGTGTCGGTCGCCCAAACCATCGGTACCGACACCCAGCTCTATGCCTACCCGGTTGCGCTGCAATGGATATCGGATGACTGGCGGATCGTCCTACCGACCGCCGAGGAGAACATCGACGCCGTCGAACTGGACTCCATCGACGGCTACACCACTTTGGAGCGCACCTCATGAGCCGCCGTATCCGCAGCATTGTGATCGCAGTCTCGGCCCTGGTCGTCGTCGCAGTCGTCGGTGCGATCGTCTTCATCGTCCCGAATATGAACGACGACGACAGCACACCGCCCGTGGTGGCACCGCCGACCACCCAACCAGAACCCCCAGACGCATCGGGCTCGGGAAGCAACGGGCAACGCGGTTTCGGGACACCCGTCGTCGACATCCTCGGTCGCAAGGTCACCGTCCCCAACAATCCGATCGGGCAGCCGCTTCCGCAAAGCCCACCGGACCCACGAGTCGAATGCACCCCGACCAACACACCGGTCACCTCACCGACCGGGGTGCAGATCCAGCAGACCACCGCAGTGCCGATGCTCGTCTCGACCACAGACGGCCCGGACGCGATAAGTGGAAACGTCCTGACCGGATACAGCCGCAGTCCGCAGGGCGCGGCGTTGGCCGGCTGGAACTGGCTGGCCGCGCTCTACGGCCCTGGAGCGGTCGCCAAGGATGCCTACGAGCAGCTGACAGTGCAAACCCCCGAACTCGATGCCCTCGCCGCCAACGAACGATGGGACAACCCGGCATCGTCGGCCGCATCGGCGCTCCCCGCCCCGGTCGGCTTCCACATGATCTCCTGCACCGACGATTTCGCCTCCGTCGAATACGCCATCGAAGTTCCTGTCGACGAGAACGGTCGCCGCCGCACCACACCGGTGTACTCGGTGCTGCGCGCGGGCTTGTTCTACGACGGCGATCACTGGAAGGCACGCCTGGACTCGCGATCGGTCTCCGGTAATACCGAGATCACCGACATCAGTTCCTTCACCCGCTGGAGCTTCGCATGACGCGGCAGGCCGTGCCCGCACGGATTCGTAGTGCCGCTGTCCGGGTGCTGATGCTCGCGGTGATCACCCTCGGCATCGTGGCGGGAAGCAGCGCCGTCGCCTACGCACAGGACACACCCCCAGAGATCCCCGCAGTCGCCGATATCGCCGACCAGGGCAACGATTTTCAGAAGGACCGCCGTGAGTGCCTCGCCGAGAATGCGAGTGACAGAAACGGTTTCCAGGACTTCATGAACGACATCACCGGCAACATCGTCCCCGAGACGTTCTGCCTTACCAACTCGTTCGAGGACAACCCCGGCGACGCGATATCTACTGCCGTCTCCTCCGTGGGGTCCGCGTTCTGGAGTGATCCCGTCGGTGACTTCACCAAAGCCGTGATGGAAGGCAACAGCCAGGCATTCCGTACCGTCATGACCTTCTGGATGTCCTCGGGCATACCAGGACTCGCCGCCGAGAACGCCATGTCGGGGCTACGCAACATCATCACCGGATTCACCGTCGTCGCCTTGTTCGCCTCGATCGTCATCGCGATGACCAAACTCGCCATCGCCCGCAAACAAGCAGTGATGGAAGGAGCCACCGAAACAGCCAACATGCTCGTGCGCACCGTCGTCACCGTGTCGCTGCTGCCGATCCTGGTGTTGATGTTCCACCAAGTCGGAGACGTCGCCTCGGCCTACGCGCTCGAGAAGTTCGTCGGCGGGGACCTGAACGAGAAGATCACCGCCATCACCGCGTTCGACGACAAGACCGGCCTCGGCCCGATACTCGCTCTCGCCTGCGCCGGGTTCGCCTTCCTCGGTTCGGTTGCCCAGCTCATCGCACTGCTGATCCGTGAGGCCGTGTTGTGCGTCGTCGTCGCCGTCATCCCGCTCGCCGCTGCAGCGTCGGCCACCGGCACCGGGCGTAGCTCCTACAAGTCGATGATCGCGTTCACTCTCGGCGCGCTGCTGTTCAAGCCGGTAGCGACGCTGCTGTATCTGTTCGCGTTCTGGGCATCCTCGGCGTCGAGCTCGGATCAGATCGCCACGGTCATCATCGGCTCGATCCTGCTGGCCGTCGTCGGGTTCTCCCTGCCCACCTTGGTCAAGATCGTCGCTCCCGCAGCGGAAACCATCTCTGCCGGTGGGCGGGAAGTAGGGGCACTCGGCGCAGCAGGAGGTGCGGTGATGGGGGCAGGCGGGATGGCGGCATCGCGCACCCTCGGCGCAGCGGCGAACACCGTCGCCGGATCCTCCGGTGGCGGCGGCAAAAGCGGCTCCTCGGGCGGGAACGGCACCGGTGCGCGTCCCACTCCCGGATTTCAGGGCCGATACAACGGGGGATCGAGTCCATCGCACGCGGGCGCATCGTCCGGGCCGATGGGCGCAGCCCGCAGGGTCGGCTCGGCCGTCGGGTCGGCAGGGCGCACAGCATCCTCGGCAGGCCTGCGTGGGGCAGCCGGGGCACTCAAAACCGCGGGCACCGTCGCGCGCACCGCAGGCTCGGCCTCCACTGCTCTCGGCTCGGCTGCAGAAGGCGCAGTCGGCAACTACCACGGACGGATCCAACGATGAGCGCCCAACTCGAAGCCCCGTACGAGCCACCGATCTACTCCGCCGGCAACCGGCCCCAGTCGACATTCGCCTTCGGCCTGCCGACGAAGGTCATCGCCTACGGTGCAGGGTTTTTCGCGGTCTCGTTCGCGGTTCTGATCTTCGTCCATGTCGTCGCCGGACTGGCTCTGATGGGCCTCGGCGCGGTGATCCTCACACCTCTGGTCGTCGCACCGAACGGCCGAACCCTTTACGAGACAGGACAACTGAGAATGCAATGGTTCCGGCGCAAGCACATCGACAAGTCCACCGAGTACCACGCCGGACCGCACTCGAGGATCCCTGGTGGCCGCTACAAGCTCCCAGGCCTGCTCGCCCGCACCAAGGTCTACATGGGAATCGACCGGCACGGCAACGAATTCGGGATGATCCACAACCCCGACGATCACCGCTACACCGTCGTCTTCGACGCCCTCCCGGGCGGTGACGAGGCGATCGTCCAGCGCGACAAGGATCTCTACACCGCCGACTGGGGTGTCTACCTCGCCGATCTCGGACTGCCCGGCGACATCGTCGGCGCGGTCGTGGTGGTGGAGAACATTCCCGCCACCGGGCTGCGCCTGGCGCGGCGAGCCGAACACGAACTCGTCTCCACCGCACCGCCCTTGGCGGCGACGTTCGTCGAGCAGTCCGCCGTCCGGATGCCGTCCGGGCGTCACCGCACCCTGGCACGGTTGTCGATCACCTTCCGTGCCACCACCAAGGAGCGGCAGAAGGACCCCGAAGAGATGGCCACCGAACTGGCCCGCCGCCTGCCGGATCTGTACGAGTCGCTCTCCGGTGCCGGGATCGACGCACAACCGATGACCGCCGCCGAGATCACCGCGGCCGTGCACCGCTCCTACAACCCCTCGACCGAGAACGACTTCGAGGAACTCGAGATCTCCGGCGAAGAGCACGGCGTCGACTGGAATGACGCCGGACCGGGGCGCGCGAAGACCGAGTGGGGTCACTACCGCCACGACGGCGGCGTCTCGGTCGTCTGGGAAATGGCCGCACCGCCGGAATCGGTGTTCACCGACACCGTCCTCAAACCGCTCCTGCAGCCGCACGACGACCTCCCGCGCAAACGATTGACGCTCGTCTACCGCCCCTACACCGCCGGGGACGCCGCGAAGAAGGTCGACAAGCAACACCGAGACGCCCTGCACGCGATCAATTCTCGCGGCAACAAGATCACCTCCGCCGGGTCGGAGAAGCGCCACGAGATCGCCGAGCAGGCCCGCCGGGAAATGGTCTCCGGAGCCGGATACGAACGCTATTCGGTGCTGCTGACGATCACCGTCGGATCGGTCGAAGAAATCGCCAACGCCGCCGCCGTCACCGAATCACTCGCTGCCCGCTCCCGGCTACGGCTGCGCCGCGCGTTCGCCTTCCAGGACGCCGCGTTCGTCGCCGGTCTCGGCGTCGGTGTGCTTCTGCCCGATCAGATCTCGACCTCGATCCTGGTGCGCCGCAGCTAGACGCTGCTCGCCCGCACCGGCCCACCCCCTGCGTGAGAAAGAGACTCCCGACGATGACCATGACCGACGACCGACCCGACTCGGGATACAGCGACGGCGACCTGCACTTCGAGACCGACACTGCGCAGCCGTCGGCGTTCGTCCGCTGGATCATCGGCGACGCCGACTACGCCGCGCTTGCCGCAGCCGTCGCCGTCGGCGACGCCGAAGAGCCCTACAAGCTGTCCCGACGCGGCATCGGTCTGGCGCGGTGGCGCAACGAGAACCCGGTCAGCAACCAAGCCTTCATTCAAGAGGCCGCCTTGGACCAGTTGTGGCGGGAATCGTTGTCCTCGACCACACGCGGGCTCAAGGGTGCCGGTGGTGGCCGCATGTCGACCGTCCCGGCCCCGATCGAGTACGAAGCGACCTCGGTGCAGATGTGCGGGCTCAACCCGTGGGCGATTGGCGCGGCCGCGCCCTCGTCGGGGACCATCGTCGGTCAGCACGCCATCACCGGCAACGCCGTCTCGTGCGATCCGTTCGCGTATTTCCGCGACAAGCTCATCGGCAACCCGTCGATGTTCGTTCTGTCCCTGCCGGGCCTGGGGAAGTCGACACTGATCCGCAAGATCCTCCTCGGCGCGTGCGGATGGGGGCAGACCCCGATCGTCGCCGGCGACATCAAAGGCGAATACGTCAAGCTCACCCGCCTGCTCGGCGGGCAGGTGATCACCCTCGGGCACGGCGGTGGGCACCTCAATCCCCTCGCTGCCGGGGCCCTCGGGCAGGCCGTGGTCCGCGCGATCACCGCCCGCGACGAGGCCACCGACCCGGCCCGGATCGCCGAGCTCGACGAGCTGATCAACGTCGCTACCATCACCATCGCCACCCGTCAGATCAACGCCGTCTGCGCCTTGGTCGAGCTGATCCGCTACGACACCCACTCGGTGAAGGCATTCGAGAATTCCTTGATCGGGATCGCGCTGCGTGAGCTGTACGCCGACGGCGGATTCTCCTACACCCACCCGCCGCTGCTCAAAGACCTCTACGCTCGCATCGACGCCGGATCGGAGGACATGCTCCAAGCGGCGTACAAGACCGATCACGAGGGCTACCGCGAGGCAATCACCGAGCTGATGCAGGCCCTCGGCGCACTGACCTCAGGCCCACTCGGGGACATCTTCGCCGACCACACCACCGAACCGATCGACCTCGACGCACCGATGATCTGCATCGACGTCTCTTCCCTCGACCGCGGCGACACCACCCTCAAAGCGGCCGTGATGCTCTCATGCTGGGCCGACGCCTACGGCACCGTGGAAGCGGCGCACCTGCTCGCCGACGCAGGCCTGGACCGCCAACGACTGTTCCTGATGGCCCTGGACGAGCTGTGGCAGGTCATCGGTGCAGGGCCGGGCATGGTCGCCCGCGTCAACGAGATCACCCGCCTCAACCGCACCGACGCGACCGGGCTGCTGATGATCACCCACACCGGCCGCGACCTCGAAACCCTGCCCACCGAAGCCGATATCAAGACCGCGAAGGGCTTCATCGACCGGGCCGGCATGGTCGTGTGCGGAGGCCTGCCGATCGGTGAGGTCGAGCGCCTCTCCGGGGAGCTGAAGTTCACCGACGCCGAAGCGGGGATGGTCACCTCCTGGTCACGAGGGGCAGCGCTACGCGGGTCAGAACGCCGCACCGTCCGCAACCCGATCGGGCGCGGGAAGTTCCTGATCAAGGTCGCCAAGGACAACACCCCCGGCATTCCCATCCAGACCGTGCTCACCGACATCGAATACGACACCGGAGTCCACGACACCAACGCGCGATTCGCCGAGTACTTCGCCGGCCAGCACCACGAACTCGACGATGCAGATGCCTACGTGGACGACTCCGAGCTGGCCGGGGCGCGGTGATGCGCGCCGAAGATTCCCGCGAGCATCCGCGTGCCGAGTTCCCCGCCGAGACTCGGGCCTGGGCATTGAGGGAGTATGAGAAGTCTCGCCAGAACTACGCCTCGCGCGCCGAATGCGTTGCAGTCCTTGCCGATGCGATCGGGGCACACGAGAACACCGTGGCACGGTGGGTCAAGGACAAGTTCGGGTCCTCCCGGTCTCCGGCGTCCGATGACGTCGCCGCGAAGCTACGGGCGGCCGAAGCCGAGATCGGACGGCTCCGCAGTGAGAACCGCACTCTTACAGAACGACTCGAAGCCTGCTCGCCGCGTTCGATCACCAGCCAGTCCTACGGCTCGCACTCGTTCGGGGCGGCTGCGCTGTGAAGAAGGGCGGCGCGATCGCGGTGACGGTGGTGCTCGCACTGTCGCTGTTCGTGGTCCTGTTCGTCACCACCGGGGTCCGAGAAGAAGTACCCACCAACTGCATTCCCGGGAAAGATATCTTCGCGGCTGCTGGTGGTGTTCCGGCCGGGTCGTTCTCCAAGCCGATGAAGACCTCCGAAGCGCAGTTGACGAGCCCGTTCGGGTCGCGGTGGGGGACGATGCACAAGGGCATCGACCTCGCCGGTCCCGTCGGTACACCGATCTACGCCTACGCCGACGGCATCGTCACGCAAGCCGGACCCGCCGACGGGTTCGGGATGTGGATCGTCCTCGAACACAACATCGACGGCCAGATCGTCTCCACCGTCTACGGGCACATGTTCCCCGACGGTGTCCTGGTCAAGCCTGGCGAGCACGTCACCGCCGGTCAGCACATCGCCAACGAAGGCAACAACGGCGACACCACCGGCGCGCACCTGCACTTCGAGTACCACACCGGCCCCTGGTCACCCGACAACGCGATCGACCCGCAGCCGTTCTACGAAGCCGCCGCCGAACCCGGCAGCGGACAGACCGGTCAGAGTCCACTACCCTCGCCGTCGACGACCGCACCGACCGGCGGAAGTACCGCTGAGATGGCGGCGCTGCCCGCCGACGTCGGCTCCGAAGAGCACTTCCAGGTCGACACCGTCCGCGTCGCCCGCGCCGTGCACGCGAAGTTCCCGCAGATCACGCGCATCGGTGGGTGGCGCGCCGACGGTGGGGGATTCGACGACCACCCCTCCGGGCGGGCGGCGGACATCATGATCGACAACTGGTCCTCCGAGGAAGGAAAAGCACTCGGCGACCAGGTGAAGGACTACCTGTGGGCGAACCGCGACTACCTCCAGATCGAATACATGATCTGGCGACAGGAATACATCCCCTCCCAAGGTGAACCGAACACCATGGAGGACAGGGGGTCTCCCACCCAGAACCACTTCGACCACGTCCACGTCACCACAGTCGGCCACGGCGCACCGGCACCCGGTCAGACCTACGGGCCCGTCCCAGGCGGCGGCGGATCGGCACCGAAAGCCACCGGCAACTGCACCACCGCACCCGGTGCCGGTCTCGGTGATCATGCGAACCTTGCCGCCGGCCAGATCCCTCCCGAGTTCGAGCCGTGGCTCGCCCTCTCGGCCGCGCAGTGCCGCGAGCTCTCCCCGGCGATCCTCGCGGCGCAGCTCAAACAGGAATCCGGCTTCAGACCGGGTCTGACCAGCCCGGCCGGTGCCGAAGGGTATGCGCAGTTCCTACCCGGCACGTGGGCGTCGTTCGGTTTCCCTGTCGATGACAAGGGCGTGGTCACCGGGGCAGCGGGGGAGGGGGATCCCAACGACATCGGCGACGCCGTCATGGCGCAGGGCCGCTACAACTGCGCTGTCGCCGACACCCTGCGACCGGGGATCGAATCCGGTGCCATCACCGGCGATCCCGTCGAACTGATGCTCGCCGGATACAACGCCGGCCCCGGAGCGGTCCAACAGTTCGGCGGCATCCCGCCCTACTCGGAGACCCAGAACTACGTCACCACCATCACCGCCACCGCATCCGATTACGACCTGGCTCGATAGCCCTCACCGACCACGCACGACCGAAGGAGACAACGGCCATGGCCACCAGCACACCCCACCGCACGGCATACGAATTGGGACCCCACGACGTGCACCGAGCGCTCGTCGCGCTCGCCGT
The DNA here is from genome assembly GCF_002259095.1 of Rhodococcus sp. 05-2254-2. Classification (NCBI taxonomy): domain Bacteria; kingdom Bacillati; phylum Actinomycetota; class Actinomycetes; order Mycobacteriales; family Nocardiaceae; genus Rhodococcus; species Rhodococcus sp. 05-2254-2. The sequence goes on along the minus strand of NZ_NOZJ01000021.1, from coordinate 196,848 downwards.
GACCGCAGTCGTCATCTGGCTGGCCTGGTCCGTTCCCGTAGCGAATTGGGTACTACCGTCCGCAGACACCATCGAAGAGAACGCCGGCCGCCTCGAAGCAACAGAGGACGCCCTCGGCCAGGGATGGTGGGCGATCATCGTGGTCACCGTCGCCCTGGCTATCGGGAGTGTGTTGGCGGTCGGAATCGACTACATGCGGGGTAGGAACTGGACGGTCACCGCCCTGAAGAAAGCAATCGCTGTGGCATCGACTCTCCTGGCGATGTGGGCGATCTGGACTGTCAGCGTGTTCGCCGCTGCGGGAGTCAACATCCTCGGATAGAGCAACCGCCGACCCGCGCAGATGTGTCGGTACCCGTTGCGACACTGACCATCATCGAATCGAAGGAGCACAGACATGGCACACATCCTCGACCGCACCGACACCCACGGACCCGTCACCGGCTGGCTCGAGGTCATCGCCAAAGCCGCTGCACTGGGACAAATTTCCGACACCGATCCAGCCGATGCACTCGATTCCCAGGAACGCTCGAGATGAACCGCACAGCGACAATCGTTCTCGCGTGCTTCGGCATCGTCGGCGTGGTGACCATAGCCGCCGCAATCGTGTTCTTCTCACGTGGTTCGGACACACCCCCGCGTGCGGGCACCGACGCCGGAATTGCCATCGACCCCTCGGCCACGGACCCGGCCGGAGTAGCAACGTCCGTCATGTCCGGTGTGTACACATGGCAACCAGCAGTACAGGATTCACCGTGGGAAGCCCTGCACGAGCAGCGAGACAACCTCACAGGGCCGATGGCCACCGCGGCCGCAGCACGCCCGATTCCAGCGCCGCAACCGATGTCGGAGTGGTCCGCGTGGTCCCGCAGCAGCGACATCGTCACCGCAATCACCACACTCGACGGCGAGCCCTCCATAGGCACCGGCAAAGCCACTCTCCCAGTTGTGATCTCGCAGACCGTGCAGCACACCAGCGGCGAGATCACCCCGTACACCGCATACACGGCCACCGTCGACCTCGAACGCACGGACCACGGTTGGAAAGTCGCGAACTACCGCCTGGACAACGCCAGCCGGTAGAGGTGCCGGCAGACACCATCAACCGCGAGCGCAGAAGACGAGGGGACCCATGGGCTACGACAGAAACGCCACACCAGAGAAGATCGAACAAGGAGAGACCACAATGTCGGATACCAGGATCCCCGACGACGCCAAAGACCCTGCCCGTGATGAACAACCAGGTCCAACCAACGAGGCGGACCCGCACTACGGCCACGAAGACTGGGCCCCCGGACCCACCGGCCGCTGGTTCACAGCTACCGAGCTGATCGACTGGGGGTACAAGCCTGAGGCGTTAAGACGCCTTTTCGGCCCCCACGTCGAGGGACCAGACGAAATTCAAGGCTGGCTCATCGACCACGTCCAACACATCGAAGAAACCGTCATCTACCGTGCCGTAGAGCTCCTCGAAAGCACCTTTCAGCCTGACCGCCTGCGAAAGATGATTCCCGCCCCGCCCGACGCAGACCAAGATCTATCGGACGCCGAAGTAGCCGCCATGGTCGATGCTCTTCCACCTACGGTGACAGCGACCGCCTCGAATTAGCGCGATGACACAGAAGGTGCGCACGAACTCGCCACACCAGTCCGCGAGAGCAGCAAGAAAGCAATTGAACAGCTGATCTCAGAAGAACGCGAGCTGTGCCTCGTCGACGCGACGACGAGCTGCACGCACTCTGCGTGATCGGGGCACCGAATCGACGAGGGGCGGCGAAGCAACCGGGGGAGCGGAGCCGACTGTGCCGAGGCCGGCACCTGCTCGTCGTACCAATTCGGCGCGAATCCGAGAGCGTTCGCGTTCACGGGCGCGGCCGGTCTCCGTATTGCGGATGCTCCACTCCGACTCCCACGCAGCCGACCCTGGTGTCGGCGCGGCCAACGCCCGGTCGGTCAACCGATCGAGTAGTTGATCGAGCCTGTCGATCAGAACCTCGGCGAGCTCGTCGAGCACGTTATTGGGCACCGCAGCCGCGTCGACGGACTCGCACTCGCTCACACGCGACACTGTAGGGCCGACCACCGACAGGGTCGCGGTGCTCAGTGGGCTGAGTTGTACGCCTCTTCGATCGCAGCGGGGATCCGACCGCGATCGCTGATCTCGTAACCCTCGTCGGCCGCCCACTGCCGGATCGCGCGTGTCTGCGCCGGATCACGCGTGGCCGGTGTCCCGGTCTTCGCGGGCGTCGCCGCGCCGGCGGGGGAGGGCTTACGCTTGCGGCCACCGACCCGCGTCGAATGCTCGATGTAGTAGTCGAGCTTCCTGTGAAACTCGGTGGCGTTCTTCGCTTTCAGGTCGATCACATACTCGACACCGTTGACCGCGAATTCGATCGTTTCGCCGGATTCGTCGTCGATGAACGACCCGTCGATATCGTCCACCAATTGGGTTGTCACTCGTTTGGCCACAGCCGAAAAACCTTTCGATCACACACAATGCCTACGGACTCGGATACCCGGCCAGCGTAACCAACGAATGTGGCGATGAGCTGCACCCTTTCAAGTCACGACATCGCGGGGAGCGATATCGGATCGGATTCCTTTGAATGCGGGATGCCGTAAACGCCCCGTTGCCGATTGTTCGCGATATTCCACGGTCGCCACCAATTCCGGTGCCACCCACGACACCCCGACCGTGTCGGCGCGCGGAACCGGACCGTGCAGCGCACTGTCCGAACGAGTGCGATCAGCAAGCGCGCTCCGCAGCTCCCGGCGCATCCGATCAGTGAAACCCGTTCCCACACGACCGATGTAGACCAACTCGCCCGCCTCGTCGTACGCTCCGAGGAGCAGCGCCGCCAGTGTCCCGCCAGCGCGGCCGCCCGTCGGAACCCATCCGCAAATCACGCCTTCGCGTGCGTTCCGGATCGGTACCTTGATCCACGACGGCGACCGGATCCCCGATCGGTACACCGACTCAGCCTTCTTCGCCACGACCCCCTCGATACCGTTGTCGGCGGCAATGCCCATCAACGTCTCGCCGTCGATTCCCGTCATAGTCGGCGGCACCTGCACTCGCCGCCCGTCTGCCACGCCGAGACCCTCGAGCAGCGCACGGCGCTGCGTGTAGGGAAGCGTCCGGACCGATTCGCCGTCGACGTCGAGGACATCGAAGACGAAATACGTCACCGGGGTCGACCGCAGCAACGCCGCCGACGGCCGCGCGACATGCATTCGGCGTTGCAGCAACCCGAAATCGGGCCGACCGCCCGAATCCAGGGCCACCAACTCACCGTCAAGGATCATCGATCGCCCCGCCGTCGTATCCGACAACGCCGACGCCACATCCGGGAACGAGGCGGATATGTCGTTTCCGTTGCGCGAGAACAGCTTCACCCGCGATGCGCCGTCGACAACGCTGACCCCACGTTGGCCATCCCACTTCCATTCCCACACCCAGGCCGGTCCGGACGGGAGCGGCCCAGGAGTGGCAAGCATCGGAGACAACGGATTCGGGGGCATCGGCGACGAATGCCCGCGCCGCTGGCATCCGAACCATCTCGAGCAACAGCACCGCGGCTTGCAACACGAAACGGAACTGCTTCACAACGGCGGATCCGCGGTACTTCTAGATCATGTCCGGCAGGCGGTCGCGCCAGCAGGTAGGATTGACATACGTTGCATGACAATGACTTTCGACTGTAGCCTGACATAATCTATATTATCAGCAATGAATATCGTATTCAACTTGCTTTCTAGACAAGGCCCTACTCGACATGCGCCTCGGGACACGGTCGGACCGTGCCTGCGACAACCCTGCGTGTCTGAGTGAGGTTGGCTCGCTGGGCGAGCAAAGAATTCGGTTGTGCGTCAGGTGAACAAGTTGCCGGCCGATGCGATGCAGCGCACCAGCTTCCCGCGCCGGGACTCCGTCCGCGTTCTTGTGGGTGCCAACGAGGCCGACGAAGTGTTGGATATCCGCGAAATTAAGTGCGTCCGGTAGCTGGCCCCTGCTAACCCGAGGTCAAGCTCAGTAGATCGATGCGATTCATCTCCCCCTTGACCGCACAGCCGAATGTCACGTTCGTGATACACATTTGATGTAAAGTCTTTGATACAAGAATGGTCGCAGCGAGCAGGAACGAGCAGACATGGCAGAGTCGACGACGGCGTCCACCAGCACGAGCACGACGACAGCACGCATAGTCTGGGACACCGCAGACAAGTTCCTTCGCAACATCGTCGACGAAGAAGACTACGGAGATTTCATTCTTCCGTTCACAGTGCTGCGTCGCCTGGAATGCATGCTGGCCGACTCGAAGGAGCAGGTTACCGATTTCGTCGCCTCGCGGGGCGCGCTGCCTCCGCACCTGATCGACATCGCGGTCAAGGACCGGTTCAAGCTCAGTTTCTACAACGTCTCGCCGCTCGACCTCGCCACTATCGCGTCCGTCGACGACAACGTCGAGAAGTCGTTGAAGAGCTACATTGCTGGGTTCTCGAATAACATCGCCGACATCTGGGTCTCCTTCGACTTCGTCCGACGAGTGCAAGTCCTTGCCGAGGCAAATCGTCTGCATTCCGTCGTGAAGCATTTTTCAACGCTAGACCTCGCGCCGAGCAATGTTGAGAACACGACGATGGGCGACGTCTTTGAGGACATCATGTACCGCGCCTTCAACAAGAAGGGCAAAGCCGCGGGCAATTTCTACACGCCGCGCGATGCGATAAAGCTCATGGTCGACATCCTGATCACCAACGATGACGACACTCTCGCAGGCGAAAGCGCGGCGCGCTCTGTCTATGACCCAACTGCTGGATCCGGAGGTATGCTGCTCATCGCTCATCACGCACTGAAACGGATGAACGACAAGATCGATGTGACGCTCTACGGCCAGGAGCTCATGCCCTCCGCTTTCGCGCTCGGCAAAGCGGACCTGCTCATCCAGGGAGGCCGACCGGACGCTATCAAGCAAGGAAATACCCTCGTAGAGGACCTCTACGAGGGACAAACTTACGACTATGTGCTTTCCAATCCGCCATTCGGAATGGATTGGTCGGCGGACGAGAGGTCCATCCGTGATCAGGCCAAGGCGCTTGGCACGCGCTTCAGCCATGGTCTACCGAGTACGAGCGACGGGCAGATGCTGTTCCTCGCACACTGCGCATCGAAGCTCAGCCCTGCAGCGAAGAACGGCCAAGGCGGCCGCGCTGCAGTAGTCTCCAACGCCTCGCCGTTGTTCACCAGCGATAAAGGTCCCAACGCGATACGGCAGTGGCTACTTGAATCGGACCTCATCGACGCAATTATTGCTTTGCCGATGAGTATGTTCTACGGCACAGGGATTGCCACCTACGTCTGGATTCTCGACACGAAAAAGGACCCCGAGCGCCAGGGCAAGATCCAGCTCATCGATGGCTCCGGGCAATGGGCCTCAATGCGAAAGGGCATGGGCGACAAACGCCGTGAGATGCGTAAAGGTAACCGAACTGTGGTGCTTGAGGCGTACAAGGCGTTTGAGCACGCCGACCCCGTCATCTCGCGGGTAATGAGACCCGAGGACTTCATGTTTCGGGACGTACCGGTTTTCAAGCAAGCCAGGCTCGCGACTCGGTTCAGCGAGACGAGTGTCGAGCTTTTACGCAAACACCGAGACTTCGCCGACGGGTACATCCCGGTGTTGAAGTCACTGGATCGCACGCCCTGGAACGAGCTGCCGAAGTCATTCCCTCAAGCCGCGAAAGCTGCCGGGCTGAAGTCCTCCATCAGCCTTATCGGCGCAGTCATGAGCGCGTTGGCGGTGCCCGCCGCCGATGCGCCGCTGGCTGTCGACCGCAAGGGCATGCCGGTTATCGCTGACGACTGGAAAATGACTGAACGGGTACCGCTGAGCGAGGACGTAGTTGAGCATATGGAACGCGACGTGCTGCCGTTCGCTCCTGACGCGCAGTGGGATGTCAGCAAAGCCAAGCATGGCAACGAGATCCCGTTCACGCGAATCTTCTATACGCCCGAGGAGCCCCGCCTGCTCGCCGAAATCGACTCCGATGTTCAGAAAATTATGGGCGAGCTGGCAGCGATGTTCGAGGCGGTGAGTGAGGAATGACCCAATCAGGTTCGTGGCCCTCGTCTGTACCTGCTAACTGGACAACATGCAGGGCCCAGTATGTCCTGCAGCCGGTCTGGCGTGAACCGTTGGAAGACGACGAGATTGTTACTGCGTTCCGAGACGGTCAGGTCACTTTGCGCCGGAATCGTCGTCAAGAGGGGTTCACCAACGCATTGAAAGAAATTGGCTACCAACATATTTCACAAGGCGACTTGGTCATACATTCGATGGATGGCGGCTTCGGTGCCATTGGCGTCTCGGACTCTGACGGCAAAGCGTCTCCCGTGGTCCATGCTTATCGGAGCGACGACTGTGACCTCGAATTTCTTGCGTATTACCTGCGTGCGGCTACTGCAGCCGGCTGGATAGCGGCAAATGGTAAGGGCATCCGAGAACGTTCAACGCAGTTTGACCGTGCCGCCCTCGCGAAGCTGGAGATTTCCTTTCCGCTCAAGCCCACTCAGCGGGCCATCGCCGACTACCTCGACCGCGAGACGAGTGAAATCGACGCGATGATTGGTAAATTAGACGAACTGGCCGAAACTCTCAATGCTAGAAGGTCGGCCATGATCCAGGGCGAGACCGTAAACCGTACAGCGGTGTTTACTCGCCTGAAGTTCTGCGCCGACGTTTCGCTGGGTAAAACTGTGCAGGGTACTCAGAAGCACGACCGCGAAAGTTATGTGAACTACGTGCGTGCCGCATCTATTCAGCCCTACGGCCTTGAGCTTGACGATCAGCGCATGTGGATGAGTGACGACGAACTCAGCAAATACGATCTGCGGGCCGCAGATGTCCTAATTGTCGAAGGGGGCGGTGGCTACGGTCGGAGCGTCGTACTCGAAGACGACATGCCTAACTGGGGGTTCCAGAACCACGTGATCCGCGTTCGCCCCCATCCAGACTCAGACGGCAGATTCCTTAACTACTGCATCAAAGGCCACTTCACGGCTGGGCTCATCGACATTATCGTCGGCGGTGCGACGATACCGGCCTTGTCTTCCCAGAAGGCTCGCGAATTGCCAGTTCCACATCTATCGCACTCGGAGCAAACTCGCATCGCCAACCATCTCGATGAGATCACCGACCAGATCGAGGTCATGATGGCGAAAGTTGCAAAGTTTAAGTCCCTGCTCGTTGAGCGCCGAGCCGCGCTCATAGCCGACGTGGTGACCGGACAGAAAGAAGTCGCATGAGCCACGAGCAACTAATGGAACGAGAGTTTGAAAGCAACCTCTGCGCCGAACTTGCCGAGCGTGGGTGGCTGTACGAGGACAGCGGCAAGCCGACCGGCTGGAACATCGCCCTCGCTATGGTCGATGACGACGTGCTGCACTGGCTCAGCAGCCAGTACCCAGGTGAGTTCGAGAAGGCCGTGCCGGGTGATCTTGTCGACGAGCAGAAGATAGACGCTGAGCGCAAGCTGCTCCAGCACGTCACTAAAGAACTCGCCAAGACAACCAAGATGGACCCGACCACCGGGCATCCGGTCGGCGGGTTGCTCGGTGTACTACGCAAGGGCTTCATCTACGCCCAGATCGGCCGTCCTGCCGCGAAATTCGGGCCGATGATGGCCTTCCCACCAGCAAACCCCAACTTGACCGAGGTGGTAGAGGCTGCGGCTGCTGTTCGTCTGCGCATCCTCCGCCAGGTTCGCTTCGACACGACGTCCAATGAGACCTTCGACGTGGTACTCACCGCCAACGGACTACCAGTCGCGACCCTGGAGTTGAAGACCGACAACACTCAGACGGTCAACCACGCGATCCGGCAGTACAAAGAAGATCGGAAGCCAGGCAAGAACCGTGCACTACTCGCGCCGGGGCGCGCGCTGGTCCATTTTGCGGTGTCCAACGACCTCGTCTATATGACCACGAAACTCCAGGGCGGGGACACAGTGTTTTTGCCCTTCAACAAGGGCAACGAAGGCCACGGGGGCAACCCACCATCGAGCACAGGCTCCTCGACGAACTATCTATGGCGTGAGATCCTCGACCGCCCGATGTTCATGCGCATCCTCAAAGACTTCGCACTCTTCGAGCCAAGCAAGGCCGGCAAAAACGAAGGACGTCTAGTTTTTCCTCGCTTCCACCAGCTACGCGCTGTCGAGCGAGTCGTTGCCGACATCGAGACCAACGGCACCGGGAAGCGCTATCTGATCTGGCACTCGGCTGGTTCAGGGAAGACGAAGACCATCGCTTGGCTCAGCCATCGACTGATCCGCCACATGAGCCCCGATTCGAAGTCGACGTTCGACTCGGTCATTGTCGTCACCGACCGCACCGTGCTCGACGAGAACATCCGCGAAGACATGAACCTTGTGCAGTCGAGCAAGGGCCTCGTCGTGGCCGTTGGCGAGAAGTCGGGTGCCAAGTCGCCGCAGCTCAAGAAATCGCTGCTTGAGGGCGATCACATCATCACGTGCACCCTACAGACGTTCCCCGAAGTCATGAAGCTCATCGAGGACACCCAAGAGCTGCGCGGCAGGCACTGGGCCGTGGTGGCGGACGAGGCGCATTCCTCGCAGTCTGGTTCCACTGCGCGTCAGCTAAAGGAGCTGCTGGCGGACGTCGAGCTTGACGCCGACGAGGACACCATCAGCGCCGATGACCTGTTGTTGGCTAAGGATTCGGCGATTGCAGCCTCTAGCAACATCACGTTTGTCGCGCTCACCGCGACTCCGAAGGCAAAGACGCTGCGCCTGTTCGGCACCGAGCGAGATGGCCGCTGGGAAGCCTTCGACACCTACACGATGGCCCAGGCGATCGAGGAGGGCTTCATCCTCGATGTGCTGACCAACTACTCGACGTACGACATGTTCCTCCGGGTGAAGAACACGCTTGAGGCGGAAGGGTCCGAGACCGAGATCCGGGTTAATACAGGCGAGGCAGTCTCAAATATCGTGCGCTACGCCCGTCTCCACCCGACCGCGATCGCGCAGAAAGTCCGCGTCGTGATCGAGCACTTCCGGCGGAACGTGATGCAGATGCTCGGCGGTGAGGCAAAAGCCATGGTCGTAACAAGCTCGCGGATGGAGGCGCTGAGCTGGTCGAGGAAGATGGACGACTACATCGCGACCCAGGGTTACACCGACATGAGCACGTTGGTGGCTTTCTCCGGCGCGCTTACCGATGAGACAGGCGAGAGTGTCACCGAAGTCTCGGTCAACGGTCGCGGCGGAGTCGCCAAAGCGTTTCGAGAGGAGGGCATCTACCGGGTTCTTATCGTGGCCAACAAGTTCCAGACAGGTTTCGATGAGCCGCGCCTCATGGCAATGTATGTCGACAAGAAGCTCTCCGGCGTCGCCACGGTCCAGACCCTTTCCAGGCTGAACCGCATGTATCCGGGCAAGACCGCTCCGATGGTTGTCGACTTCCGCAACACCCCAGCGAGCGTTCAGGAAGATTTCAAGCTCTACTACGTAGATGCTTACGTTGACGGAGACGTCGATCCCAACGCGCTGTACACGATCGGCGAGCGGCTGGACACGGCTGCGCTCTACGACCAAGACGAGATGGATAAAGTCGCTAACGCCTTCCTGAGCGACGCCGGAGGGGAAGCGATCGCTAAGGCTCTCTCGCCGATCAAAAACCGCTGGAGTGGCCGTTGGCGGCAGGCTGTGCTGACTAAAGACAAAGAGCAGAGGGAAGCTCTCAACGGCTTCCGGACGGACGTGCTCAGCTACCGCAACGCGTGGCAGTTTCTCAGCCAGATCGTCGACTACCAGGACCCCGAGCTACACCGTCGAGCGATCCTTGCAACCTTGCTAGGGCGCAACCTCCACACCGACGACATTGACTACGACGACAGCTACCTTGAGGGCGTGCAGCTTTCGGGAGTCAAGCTCGTGCCGTCCGCTATTAGTGAGGACCACTCGTTGAGCGAGGGCAGCAGCGAAGGGATCAAGCTTCCAACGTTCGAAGGTGAGCACAAGCCGGGGAACACGCCGAAACGCGGCCCCTTGGACGAGGCCATCGACAAAGTGAACGAAATGTTCCAAGCCAAGGGCGTGGACGTGAGCCCCAAGAGCGTCTCCGGCTTCATCACGACTTTCTGGGGGTTCCTCGACACAAACGAAGAGGCCGTGGCGATGGCAAAGAACAACACCGTCGCGCAGCTCAAGGCTTCCGAAGGATTCAGCGGAGCCGTTGGACTCGCTGTACTAAAGACGGTGAGCGAGTCGCAGGAGATCCAGTCCTACATGACCGACCCTGCCTTTCTTGAACAGATCGCCGAGATCGCCGCGGACGCCCTTCATACCCAACATCGCGCTGATCCGGGCTCAATGGTCGAGTCGGAGTTGGAGTCATGAGCGAGCCCGGGCAGGTGGGCTTTGGCGAAACCATCCGCTACGCCCGCAAGAAACACGGCTGGTCGCAGGCGGAGCTTGGCGAGAAATCGGGGGTTTCCCGCCCGACAATCGCGCGAGTGGAGGCGAACTACGATGTCACGACCGCTACGATTGCCAAGATTGCCCAGGCATTGGGGCTCACACTGGAGCTGAAGTGACAAACAGCGCTACATCAGTCCACTGTGCGCATACCAGACTCGAAAATCACTGAAAAATTCGTCATCGAACATTTCCTACGGTCCTCAAAGGCCTGGACAGCGGGCCGGCTATGGATGGTGCCTATGGAAATGTGGCTAGAGAGCAGACTCGACGAAAAGCTGTACCGAATCCCGAAGACGTTCGGGGCTAACCAAATGGCCTGACATAAGGGCTGCTTATCGGCCGCGCCCATGGATGGAGCCTGCCTGGTACTCCCCTGGTGCTGCCGTCTCGACGTGCCTAACGTTCAGGCGCGTTCAGCCTGAACGGCGCGGGTGGCGCGCAGCCACCGGCTCAGGTAGCCCGAGGACGATGCCAATCCCGGGTGCTCGGTGAGGTAGTCGGTGAACCAGCCCGACAGGCCGTCCCAGTGCTGCGCGTCGCCGGGAGGGCGCAGGGTCCAGCCCAGCTCGTGCAGTGTCCAGTGCGCTTTGGCGGAGTTGCGCAGCATCGAGGTGGTGACCCAGTTGGAGGCGTCGTCTGCGCCGCCGCGGGCGACGGGATCGACGTGGTCGATCGACGGAAACAGCTCCCAGAACGCGAAATGCGTCTCGGTCATCTTCCAATTTGGATGTGCGGGAAACTCGTTCGGCAGCACGACCGACAGCAACCTCAATGCTCCCGGGTGGATCAGTCGGTCGCCGGAGTAGCGGTCGAGGAAGCCGTCGCGGTAGAACGTGCGCAGCATCTCGGGCAGTGTGTATCGGCGTTGCGCTGCGGTGCCGACGACGTGTGGGTAGTCGGTGCCGATGATGGCCTTGGCGGCGTCCGCGTCTCCGGCGGTCAGGGCCGCGCAGGCCCGGGCGAGGACGTCCGCTTTCTGCGGCGGCCGGGCCGATTCGGAGGCCACGACGATGTCGCCGGTCATGCGGGAAGCGCGTTGATACGGGCGACCGGGTCGATGGCCGAACACGGTGCCGCTACAGCGGCCATTCCCACCCTCCCTGGCCAGGCTCCATGACCCCTGGCTGGAACACGATCGTGGTCGAATCAGTGGGAACGTCGAGCACCATGAAACCCTCGTACGTGGATGCAGGCGACAGCTGCGAAGGGATCGAATTGTTGGACTCGGCGCACACCCATGCCGCCGGCGACGTAATTTCCGGAGTTGTCACTCCCGATTCGAGAACGGCCGAAAACGAATCAGGGGTGAACATGGCCGTGTACTGCGCTACGTTCACACCAGGCAAGATCTCGACTCGAATGGGGAATGCCAGGATCGATCCGAACTCCGGCTGATACTGCGTCGTCGAACATTCCGACGCAGGTACTGGCGCTCCGACCACGAATTCGACCTCACACGGGAACCCGCCGCCGCTCTCGCAGCCAAGGCCCGCCCGTTCGTCGAACGCCTTGACCTTGTTCCCTCTCGGACTCTCGCCGGTGTTTGCAGCCGCCGAAGAAGAAGTCGACGATTCGGAAGTCGCTGCCTGCTGCGTAGGCCGATGCAGCTCTGCTGTCGTCTGTTCGCCGGACGAACATCCGACCGCGAACAGAAAACTCGCCACACCCACTGCGACGACACTTTTCTTCAAGAGACCATCCTCGTCAACAGCACTCCGGGGGCACTTCGAATTTCTCGACTCATTGAAGCACCAGAAGCTGCGGGTTGGAGGAGCATCGAACCGACCGGCGCGCCGAAACTTCCGCATAGAGAGGAACGGAGCCGCGCGCTGGTCGATCGACCGATACCAGTGCGTACGGCAGGCGAGTCGCGTGCGTCGTCGATCGCGAGTCGGTATGCCCGACCGGTAGCACCGAGTCCTTGAACTGCAGAGTTGCTCATGGAGGCAGCCACCTCTGTCACGCAGTCCAGTCCAACGACGACCGAGAACGCCACGGGTTCGTTTGCGCACGATCAGTATGGAACATTATGACCACTTATGGACAGAACACCATAAATGACTATAGTTCTCCATATGGACCCCGCCTTGAATCCCTTCAAACCAGGATCAGGGCTGCGGCCACCAGCGCTGGAGGGGCGAACCCGCCAACGCGAAGAATTCGACCTCCTCGTGGCTCGGAGCAAGAACCGCAACTACGACCGCGGCATGATCCTGTCGGGCCTGCGCGGTGTCGGCAAAACCACCCTGCTCAACAATTTGTCCGAGCACGCCGAACGACAAGGTTGGTTGACGATTGGGTTGGAGGCGCGGCCCAACGAGTCAGGCGTCAGCGCCGTGCGCGCCAAGCTCGGTTCCGAACTCGCCGCCGGCCTGCGCCGGTTCAGCCGCAAACATCAGATGCAGAAAGCGCTCGATGACCTGATCTCCCTCGCCCGCGGGTTCACCCTCGGTGTCGGCCTGGGACCGGCGAAAGTCGAAGTGTCGCTCGATCACGGTGCCGCCAGCGGGGACATCGACCTCGACCTCGAAGAACTGGTCGAGGCGATCAGTGCCGCGATGAAGAAGAAGGGCACCGCGTTCGGGCTGTTCATCGACGAGATGCAGGACCTCGATTCCGACCTTCTCGGCGCGTTGCTGTCGGTGCAGCATCGGGCCAGCCAGCGGGAGTGGCCGTTCTTCGTCATCGGCGCGGGCCTGCCCAATCTCCCGTCGGTGCTCGCCGACAACCGGTCGTACGCGGAGCGGCAGTTTGCTTACAGCACCATCGGCCCCCTGGCGCCAGCCGATGCCGCCGAAGCTCTGGAGATCCCGGTCAACCAGCACGGTGGGTCCTTCACCCCCGATGCCCTGTCCATTCTCGTCGAGGCCAGCGGCGGGTACCCGTACTTCCTGCAGGAATACGGCAAAGCCGTCTGGAACGTCGCCGCCACAGCAGTATTCGACGAAGACGACGCCCACCTCGCGGTCGAAGAAGGACGACGAGCACTGGACGAAGGCTTCTTCCCCTCCCGATGGAACCGCCCCTCCGACAGGGAGCGGCGCTATATGCGCGCAATTGCCCTCGCTGCCGACGACGCACCGCGTTCGGGAGTCGTCGCCGCCGCAATGGGACAAACGACGACCGGTGTCAGCGACGTCCGCGACTCCCTGATTCGCAAAGGCCTGATCTGGTCCCCCGAACACGGCAGGATTGCGTTCACAGTGCCGGGGATGTCGGACTTCATCCGGCGTCAGCCGATAGACTGACCCCCGCGAAGCCCCATCGATCGTCGCGGAGCGCCTGGATCCGGTAGGTAGGCTCGTCGACCAATCCCAGTCGACGAGGACTGTCCGCCTAAATCCTGCTGAGGATCTCAGCTTTCTTGGTGTGAAATTCGTGGTCGGTAAGGATGCCCGCTTGGTGCAATTCCGCCAACTGCCTCAGCGCGGCCATGTGATCAACCGGCGGTGCCGCTGGGGGTTGCCTGTGGCGTGTTGTTGGCTCGTCCATACTCGGGCGCGAAAGACGGTTGCGCGCGTTCTCGACAAACAACTTGCCCTCGGGCTTGGCGACGTTCTTGATCTCCGCCTTGTTTCCGCTCGCGAAGATGGTGATGCTTCCGAGCAACATGCCGCTGCTCCACTGGACGGACGATGTCTTCTCGAACGGAAAATCTTCGGAGGACGACGACACTATGCCTTCGAAGATGAACAGAATGCGCCGATTCGTGAGCGCCAGCAGGCCCTGCCCCTTGCCGTACTGACCGACAACCAGTGAATCGACCAGCTCGCTTTCCCAGAGAAACTCCGGCAGCTTCCGAATTTCCTTCTGAGCACCGTATTTGTTCGTCAGCCGCGCGACGGCCTTCTCGATATCAGGGCGGTTAGCCACGTTCTTACTCCTGGATGGTGCACTGGCCAGCGACTTGGGCCTTATGGGGCCAAACAAACCTGCTCGCGCGGTTGCAGTGTCATTGCTCTATTACCGACTCACGTCAGGCTAATCGTTACCGCGCGCACAACGCATCGTACGGGCGACAACCGCCGAAGGTGTCGACCCCGAGATCTGTGAGATAGCGGTTCACCACCCACCGACGCGAATGCAGGGGTCGGTCATTCGCTACCGACCGTCAGCTGCTGCATGCAGCGTAGAGGTGCCACCTTCACGTTCGCTGCTGCAGAGAATCTTAATGAGTTACAGAGACTCACTTGCACTCACTAGCATGTACGCATCAAGTAACGTACTCTTATAGAGATCACAGAGACTCTCTAAGAGGAGACAGAATGCTTGTAACAATCAGTTTCGACCCGGACGTCGACACCTCCCGCATGGTTGCACTACAACTCGCGTGGAGCTATGGATTCGTATCGGTCGACGATCTGCTCACTGCCGACGAAGACGAGGACACAGAGGAGGAAGACGACGTAGCGGCCGACCTGTCTGGGTGGACCGCTCCGAAGATGAGAAGGTACGTCACCCAGTTGAAGCCGACCGCACGAAAGGTGTTGCGGGCCATCGCGGACGAGGCACCCGAAGCCACCGTCGAGTCTGTGCAGAATTCCACGGGTCTCGAGCCGAGTTCGTTTGCTGGGTCTATGTCGTCCTTCGGGTTTGCCGTAAAAAACACGCGCGGAGTCCGTGACAAGCCGTTCAGCAAGAACGGGCATCTGTACAACATGACCCTGCCGATTGCCGACCTGGTACTCAACACTCTCGACGACGCAGGTTTCTAGCGTCCCCGAACCAGCGAATGACCTGCCAATGGCAGCTGAGCGTCGACAAGCGAAACGAACAAGCACAGTCTCGCGTCGCACACCAACGGACCGAATGAGCGTTCGCCCGACCGCCGGTCTCACACAAAGCTCGGTCACCACCGCTACAACTCTCAGGAGGGGTCGATGTCCGATCCGATCACCGTTCATCTAGGCACAGGTACGCCTCGCGAGCAGTTCCTCGCCTTCTACCGTGACGACGAACCAAACCTGGATCAGTTCAGGCTCTCCTACCCCGACTACGAACCCGGTGATCTGGTGGCGTGGATCGTCCCCGGCGACGTTCCTGCCGTGTTGAATATCGAAGAATTCGACGTCCACTCGCCTGACACCTTGGTGGTGGACTCCGCCGGTTGGAACATTCGCGGGGTGGCCGTTGCTGGGATCGAACGACGACTCGGGCACAGCCTGCCCGTTCCCCCGGCAACCTTGGACCCCGTGACAAGCCAGCTATTTCTCGACGCCGCGGCAGCCGAAGAAAGCGATCCGACACCGTGGTATCTCATCGACACCACCGGGTGCGCCGACGGTGATCAAGGCATGGCCCGCCACTCATGGGAGTGCGCGGCATGTCATCAGCGCTTCGACCATCTGCCGCTCCTGCAGGCGCGGGCAGCCCTTCAACAGCACCACGGCTCCGAATTGTTCGGTAGTTCCATGGTGCTGTGTGCGAGTTGCCATGCGATGGTGCATGACCCGTTCTCCGGGGGCCTGTCCGAGCTGATCATGGCGCATCGACCGGCGTGCACACGGTGCGAGTGCCACACGGTGATGCATCTCGAATACGGCATGCCCCCGGGTCCCGTGCCGGGCATCGCTTTCACCGGTTGCGTCGTCCTGTTGAACAACCCCAGTGACGCCGTCAACCGCCACTGCCTCACCTGCGACAACACCTGGTTCGAAGACGACACTGTCGTGGGGGCGGACGGCACGATAACCGGGAAGGTGGGGCGCCACACCGCTACTGTTTCCACGCGAGTCATGGTTCCGGCTTTGCTGTCTCAATATTTGAGAAGTCCCACGTATCAGCGGGGTTCGGCGTACGCGATCGGTCGGTGGTCGAAGTGGGTGGGGCACATTCCGGGCGTCTCCGATGTCCTTCAGTCTCTGCCGGAATCGTTGAAACGCGATGATGCAGCCCAGTTGATCGATCGCATTGCACACGACAACCCGGCTGCCGCATTCGTGGTCGCGATGATCTGGGGTCACCACGGTTCCGGCTACGGGCCGTATCGAACGGCACAGATTCTGACCGGTGAACACAAGCCGATCGGCGCGGAGCTCTCACCAAGTGTCGTGGACCGCCTCGTCCGTTCGATGTGGATCGCCAGAGACGAAGGCGCAGTGGAGGGATACCGCTACCTCAACAACGCCGGTGCAATTCCGCGGCTTGGTTCGGACTTCTTCACCACATGGCTGTTCTTCGTCACCGCACGCGGTGACTCCACCTCCGCTGACGCCGCCCCAATCCTGGACGCTCTCGTCATCCGGTGGCTACGTGAAAACATCGGAATGCGGATTCGGCCCGGACAGACCGAGGACTACAACCGCTACCTCACTCAATTGAAGAATTGGGGCGATTCCTACCACCGCACCCCCGCCGAGGTGGAGGAACGCATCTTCAGCATTATCCATGGGCACGGCTGACGTTCCGATACCGAGATTCGCTGGGATTGACCTGCCTGTCCTGCGCCCTATGCGCTAACCTGACATCGTTCGACCGTCGATGAGGGTCACGGTCGAGCGTCCATCCAGCAACAGCGCTGCACCGCACGTTTTCACGTGCCGGTGTCTTCGTGCTGTGGGCTGGCCGACGCTCCCAGTGAAGGCCCTCCATGTCGATCCCGCCCAGCACATCCGAAACCGCACACCTTCTCGACGGTGGTGACCGTCGATGACCAACGACACTGTTTCGACCGCGGAGTTGCAGCGCCGCTCAGAGATCGCTGCTGCCGCCTACGAACGCGGCCGACGCGCCGCTTTGGCTGCCGCACGCCGCCGCAGCCTGCCCGACCGGGCGCACACCCGACGCGAGGAGTTTCGCGCTCGGTCGCACTCCTACGAGCCGCGCAGTGACAATCGCGCGTCCGGTCTGCTCGATACTGACGTCTCACTTGTGCGGGCGGCGGCGTATCTCGCCGCGACCGGTGTCGCACACGAGATGATCGCCGGCCAGACCTTCACCGACCCCGTCCAACAGGACTGGGCCGATGTCACAGCCGATCGCACGGCTGTGCACGAGGATGCATGGAGGCAGCGGCTTGTCGACAACGGTGTCGATGACGCCGTACTCCGTCCGGGTCTGTCACTGGACGTCCTGGAGTTACCGGCCGAGCTCGACGGCCTCGACTTCGACGATATCGCCGAGCACACCCTTGATGTGTCCTCCACCGCAGCGGACGTCGAACCGATCCGTCTGGTCGATCTGATGCTCGAGACACCACGGCAGAATCGCTCGTCGGACTCGGTCGTCGACATCACCAACCGGGTCGCGAACGTCATCGAGATCGACCGCGGCGTCGACAAGGCCACAGAGGCTGGTGTGGACGCATGGTGACCAAGAAGCCGACCTCGAAGGGAGCCGGGACATCGTCGTCGATGTTCCCGCTGATCGCCGTCTCGGTGGTGATCGTGCTGATCGCGCTCGGTTACGGCTCACTGTGGCTCGGGCATGTATTCGTAGAAACAGGTGAAGATATCCCCGTCAACCCGTTTGGGGCGCTGTTCTCGGTCGCCGGCGGAAAGCTGACGTGGCCGAGCGTGTCGACATGGATCTTCGTGATCGCGGTGATCATCGTCTCCGGTCTCACCGGCGTCGCCGCAGCAGCCCGCGCAACGGGCAGCGGCAAGAACGACGTCGACGCCAAGGCCCGCCTGATGGGACCGACATCGAAGCTGACCGGGGTGACCGGCAAGCAGGCACGCGAACGTGCGAAGTCGCTGCGAACCGATCTTGCCGAGTTGGACACCCTCGACGACTCCGACATCGGAGTCGTCGTCGGACGCACCGTCCAGGGCAATCAGCAGGTGTTCATGTCGTGGGAGGACATGCTGTTCGCCCTCGCCGGACCTCGTATGGGCAAGACTGCGGCGTTGGCGATCGACGCACTGTGCACCGCGCCGGGCGCTGCACTGTTCACCTCCAACAAGCGCGACGGACACGATTTCACTCGCGGTGTCCGCGAGTTGCTCGGCACGGTGTGGCGCTACGACCTACAGGGGATCGCCGAAGGCCCCCGCACCGGCGATGACGGGTTTTGGTGGAACCCGCTGCGCGTGATCGAGACGATCATGGACGCCCGCAAGCTGGCCTCCTACTTCGCTGCCGCATCGAGGGACGATTCGGCCCGCGTCGATGCCTACTTCGACGGCGGAGCGCAGGAGTTGTTGGCGCAGATGATGCTCGCAGCGGCGTGTGCGGACGGGGATCTGTTGCACGTCTACGGCTGGCTCTCCGACGAGGCGAACGAACTTCCCCAGCGACTGCTCACGGTCCACGGCCACCACATCATCGCCAACCGCTTGAAGTCGACCAGCGAACTCAACCCGCGCCAGCGAGACGGTCTGTACGACATGGCTCGTCGGTTCATCGGCCTGCTCGAGGAGCAGGCCTACGCGATGTCGGTTCTCCCACCGAACCGCCGCGACATCTCCGTCGAGGGCGCACCGGACACCAAGATTGGTGGATCGGTGCGGTATCCGCACTCGATGCGTGAATTCGTCGTCGAGGACTTCGTCATCAGCACCGACACTTTGTATGCGTTGTCGAAGGAAGGACCCGATTCGTCGTCGGCGCTGACCACGGCGTTGATCGGGTCGATCATCGACGCCGCCCAGCGCGTCGCGCGCCGGAGCCCCCGCGGACGGCTTCCGGTGCCGATGCTCGGCGTCCTCGACGAGGCCGCGAACGTCTGCCGCCTCCCCGAGCTCCCTGCCTGGTACTCGCACCTCGGATCGCAGGGGATCTGTGTGATGACGATCGTGCAGAACCTTTCTCAGGCCCAGAAGGTGTGGGGGCAGGACGGGGTCAAACAGCTCCTCGACGCCGCGAACTTCCTCTGGTACGGCGGCGGTGTGAAGGACAAGAACACTCTCTCCGAGCTGTCGGCACTCGTCGGTGATCACGACGTCGAACGCTGGTCGGCCTCGCGTAGCGGCGGGGTGTTCGACAGTGGGTCGTCGTCGAAGTCGCAGTCCTGGTCGAAGGAGCCGATCCTGACAGTCGACGATCTCGCCGCGATCCCGAAAACCCGGGCACTGGTGCAGATCTCAGGCAATCGGCCGGTGTTGGTGAAGAAGATGTATTGGTCCGACGGCCCCAATGCCCACGCGATCGATGCCTCGTTCGCGATGTACGGGATCCCCGACAAAGAGCAGATCCCCGTCCCCGATCGAGTACACGCCGCCGCCACCATCGACGACGTCGACGAGGAGCCGTTCCTGTGAGCGCTGACGACGACTTCTACCCCGACGACGACTTCCCTGACGAGAACTTCCCCGACGACCATCCCGACAACTCCGATCCGGATCCCGAGAAGGCTGCGTCGACGAAGTTCTCGAGCTTCCATGCCTGGTTCGACACGTGGCTGTCGGCAATCGTGGCACGCAAACTCTCGTCGTCTGCCGGAAAGAACCGCGTGTTCTGCCCACGCTGGTTCGAGCATCCCGAGGTCGTGGTGCGTCTGCACGCACTGTGGACGGCATGGGAGGCAGCGTCCGCAGCCGAGGACGGGGCCGCGATGTCGGGGTGGTGGGTCCATCACGCGGACCCGCAACTGCGCACGATGCTCGATGCCGAGCACGGCCCGATGTACCTGTGCAGCCGTGACTCTCATCAGAAGACTCCGCCGATACGGCTGAACTTGGTGCAGGCCCCGGCCGGCTGGTTCGACGAGCTCACCGGCTGAAAAACCTGACACAACCACTGACCCGAAACAGCCAGAAGCCCTGGTGGGTCCTGCATGACCCACCAGGGCCCTTTGTGGCCGGAGTTTGCGCCTCCAGCCGACGACGACGTTAACGACCCCCACCCGGTCTCGGGTTGCGCGGGTCGCATACACCTCTCGCCCGACTTCAGGAGCGCACGCTGTGGCCAAAGATTCCGACGATTTCCAACTCGATTTGTTCGCCGAGACAGAGGACAGTGACACCCATGATCGACCCGATAACGCAGGAAGTAATGAAGCTGTATCTCGAGCACCAGGGGCTGCCGCCGGAGTTGAGCCCGTCCGATCAACAGGCGTTCCTCGAGAGCGAGAGCGAGCGGATCGCGGAGCGGATCG
Organism: Rhodococcus sp. 05-2254-2; assembly: GCF_002259095.1. Classification (NCBI taxonomy): domain Bacteria; kingdom Bacillati; phylum Actinomycetota; class Actinomycetes; order Mycobacteriales; family Nocardiaceae; genus Rhodococcus; species Rhodococcus sp. 05-2254-2. The sequence goes on along the minus strand of NZ_NOZJ01000021.1, from coordinate 176,309 downwards.
ACAACATGAAGATCTACATGGAACAGCAAGTGCTGCAACGCTACATCCGGGAGAACGGGCAGCCGGCCCCGTACATGGAGCAGGTCGGGTTGATCAACCAGGCCTGGGCGCAGGCGACGGACTTCGTGATCAACGAGGAGATCTACGGCCAGCTCCCGCCGGAGATGGAGGCCTACCCGCCGGATCAGGAGAGCGCGGAAGCCGAAGCCGAGCGGGATCGGGCACGGATTCAGGTGCACCGGAGCGACCCGGAGCGGTGGCGCAACCCACTGAACTGCGCGGACCCGGACAAGGAAGCGAACCAGCTGACGGACCTGTTGTGGGCGGAGCAACCGATGAGGTTCCGGTACTACGCAGCGCATCTGATCGCGGCACGGATCGAGGACAACGAGCCCTACCCGACGTCGACCGAGCACCCACTGTTTCCCACGTTCACGAGCCAGCTCGACGAGCGGGTGGCCGAGCACACGGCAAGCGGAAAGTAACCCGGCGCAGCGAATCCGACGCCCAGCTCGATCTGTTCGCGTTCGACGCCGACGGTGCAGCGCCGATCGACCCGACTGCCGTCGATGTCGGCGGCACACCGCTGCCCACACCAGTCGATCCCGACGTTCTGATCGCCGAGGCCGACGCTTCCCAACCTGTGCCGGAATTGCAGCGCGCACCAGAGGTCGTCGCGGACACCGCCGCCGACGCCGCGGCGGTCCCCCCGTCCCCGGTCGAGCTGGTGCGCGACGCGTACGGGCGGCTGGCGCGCGAGGACGAAGCGTACGTGCGGCTGGCGCGGATCCGCGCCGACCTTGACGGGACACTGACCGCCGAGCAGGTCACCGACACACTGATGGAGCTGCGCCGCGCAGGCGATGTGTCGTTGATTCCCGAAGAGAACCAGAAAACTCTCGGGCCCGACGATCACGCCGCCGCGATCAGCTACGGCAACCAGAGTCGGCACCTGATCGCCGCCGACGGTCGCCGCGTCGACCAACTCCTGGCCGCGCAAGGCACTCCCCCGCCCAGCGTCGAAACCGCCTCCCCCACAGTCGAACCGAACCCCTACCCCACGGCGACTACCGCAGTCCCTGACACCAACGAAGGGATGGTGGTCGACACTCAGACAGTCGCCGAGCGATTGTGGAATGTCGAGCCCGTCGACTTCCGGCCCGGCACCGAGATTCTGGTTCCGTCCGGAGCGAAAGCCCGTGTATCAGCGAACATCGACGCCCTGCGCACCCTCGCCGTCGTCACCGCGCAGGATCGCTACGCCACCGCCGACGAGCAAGCGGTCCTGGCTCGCTGGTCGAGCTGGGGCGCGACCCCGCAGGTCTTCGACCCGCGACGCGACGATTGGACCGCCGAACGCGAGCAACTACGCACGCTGCTCGACGACACCGGCTGGGCTCAGGCACAGCGCACCATTCTCAACGCCCACTACACCGACCCCGCTATTGCCGCCGCGATGTGGAAGGCGACGATCCGGGCCGGGTTCACCGGCGGCCGTGTCCTCGAACCGGGTTGCGGGTCAGGCACATTCATCGCCCACGCTCCCAGCTCGGCGCAGATGGTCGGGGTGGAACTCGATGCCACCACTGCCGCGATCGCTGCCGCGTTGAATCCGTCGGCGCAGATCCGCGGCGAAGGATTCGAGAAGACCACCGCGCCGGCGTCCTCGTTCACCGCGGCGATCGGCAACGTCCCGTTCGGGGACTATCGGCTCTACGACCCGGTTCACAACCAAGCCAAGCACTCGATCCACAACCATTTCATCGTCAAATCGTTGGCGATGACTGCACCCGGCGGATACGTCACCGTCCTGACCTCCCGCTACACCCTCGACGCCCAGAACCAGCGAGCCCGCCGCGACATCGCCGCCCTCGGCGACCTCGTCGGCGCAGTGAGGTTGCCGTCCACCACGTTCCGGCGGGTTGCCGGGACGGAGGTCGTCACCGACATTCTCGTGTTGCGTCGCCGCGCCGACGGGGCGAAACCCGCACCGCTCACCGAGCGGTTCTTGCAGCTCGAGAACGCGACCGCCCTCGACGATGCCGGCGAGGACAAGGGCGTACCGATCAACGCCGTCTACACCGATCACCCGGAATAGGTGCTCGGTGAGCTGCGGGTCGGGCACGGCATGTACGGCAACGAGACTCTGTCCGTCGCCGCGACCGACAGCGACGTCGACCTCGCTTACCTGGTCGAGGATCAGCTCACCGCGATCGTCGATGTCGCGAAGACCGACGGGCTCGGGCTCACCGCGTCCTGGCGCGACACCCTCGGGCCGACTCGGGAAGACTTCGAGCGCGGGCTCCTCGCGATCGGGAACGGCCCGGCCCAGGACGAGCTCGCGGTGGGAGCGCTGCGGCACGACGCGCAGATGGAGACCATCGAACGCTGGAACTCGCGGGATTGGGAGCCGGTGAACACTCGTGGAGCCAAACAGGTCGCCGAATGGGGCGAGCTGCTTGCGCTGCGCGACACCACCCACGCCCTGATCGACGCGCAACGAGGCCCCACCGACCCCAGTCAACGGCAAGCGCTGCGGGAGATCCTGGGTGAGCAGTACGACGCCTACGTTGCCCGCTACGGCCCGATCAACCGGTTCAAGATGTCTATACCCAAGGACCTCACCGAATCGCAGCACGATGCCGCTCTCGCGAAACTGATCGAGACGTGGCGTAAGGACGAAGGGGTTGCCGGCGACCCCTTTGCCGGAGAGGTTCCCGAAGACGTCTACGCCCGGCTGTCCGACGATGCCTGGATCAACCCACGACAGCCCACCAAGCTGCAGAGCCACCTCGGCCGAGCTATCCGCACCGACCCGACGTTCGCCGCAGTGCTCTCCCTCGAGCATTTCGACGAGGAGACCATGACGGCCCGCAAGGCGGCGATCTTCCACACCGACGTCCTGCACTCGCGTGAGCTGCGCAACCACGCCGATACCGTCGACGAGGCAATGGCCATCAGCCTCGACGAGCACGCGCGTCTGGACGTCGGGCGTATCGCCGAGCTGCTCGGGACCACGGTCGAGCAGGCCGAAAGTCAGATGGAGGGACGCGCCTTCCGTACGTTGACCGATCCGACCCGCTGGGTATCGGCCTCGAACTATTTGTCGGGCAATGTCCGCACCAAGCTCGCCGACGCCGAAGAGATCGCCGCGCTCGATCCCCGCTACCAAGCGAACGTCGACGCCCTGACCGCCGTCATTCCTCCGCGTAAGACCGACCCCGACGTCGCCCTCGGTGCTACGTGGGTGCCGACCCCGACCTACGTCCAGTTCGTGCGCGAGACCTTCGAGGTGCCGGGCGATGTTCCGGTGACCATCGAACGGGCATCGGGACGATGGTCGGTCACGGTCGGGCACTATGCGGACTCGGGGACGCAGAATCTCAAATGGGCACTGGTCCCCAAACGTGGGGCGTGGTCGACGAAGTACAACTTCGAGCACCGCCCGGCCGAAGACCGCGGTATCGGCAACGCCGGAATGCGCGCCGGGGACTACGACTGGAAGGAACTGCTCACCGACCTGCTCAACAGCGACCCGATCGAAATCACCACCTCCAAGGAGTTCCGCGACAGCGCGGGCGCACCGACGGTGCACGATGCCGCGACCCGCGCCGCGCAATCCAAGGCGCGACGCCTGGCACAGGAGTTCGGGCAGTGGGCGCTGCACGCCGACGAGATCCGCCGCGAGCAGCTCCTCGACATCTACAACGACACGTTCAACTCCCTTGTTGCGCCAGTGCATTCGGGCGCGTACATGTCCTTTCCCGGTCTTGGGGAGAAGTACTCGCCGTACCCGTACCAACGCGACGCCGCCGCCCGGATCGTCTCCGAGCCGACGGTGATGCTCGATCACGTCGTCGGGGCCGGCAAGACCGGCACCATCTTGATGGGGGCGATGGAGCTCAAACGCCTCGGGTTGGCGAACAAGCCGTGGGTGGTGGTGCCCAACCACATCATCGACCAGGTCGTCCGCGAAGCGGGCCAGTGGTATCCCGGCGCACGGATCCTGTCCGGATCGGCGGCCACCGACGCCGAAGGGCGCCGATTGCTCGTCGCCCAGTCCGCTTCACAGGACTGGGACATGGTGATCGTTCCGCGGTCGGCGTTCTCCTCGATCGGCGTCGATCCCGGCACGAAAGCCGAATACATCCGTACCCAGGTCGAGGCCATCGACGCCGAGCTCGACAACGTCGAGAGCATCCAGACCGGCAAACGTCTCGAGGCGATGAAAGCCAAGCTCGAGGAGAAGCTCGAAACCGCGCTGGAACAGGCCGGGAAGGATCTCGGGCTCACGTTCGAGGCATCGGGCTGTGACTACCTATTCATCGACGAAGCCCACGAGTTCAAGAACCTCGCCCGCGCCTCCGGGGTCACCGAGCTCGCCAACGAAGGCTCGCACCGCGCCACCGACCTCGATCTGAAACTGAACTATCTGCGGTCGATGCGCCGCGAGGAAGCGATCACCAAAGGCATCCCGCCGGAGGAGTACGTCGAACGCGTGGCCACGTTCGCCACCGGCACCCCGGTCGCGAACTCCCTCGCCGAGCTGTGGGTGATGCAGCACTACCTGCGTCCGGATCTCCTCGAGGACGCCGGGGTCGCCCAGATCAACGACTGGGGAGCAACATTCACCGACACCGTCGAGCGGGTCGAGCTGAATTCGTCCGGATCGAGACTGCGGGCGATCACCCGGGTCGGTGAATTCACCAACGTCGGCGATCTGATCGGCATGACCAGCGTCTACACCGACGCCGTCACCCGCGATCAGGTGCCGGCGAACCTGCCCGTCAAGGACGGTGGCCGCAACACCGACGTCACGTTCACCCCGGCGCTGGAAGTACAGGACTTCATCGCCGACCTCGGGTATCGCGCCGACCATGCCGACGCCAAACGCCCAGATATCGACAATGCGCTCAAGGTCGCCAACGACGGCCGCAACGCCACCCTCGACCCCAGGGTCGCGCACCTCGATCCGGCACCACCGGAGCATTCCCGGGCGCACATCGTCGCTGAGCGAATCCTGAACGTGCACAACGATTCCAGCGAGAACACCTACCTCGATTCCTCCGGTGAACCCCACCCGACGCCGGGTGCGTTGCAGATCGTGTTCTGCGACCGCTCCACTCCGAAAGCCGACGGGTCGTGGTCGATCTACGACGGGATCCGCGAAGAGTTGCTCGCCGGCGGAATGGAGCCCGCGCAGATCGCCTACGTCCACGACTACCCGAAGCCGTCGGAGAAGGCCCGCCTGTTCGAGATGTGCCGCACCGGAAAGGTATCGGTGGTGTTCGGGTCCACCGAAAAGATGGGCACCGGCACCAACATCCAGGACCGCGCAATCGCGCTGCATCACGTCGACGTGCCGTGGCGACCGGCCGACCTCGAACAGCGTGAGGGCCGAATCATCCGGCAGGGCAACCAGAACGCGCATGTGAAGGTGTTCAACTACGTCGCCGAGAAGACCTTCGACACCGTGATGTGGCAGACCGTGCACCGCAAGGCGCATTTCATCGAACAGCTCAAGAAAGCGGACCGCTCGATGCGGCGCGTGGTCGACCTCGACAGCGACTCGCTCGCCGAGAACTCGGCCATGACCAAAGCCCTCGCCACCGGCGACGATCGGTACATCCAACAGATCGAACTCGACTCCCAGCTCCAGGAGCTCCAGTCCGAAGCGGATTCGCATTTCGCCGAGCAACGCTCGATCGAACGCGACCGCGACCGGCTGCGCCGCGAAGTACCCCGCGCACGCCAGCGGGTCGCCCAATTGACCGAGGCAGCACCGGTGCTCAAAGGCAGGCGCGAGACCAACCAGTGGCCCGGCATGACCATCCGCGGGGTGTTCTACAACAAGCGCAGCGACGCAGCGAATGCGATGGCCATAGCGTTGCAGGGCACTTATCACTCGCTCAAAGGCGAAGGATTGACCAAGACGATGGTGATCGCGGAGATGAGCGGATTCCCGATCGAGGCGTCCCGTCCCGCCCAAGACAGTGCGCTGTATCTCTCGTTCTCCGGACTCGGGTCGTCGACGAAAGTGATCGAAGCCCGCGACCTGCACCCGAAGATCGGAGACAGTGACCGCAGCCAGCACGCGTTCGGGCTGCTCACGCGGGTGGAAAACATGGCGTACACCGTCGACACCGACCTGGCCAAAGCCGAACGCTCACTCGATCGAGACGAACAACGCCTCGACGACCTCGACCTGATCGAGCTCTCCGACTTCCCGAAAGCAGTCCAGCTCAAAGACCTCTCGAACGAAGTCTCCCGATTGCGGCGAGAAATCAAGGAAGCAGAGACCAGCCCCGAAGCCCTCGCCCGAGATGCTGCACGCGCCGAACGCGCCGCAGCGAAAGGCCGCGAGCCGAAGTGGTCGCTCATGCTCAACCCCACCCCCGCACTCGTCGAAGACCTCGGAATGGGCAGCGCCGACGATGTACGAGCGATGATGCACGACAAAGCTATTGCTGCTCAGCTTGCCGCCGCACAGAGCGCAGGAGCAAACGGGCCGCTGGCATCAGGCGATACATCGACCCGGCCCGGCAACTTCCTACGTGCTGTGGACGATGATTCTGGAACGACCAAGCCGTGGAAGAGCACCGATCGCGAGGGGCCGGAGTCAGGCAATGAAACCGACAACGGGCGCGACCTCGGCATTTGAGACTTGCATTCGACCATCGGTGGCCCGTCAAGATATCTTGACGGGCCACCGATCCGAGCAGGACGGTGTCAGATGCTGGCGACCACGATCAGTAGGAACCAGAACACAACGTAGATGTATCCCAGCGCGAGTCCGGCAACGGCCAGCCCGTGTCCGCCTTCTCCGGTGCGCTTGATCTGGCTCAGCGCAATGTGTCCGAAGACGACACCGAGCAGACCGCCGATAATCCCGAACACCAACGCCAAAACGGCAAACGTGTTGGTGGATCGGCCTTGCAGGTGTGATCCATAGACGGGCTGCCCGTCCGCGGTGTACCCGACCAGCTGCGCGGTCAGAGGACCGTCCGGAAGGGCCGCAGGCTTACGAGCAGCTTGAACAGCTGCGACTATCCCGCCACCGACTATCAGTAGCAGAGAAATGAAATTGACGGTTTCCGCAATCACCAACATGGGGTTGCCGCGTTCCGAGAGTCGGCCAAGCGAGTTCAGGAGCAATCCGACGCCGAACCCTAGCCCGAGGAGATGCCACCACGCGATCGTATTGGAACGGCGATAGGCGGTGAACGCGATGGCTCCAAAACATGCCGCGACAAGGAAGCCGATCAGCGCGGGCACGGCCATTCCGGGAGACGGCCTGTCGAGTGCCGTATACACAGCCAGCGTGACAAGCACAGAGATGAAATTGCCCAATCCGATTGCCAAGCAGGTCAAACCGAGCTGCGGACCGATCCGACGAGGTGCCGCCTCTGCGTCCGCATCCGCCGACGTAGGCGGGTGAGAATAGTGATGTTCAGACATTCTGGGCATTCTGCTATACCCAGACACACCTGTTTGCGCCCAGTCTCGTCGTCAGTCATTTGAACCGTTCATCGACCACAGAGTCGAGTCGTTGTTTCGGATGCATTGCTCGCGTGTGGCTTTGCGACGTCCGGGGCCGAGCGAGGCCGAGAGGGTGCGCACGATGCTCTTCTGTCTCGATCTGGTCCATCGACCTGCGTAACGCAATTACATAGTTCGAGCGACTAAGCGGTGACAGCGCAGAACAGCAACTTCGATGGGAACTCGTTGAACGACTCAGGTAGCAGCGACTCGACCGCTGGTGCTGGCGTACCAGAAGGCTGGCACCCAGATCCCTCCGACGGCAGTACCGAACGATGGTGGGACGGTCAGGCTTGGACCGGTGCTACTCGACCCGCGTCAGTACAGCAGTCGCCAGCCGCCTCGGCGAACAAGACGGCAAGAACGCGCATTGCAGTAGCTGTCGGGCTTGCGATCGTCGCGATCATCGCAGGTGTCGTCGTGTGGACGGTCACCGGCAACGACGAGCAAGAGAGCTCAACGGCCGCCGACGCCACGACGAGCACGCCTGCCGTCCAATCGTCCAGCGATGACTGGTTTTCTGCTATCTGCGCTCCCGGCACCTTCGACGATGGCGGTGCCTACCAAAGCCTTCCGAACTCAGCTGACGGAACCGCGCAGTGTCGATCGAAGGTCATTGCAATCGCCGGCCGAGCGAGTGGTCCGATGGTGTACATCGGCTCGTACGACTCCCAGTTCAAGCTCGAACAAGATCTGCTCCGAAAGGGCAGCTATGCAACGTTGACCTCGTCGGACGGCAACACAGTGCTGTTCGCTCTGCCCCGGGAAATTCCCGGAAGCAGGTCCGTTCTTGCGCCTCTCGTGCAATTCGGTTTCGAGATACAGGTCCGCGACTAGCGGCCGCCACCAGAAGACGCGGTCTCGGCCAACGGCATCCGTGCAGCCGCGCAGAGGACAGTCGGGGACGGACAACTGGAATCAGGCGATACATCGACCCGGCCCGGCAATTTCCTCACGCGGTGGACGACAACCCGGAGTCGCCAAGCCGTGGCACGGCAGGGACAACGAGGGACCGCTTGTAACGGTCTGTTAGCTGTGGACGACGTTCCGGCGAGCGCATCGTCCATCCTGGAGGCAGACTGTGGAAACCACGTATCGAGGTTCGGACGGCAACGTCACAGTCGATTCCCAGGGTGTGACGCTGGCCTTCCACCCTGACGCAGGCAAGGGTTCGGACAAGGTCACTATTGCTTACCGGAACATCAAGTCGGTGTCTTTTCGCTACCCCGGGCCAGACAGACCGGGGTATGTGACTTTTCACGTATCCGGAGACGGCAGAAAGCCCGACCCCAAAACGAACCGACATTCCCTACTCGTGATCTCGCCCGAAGCTGGTGCAGCCGCACGCCAGTACGTGCCTGACATTGAATCCCGCATCGCGGGGGCGAAAGTGCGAGATCCTAGCGCGCCAGCTACCGGAAGCGAGCGCGTGGGAATGGCCTTTGTCGGCCTGTGTCTGATCGCTGTGATCGTGGCGGTCGGGTTTGCAGCTGTGGAGTTCTTCGGTTGGGTCGGCTCCGACAATGACGATGGACGGTGCGCCCAGCTGTCGGGTTGGTATTCCGACAATCCAGGCGACTCCAATCCCGATATCGCGGAGGACTACGCCAAGGCGTGCGGAGCAGTGCCACCTCCGGTCCAGAGTGGTGAGCTGGTTGTAAGGAACGGCGACTATGTGTATCGGTAGCGGTCGGTACATGTCAGCGGAATCTGGCAAGTATCGCCGACACACTGCATCATTCAGCTGATCGACATTTCGGCGAGGGATCTCATTCAGACGTATGAATTTTCCCTGGTTACATTCAGGCGTGCACCGTGTTGGGGCACACTGCCAGCGAAAGCTGGGGGTTCGTAGGGGACCGTCTGCCGAATAAATCAGAGGAGCCCGATGCACTGGCCAAGCAAAGATTCCCGGCGGGGTATGAGGGCACTATTGGTAGCCACTATCGCCGCAACAGTCAGTGTGTTCGTCTATCCGATTGCCGCTTCTGCCGCGCCGGACCCGGTACGAACTACTGTCAGTGAAGCGTGCAAGAACGCCGACCACTTGCTCATCGCTGCCCGGGGATCGGGCGAATCCAGCGGTCTGGGAACAACCATGACTGCCGTGTACAACGCTATGGCAGAGAAGGGGTCCACCGACTACAAGGTGAACGCCATTGCCGTCGACTATCCGGCGCGCGCAGTGACGTCGATACCACTGGTTCTGTTCGGCAACACCGGCTACTTCGACGGGATACCGGACGGGATCACCAAGGCCGTGAAGTTACTTCAGCAAGTGCAGACACTTCCCGAATGTGAGTCGGTGTCCGTGACACTCGGAGGCTATTCGCAGGGCGCAATGGTGATGCACCGCTTGATTCAACTTTTCGACGCACCACAACTACGTCAGTTCCATGTCAGCAGTGCTGTCCTAGTAGGTGATGGTGATCGCATCGGTGATGACAGCGGAGTGAGGCCCTACGGCTCTGCGTCCCGCTCGTCGCTCGGGATCGGCCAATTGCTCCCAGTGGTCGCAGGTAGCAACGGAACCCGCTTCAACGACAGTAAAGACATCTCGATCAACAGCGTCTGCAACGCAAACGACCCAGTCTGTGCTCCAGACTGGTCCGTTCCAACGTGGTGCAAGAACGGGTGCGCAAGTGCTTGGCGCGCTACACGTTTGGTCGTGGGAATCGGAGTACACCAGGTCTACCCGCGATCGACCGCGTTGAGAGATGCCGCACGAGCCACGATCTGCTGCTGAACTGACCTAACTGAGAAAAGCTGCGACGTCCGTACGCGTCAGACGAACGTGCCGGTCCAGACCTCTTCGCTGTTCTTTTCAGCCTCATGGCACTGACGAGCACATAGCCACAAACCCATCACACCCCGCACAACGGTCCGTCAAGATCATCTTGACGGACCGCCTGGCGTGGATTCGCAGGCGGTGAGCCGAAACCTTGAGCTCAGCGGCCCCGCAGACAGCGGAGTCATTTCGACCGACACTAATCATCCACATGGCACTCTGTGACCCATGGGCGCTTTACCTTCGGACCGATCACACTCGGCCAAGAAGTTCACGCGGGGATGGATGGTTGCTGCTGCTATCGCTGTAGCTCTCGTTGTCGCCGTCGCGATCACGGCACTCGTGGTGCGAGCCGATCGTGACAGACCACTCGACCTGTCCAGCTTTCCGCGAAATCTGGTCTGTGTGTCCGTTCCGCAGGCAAACACCCCTCCCGGAGTCGTCGACGTGCGGGCACCGGACCCTGTTCTGGCGCAGTCGATCCGGATGAATGATCTCGGCGCACAGCGCATCGAGGTAGTGATCAGCTTCGCTGATACCCCGCCACCAGCACCCCAGCGAGTACCGATGCCGGGATATCCCGCAACACAGCTCTTCAACGAAGCCGGCAGCATGGACTTCACTGCCCTCATCTTTCCTGGCGGATTGGACGAGAGCAAAGACCTAGACAGGGACGACAACTACAACCTATCGATCTCCCGGGGAGAGGCTGCAGAGCCGAACTTCGTCGACGGTCAATGGACGGTCACCGGACGATCGGAATTCATGGACGACACCCCCGCCGAGAGCATCACCACCCCAGTAGAGTCCGCAAAGGCGCTGGGCAACACCATCGCCTTCACCATCGACCTCGCCGCGTACCCGCCACTCTCCACGGGTTGGACACCCAACCCCGACGTCATCGTCTACCCGAGTTCATACGGCTACCCGACTGCCACCAACGGCGGCGGTCTCACGCAATACCAGCGGCAAAATTGCACTACAGGTGGCCCCCGGCCAGATAGCATCGCCAGCCCCGACGCCGGGCCGACGGCGCAGGATTCCCGGACACCTGCACAGGACGCGATGCCGCAAACCGACGATCCATTCGCCGGCAGTCCCGTCTCACCGGGCGCGTGTGCCAGCACCGGGATCTGCCAATTGTCCAGTCCCAGCGGCGACTATTACTGCACGATTTCGCGCACTGGTGCATTCTGCTCACCACCGCTGGGCGAACCCCTGTCCACCGACACCGGTGCCCGACTCATCAAAGTGGGATCCGACGGCGAAACCGGACTACTGCTCGATTCCGGTGGCAATTCGCACATGCAGGACCGAAACACCATGCAAGATACGACGTTTGCCTATGGACTAACCATGACGGCTTACGGCATGACGTGCGCGTTCGATCCCGACACCGGTGGCGCACGCTGTAGACACGACGCTTCCGGACATGGATTCGACGTCAACACGAGAACCTACGGGTTTTTCTGACACTCGGTGGAGCAGTCGGACGAGCCCCTCTATTCGACGCGCTGAGACGCGCGTGTCCACTTCCTTCGAGCCTCAAGGCGTCGGCGGCCGCCGATCCGGAGCGTGGCGCAACCGCGATGCTTAGAGACCCTGATCGAGGTCATGGCTTTGATTTCGTTCTATCCCCACGTCGAGCGGTCCAAGTCCATCACTACGTTCGGAACTCGTACCCGACCTGACTCTGGCAGGCGGAGACACCAGTGCGCGGGGACGTTCATCGAGATCCACAGGTGGTGTCCCAACATCGCTCGCACGGTCGGTGATTCCGGAGATGGCCGGAGCGTCAAGGCGTTGTGGAGCATCTGTCGCCGCACGAACACGGCGTTCAGCGTCTGCTTGCCGCCCACCGACCCACATCGTTCTGCGGCGACGACCCTGCTCCAGGACAGCGGTGTCGAACACCTCTGCGGCAGCGAGGTCGCCTACGCGTTGGTTGGGATCGGATGCACGCTGAACAATGGCGGCCCACTCGCTCGCCTCGGCACCCACACGGCCGGCGGCGTCGCGAGCGGCGCGTTGGGTGTCGCGGACCTGACGCGCGAGACGTTCTTCGCGCAGTCGTGCGTCATCGACGGCCGGTTCGAGGGCCCTCCGGTCGCGTCGCTTCGCGGTCGACAATTGCTCGGTAAGCGTGGTGTGTTCGCTGCGTGCGACCTCGTGTTGCCCAGCGACGCGACGTAGTTCGGTCTCGAGTTCGCGGGCTGCTGCGATCGCTGCTGCTTGCTCGTCGAGTCGGCCGTACAGCTTTTCAGTGTCGGCGACGACGGTCGGTTCGGTACGTCCGCGTCCGGCGCGGTCGACGAACGCCGTCAGTTCCGCGTCCTGGACGAGCCGGATCGGGTCCTGCTCCATCTTCGCCAGCAGAGCGGCGTCGGCCGGCGAGAGTACCGGCTGCGGATCGGGCACTGACTGGATGGTTTGCTCGCCTTCGACAGGTATCTCCGGCTGAGTCTGCGTCGAGTCGAGCTGCTCGACGGCGGTGTCGGCTTCGATTGCGTCGATGGCCTCGCCCACCGCCTGTACCTGGGCCGGGGTGCTGGTCATCGCTGCACGCTTGGCTGCCTGTTCGGCTCGCCACAGCATTGCTTCGGTGCGGTCGACGTCGGCCTTGAGGTCGGTGAGAGTAGAGAGGTCGATGCTCTCGGCCGCCAGGCGTGCGGTGGTGACGTCGACGGCGGTGACCTCTCCCCCGTCTGCGGCGGTGACGCGCTCGTATTCGGCGGCGGCTTCGTGTGCGTGGGTGCGTGCGGCGGTGGCGGTGTCGTCGACGAATTCGGCACGCCAGATCTCCCAGTCGAGACCGCGTTGAGCGAGGGCGCGGGCGTCGTCGTCACCGGCGGCCGCGATGTCGGCGGCGACTGCGGGACGGATGACGGTGTCGATGTGATGCCAGAGCGCTTCGGCCTCGAATTCGGTGTCCATCCAGTCCTGGCGGGCGTCGAGCATCGCGATCCGGGCGGGACGTTGCCGGTCGGCTCGCTGCTGTAGCTCGGCGAGCATCGCGCGGGCATGGAACTGTGCGGGGCTGGTGCCGTCGGCGATCTGGGCTCGCAGCTCCCGATACCTGGTCTTGGCACCGTTGAGGTCCTGGGTGAGCAGGCGGACTCGTTCGTCGGTGGTGACCGTCGGGTACGGCAGCTCGATCGTCTCGATTTGCGAGCGCAGTGCATCCCATACGTCGGCTTCGGCATCGTCTGCACCGGACTCGACGACGTCGGCACCGGTGTACTCGTCGTACCCGCTGTCGTGCTCCGGTGGTGGTGCTTGGTCGTAGTCGACGGGGGCGTCGAGTGCGTCGAGGGAGGCGAGGTAGTCGGAGTCACTGCCCAGCGGGATTGTCGGTGCGGCTGCGTCGACTGCTGCTGTGGGTGCGTTGGCCGGTGCCGGGAGGTTGTCCGGATCGGCGAATTCGGCCGGCAGCAGGTCGGCGGTGGTGTCGCCGATCGTCTCGTCGAGTGGGGCGAGGGCTTCTTCGTCCTCGACCGACAGTGGTTCGACAGTGGGTGGGGTGTAGGTGCGGGCGAGGTGGTTCTCGCGCACCAGCATCTCGGCCCGCCACGTCAGGGCGGTGGCGAGTTCGTGGGCGGGCAGGGTGACGCCGTGATCGACGGGGTCGATGCCGCCGTGTAGGAACTCGTACGCGGTCCCGAGCAGCTGTCCCGGTGTCCAGAGTGTTGGGTCGGCGTCGTCGACGGTCGCGACGAGCGAGGGCCATGCCGGGTCGGACATGACGCGCACGGCGGCGGTGTAGCCGAGGAGTTCGGTCAGTACCGGTGCCCAGGATGGTTCGAGGACCGCGCCGTCGGTGTCCGCGTCGAGCGCGGCGGCGGAGAGTTCACCGGACAGTCGCCACCACAGTGCGGCAGCGGGCAGCTCGTCGGGTAGCGGCGAGGTGGCGAGGGAGTCGCGGACGAGGGTGTGGACTTCGATTCCGGCGCGTGCGGCGGCGGAGAGTCGGTCGGCGAGGATCGGGAAGTACGGGTCGCGGGCGATGTGGGTGTCGAGTTCGTCGACGAACGGACGCCATCGGGCGACGGCATCGTTTCCGGTGTCGATCATTTCGGCGGCGCGGCGGTCGAGGCTGCGTTGCGCTTTCACCGATTCGGCCGCGTATTGCTCGGGTCCGGTCGGACGGCGGTCTGCCGGGTCGACGTCGTGTGCGGCGCGGAACACCGCAAGATCGGTGAGCAGTTCGAGGTCGGGTTCGTCGGTGAGTATCGGGCGCGCCCACACCGGTGCCGTTGTCGGTGTCCATGTGGCGACGTCGGCGGCGATGCGTTCTCGATGACCAGTGATGGCGTCGGCGCGGGCGTCGAGGTAGCTCGCCCACTCCGGTTCCTTGCGCAGTGCGTCGGGGATGGCGGGCAGCCATGGCAACGGACCTGGTGCCGATGCTCCACGCGCGGTGGAGTGGCGTCCGGTGGCGTCGAGTCGCCAGTCCAGGACTGCGGCCCGATCTCCCGCGGTGCCGAGTTCGCGTTCGTTGATTGCGGTGTTCAGTGCGTCGACCGGGTCGCGTCCGTGCGCGGCGAGGATCGCGAGGTGTCCACGCAGGACCGGCCATGCGGCGTCGTCGGTGAGGCCGGCGATCGCGGCGTCGGCGGCGGTGTCGATCGCGGCCATCACTGTGGGTCCGGCGAGGACTTCGCAGGCGGTGGCGACGGAGTAGTCGTAAGCGTTCGCGGCCGGTGCCAGATTCACATGCGGGTCGTCGGCGGCAGCGAGAGTCGAGTGCGCGGAGACCTGCGCGCCGTCGCGGCGCAGGATCGCCCGGAAGTCGTCGACGGCGGTCGGGGGCAGCATTCCGCGTTCGGTCATCGCGGTGTGCAGGTCGCCGTCGGAGGCGGTCGCGAGATACATGTGGTTGTTCAGTCGCCCGCGGGTGAGTGCGACGTAGGCGAGCTGTCGGGTTTCATCTCCGGTGGCCACGACGTGGCAGGTGTCGGCGGTCGACCCTTGCGCGGAGTGCACCGTTCCGGCGTAGCCGAGTTCGGTGGCGGACTGGACGTAGTCGGGGTCCAGGGTGACGGTGCGTCCGAGTTCGAGGTGACGCACCACCAGTGAGCCGTCGCGGCCGACTTTCTCGACGGTCCAGCGGTCACCGTTGCGGACCCAGTCGGTCTGCGAGAGCGGGTTGCGGCGATCGTTGGAGCGGGTGCGGACGATGTCCCCGACGCTCGCGCGGAGCCCGTCGGCGAGGACGGCTTCACGTCCGACCTTCGCGTCGGTGGCGGCGAGGCGGTCGGTGCGGGCGCGGGTATTGAGTTCGGCGACCAGCTCACGGGTGGGGGCGAGCAGCAGTGCGTCCTTGCCGGCGGCGCGGTCGGCGCTCCATGCACTGTAGGCGTCGTCGGTGACGGTGGCGATCGAGCCGACGTGCAGTCGGGAGTGGTCGATGTAGAAGCCGATCGCGGCGTCGTCGCCGTCGCGCAGTGCGAGTGATGCTGCGCCTTCGGCCGCGCCGGTTGCTTTGTCGCGGAATCGCACCACCTGCGAGAGGGTGAGTGCGCCGACGCGGTCGTGGATGTCGCGGAGCACTCCCCCGGATGCCACGGAGGCGAGCTGTTGATCGTCTCCGATCAATCGCACCGTTGCGCCGCGTTCGGCGAGGGCGGTGACTGCGTCGTCGAGGTCGAGGGTCCCGGTCATTCCGGCTTCGTCGACGATGACGAGCGTGTCCTCGCCGATGTTGGTGTACCACTCGGGAACGGACACCGGATCGCCGTTACGCAACCGTTTGTTGATGTCGACGAACTTCGCCAACGTGTCGGTAGTCGTCAAGATATCTTGACGCAGAACTGCGGCGGCGGCAGCGGTCGGTGCGAACCCGACGACGTGCCCGCCTGCGTTCTGCCACGACCGTGTCAGTGCGGTCATAGCGGTGGTCTTGCCGGTTCCGGCGGGTGCGAGTGCGAGCTGAAGTTTCGCACCGGACGTGGCCATCGCACGCACCAGTGAGCGTTGTCCGGCGTTGAGTTCGCGTCCGTTCGCAGCGGACTCGAGCAGTGCCATTTCCACGTGCTCGTCGGCGACTGCAACCCCGTCGTTGCGCTGTGCAAGGGCGACGATGCGCGTCTCGGCATCGAGCACTGCATTGGTGGTGAACAAGGTTGCTTCGTGGCGGGTGTGCACGTCGCGTCCGTCGCGTCGACGCATCACGTTCGGGGCGATGTCTGCGGCGACGTCGTCGCTGAGTGCGTCGCCGAGAATGACGGCGAAGTCGGTGCCGCAGGCGCGGTCGGTGATCGCCTCGACGAGGTCGGTGATGCGATCGGCCGGCGGATTCGCGGTGCGGACCTGACGGATCGCTTCGGCGCGAATGTTGTGCCGTTGGTAGCGCGAGCGTGCACGGGAGACGACCTCGACGACTTCGGCTGCGGCGATGTCGATCCAGCGAGGGTCGTCGATGTCCACGCTCGCCCGGGTGCGTTTCTTTCCGGTCACCTCGGCGACCATCTTCGACAGTGCCTTCGGTGAACCGAGTACGTCGATCGCCTCTGCGCGCCACCCTCCGCGTTGCTCGGCGTGCGAGCGCGGTTCGTGTTTGGCCTGCCGGGTTTCCAGTGTCGCGCGCTGCGCCAACCGGATCGCTTCGATGGCGGTCGGTTCGCGGTGATGCTCGGCTTGGAACTCGCGTGCGAGCTCGGCGGTGCGCACGACGATGGCGGCATTGCGGGAGGACCAGCGCTCGGCCAACCGTGTGTCCAGACCGACGATTTCCCGCACGGGTCGCTTCGACCTGTCCTCGCTCGGGCGTTCGGCGAAGTCGACTCCGATGCGTTCACGCAGTTGCGCTTCGAGGGCGGTGTTGTAGACCTCGGAGGCGGGAACGTTGTTGCGGTACAACGCGGCACCGTCGAGCGCGAGCCACTTCGTCGTCCCGTCCGGCAGGGTCGTGGAAACCTTGTTGGAGATAGCGACGTGGGTGTGCAGGTTCGGATCCCCGGCGCGCGAATCGCGGTGAGTGAACGCTGCGGCGATCAATCCGTTCGCGTCGACTTGCGCGACACCGCCGTTACCGAGGCGGGTGAAGCAGGCGTGCTCTTCGAGGTACTCGAGGGCGGCTGCGATCGCGGCATCGTGCGCTGCTTCGATCTCCTGCGAGATCTCCCGCGGCGCAACAGCCCACAGCGCCGACACCGACTTGACCGGAGTGAACGTGAGGTCGAAACCGGCGACGGCTTTGGTGTTCTGCCGCCCCGATTTGGCGACCCACCCGGACAGTTCACGCTCGTCGGCCGGGCCGCGTCCGTACTCGCGTTCGAACATCTCCCTCGCGACGCGGGTGCGGATCGTTGCGCGCGCCTCGCCGTCGATCGGTGCGTTCCACTTCTCGCCGGCCGCGAGGTTGCGCTCGACGAACGCCTTCGCGCACGCGACCCGATAGTCCGACGCTCCGTTGTCGATCTTGAACGCGCGACCGAGCTTGATCGCCGCCGACGCTGCCCGCTCGGCGTTCTTCGTCGACGCACCCGCAGCGAGCTCGGCGGCGAACTTTTCCGCGTACATCGTGTCGGCCTCCGGGTGCAGACCGTCACCGAACAGCGCCTTCATGTGCGCCTCCGAGACGTGCTCCCCCGCGCCGATCGTCTCCAGCTCGGCCAGACCGGACCCGGTCCAACGGCCCGGTGACTCCCCTTTTTCGGAGTAGTACTCGGCCAGTGAGGCGGCCCCTCGTTGGGTGGAATCTGCCGCTGCAACCTGCCTGGTCAGGTACGTGTACCCGTCCCCAGCGGTGAGCTTGTGCAGACCCATCATGGACCGGACCCTACCAGCGTAATCGGCAAAGTGGCCTGAATGCATGAGGTCTGTGGGTTGGTCATGGCTTTGGATCGGTGAATAGTGACTGGGTGGGATTGGGTGGGTGGACTGGGGTTTCGGGGGTGGTGGATCGGTGATGTGGCGGGAGGTTGTGTCAGGATCTGTGCGATTGACGGGGTCTGGGGCTATGGTTGGCGGCATGGCGTCGACTCAGGCTCGGATGACTGCGCGTGCTCGGGCACGGGCAGCGCAGCAAAAAGTCGTCGCCGACCGCAAAGCGCGCGACGAGAAGAACATGGGCTCGTTGACGGACTACTTCGCGGCCGCTGACCAGATCGACACGGCCCGGCTGGCGATGGCCCGCGCACTCGACGACATCCGCGCTCGGGAAGGAACACTCAGCGCCGCTGCGACACTCGCGGGGATCACAACCGGCGAGGCTCGCAAACTTCTGGCACTGCTCTCCGACACCGCAGCGCCGTCGGCGAGCGCGGACACCGGCGACGACACCTCGGACGCCGACTCGGATGCAAACCCAGAATCGCGTGATGGATCGGCCTTGAACGAGCCCGGTGACTCGACGTCGACAGACGATGCAACAACGAGCAAAACCGCGACCGGCGACAGCGCCCCGGACGCCGAGCCCGCGACGAGTCAGGGCTAGCCGATGACCGCCGCGGTGATGCAACTGGCGTTGTTCGGCGACGACACCGACGCTGCAACACCGCAGCCGGTTCGCCGGGTGTGGCGACCGCTGCAGCAGCCGTTGACTGCGAAGACCGTGGCCAGGTTCTGGGCGAAGGTGGTCAAAACTCCGAGCTGCCATTTTTTCAGGGGGTCGGTGAGCTTTCCGGACGGCTACGGCAGATTTACCTTCACCGACGGCGACGCACCACGCACGTTGTCCGCGCACCGGTTCGCACTTCTACTCGAATACGGCGACCTCGGTGACGGGATCGTCGGCGAGCACGACTGCGACGAAACACTGTGCGTGCGGGTGGCCGACGGTCACCTCAAACGCGGCACCCAATCGGCCAACCTCGCGCACGCTGTAGCCGTCGGCCGGCACATCGGACCGACACCGGCAGGCGGGGATCCGCGCGGACGGTACGGGCGCGCCGTTGCGATCCGCGACGCACTCAAGGATGGCTACGACGAACCGAGAATGCGGGCCGCGTTCGCGGGCCACAGCTTCGACGCCCAAGCACCACCGACTCTGTTCTGAAACGAACGCCACGACACATGTCGGTGGCCACCGGTAGAGATAGATCCATCAAGGCTTGGGCCGCGCCGCCGCCCCGGTGAGAGCAGTCCTCAACGAAAAGGACTCACGAGATGACGCTCTCCTCGCTCTTCACCGACGACGTCGGACCGCTCCCCCTGCTCGCTGTCGCCGGTGCCGGATTTCTGATCTGGTACGTGCGGTACCTCGGCGAGAACGATCCCGGATGGAAGGGTTTTGTGGCGAACATTCTCACCGTCATCGGTGTCGGCGCGTACCTCGTTGTTCTCGCTGTCGTGTTCGGCGCGTTCATCGCGGTGATCGGTGCGTTCATCGCGGTGATGCTGTTCATGGTTCCCTTGTTCGCGCTCGGCGGTGCCAGCGGAATCGATGACCGCAGGGCCCGTCGCGGGTACTACCGCAACCAGTACGACAACGACTACTACTGACCGATATCGCCCATCTGCACACGATGTCGCAGTCACCGTGCCGGGGCGATGTGCAGTCGATGCAACGGCGGCTGTGCGGGCCGTGTGCAACGCGTCGCGAGCCGACTGCGCAAGGGGGAAACGCATCCCACCGACACGACGTCGCCGTGCACGCGTGCACAGCAAAGAGTGGACGGCTCCGTGGCGAATTCCCGTCCCCTACTGATCTAGTTCGATTTGCCGTGCATCCAACTGATGACGTCGAGGACGCGTAGCGCACTGATGTCGTCGGGCAACGCGGCGGCCGCTCTGATTCTCAGCAGTCGAGTGTGCAGCGCACCTCCGTCCGCGCGCAGCGCTTCCCGGATGGGATCACGGTGCACCATCACCGTATTCAGCACGCGCCCGACGACCACGTCGTAGATCGGGGCCAGGCGGGGGCGTTTGCGGGCCATCAACTTCGTGGCGATGGTGCGGCCGATGTCCCCCACGCCTCGCAGTTCGTCCTCCAGCAGCAGGATCGGCGCGTCGGGTGTGAGCCCGTCCGCTTCATCGGCGAGGTCGCGATCCGGGCCGATAGCGTCGAGCAACTCGCCGAACCGTGCGGCTCGGGTGACGAGCAGTTCACGCGCCGCGCTCGGCTTGACGTTGACCGACAAAAAGGTGACGGCGACGAGATCGTCGGCGGTGAACCGGTTGCTGTCGGCGGCGCGGTTCTGCGGTGCCCAGCTGTCGAAGAACGCGCCGGTGTAGCACCCGGCATCCAGGTAGGTGCCGCCGTAGTACCGACGCAGCAGAGCGACCGCATCGTCGTCGGAGGCGGCGATTAGGGGCGGTGGAAGAGTGACACTCATAGCGGTCGATCGTGTCAGACAGCAGTGGTGTCGACACCGGGTTACGGGTGGGGTTCGATGCGCTCGATGCTGTTGATGATCAGCGCGGTGCGCTCCGGCGGGCCAGACACACATGCGGTCGCAGCGATCGGGCCGGCCGTCTCGACGCACGACCGGCCGGTGCGTGCGAACGCGCGCGGGAACATCCAGAAGTCGATCGAGTCGTTTCCGTCGACGAGTCGCCCCATCGCCCACTGACCTGTCTGCTGATTCGTCTTCACCGTGACGTCCTCGAGGGTGCCGTGCGCGACGACGTGCGTCCCATCGGGGACATCGCCGTCGAGCACCTCCCGCACTCGCACGAGAGGCAGCGGTGTCGTGGCATCGTCGTCGGTCATGGTCGGCACGGTGCCAGCAGGCACCGACACGAAACACACACCTCAGCGCTGGTGGCACGCCGCGCCGCGCGCAGATGATCTAGGATCGAGTGAAGTTCGAGCGTCGATGAGGGTCACGTTCGAGCGCGCCCCACCCGTACCGATTCACCCCGTACTGCGTTCACCGCACTGTGGGTTGTGTGGCTCTGTGAGCGATCGGTACCTGTCCGGTGGGGATTTCCGCGCACCGAACTGGAAGGCCCTCACCATGTCTGTCTCTCCCGCTGTCGACAAAGACACCGCCATCGCGCGCGCACGCGCCGCGATAGAAAACCGCACCAAATACATCGAGTCCCTTTTCGACGCCGCCCAGGCATCCGCTGATGCGCGCGAGAAGGTCGCCGAGGCCACTCGCGCCGCTGAACACGCGAACGCCGAACACGCCGCCGCGTACAAAGAAGCGATCGATGCCGGGTGGACGGTTGCCGAACTCACCGGAAGTGGTCTGACCGCTCCGACACCGCCGACCGGCAAGAAGGCATCGAAGGCGTCAGCGAAACGCGGCACCGGTCGCGCCACTGCGCGCCGCCGAGTCGGTGCCGAGAACACCACCGCGGCACCGGACCGACACCGCGATGACGACGCCTCGTCGCCTGCACCCGACGTATCGACCGAACCGCAGCCCTCGACTGCGCCCGCGCACTGAACACTGCTGCCCTCGCACCACCCGCGCACCGGCACCGGTCGCGGATCCCCAGTGCGCCCCTGCACGCTCGACACATCTTCTCCGCGTGCGGGCGCACACCCACACTTCGAAGGACCACTTGCCATGAGCCAGCCCGAATTCAACGTCGAAGTAGCCTCCCTCGACCGCAACGGCGACCCCGGTTTCGTGCACTACCGCGGCGCGTTCTACACCTCCCGCTCCGCCGCACAGTTCGCCCTCACCCAAGCAGCAGCACTGTCGGACACCCGCGAAGTCGACACCGTCTCCGTCGTCATCGACGCAGTCGGCGAGGGCACCTCACGCCGCGATGTCGAGTTCATCGGCACCCCCGGCGAACTCGCCGCCGAACTGACCGCGCTCCCCGCCTACGCCTCCGGCGCACGACGCACCGTCATCCCCGCACCACGCGCAGTGACCGCCGCCGTGGCCGCTGTCGTCCAAACGTCACCGCCGTTACCCGACTCGGCGGTCGACGGCCCCGACGCCGTCGCGGTACTCGACGTGGAGGTGTACTCCACCCGGCCCGGCCCGATCCCGAACTCACGCACCGACGTCGGCGCGTACACACCGCAGGATGCGCACCGCATCGCCGAGCAGCTCGCGGCAGATCTCGGCGGCACCATCGAACCGATGCGCAACGAGACGGTGCTGCGCGTGACCCACTCAGCGGACGTCTCCGACACCGACCGCATCGCCGCCGAGCGGTCCGTGCAGGTGCGGAACCTGCGGGCGAACCTCTCCGTCCTCGACCCGGTCGCCGACGCCGAACACATCACCGCACTCGCCGCCGACCTCGACGAACTGCGAGCTCGATCGAGGCCGGCCGCACGCCCGGACAACACCGCAGCTGTGTCCGCGTCGGTATCGACGCCGCCGATGGCGCACGCAGCGGACGTCGAACGCTCCTCGACACGTCCGCGAGGGTTGGTCACGCCCCCGACCGGACGCTCGTCCAGAGCTGCACAGGCCACCTCGTCCGCGCTGCACACCGTCCCCGCCCCGACACACACAGCGGCGACATCGCGATCAGCCGATCACGGTCTCGGATGACCACCGACCACCAGTCCCTACCGCAGAGCAGGGAAGGGCGGCACCGACTACCTCGGCCCCCGCAGCGCGCCGACGCGCCCGGCGACGGTAAGCCTGCGTTCCGGCTCGACGGCGGCGACCTCGGCGCGGTCCTGGCGTTCGAGGCGGTGCTGTGGAGCGAACCGATGACCGGCGTACTCCGCGAAATCCACATCACGCCCGGCCGCGTACGCGTGGTCGTTCTTCAGACCGAAGCGCAGAAGGGCCTCTACCCGCGATACACATCCAGCGGTGACCACGATGCGCCGTATCTGGCCGACTACGACATCGACTTCGGCGACGAGGTCCGGATCGGCGATCGCCACTGACACCGCTCGTCCGACTCAGCTCGGCCGTACACGCGAGAAAGGCACCCACACAGCCGCTGTGGGTGCCTTTGTCGTTCGGGCCGGGTTGCGCGCGCGGTCAGCGCTGCGGGTGCGGCGCTGTGCCGGGTGCGCCGAAGATGCCGGCCGCCAGTGCCCACGCGGTCAGAGTGCGCCGTTCGGCGTCGGTCGTCTCGTCGGCGTGGAGGTAGTCCCACTCCTGCAGCGCATCGAGGTCGTGGGCGTCGGCTCCGACGTGTCCGCACCACCACAGGTACGCACCGATCGGGGACTCCACCTCGGGCCCGCGGGAGTCGACACCGCGGGTGTCTCGTTCGTTACGGGGTCCGGTGCGGGTGAGGGGACTGTCGAGGGTCACTGCCCCGCCCGAAACGTGTTGAGCCGCCGCCACAGTGCGCGTTGAGCGCGACCGTGCTCCACGAGGTGATCGAACAGGTACTCCTCCGGTAGCTCCTCGGCGGCGTGGACGATGGCCGTTGCCACGGTCCGGTAACTGCGCCGGTAGGACTGGGAGAGAACGATGTCGGCGTAGTGGACGGCGGTGAAGCCGTCTGCCCCGGCGGTGATGACCTCGTTCAAGCGGCGACGCAGGGGCGCGTCTTTGGCTCCGCCGGATCCCGATCGCATGAAGGCTGCGGTGACGCTCGCCGGGTCGTAGGGTTCGCCGGCCGTGACGAGACCGGCGATCACGACGAACATTCGCCGGTATGCGACGTCGTCGAAGTCGTCGGCGGTCACGATCGCGGTGATGCGCAGATCTTCGGCGGACACTCCCCCGGTGTGGGCACTCCACATCACGGCGCACAGCAGCAGCGCCTCGGGGTCGGTGGACGGCTCGTGAGCTGTCTCGTTGTCGACGGCAGTGTCGTCGTCCACAGCGGCGAGGCTGCGAACGACACGCTCGGGCTCGTCGGGCGGTGGAACTGCGCTCAGTGGCGTCATCGTCGGGCTCGTTCTCGCAGGTGAAGCTCGGTCAACGGAGTGGTCGGTCAGGCGGCGGCGAGCTTGTCGAGGGCGTCGATCCGAAAGCCGGACCAGTGGGTGTTCTCGTCGACGACCACGACGGGCATCTGCCGGTAGCCGAGTCCGTTGGTGACGAACTCGCGGGCCGCTGCGTCTTCGGTGACATCGACGGTCGTGTATTCGATCCCGTGCTTGTTCAGGCGTCGTTTTGTTTGATCGCAGTTGTTGCATTCGGGTTTCGTGTACACAGTGATCGACATAGCCCACTCCTCGCGAGAATTGTTCCGATATATCGATTTTACCTCAAATTGCCCCGATTATCCATAGATAAAGCGAGGCATTTTAACTCGAATATGTTGGCGCGCAATAGATTACTGACTGACCAGAAGTTCGCAATTACGTCGGTTGCGTTTCCTTATCGGCGTCCAGCTCGGCAGCGGCGAGCACCTCGAATATCTCGATCTGGCCTGCGGTCTCGGCCATCACCGCACGCCCAGCTCGGGGCGGGTGATGGACTGCACGGCGAGGGAGAGTCGTACATCGCCGGCATCGACGACGACGGGGTGGATGCGGCTGTACCAGGCACCGGGTGCGTCGAGGAGGGCGGTGACCACGACGCGGCCTGCGGGTGCGGTGCGGTAGCCGAGAATGTCGATGATCGTTCCGTCGAACTGGGTATCGAGCGAAATCAGTTTCATTCCAACTCCTTTGAGACGGCGGCGCGCGGGCGTGGTGGATGCGGCCAGGGTGGCGGTCATGAGTACTCCCAAGGTCGGGCGGAGAAAGACTTCAGCGACGACGGTCGCGGGCCGTGCGCAGGCGCTCAGGAAGGCAAGGTCTGGCAGTCGGCGCATTCCCAGCGCCCGGCGGTCGAGGTGCAGGTCCGTCGCTCTTCACAGAGCCAGCAGATCTGGTTGCGCTTGCGGGTCGACACCTGTTGCGCGGCAGCCACGGTGGCGGCCTGTGCGCGGTACTGCTCACGGGTGCTCGCATCACGGACAGCGAGGTCGGCGCGGACCTGCTCCGGATCTACGGCCAATCCGCCGGTTCGTACGCTCAGCATGTCCCCGAACGCTGCGCGGCAGGACTGACACACATCGCCTGGCGTAGCGACCGGAACAGCACACCCGGGCAATGCGCAAGACGTGAACAGCGTTGCCTGCCAACCGTATTCGATCTCGCCGGTGCGTGTCGATGTCATACCAAACCATACAGCGTCACGCTGTACGGTTGCAAGGGGTACGGCGAAGTATTTACAGCGTGGGGCTGTAAGGTGCGGGTATGTCGACAATCATGATCGTGCGGGGATCGGAGGAACCGTGACCGATGCCGAATTGACCCTCTCGGAGGTTCTGACACTGATCGAGGCCTCGACCGGGAAAGCGATCGCGTCCTCGACGTGGCGGTCATACGTCGCTCGTGGCCAGGCCCCGAAACCTGCCCGCCACCTCTCGCGCACTCCGCTGTATTCGCGGGAGGACATCGAGGCGTGGATCGCAGGCCGACCCGGCAGTGGTGCACGAACCGACCTGTACCCACGCTGATCGTCGTTCGACGTTCCCGGTTCACCTCTACGCGCGTCAACATATCTTGACGAACCGGAAAGGCCCCGGCCATCGGTGTGATGGCCGGGGCCTTCCTGTCGTGCTGGTTGCGAAGCTCCAGCGGATGGTCAAGCGTCGTCGACGGCGGCGTACGCGGCGTCGACGGTGATGTTGCCGATCGCGGCCTGCTCCACCGGGGTCAGGGTGTGCCCGCTGTCGGCGAGGAAGGTCAGGTAGCTGTCGATGCCGACCATGCCTCGGTAGTGCTTGGCGGAGAACCGCCAGTAGTCCTTGGCGTCCTGCGGCCCCGTCAGTCGGGCCTCGAACGCGGTGAGCACACGAGCAAGCAGCAATACCTCGGCGCGAGCGGGCGCGGCACCGGTGGCCTTACGGTCGACCTCGCCCAGCGGTGAACCCATGATCTCGCCGTACCGCTCCGAGCACTTGGATTCGGTGAACACGTCGCCATGAGCCGCCAGCGCGGTCACCATCCATTTGGTGGCGTTCTTCGGGGCGGTCTTGCCCGCGAGCAGACCGGTGAGGAACGCACGTCGGGCGTCGGTGGCGGTGGCTCCGGCACGGTTGAGGGCTTTCACCTTGCGGCGTTCTGCGCGTTCGGTCTCGATGCGTTCGGCTTCGGCGCGCGCGGCTGTGCGCTGCGCCGGGGTCAATCCGTCCTCGGTGCCAACGCCCTCTGCGGCGGCGGCGATCTTCTCGGGTGCGAGTTCGAGGCCGGCCGCAGAGACATGGTCGTGGCGCAGGAAGTACTCGTACCCCCAGGCGGTCACTTTCTCGACCGTGTTCGCGTGCCGTAGCTCCTCGTACGCCTCGGCGGCGTCGTCGT
This sequence comes from Rhodococcus sp. 05-2254-2, assembly GCF_002259095.1. Classification (NCBI taxonomy): domain Bacteria; kingdom Bacillati; phylum Actinomycetota; class Actinomycetes; order Mycobacteriales; family Nocardiaceae; genus Rhodococcus; species Rhodococcus sp. 05-2254-2. Next base: position 149,856 of record NZ_NOZJ01000021.1, on the reverse strand, counting down.
CCTCGGTGTCGAAGTCGATGTCGTCCTCGGCGACTTCCTCGCGGGTCGTCTTGTCGACCCAGACGGTGCCGGTCTCGTGGACGTAGACGTGCCACAAGTGCGGTGCGTGCTCCGGGGCGTCGGCCGGGACTGCCGCGCCGTCGGCGGTGCGCAGGTCCGCGAGTGAGTACCACTCCCCATCGCTGGTGGACGGTTCGTCGTGGAGCAACGTGAAGCCGAGTGCGATGTAATCGGCTGCGGCGAAGGTGGTCTCGGCGCGTTCGTCGATGCGGCGCTGGAGGGTGGCCAGGCGGTACTCGAAACCGAATCTGTTGTCGAAGATCTGCTCGATTGCCTCGGTGATCCACGGCTCCGCCTGTGCGGCGGCTTCGAGATCAGCAAGCAACGCAGCCCCTTCGAGGGTGAGTTGCCGGTCGTCGAGCTGGCGGCGAGCGCGCTCGGATCGTCCTGCTCGACCGGCCTTTTCGACGTACGACTTGGGGACGTGCAGTGCTGTCGCGACCTTCTGCACGTTCAGACCCAGGTCGAGCAGGCCCGTGACGGCGGCGGCGCGTTGCCCGGTGGTGAGGTCTTCGCGCTGGTCGTTGGATACGACCTGCTCGGTGATGCGTTCGATCCCTGCGGCCTTCTCGTCGTCGGACTGCTCGCGCACCATCACCGGTATCGAGGTGAGACCGGCTTCGCGGGCCCCGAGAGTTCTGCGCTGTCCGTCGTGGACGACCAGGGTTCCGTCGGCGCGGCGGACCGCCGAGACCGCCTGGAGGACACCGTGGGCGGCGATGGAGGCGACGAACTCGGGGTCGGCGGTGATGTCTACGCCGTCGCGGACGTTGGCGGTGATGTCGAGGGCGTGCGGGTCGGCGGCGACGAGGGTGTAGCCGGTCGAGGTCGGTGCCGATTGTGCAGCCATGGTGGTGGTCATGATCGTGGTCTCCCTGGTTAGTGTGTGCAGGTGAGGCACCGGGCAGATATCAGCTGCCCGGTGCCCGTTCGCAGGTGGAGGGTCGAGCGAGGGTCAGCGGTCGGCGGTCTTCACGACGGGTAGTTCCCAGATCGGATCTTCTGCACAGGGGTCGCTGATGTCGACCCATCGCCCGGTGACCGCGTATCCGCGACGGGCGAGCAGGACCTGCGCCGTGTCCGGGGTCCAGTCCATCGGTGCGTGCTTCTCGATGCCGGGCGCGTCGATGTATTCGACCTCGATGCCGCCCCGTCGGATGGACACTCCCAGGCCGCGTTCGGGGCGTTCGTCGCCGTATTCGGAGGTGACTGCCGTGAGGTTCTGCTCGGTTTCTCCCATGCCCCAACCTTACAGCGTCACGCTGTATTGTCAAGTCCTGCAACGGTTTTCGATTCCTGTGCGAATCCGAGCGGTCTCGTTGCGGGCGTCGAACGGCGGCACCATACCCACTCGATTCGCCTACAGCGCAGGATGATCGAGCCTGCGGCTCACGCCGGGTCGGTGCGGCGGGTGGGGTTCTCGATACGGGGGCGCAGGTTGTAGGTGTCGTACCACTGCTGGGCGGCTTGCTTGCTCATGCCGAGGATCTCGCCGATCTTCGACCATGGGACAGGCCGCTCCTGGGTCCGGAGGCGTCCGATGATGGCGTAGCGGTCGGCAATCATCGTCGAGGCGAGGAAGGCGTTGATCTCGAGTGCGTCGACATCGGAGACCGCGTCGTCCATGCGGCGTTGGGCGTTCACGGTCCACGTCCCGGCGTCCTTGCGCCCCTGCTCGTGGACCATCTCGGCTAGGTCGACGTCGACGAGAGCGTCCTTGTATTGGACGTAGAGTTCGGTCAGCTCGGTCGGGGTGAGGACCTTCTCCGATTCCATAACGTCAAGATATCTTGACGCATTCTGTCCGTCAACATATCTTGACGATTGCGCATGTTTCAGCTGACTGGGGTTGCGGCTTCGGCGGGGCACCACTGTTGATGGAGGCGAAGGAATCCCTTGCCGTTGCCGATCGGTATGTCGAAGCTCAGGCAGCAAATCCACTGTCCACGAGCGGTTTTCGCCCACGCATGAAGCAGTCCGGGCGATTTTGTATCCATCGCGAGTCCCTCCGAGCGGACCTTGAGAGGCGTCCCGTCGCGGAAGGATCCTCCGGAGGAGCCTGCCACGGTGAGCGCTATGTTGACCAGGACTCTCCGAGGTGGGTCGACGATGCGGCGCGTGGGGGGATCGAAGCTCACGGGCCAGTTCTCGTACAGGTCGGGGGTCATTGTGCGACTGCCAGCCGGTGCGGCCCATGTTCGGCGACTGCGTCGGCGGCCGCAGGGGTCCAGCGCAAGCCGTGTTCGCCGAACGTAGGTGCGGTGAGGGTGTAGCGGCCTGTGCGCTGGGTGATTCCGCGTCCGTGGACGGTGGTCTCGAGTGTGATCGAGCGGATGCGGCCCCTGCCTTGCTCGATGCCGCCGTAGCCGATGGGCCGAGAGGAAATCGTCAGATCGAGGCCGGGCATTCGACCGTCCGTGATCGCGAATATCCCTGCGTGAGTGCGGTTTCGGGCCAGCAGGGCACGTGCGCGGGTCGGTGGTACGTCGCGACCGTGGACGGTGCTGATGACCAGATCGATCCCATCGATGCAGATATTGGCGGCGTCGAGAGGGTCCGCTTGACCGGGGTCGATCAGGGCGATCTTCGACAAGTCCCCGCCGTGTTCGTGGACGGCGAGGAGCCCGAACTTGGGTTGACCGATCAGGACGACGTGGTGGCCGGCCGCGGTGGCGGTGGCGACGAGTCCGACGAGAATCGATCCGGCACCGGTGATCGACAGGGCCGTTCCACGAGCCAGTGCGCCGCGTGGGAGCAGTTCCGACAGCGGCGTGGGTACCGGCAGGGTTTTGAGGGTTCGTGAGCGCACGGGGCCGCTCAGGGCCCGCTCATCGCCGTCGGTCGCGGCGGCCTGCGCGTTCGGCTGCGAGGGGGCGAATGCGGGCGAGTCGTCGGAGTCGACTGGTGCGTGGTCGCGGCGTCCGGGGATCGCGGCCATGCTGCGGCGGAGAGCGGCGAGCTGTGCAGCCTTGTCCAGGTTGGTCAGGTCGGGGATCGTGTCGGCGGTACCGGCCATGAGTGCGACCTTTCGCCGAACGGATCAGTGCCCTCAATCTATGCGAACATACGTTCGATGTCGAACTACCTGCGTACGTTCGTAGCTGGCCCTGGTTCGCGAACCCTGGCGGCGTTCACGAGGTGGTCGAGGGAGAGTTCGGGGTCGGCCGTCAGGTGGCGATGTTCGGCGAGCAGACGCCTGACGTGATCGAGGTCCGCGCGCACGATCGGGTCGTCGGGGTCGTAGCCCTCGTCGATGATGGCCGCGCGTTCTTCTGGGTCCATGTCTAGTTCGACGCGGCGGCGTCGGGCGCGGTTCCCGTGTCATAGATCAGGTCGTCAGAGCCGTCGTAGCGGTAGGCCCGCTGTCCGCTGGGGAGCGTCACCCATCCGGCCTGTCCGTGATCGGGATTCGGATCGAAACTGCGGTCGCTGGTCATGGGATCAGTATCTCGTTCGCCGTGCCTGCACGGTCGGGTGGTCAGCTGTTGACGAGTTGGCTGGCGCGCTGAAAGGTCACGCCGAGTAGCGATCCGATATCTCGGACGGGTACCTGAGCGGTGGCGAGCTTCTTCGCGAAGGCCTCGGTGCTGGCTTTGACGCGGGCTTCGTCCTCGGCCAGACGTGCTCGCTGTGTCGCAATCTCGGCAATGCGGACCGCGAGATCCTCTCCCCCGGGTTCGAGTTCGATGTGCTGCTCGATCTCGACATCGGCGAGGGCGACTCCGGTTTCGAGGGCGATCAGTTCTTTCGCCGCGGTGGGGACATCGTCGATGCGACGGGCCTGAGTGAGGGCGTCGAGTTCGGGGACAGCGATCATCCACCACTTGCCATCTCGGGTGACCGACACCGTGTAGGTCTTGTTCACTGCTGCGCCTCCTTCATGGCTGCGAGGATCTTGCGGTAGACGCCGGGCGAGATCGTCCGGTGCCCATCGGGCACAGTCACTTTGACTGCGCCATCGGCCGAGACCCACGTACTGTGCGAGCCGACCGTGCGGACCGAAGTGAACCCAGCCGCCTTGAGGGCCTTGACCACTTTCCGCGTGGGCTGCTCGGTAACCATGACTTTAGTCTAGTTTATTGGACACTTTCTAGTCAAGTCGACTAGACGAAATATAGCCGAGTAGCGGTGCTGTGGTCGACACGGAGGAAGTGCCTATTCCGAATTTCCTCATCCGGTTCATCTGCCTGCGAATTCGGTCCGGTTAGGGTGGTCATCGACAGCAATGTGTTTCCATTCGAGAGAGGCCGCATCGAACCGTGGCGAAAAAAGTATTCACTCAATTGGTCGACGATATCGACGGCTCGGTCATCGACGACGAATCAGGCGAGACGATCGAATTCTCCGTCAATGGTGTCGACTACCTCGTTGACCTTAAGGCGAAGAACGCCAGCGAGTTTCACCGGAAGATCGGCTACTACATCGAGCACGCAACCCGGGTCGGCGGGCGTAAGCGTCGACACTCCCCCACCTCCACGCCTCCATCTGCTGCACCCTCGAACAGCGGGGCCACACGTGATCCGGCTCAGACCAGAGCGATCCGGCAATGGGCCGCAGACAATGGTTACGAAATCAACGATCGCGGCCGCATTCCCGCTGCGATCGAAGAAGCGTTCAACGCTGCACACTGACGTAATCGGCCTCGTCGGCCGGTTTTCTCCTCTGCCCTACACCAACCGGCCTCCCGATTTGCTCACGAAACGACTGCGCGAGATCAAAGCCAGGCCGTGCGTGCGCTGCGGGCATGTGTGCCGGGATCCTGTTCTGCGCAGGCAAGACTCTCTGATCTTTGGTTCGAGTTCGAGTTAGCGGACGGCAGTGGTAACCGGATCGAGAAGGAACAGGCACTGCTGCTCCACGTAGCGGTCGACCTCCGCCGTGACGCCAAGGTTCGTTCCGACGCCAATAGTGTCTGGCACCGAGCCGATCCAGTTGAGGTCGTAGCTGGTGTTCTCATCACGGAACTGGAAACTTGGCCCGGGCTGCGAGAAGGTTTCGCTGAAGTCGCCGGCGTTGATGAGGATGTCGTGTCTGGTACTCGCGCCCTCGTGAGGTCCCATCGCGACGATGCTGCCCGGGAACGAGATTGTCTGACCTCGATGAGCCGCAGCGAACGCTGCGATGTCAGGCGAGCAAGTGTCGGTCAATGCGAGCAGGGCCGCGAACTCCGGACTGTTCTCCGACGTGAGAACAACGTCGTCAGGCAACGGCGATGGTGTAGGCGTCGCCGTGGCCATCGATTCCGGGGACGGTTGCTCGTTCGGGGCCGCTACCTCACTGGGCGCAGGACTGGCAGTTTCCGCAGGGCCGGTATCTCTTTCGCCGATAATGCCGATGGTGAAGATGACCGCGAGCGCAAGCGCGAACACGCCGCCACCGACAATCAAAAGGCCCCGACGAGACTTGGGTGCCGGGCGTCGGAACGTGATCTCCGTCCGGATCTTCGCGGGTACCTGAGAGACAACCTCCCAGCCTTCACTTTCCCACTTTTCGATGGTCCGCGACTCCATGCCGCGAACCGCGCGGACCGTCTTAGTCTCATAAGTGATTTCGGTGTCCGTTGTCATGCGTCAGCTCCAAGATCTTCGCCGGAACGTCACCGGACTCGCGAGGACCCTACCGAACGACAACGCTGAAGTGACCGGCGGCACTGAGGACTCGGTGCAACCGTGTCGAGTGGAATAGGTCTCAACTTCGCCAGCAGAAGTGTGCGCGTCGCAGTGGCTCGATTCTCGGTCAGCGACTTGAACCTACGAAGTCACGACCGGTGTCCATCGGGGCGTACTCGTCGTCGACTCGGTCGTCCGTGCCCGCTTCATCGATGCCTGGGCTCTGGTCTTGGCCGGGGTCGGTGGTGTGCGTGTGGTTGGCTGCGAGGGGGGTTGCGGTGCTGCGTTCGCTGGCGATGTTCTGCTGGACCTGTGTCCAGGTCTTGATGTGTCGAGAGACGGTCGAGGTGTGCAGCTCGAGGTGGCGGGCGATGTCACTCAACGACCAGTCGGGGTGCGCGAGGTAGAGGTCGACGCTGGTCCACACGGCGGGCTTGAGCAGGCCGTTATCGAGGTCCTCGTCTATCCCGGCGAGCGCCGATCCTGCTGTTGCGCTGTACTGTTCGCTCTCCACGCGATCGATTGGGTATTCGATGCGAACTGTCTCGGTGGCCGTATCGAAGGATTGGGGGGTCTCGATCGTGGTTGCGGCACGGCGGCGGGGTGCGCGGAGCACGACAGCGACGATCTCGCTCATCGTGAGGACCATCGCGGGCGCTAATGCTGCTATTGCCGCTGCGACGGCGGCGTTGAGGACGGTTGCGGTCAGGACGGCGTGATAGGCGTTGCCTGCGATGGACAGGATCGCCGAGACGGTCAGCACTGCCACGACGAGTCGCCGGCCTCTTTTGGTGGCGGCGTCGGTGTGTTGAGAGAGGGCGATCCGGATGACGGCGGCGGCGAGGATCGGGCCGTCGAGAGCGACGGGGATGACCCAGGCATCGGCCGGGTGGATGCCGGCCATGACGGCGAGGTCGAGCAGGGTGGAGAAGGAGAGCTTGAAGGATGCTGCGCCGACGACGATGGCGATGGCCAGGCCGGTGATCAGGGCACCGGTCAGGACGCGGGGGTGGATGTCGAGGGTGTCCTCGCTGGTGGGGTCGTGGTCGGGGGTATTAGCGTTGTTCATTGATCGCAGGTCCGTTCTGTGATCGACCGGCCCCGGCGGTGTTGGAGCACTGTCGGGGCCTTCGCGGTCGGATGATGTAATTCGGTGTGGCCACAGATGCGCGAGGAGATCGCAGATCTCTGCGCTTCTGTTGCGCGGTCGGGGAAATGGACGTCGCGGCCGAAGTCATTGCATTACAACCGCTTCGGCGGGTGGGGTCTACCGCCTGGGCCGAGCAGGGCCAGCAGCCTTGGCATCGGCGGCGGTCCAGCCGTGCACGCCGGCTGGGCGGCACTCGTCGTGATAGACCGGATCGGCCGGCACCGAATTCGCTGGAGTCTCGGAGTGCCACTGGTCGCACCAGGCGCACTGTGCGACCACCCGTTCGGCGGTCATGAAGTCGCCTCGGCGGCAAGGCCGAACTGAGCGCCACCGGTCGTGTCGGTGGTGTGGCGATGGGCGTGGGTGCTCATTGTGTGTCAGCTCCTGGCGGTTGTGGCGCGGGGTGTGGGTGCTCCGTCGCGTTGCTCGCGGGCCCGAATGAGGGCTGCGTAGACGGCTGATCGGCTCAGGCCGTACAGCTCCATGAGTTTCACGGCACCGAACTCGCCGGATTCGTAGTCCTTGAGGATACGTTCGTGTTGCAGTGCAGTGAGTTTGGGCTTGCGTCCGGTCATCCGGCCCTGCTCTTTGGCGATCGCGACGCCCTCACGGGTGCGTGCGCGAGTCAGGTCGGCCTCGAACTCGGCCATCGCGCCGAGAACAGTGAAGAACATCTTGCTCGACGGATCACCTGGACTGTAGACCTGGCCACCGTAGATCAACCGTGCACCTTTGGCATCGAGCTCGGTGACGATCGCATTGAGGTCGGTCACCGACCGACCGAGTCTGTCGAGCTTGGTGACCACCAAAGTGTCCCCCTCCCCCACTGCCGCGAGAGCTTCGGTGAGACCGGGCCGCTCGCGATTGCGCCCGGTGTATCCGCGGTCGGTGTAGATGTTGCCGGTGTCGACGCCCATCTTGCGAAGGGCTGTGCGCTGCGCTCGTAGATCCTGTCCTCGTGTGGAGCATCGGGCGTACCCGATCAGGTTTTCGTCCACCTGAAGCCCTTCGTCTCGGAATCTGCGATCAAACTGGGATTACTTACAACACTATCTATCAAGACACCGACAAGCTGGTCCGAGCGTCGACCGATGTCAGTTTCAGAAGTCAGCTGCACTTGTTCAGAAGTGGGTGTCATACAGCCACTGTTAAAGGTAGACCTGTAGTCCGTCTCGAGCAGTCGCGGTCTTCCTACACGAAATGCGAACGTTCCCCTTTCGCCCGCGGCGGTGAACCTTCCCATTCATCACCCTCGCATCGATGATTTATACCCCTAGGGGTACTTGCATACCCCCCTAGGTATATGCAACAGTAGGTACACCCCGCCAGGAAGGATTGCCATGTGCTACCCCGTCGCATGCCCGACATGCGGTAAGACCACCTGGGCCGGCTGCGGGCGCCACATCGACAGCGTCATGAAGAATGTCCCACGGCCGCAGCAGTGCACCTGCTCGTCGAGCGAGGCACCCGATCAGCTAGGCGCACCGGCTTTTTTCACTCCCTGTTTCATCGCTGACACCTCACCTTTAAGTCTTCGAGGAAGCTTTTGGGCCTTCGTGGCCTTGTCATATACCCCCACCCGTATTTAGGAGAATGCTATGTCCGTTCCCGCTACCGCGGCGGCTACCGACCGACACGACCGTGACCGGCCACCTGCACCTGGCGCACTCGGCCGCCTGGGGAGCGCGATGGTCACGCGTCGCCGCTGGGTGTTCGGTATCTGGCTGATCACCCTAATCGCCCTTGGATCAGCTGCACCAACGGTGTTTTCGTCGTTGGCCGGGGCCGGCTGGCAGGCCAACGGATCCGAATCCGTCCAGGTACGCGAACTCGCCCAGCAGCATTTCGGCGGCAACTCCTCTGCAGCAGTGCAGGTCGTCGTTCACTCCGACACCGCCTCGATCGACGACCCGGCGATGCAGCAGACACTCACCGACGTCGCGGCTGTGTTCGACAGCGACACCCGCTTCGGCGAGATCGTCGCCCCCCAGCCGGGCATGACCATCAGCCCCGACCGTCACACCGGCATCCTCATCGCCGGCGCAGACGCGAGTACCGACGACATGGTCAAAGCCGTCGACGAGGTCAAAGGCGAGCTGACCGCACTGTCCGGTGACGGCATCGAGGTCTACCCCACCGGGTCGTCAGCACTGTGGTCGGACTTCAACAAAGCCAACCACGACGCGATGATCCAGGCCGAATTGTTCTCGTGGCCGGTCACTTTGGCGATCATGGTGCTCGCCTTCGGCTCCCTCGTCGCCGCGGGTCTGCCGCTGCTGCTGACCGTCGCCGGTCTGGTCGCCTCTGCCGGCGGACTCGTTCTGCTCAACGGCGTCACCCCGATCTCGGTGTGGGCGATGAACTTCGCGATGATGTTCGCCCTCGCCCTCGGAATCGACTACGCCCTGTTCATCGTCGCCAGGTTCCGCGACGCACTGCGCAACGCCGATCCACGTGCCGCCGTCGCCGAAACCATGGACACCGCAGGCAAAGCCGTGGTCCTATCCGGTCTGACGGTCCTGGTAAGCCTCTCGGCCGTCCTGCTCGTTCCCGCACCGGCGGTGCGCACCATGGCCGTAGGCATCATGCTCGCTGTCACATTCGTGCTGATCGCCACCATGACCCTGCTCCCCGCAACCCTGGGTGCGCTCGGCTCCAAGGTCAACGCCGCGTCCCTGCCCTACGCCAAGCGTCAGCAGCACCGCTCCCCGAAGTTCGCGGCGTGGGGTGAGTTGCTGCACAAGCATCCCTGGCCTTTCGCGCTGGTGTCCGTGGGCATCCTCATCGCGCTGGCTCTTCCGGTCCTCGGACTGAAAGTGGCGATGCCCTCGATCGCCGTCGTTCCCGAGGACGCGCCGGTCCGGCAGGGTTACGAGCTCGTCCAGGCTCAGTTCGGTGCCGGCGCACCCGGCGCACTGCAGATCGTCGTCCCCTCTTCCGACGCAGCCGCGACGGCCACCGCGGCAAGCAGCGTCGACGGGATCTCGATGGTCACCCCACCCCAACCTGCGTCCGATGGCTCGAACTACTCACTGCTACAGGCGTTTCCCACTGTGGACCCCTCGGACGAGAGAATGGGCACCATCCTCGGTGACCTACGCGCAGAACTCCCGGAGTCGGCGTTGGTCGGCGGGGCGCCGGCGGAGAACCTCGATCTGCAGCAGGCTCTGAACGACTACCTACCGCTGGTGATCGGCATCATTCTGGCCCTCGGGTTCGTTCTGCTGCTCGTTGCACTCCAAGCACCGCTGATCGCGATCCTCGGCACCGCCGTCAGTCTGCTCTCGACCGCGGCAGCGTTCGGGGTCGCGAAGCTGATCTTCCAGGACGGGCACGGTGCGTCACTGCTCGGCTTCACCCCGCAAGGCTTCCTCGACGGCTGGGGTCCGGTGTTCTTCTTCGCGATGATCTTCGCCATCGCCATGGACTACACCGTGTTCCTGCTCGCCACCGCGAAAGAGCACTACGAGAAGACCGGGGACCCGAAGGCAGCTCAGGTCGACGGGCTCGCGCACTCCGGCCGGGTCATCTTCGCCGCCGCCGCGGTGATGGTCGCCGTGTTCTTCACCTTCGCACTGTCCGATCCGCTCCCACCGAAAGAGATGGGCATCATTCTCGGTGTCGCGGTACTGCTCGATGCCTTCCTGATCAGGCTGATCCTGCTGCCGGTCTTGCTGCGTCTGACCGGTCACGCCGCATGGTGGTCACCGGCTTGGCTGCGCAAGGTGCTGCCGTCGATCAGCTTCTCTCACTGACACCCTCACCACACCGAACGGAGCACTGATGATCGATCCGAACACAACCCACTCGGCGGCATTCACAGGATGGCCGATCGAACGTATCGTCCCCGCCCTTGCTGCCGGTGTCACCGCCACCGGTCTGGCACTCGGCGAATTACACGCACCGCAGTGGCGACTACTGAGCGCGTTCGCTGCCGCGAACCTCGCCCTCTACGCAGCGGTCGGCTGGTGTCCGGCGAGCGCACTCCTCAGCCGGGTCGGCGTGCCGAGTATTCGTCGGCCCCTGAACGGGTAGACCTACATCACCGCAGTTTGATAATCGAAAGGAATTTCCCTCATGAACATCGCACTCTCGACCACCCTGACCGACACCGACTTCGCCACCGCAGTCGACTCCGTCAAAGCAGCCCTGTCCGATCAGGGATTCGGTGTTCTCACCGAAATCGACATGCAGGCCACGTTGAAGGCCAAACTCGACGAGGACATGGAGCAGTATCTGATCCTCGGTGCCTGCAATCCCACCCTCGCGCACCGCGCCGTCGGAGTCATGCGCCAGATCGGGTTGCTGCTGCCGTGCAATGTCGTCGTCCGCGCCGACACGAGCGCACCCGGATCGATCATCGTCGAAGCCATGAACCCCGACATCATGGTACAAGCGACAGGCGAACCAGCACTCTCCGACGTCGCCGCCGAGGCCACCACCAAGCTCCAGGCCGCTATCGACGCACTCGGTGGCCAGGACACAGCACACAGCTGATGACCCTGACGCTGGCCCTGGTTCTCGGCGTCGCCGTCGGCATCCTGCTCGGTCTCCTCGGCGGCGGTGGGTCGATCGTCGCCGTCCCGGTTCTGGTCTACGCCCTCGACCTGCCCCTGGCGGAGGCGATACCGACCTCGTTGCTGGTGATCGGTGTCGCCTCGGCGACCGGGGCCATCCCCAAGGTGCGGGCGAAGCTCGTCGAGTGGCGACTGGCGGCGATCTTCGCGGCCACCGGTATCGTCGGCACCCTGGTCGGCAGCGCCCTGGGAAGACATCTGCCCGAGGCCGCCGTGATGATCGGCTTCGCGATCGTCATGATCATCGCCGGGGCGCGGATGCTGGGAAGCACCGACGATGTCGGAACTGCCTGCAAAACAGGGAATTCCGGGATCGACTGGCGGCGGTGCGCACCACGGTCCATCCCGACCGGGTTCGGCGTCGGAGTCCTCACCGGACTGTTCGGCGTCGGCGGAGGATTCCTGATCATCCCCGCACTCGTGCTGCTGTTGGGAATCGAGATGAGTGTCGCCGTCGGAACATCGCTGGTGGTCATCGTCGCCAACTCCGCCGCCGGACTGATCGCTCAGGCCGACGGGCTCGGCGGGAACTGGCCGCTGACAGCCGCGTTCGCCGGTGCGGCGATCGCAGGCTCGCTGGTCGCCGGGCGACTGAGCACACGCATCGACACCGACAAGCTGCGCACGTGGTTCGCCTACCTGGTGTTCGCCGTCGCAGGCTACGTACTTGTCGACACACTCTTTCTTTCATGACCGGACGCACACACCGACCCGATGCCCCCAGGGGTAATCTGGAACGACTACCACCCCCACACCATCAGGAGATCGCAATGGTCGGCGACGAAGACAGCATCGCATTGGTACTCAACCGTCTGCGCCGCGCACACGGCCAGCTCGCCGGAGTGATCGGCATGATCGAGAACGGACGCGACTGCAAAGACGTCGTCACCTAACTCGCCGCAGTGTCCCGCGCCCTCGACAAAGCCGGCTTCAAGATCGTCGCCACCGGCCTCCGCGAATGCATGACCGGCGAGACCGCCGACAACAAAGAACCCATGACCGAAGCGGAACTGGAAAAACTCTTCCTCGCACTGGCCTGAACGACACATTTCACGTCAGAAACGAGGCCGACCCGACAACACCGTAGGAGTACCCCATGAGCACGACCGATCCAGATATCGCCATCATCGAAACCTCGAGCCTGGGCGACCGCAGTTACCTGGTCAGCCACGACGGCATCGCCGTTGTGATCGATCCCCAACGTGACATCGACCGCGTCCTGGCATTGGCAGCGGAGAAGAACGCCACCATCACCCACGTACTCGAAACCCACATCCACAACGACTACGTCACCGGCGGCCTCGAACTCGCACGCGCCACCGGAGCCGAATACGTTGTGCCCGAGGGTGACCCGGTCGAATTCGAGCGACGGGCAGTGGGGGACGGCGATGTCGTCGACGCGGGATCGGCGACGTTTCAGGTCATGCACACCCCGGGCCATACACATCATCACGTCAGCTACGTACTGCAACTCGGAGACGAACCGATCGCGATCTTCACCGGCGGCTCGATGCTCTACGGATCCACCGGCCGCACCGACCTACTCGGCTCCGAACACACCGACGAGCTCACCCATGCCCAGTTCCACTCGGTCCGTCGAATCGCCGCCGAACTCCCCGCCGACGTCGAGGTCTACCCCACCCACGGATTCGGTAGCTTCTGCTCCGCGACCCCCACCAGCGGCGACTCGTCGACCATCGGTGAACAGCAACAGTCCAATCCCGCGCTGACCCAGGACGAACAAACCTACGTCGACGAGTTGATCGCAGGACTGTCGGCCTACCCCGCGTACTACGCCCACATGGGCGTCATCAACACCGAAGGCCCCGCACCGATCGACCTGTCCACCCCAGAACCCGTCGACCCCGACGAACTACGCCGCCGCATCGACGACGGACAATGGGTCGTCGACCTCCGCGCACGCACCGCCTTCGCTGCCGGACATCTCGACGGTTCCCTCGGCTTCGAGCTGTCGACGACATTCGTCACCTACCTCGGCTGGCTCTACCAGTGGGGTGCGCCGCTGACCTTGATCGGCGACACATCCGATCAAATCGACGAGGCCACAAGGGAGTTGGCACGTATCGGCATCGACCACCCCTCCGGCTCCGCTGTCGGAGAGATTCATTCGCTCGCCAGCGACGGGCGCGTACGGTCCTACGAAGTGTCCGACTTCGCCGGACTCGCCGCAGAGGACTCGGACATTGCAGTGCTCGACACCCGTCAACAGTCCGAATACGCGGACGGCCACATCCCCGGTGCGATCAACATTCCCCTCCACGAACTGCCGCACCGACTCGCAGAAGTTCCCGACGGCAAAGTGTGGGTGCACTGCGCCTCCGGCTATCGCGCCTCGATCGCGGCCTCACTACTCGACCGGGAACATCGCAGCGTGGTGCTCATCGACGACGACTACAACCGCGCAACAGATCTCGGACTCGACACCTCGAAGACATGACGAAATGCTTCGACGACCGAACGCGACGAGACAGGCGTACCCCCAGGGGGTATATGTTGGTATCATCGGCCGCATGCACTCAGTGAATCGGCACGGTCGACGGGGCACAGCTCCGACGGCAGCTTTACTGATTGCACTGACGGTGTTCGGTGTCCTGTTGATGCATTCGGTGACACCGATGTCGATGCCCGTGACCGGCTCGATGTCCACATCGATGAGCGGCGGCCATGCCTCGTTCGCAGCACCGTCCCACACGGACGCCACGGTTCCGGTGATGACCGGGGAACATGACTGCCCGTCGGGGCACCAGATGATGCATCCCTGCGTCGGCACGACGGTGTCGTGGCCCGCGCTGACGGTCCCGGCGATGAGCGCAGCCCTCGACCTGGCGCCGACATCGGTGAACCGGATCATTGGACGGGCCGACTCCACGCTTGAGCGTGCGCCGCCGTGGACGTTATGGGAGTTGGACAGATCGGTGACCTTGCGAGTGTGACAGGGAGCCCGGCAGACGCGTGTCTGTCGGCGGATCGAACGACATCCAATTCTCTGCACTACCCACTCTTGCAAGGAGTTTCCTCATGCGTACCAAAGTCATTGCCTCGATCGCTGCTGCCGCCGCGAGCGCGTTCCTCGTCGTCGGCTGTAGCGACAACGCGGCCGATTCGTCGATGGACGGCCATGCGATGGGATCGATGTCCTCGGCACCGATGTCCTCGGCCCAAGCAAGCGCGTCCGCAGAGTTCAACGATGCCGACGTGATGTTCGCGCAGATGATGTACCCGCATCACGCCCAAGCAGTCGAGATGGCCGACATGGCGAACGGCCGCACCGACAACCCGGAGGTGCTGTCGCTGGCATCGGCGATCGCCGCCGCGCAACAGCCCGAGATGGACCAGATGACCACCTGGCTCACCGAGTGGGGCCAGCCCATGCCCGACATGGACAGGGGTGACATGGGTGACATGGGTGACATGGGCGGGATGGACCACAGCTCCGGCAGCGGCATGATGACCGCTCAGGACATGGACGCGTTGATGGCAGCGTCGGGACCGGAATTCGACCGCCAGTGGTTGACGATGATGATCGCCCACCACACCGGCGCCATCGAGATGGCCAACACCGAAATCGCAGACGGTTCCAATCCTGACGCCCTGGAGATGGCCCGCACCATCGTCGCCACCCAGCAGCAGGAAATCGACACCATGCAGCGGCTGCTCGGCTGACCCGGCCCGCTATAGACAACGATGGCCGCATCCTCTCCGGCGGAGAAGGTGCGGCCATCAACGTTCCACAATTGTCAGGGCTGCGTTCCCGGTACGAGATCAGCTCTCACAGTGACGGTGTGCGCTGCGACGGAGGGTTGGAACTCCCCTCGTTCACCGCTCCGGTGATGGTGTCGGGTGTGAGGTCGAGTCGACGCAGTAATTGTGCGTTCGCAGCGACGATGATCGTCGACAGCGACATCAGGATCGCGCCGATCGACATCGGCAGCACGAACCCGACCGGCGCGAGCACTCCTGCCGCGAGCGGAACCGAGATGAGGTTGTATCCCGCTGCCCACCAGAGGTTTTGCTTCATCTTTCGGTACGAGGCGCGCGAGAGTTCGATCACCGACAACACCGACCTCGGGTCGTCGCTGGCGAGGATCACTCCGGCCGATGCGATTGCGACGTCGGTGCCGGCCCCGATCGCGATACCGACATCGGCCTGCGCCAGAGCCGGGGCGTCGTTGACTCCGTCGCCGACCATCGCCACCGTACGGCCTTCGCTCTGGAGTTCAGCGACGTTGTGCGACTTGTCTTCCGGTTTCACCCCGGCGAAGTAGCGGTCCACACCGAGCTCGGTGGCGACGGACTTCGCGACGGCGTCGGCATCACCGGTGATCATCACGACCGCGATTCCTCGCGCGTGCAGCGCGTCTACCGCAGTGCGTGACTCGGACCGGATCTCATCGGCGAGCGCGAGGGCACCGATCACGGCCCCGTCGGCGAGGACGTGCAGGATGATCGCCCCGTCCCCGCGCCACCGGTCGGCGACAGCGAGTTCGGATCCGTGTTCCTGCTCGAGCAGTGCCGGCCCGCCGACCTGGATCCGGACGCCGTCGACGTCGGCTGCGACCCCGACGGCGGGGGACGACTGAAAGCCGGCTGCAGCCGGGACCGTCAGGTTCCGCGCGCGTGCGGCCTCGACGATGGCACGGGCGAGTGGATGTTCGGAATCTGCTTCTGCGGCAGCGGCCAGCGCGAGAACGTTGTCGGCGGTGCGCCCGCCGGTCACCTCGACTGCGGTGACGGTGGGTTCACCCTTGGTGAGGGTCCCGGTCTTGTCGAACAGCACGGTGTCCACCGTGCGCATGGTTTCGAGTGCGAGCCGGTCCTTGACCAGAACACCGCCGCGGGCGGCGCGTTCGGTGGCGATGGAGACCACCAGCGGAATCGCCAGTCCGAGTGCGTGCGGGCAGGCGATGACCAGCACGGTGATGGTGCGGATGACGGCGTCGTCGGGCATCCCGACCAGAGTCCACACCGCAGCGGTGATGATCGCGGCACCGAGAGCGAACCAGAACAGCCAGCCAGCGGCGGTGTCCGCGATGCGCTGAGCGCGCGAGGTCGAGTTCTGGGCGTCGGCGACCAAGCGGCCGATGCCGGCGAGGGCGGTGTCCTCCCCTACTGCAGTGACCTGGACGCGCAGACCTGAGTCGGTGGCGACAGTGCCGGCGACGACTTGATCGCCGTCGCTGCGGCGGACGGTGCGTGATTCCCCGGTGATCATCGATTCGTCCATGCTCGCCGATCCGGAGACGATGGTGCCGTCCGCCGGTACGCGGCCGCCGGGGCGGACGACAACGACATCACCGAGCTGCAGCTCGGACGGGGGCACCGGCACCACATCGTCGCCCTCGACGCGTTCGGCGACATCCGGGAGCAACGCCGCCAACGAGTCCAGAGCGGAGGTGGTCTGGGCGAGTGATCTCATCTCGATCCAGTGCCCGAGCAGCATGATCACGATCAGCAGGGCCAGTTCCCACCAGAAGTCGAGCTGATGATCGAGCAGGCCGAGGCTCGCTCCCATCGACGCAATGAATGCGACGGTAATCGCCAGGGCGATGAGCAGCATCATTCCCGGTGCACGGGAACGGATTTCGCTGACTGCTCCGGAGAGGAACGGAGACCCGCCCCAGGCGTACATCACCGTTCCGAACACCGGAGAGACCCAGGCAATCCACGCTGCGTCGGGCAATGAGTAGCCGAGGAGCATCGCGAACATGTTCGAGGCAACGATCACCGGAACGGCAAGGACCAGCATGACCCAGAACAGGCGACGAAACATACCGACGTGATCACCGTGACCGGTGTGCCCGCCGTGCTCTGCGTTGTGCCCGCCGGTGTCGTGGTCCGACTGCGGAGTCGCCTTCTCTGCCCCGTCCGTGTGCATTTCGGGTCCTTCTTCATGCCCGCTGTGCTGCAGTCTGTTCGGCGGATCCGTCCGCGCGGAGTCGACGTCGGAGTGTGTGTGATCGTTCATCGTGCAGTCCTCTCATCCATCGAGTTCGATATCCATTCATCCCATGAACTCGTGGGTTCTGGTTCGGCTGTGTATTCGGCGTCGAGGGCGACAATGATCTGCGCCTGGACGAGCGCGGCTGCACTGGTGACCGTGAATGTCCCTGCCGCCGCCGATAACGCGACAGTGTCCATTCCGATCACGGCGTTGACGTCGTTGCGGACCGACGGCTCACAGTGGCCGTACATCGATACCGGCGTAACTGACAGTGCGTGATGATCATGCGTAGCTTTCGACATCTCGGACAACATATACCCCATAGGGGTATATGTCGATCAAGTCGAACCATACCCCTTCCTGATCTCATTGGGAAGAACCGTCAGGGTGTTGTCAACGCGTGAGCGCCAGTCGGCTGGCCACCAGGTGCACCCGCGGTCGCTGTCATGCTCACGGACGGGCATGGATGTCGATACCGATTCGGTCAAGGGGCGCATGCATCCGCGGCACAGCTGAGCCTTACAGCGACGGGCGTACCTGCACACGCGCGTGGATCATCGGCGTTCGCTGCGATTTCCGTTACGAGTCTTCTCACCGACTGGAGGCAGGGCAGGGCGAATTACGCCGTGTCACGGCGCGCATGGCGAGCCCGCGTGTCGACTCTCGAAGATCGCGGAACTGCTCGTTCGGTCGATCGCTGACGCCGCAGATCGGACGGTGGAGCGATACTGTCTCGTTCACCATGGGGCTGCGGCGACGCCGATGTAGCGTTGAGTAAGTCGTAGATGGGTGTATCACTCACGTTCGGTTCCACTTTCGATCTGATCGTTTCGGTGCGCCTTCGAACGCGCCGACAGTTGCCGCTCACCGGCCCCGGGCGAGCCCTGCCCTACCGGCCAGCCGGCGCGCACCGACATATCCAGTCCGCAAACTCGGTCACATGCGGTGAAAATGCCTGCCCGTCACACCGCAGTTGCTCTTTACCGAGTGTCGGCACGCTTGCGCAGCGCAGCGGTCGCCAATTCTGCGACCGCTGCGCGATAGAAATCTCGATCTATCTCCCCGGCCGCGAATCTACGATCGAGGATTTCCTGCGCGTCCTCCCCCGATTGCGGGCGAGCGGACATCAGCCGAACCGCACCCCAGATCAACAGAGCGATCACGACCAGCCAGAACGCGGCCATTCCTGCCATCATCGTCCATCCGCCACTCATGGTGCCCATATTCATCATTGCTGCTCCTCACTCTCGCACCAGCCACCTGCTGACCTGCGGAGTGTGGTCATCCCGCAGCTCCTACTATAACGCTTAGTAGTTCAGCTACTATCGAGCATAGTAGTTGACTGCTGTCGAGACGCCGTCGCCCGGACAGGCGATGATGGAGGCAACCTGTGGGAAAGAAATCCAGCAAGTCGCGATCGAAAGCGCACAAACGACGAACCACGGCGACACGATCCGGGGGCGGCCCACCGGCTCCCCACCCCGGTGCCATACGTACTGAGCCCCAGCCAAGGCATCCCCTCTCAGCGGTGGCCCCACATTCTGCGGTCAGCGTCGCCGCCGCCGATTATCTTCGAAGCAGGGGCCACTCGCCCGGCAGCGGTGCACTCCATCCCACTGTCGCCCGGGCTTTCGCGCCGGCCTCCACTACCCCACCGCGAGCGTCGGCCCAGGCCGCAGATCCGACGATCGATACTGCAGCGCCGCCGGAGCGCCCACGTGCCCGCACGCCTGAAGCTGTTGCGCCCGCACCGCAGAGTTACGCACCCAAGCGCTCACCAGCCACCAGTTGTACCGATGAGATTTCCCAGGTCGAGCCGCTGGGGCTTGCGGTGACGTACTGGGGTGTCGGCGGGGCCGATGCCGAGCCCAGCCACGACGTGGCGATTCGCTTCACTGGATCGCGGGTGGAAGTCGAGGGCCATGCATCGACCGAGAAGGTCGGTTTCGATCGGACTCTGGTCGTGAAATCACGTCCTGCCGCTGGAGGCCGGTTCGCCGCGACCACCCGTATTCAGGGCATTGCCAGCGGGGAGTGGGAGGTGAGTGCGCGACGCATCGACGGGGGCGCAGACAGTAGCGAACGGCAGCAGAACTCTGTGCTCACCGCGCGCACTGCGCTACTGACATACGGTCCCGCTGTGCGGGTGTGGAGTTGGCCGGCGTTGGTAGCCGCGGGAGCGGTGGTTGCATTGATTGTTCAGGGATTCCTGCTCTCACGCATGGATGCCAATGTTGCTGCTGCTGTTGCAATTTCAGCTCTGAGTTGCATTCTGGGATATATCGGTGCCAAGGTTTGGTACTTGATCTTGCACCGTCGACCGATATCTACTTTCATCCGCGCAGGAGCGTGCATACAAGGCTTCCTCCTCGTTTCGCTCGGCACCTTGGTCATCGGCGGAGCACTCGGGGGTATGGACGTCGGCGCAGTCCTGGATGCAACCACCCCGGGATTGTTTCTCGGCATGGCGATCGGTCGTCCGGGATGCTTCTTGGCGGGCTGCTGTTCGGGGCGTCCGACTCGATCTCGGTGGGGCCTGTTTTCGTCCGATCGCACCCTGGCGACGAGGAGGATTCCGGTTCAGCTCTACGAGGCCGCTGCAGCCCTGTTGATCGCGGGAGTTGCGCTCGCCGCGGTACTTCAGGTCGACCTTCCCGTCGGAGGGCTGGTCTTCCTGGGGAGTATTGCCGCATACACATTGGTCCGGCAAGGCCTGTTTCTGTTTCGAGTGGACGCGCACACTCGTCGAGGCCGACTCACTGTCTCGCTCATCTGCTGCGCGGTCCTCATCGGCGTCCTCGCAGCGTCGCAGGTGCTCTCGTGATCACCGAACGTATTTTTATGCGTGTGCCTTTCGGTGATCACCTCGATGCGATGGCACCGCATTCGGTGTCCCGATCGACGCTCCGTAGTCCGGCATCGATACTGACTGTCCTCGTCCTTGCACTCGCTGGATGTACCGGCGGCGAGGTCTCTGAGCCCAGTGCGTCGATGCCCGTTGCTACGCGGGCGGAACTGCTCGATCCCGCTGACTTCGCCGCCGCGATTGCCGATCCCGGCCGAGTCACGATCAACGTCCATACCCCCGACGAGGGCCAGCTCCCGGGAACCGATTCGAGTCTTCCCTTCGACCAGATCCGACAACAGGCCGCGACGTTGCCGCCCGACCGGACCACACCGCTGGCGATCTACTGCCGTACCGGGACAATGAGCGCCACCGCTGCGAAAGAACTGGCCTCTCTCGGCTATACCGATGTCGTCGAACTACAAGGCGGCATGCTCGCGTGGCGAAACACCGGACGAACCATCGGAGAATGATCACGCACGTTCCGCAGTGCCGACCCCGGAGGTCGAGCACCAGAACCGATCCGGTGAAATCGGATGCCGAGATCGTCTTGTTCGGGGTTTACCAGGTCGGGACCGGACACTTCGCCGATGGTCCCGCTACTGCCGGGAAGTGAACCTATCGGTTTGCCAGCGGGCGCAAACGACGTCGAACGGGCCCCGGCCTGTACCGGCGAATCAGAACCTCGCCCGCTGTCACCCTCAGTGCTACCAGCGCAGGCGTGCCCTCGCCCCAGGTTGCCTTCTCCTCGGCGGTGGTTCGGCTCCGTCGGCCGACTCGCTCACGATCGACAACGTATGGACGTGCTGGCAGCGCGCGATGTCAGGCGAAGAACGAGACGGCCGGTCGTCGGAAGACGCGGGCGGCCCCTACACCGAGGCGTACAAGCGTGAGCGCCGCCGTCAAGGTCGGGGTTGGGTGGTCCCTGATGGCGGGTGTCGTGATCGGTGCGACCCACGTCGTAATTCATCTCGGGCAGCTTCGGTTTCTTCCGAGCGCCGGATGGCAGGATCTCGCGGTCGGCTATCCGATGGCGATGGTCCTCGCGCTCGTCGGTCTCATGATGATCGCTTCCCGCACCCGAAAGCCGAGGGGCGAGTATTGCGGACTCGCTCCCGTGATCTGTAGTGCCGCGCGGGGCATTTCATCCCACCGCGCAGGATGCCAACGTCATGGCCCCCAGCAGGGCCACTACTGGTAACGCAGGCAGGGCAACGGCGGTGCACGCTACGAACGCCCGCGCCCACCGGAGGGGAGCATGCGGGATCACTCGGTCCACGGCGAGACGATCGAGCCGCACAACGGTGGCATCGGAAACCATACCGAGGGCGGGCAGAGGAACAGGGTGCGGGCGCAGCGAAGTCAGAGCGCGCCGCACGGGGTCTCGTCCGTGCGAGCGGGCTGCGCGGGCGTCCGCGTCGAGTTCGACCAGAGCGCGCACGAGCGAAGGTGACGCTCGCATGATCGGTAGCCACGGAAACGCATAGGCCACCGACTCGGCAATGCCTACGAGCAGATGATGCCGGCCATCGATGTGTGCACGTTCGTGTGCGAGGACCGCCTCGACTTCAGCAGGCGTCAACTGCGTACGCAGCCCCTCGCTGGCCACGACCATCGCCGGTCGTCCCGCGACGCTGTACGCGAGAGGACTGTCCAACGGAAGCCACAAGGTCGACGCGGGTTGATTCGAACCGGAAAACCCGACGCCTCCAGCGATGATGCGCAGCAGATCGATGTGCCGCTCGTACACTCGCCGTCGCTCACACACTGCGCGCCTCAGGTGGACGATCCAGCGGACTGCGCCGCAGCCCAACATCGCAATCCCGACAACCCCGACGATGGCCTCGACGCGGGCAGGTATGTCGCCCTGAAGGGCGAGCCAGCATTGGTGTGCGATGTCGACCAGGGTCGTCACGCCCCCATGACTGGGGATCGCACTGAGCACGACCGGTACCGCAATGCTGACCAAGGTGCCCACAACGAGCGCCGACCACGTCAAGAGCGTGACGTGCGCATCGATACCTCTGTCGATCATCGACCTCATCAGCAATGGCGCGGCAGCCGCAACCAACAGCCCACCGAGGGCCCACAGGAGTACGGCAGTCACCTCTGACGCTCTTTCAGACCGCGGGTGAGCACCTTCGATTCGTCATCGGAAGCGCCGCGGGCGAAGTGCAGCAGCACGCTCGTCGGGTCGCCGGTCGATTCGAGAAGTATTCGCAAGGCGTCGGAGGCGGCTTCTTCCCTGCTTCGGGTGGCTTCGTACCAATATGCCCGTCCGTTGCGTTGTCGGTGTACCCAGCCTTTACGGTGCAAATTGTCGAGCACCGTCTGAATCGTGGTGTACGCCGGTTCTCGACCGTCCTCGAGTTGATCGATGACATCACGAACCCGGACTGCGGCGCTGGTATTCCACACCACGTCCATCACCAGAGCTTCGAGCTCTCCCAAACCCTGCATGAGTGCCTCCTAGGCGCGTGTTCACTCTATCCCGTCGAACGAGCCAGCTACGTGATCCTTCGGTAGCGAGCACCCTGGTCCGAGAGGTTTGCATGCCTCGAATACGAATGCGGCCGTAGGCTCACGCCAGGTAGGACACCGATGTCATCATTCCCGCTTCCCCGTGATAGAGGTTGTGGCAGTGCAGAAGCCACTGGCCGGGATTGTCGGTGTCGAAGTCGACTTCGACAGTTTGGTTCGGCAAGACCAGCGAGGTGTCCTTCCGGGGGCCTGATCCGGCACCGTTGACAACCTCGAAGGTGTGTCCGTGCAGATGCATGGGATGAAACATCGTGGTGGCGTTGACGAAGCGAAGTCGTACTCTTTCGCCTTCGCGAACGTCGAGGGGGGTGTGCTGCTCGTACGTCTCACCGTTGAGCGTCCAGGTGTACCCGCCCATCTCCATCCCGAGAGCGATGTCGTACGTGCGATCCGGCTCGCGTGCGGACAAGCGGACCGTATCGAGCGACATCAGTTGATCAGCCATCACCGGGGCTGCAGAGAGTTCGGCAGGCCGGACTGAGGACTGCGGCGCGGCGCCTGGCCCGGTACGCAACACAGCGAACCCGCTCCCGTCCTTACCTTCCGCGGCGGCGACAATCGGAAACGCCCCGTCCTGCAAGGTGATGATTGCGTCGTAACGCTCTCCCATCCCTATCAACAAGCATTGCGCCTGCTCGGGCTGAACCGGAAATCCGTCGCTGTGAGTAACAGTGAGAGGATGCCCCCCCACTGCGAAACGGAAGGCCGTGTCGGCAGCTGCGTTGATGATGCGCAGGCGCAGCCGCTGGCCCGGCCGTCCGCCGAGCACGATGGGGTCGGCGGCGATCTTGCCGTTGATCAGGTAGTACGGGTAGCTCACGTCGCCGGTGTCGCCACCGAGAGGCGACTGGGCGGTGGGCGCGCTCATCGACATGCCGCCCATCGACATGCCCTCGCTGCGCAGCCGTTCGAGTTCTCGATCGGGGTCGCCGGCTACCCCGTCGAGCCAGTCGTCCAGGACCAGGACGGCTTCGAGGTCGTAGTCCGAGCCGTCGGCGGGGTCCTCGACGATCAGCGGTGCATACAGTCCTCTGTCGAGTTGGGTACCGACGTGAGGGTGAAAGAAGTACGTGCCCGCGTCGGGCACGGTGAAGTCGTAGCCGAACGAGTCACCGGAAGCCACAGCCGGCTGAGTCAGGCCCGGCACTCCGTCCATGTCGTTGCGCAAGGCGATTCCGTGCCAATGGATCGTCGTCTCCTGCTCGAGGCGGTTGTCGAGCTGTGCGCGCAACACATCACCTCGGCTCAGGCGAATCTCGGCACCGGGGAGTCTGTCGCCGAAAGTCCAGGTCTGTACCTGCACTCCGCCGAGGTCGATCGTGCTCGACTGAGCTCTCAAGGAAATATCGACTTGTCTGCCGACGGCCGAGCGCCGCGCGTCCTCGGCCTGTCCCACCACATCGGAGTCCGGTCCGACAACTGTCGCTGCGGACGAGCCATTGCCGCATGCCGCCAACACGACGGCACTCGTTCCGGCCGCGCTCAGCGCGAGAAAGTTGCGGCGCGTGAGCGAGAACGCACCTGCCCGCTGCCTGGTCATACACATCTCCCAATTCTGTAGAAGTCCGTCCGCCGGCGGGCGTTCGATCCTCGCCGCGTTGCTGGTGCTGGTGCTCGTGCTCGTGCTCGTGCTGAGATCAGCGCACAAGCGCTGTTACCGCCTCCCGCACCTGACTCGGGTCGTAGAACACCGGCGTCGAGGTGATGCGCTCGATCGTTCCATCGCTCTGGACCAAGAAACTCAGGGGCAGGACAGGGGGCGCGTCAAGTGTCTGCAACGCCGCGTCGGCCTGATCGAACGAGGGATAGTGCACTCCCAGCTCGGTGAGCAGGCTCAATGCCGCATCGGCATCGTCTTGGACGTTGAGACCGACGACCCGAACCGCATCCGGTTCTGCGGCGTACTGGGCCAGAACCGGAATCTCCTGTCTACACGGACCGCACCACGACGCCCAGACATTGAGCAATGTGGGTTGCCCAGCCAGGGAGGTCCCCAGATCGGATAAGTCCGACGTTCCCAAGCATCGTGCGGACGTACCGACGAGCTCGCCAGTTACGGGGGACGGAACCGGCGACGAGGTCGGGCACGGCTCGAGGGCAGCACGGGTAGCGATCACTGCCGACGGGAGATCCTCGTCCTCGACGTGAGGTGCCGATCCTGCGGACCCCACCGACTGGGTCGAGGGATCTCGAGACCACAATGCCAGCGCTCCAACAACTGTCACGATGACGATGATCGCAAGTAGGGACCAGCGTGTCGTCACCCGCTGCACCCTGCACCTCTGTCTCGTTCACCTCGACGATGTCTTCCGGTCTGTCAGCGTCATACTACACGATCTACTATCTTCGATAGTAGCAACGTGGATCCTGCACGCCGTCAACGCTTTCGCGGCCCCTTCACCCTCGGGCCTCACAGTGCCAGCACACAGCTCTCCGGCCGTTCGCCGAAGACGACCGTCCCCATCGAGGCGCACGATGAAGGCCGTCCAGCGACGCCGAGTCCTTCTGGCGCAGAAGATATTACGTACATGAACTTCGGCTCCCGAGAAACAACCCGACGATCGAAATGGGTCGCAGGGTGCGAATGTTACCGATGTAATTCACTGTGACTGATGGTGCTTGTGCGGAAAGGGTGTAATAGTGATGCGGCGTGTCGCCTTGACTCGAAGGCGACCTGAATTACTGCCAGGTATGCAGTTGCCGTCCAGGAGGACCACCGACATGAGACCTCTGCCCTCGTCCTCGTACATGGCGCACCGAACTCGGTGGGGTACTCGCATCCTCGTCGGTACCGCGTTCGTGGGAGGCATCCTCGCGCTGGCACCCACGGCGTCTGCAGCCCCGGACGCCGATCCGGCTGCGCCGCCGCCTGCCTTCCCCGCGCAGGCCCAATCGGACCCGCACGTCCAACAGGAGGTCCTCGATCTCGTCGTCGGCGCACTACGCGAGATTCGCGCCAACGGCGCTCTCGACGACCTGGCCGGCCCACAGAGCCGCATCGTCTCCTGCCTCGTGGGCACGATCGGAGCCACCGATACAGCTGACGGACCAACGGGAGCCCTTTCGCGACTGATCCCCTGTCTCGCGCCGATCGACGACATCGACCCCACAGTTCTCCCCCGACTGGTGTCGTCGATGGACGTCGCCACACTTGCATCCACACTCGCGGCCGCCGAGACTCCCCACGATCCGGCCACCCCGCACACCTCGTCGCGCGGACATGCGGCGGTCCCACCCGGCAGGTCGAACGCCGAGCCCTCGACCGAACAACCGACCGCCCAAGGCACCCAGGACACTCAGGACACTCAGGACACTCAGGACCCCGAGTCGGCCGCCGACCCGTCGACGCCCGAACTGCCCGCGCTCGAACCCGACGCCACTGTGCCTGAAACGTCGGCACCCGGCACGTCATCTGAAACAACGACACCCGAAACCACGACACCCGAGGCGGGCGATCATCCGTCGGCCGCCCCGCAATCCCCTACCGGCACAACAGGGTCGAGCAACGGAAAGTATCGTGCGCCGACAACAGGAACGTTGACCTCGACCTTCGGCGACGGCCGCGCCCATCAAGGAATCGACATCGCCAACTCCACCGGTACACCGATCGTCGCCGTTGCGGACGGCGACGTGATCAGCGCAGGACCGGCCCAGGGCTTCGGACTCTGGGTGCGCATACGCCACGATGACGGCACCGTAACGACCTACGGGCACAACAACGACAACCTCGTGACCGTAGGTCAACGCGTCACTGCTGGTGAAGAAATTGCGACGGTAGGAAACCGGGGTATCTCCACCGGTCCACATCTGCACTTCGAGGTCGACACACCCGCCGGCAACAAGGTCGACCCCAGACTTTGGCTCGCGGAACGCGGAGCCACCATCACCGGTTCGGACCGTGACTCGTAGTCGAGCCTCGACCGCACGGCCCGCCGATGGGAACGAATTCCGCACTGTTGCACTGACTTCGGATGCGTCTCTGCGGTCTCGTTTTCACCATCAGACCTGAACCCTCGGTGCCTCGACATGTTCAGCGGGCGCGCAGTACGATCGCCCGCATTCCGGTAAGTTCGCCGTACCTACTGCGAGCCCGAGAGGTGAAACGGGGGCCTACGACCGAACAGCCGCGTCGGACAGCGCGACACCCCGAGAGGCGAGCCACTCCTGAGGATCGACCTTGCTCCCCGCCGCGTCGACGACCTCGAAATGCAGGTGAGGCCCGGTCGATTGGCCACGATTGCCGACAGTGGCGATCTGCTCACCGGCTTGCACTCGTTGCCCCACGGTCACCAAGGTTTGATCGATGTGCCCGTAGACCGTTGTCGTTCCATCGTCATGCTGAAGACGTACCCAGAGGCCGAAACCGTCTGCAGGACCGGAGTCGAGCACGGTAGCGTCGGCTGCCGCGTAGACGGGAGTTCCGATAGCGTTGGCGATGTCGAGCCCGGTGTGCGTAGTCCCCCATCGTGGACCGAAATCCGAGGTCAGGGTCCCGGCGACCGGACGAACGAACAGTGGTCGCAGCGCCGCTGCATCACGCGCAGCGCTCTCCTCTGCCCTTCGTTGCCCCTTCGCCAACTGCTCGATCGCATCGTTGATATTGGAGATCTCCGGTATGGCGAGGATCTGAGGCAAGTATTCGGCCACCGGGTCCTGCATCGGTGTCGCTTCGTGCACGGGGACTGCCTGCGCCTGGGCGGGACTCGCATATTGGGCACCCGCCGTGACCAGAGCGCCCGCTGCCACCGCAATACCGACAGCGACACTGCCGCGGCGCTCGGTGGCGCGCGCCCGAGCGCGATGCCGCCCTCTCGGCGTCACCGCCACTCCCGGCACGTCACAGTCCGACAACTGTCGACGTCGGTCGGTCATGCGGGTCATACGGTGTTGTGCCACAGCAGAGTCCTCGGTAATCGAATGGAGCGAGGCGTAATCATCGACGTGCGCACCTCACTGATGTATCGAACGGATCACGACGCGATAACGAAAAGATACACGACGAGTGGGGTAATTACTATCATGGTTAGTAGTTCGATGTCCCCCGCAGTGGTTTCGTGCCTCACAGCGCGGTAGCACCGGACGTCGACGGTCGGAGACCATCGGCCGGCGAACGCTGCCTTCTCCATGCGAGAGCACACCCCACGACAGCAAGAACGACCGCGGCGTACTCCGGAAGCGGTCCCAGCTTTGTCGCCCACGTCGATCTCGTTTCCAGGGCAACATCAGCGACCAACGTCTGCGCAGCGAACAAGCCCGAACGATCTGCGACCTTCCCCTGTGGGTCGATGACGGCACTGACCCCACTGGTCGCCGCAACGAGAACAGTCCTGTTGTGCTCGACCGCCCGCAGCCGCGACATCGCCAACTGCTGGTAGGTCATATCGGTGCGCCCGAACGTCGCATTGTTGGTGGGGACCGTGATCAGCTGCGCCCCCGCACGCACGGAGTCGGTGACCAGCTCGTCGAACGCGACCTCGTAACAGGTGGCGACGGCCGTCGGAATTCCGGCGATATCGACGACACCGTCGCCCGACCCGGGAACGAAGTTACCGGCCTGCGAGGCGTAGGAGGACAACCTCGTCATCACAGATCGCATCGGGAGATACTCTCCGAAAGGAACAAGTTTGCGTTTGTCGTGTCGCTCCCCCGGTCCGAGTACCGGATCCCACACGATCGAGGTATTCATCGAGGTGCCGTCGTCGTTACCGAGCACAGCTCCGACCAGAATCGGCACCCCGACCGACCGCGCTGCAGCGTCGATCCCGGCAGTGGCGTCGGCGTTGCGCAGTGGGTCGATATCGGATGCATTCTCCGGCCAGATCACCAGGTCGGGAGCGGGCACCCTGCCGGCGGTGATGTCGTCCCCGAGCTGCATTGTTCGCTCGATGTGATTGTCGAGAACTGCTCGACGTTGCGAGTTGAAGTCCAGACCCGACCGCGGAACGTTGCCTTGAACAACGGCGACCGTCGCACGCGCTGCGCCTGCATCGTCAGCGGGAGTGAGCGCGAAAGCCAGAGCCGGCACGATCACCACAGTGGCCACCGACCCGACTGCGAATCGCGGCGTCGGCGGGCGTACCTGGCGGACCACACTGGCCAGTGCCGCGCCGATCACTGCGACTGCAAAAGATACACCGGGCGCACCGGCGAACGCGGCA
Source organism: Rhodococcus sp. 05-2254-2 (assembly GCF_002259095.1). NCBI lineage: Bacteria > Bacillati > Actinomycetota > Actinomycetes > Mycobacteriales > Nocardiaceae > Rhodococcus > Rhodococcus sp. 05-2254-2. The sequence continues at coordinate 120,954 of NZ_NOZJ01000021.1, read as the reverse complement.
AGCGAGAGCAGAGGGCCGTCTGCTTGGGCGAAAGCTAGTTTCCCCCACGGAAATCCCCCGAACGGAATCCGTGCGCGCAGACCTTCGGTGGCGGTCCAGATCGCGGCGATCCACAGCGGTTCGAAGCGCAACCCGGACACTGCGGCCGCTGCAGCGCAGAACAGTGCCACTGCTATCGCTTGGATCGCCGCGAGCGCCAGCCACGGCGGGGCACCGACGTAGACACCCACCCAGGGCAGCAGAGGCAGAAAGAACGCCAATCCCGACAGATACCCGTAGAAGAACGCCGCCCGGATGGAACGGCCGCGGATGACGAGAACAAGAACCCCGACACCCAACGGCGCGAGGAACCACAGCGACCGAGGTGGAAAGCCCGCGTACAACAGCACACCAGCAGATACCGCACACGATGACCTGCCTGCTATCGCGGTGAACACACGGCGACGTCGGGTTCGTCGGTGACGGTTCACTGTTGTTGCGCTGGACTCGATATCGAGCATGCCTGCATGGCTCTTTTCTCATGTACGGCATAGCGCCACCTGACCACCCTCGGTTACTACTATGCACGATAGTAGTAACAGCGGTGAGCCCGGACCGGCTCCCCCGCCGACACCGCGCCTCTGCGACGTCGATGCATACCCCGGGATATCGACCGCGCACCTTCGCTGTGCCCTTTGTCCTTCGCGGTGCCCTTCGTGGCCGGGCATCGACCGGTGCACGGACCACCCTCGGCTCGCACAAGATGCGTGCTGGACCCCGGGATGGAGACTGGCTTCTACCGCGCCGCAGCACGCCGACATATGCGGGTGCATCTGCTCTGGCGGCCATCATGATCACCGCCCCGATCGTCCTGGCCGTGTTCGACGTGACCAGAAACATGTGGTGCCTGCGGGCGGGCGGTGTGACCGCACGATTCGGCGGCGGCACATCAGGGGCACCCTGAATGGGTTTGGGCCAACCCAGTTTCCGGCTGCTACCGTCGAGGCGTTGTGAGAATCTCTGCGCTGGGCCCGCCGCGCCTGCGGACGGTTATCGCAGTCGCCGCTGTCCTGTATTTGTTGGCTCACACCATCGCTCAATGCGGCATCGCCTGGGAACAGGACCATCACAGCGACGGCGTACACATCGTTTCGTCCTCGTCTCAGGCCGCCGCGGAACTCTCCCCCAACCACGCGCACATCGACGACGGATCGCCCCACATGGCGCACGATACGAACACCGTCATCGCAATGCCCCGATCCGACAACCCGCCCCGCCCATCGACCATCGCCGCGGTCGCAGCGATGGCCTTCGCTGTGGTGTTGGTGGCGATGTCTGCCCCGCGCATTTCGCGAGCCCCACCGGATCTACCCATTCCGATCCGGCACGGCCGAACCGTCTTGAACGAACTCTGTATCAACAGGTGCTGATCAGCAGCCCGCGGGCCATCCGAGGACTTCTCCTCTCATGGCCCAGTTCGTGCTGCCCATCACTCACTTACTGCGCTCCTCGCAGATCACATACAGGGACTACTCATCATGAACAGTGCTGTTCGCTCCACACTCGTGCCACCGTCCTCCGCCGGCCACATGTTGGCGACCGCCAAGAACTGCCCGGAACCGAGCACAATGGTCGGCAACACGCCCGTTCTGTGGATCGGTGAACCGTTCGCGGACTCCGGCCGCGGCTTCTGGGCGAAACTCGAAGGCAGCAATCCCGGTGGGATGAAAGACCGCCCCGCGCTGCACATGGTCGAAAAAGCCAAGGCCCGCGGCGACCTCGCTCCCGGCGCGATGATCATCGAATCCACCAGCGGAACCCTCGGCCTGGGTCTGGCCCTGGCCGGGATCACCCATCACCACCCCGTCACCCTCGTCGCCGACCCGGGACTGGAACCGATCGTGCACCGGATGCTCGCCGCGTACGGTGCCCGCGTCGAACTGGTCACCACACCGCACCCCGACGGCGGCTGGCAGCAGGCCCGGCGTGAGAAGGTCCGTGAGCTCCTCGATACACATCCAGGGTCGTGGTGCCCGGATCAGTACACCAACCCGGACAATGTCGAGGCGTACGAGTCGCTCGCTCACGAACTCATCGCCCAGCTCGGACGCGTCGACACCTTGGTTTGCTCGGTGGGCACCGGAGGGCACTCCGCCGGGGTGGCCCGGGTGCTCCGGCAGTTCTGCCCCGACCTGAAACTGGTCGGTGTCGACACCATCGGATCGACGATCTTCGGGCAACCCGCCAGCACTCGGCTCATGCGCGGGTTGGGTTCGAGCATCTATCCCGACAACATCGACTATCCCGCCTTCGACGAGGTGCACTGGGTGGCCCCGCACGAAGCGGTGTGGTCGTGCCGCACCCTGGCGGCGACGCACCACGCCAGCGGCGGCTGGAGCGTCGGGGCCGTCGCCCTCGCGGCCGGCTGGATCGCTCGCACCAGCCCGCCGGAGACCCGGGTCGCGGCCGTCTTCCCCGACGGACCGCAGCGCTACTTCGACACCATCTACAACGACGACTACTGCACCGAGCACGGCCTGCTCGACGTTGACCCGCCGACCGAGCCGACGACCATCGCCCACCCCACCGATGAGACTGTGACGTCGTGGACGCGGTGCGCCACCGTCGTCGATCCCACCGTCGTCGATCCCACCGAGAGCGTTCGATGAAAACTTTTCTGACCAAGTTCCGTAGCTTCGACCGGCCCAGCCAGGTGTTGATGGTCAACCAGTTCTCCATCAACGTCGGTTTCTACATGCTGATGCCGTACCTGGCCGGGTATCTGGCCGGTTCCCTGGGCCTGGCGGCGTGGGCGGTCGGGCTGGTGCTGGGGATGCGGAACTTCTCCCAGCAAGGGATGTTCCTGCTCGGCGGCACCCTCGCCGACCGCCTCGGATACAAACCCCTGATCGTCGCCGGCTGCCTGCTGCGAGTTGCCGGTTTCGTACTGCTCGCGGCCGTGGAATCGCTGCCGGCGATCCTGCTCGCCTCGGCCGCGACCGGGTTCGCCGGTGCGCTGTTCAACCCGGCCGTGCGGGCGTATCTGGCCGCCGACGCAGGGCCACGGCGGGTCGAGGCGTTCGCGGTGTTCAACGTGTTCTATCAGGCCGGGATTCTGCTGGGCCCGTTGATCGGTCTCGCTCTGACCACCCTCGACTTCCGAGTCACCTCACTGGCAGCGGCCGCGATTTTTGCTGTTCTGACGATCGTGCAGATTTGGACGCTCCCCGCGCACCGGGCCGAGACGACCGGGGCCACGACATCGGTACTCGAGGACTGGCGGGTGGTGATGGCCAACCGACCCTTCGTGCTGTTCGCGCTGGCGATGATCGGATCCTACGTGCTTTCGTTCCAGATCTATCTTGCGCTGCCGCTGCAGGCTGCGGTGGTAGTCGGTAACGGCAGGTCCGACACCGCTCTGGTGACCTCGTTGTTCGTGGTCTCCGGCGTGGTCGCGATCGCCGGGCAGTTCCGGATCACGTCCTGGTTGTCCCGCAGGTGGGGTTCGGGGCGAAGCGTGGTGGTCGGTATGGCAATCATGGCGCTGGCGTTCCTCCCGCTGATCGTGCTGCCGAGCCCGGCCGCGCTGGGCGGGTGGGCCGCCGCCGGTGCCCTGGTGTTCACCGCTGCACTGTTGGCGGTCGGCACCGCCGCGGTGTTTCCGTTCGAGATGGACACGGTGGTGACCCTGTCGGGCGGGAAGCTGGTGGCCACCCATTACGGGTTCTACAACACCATCGTCGGGGTCGGCATCCTGCTCGGCAACCTGGGTACAGGAGCCGTCTTCGGGCTTCTCAGCGACGCGCATCTGGGTGCACTGATCTGGGCGATACTGACCCTGGTCGGGGCGGCATCTGTGGCCGCTCTCTATGCGCTCGATCGATCCGACCGGCTCACCCCACCCCCCACCGAGACCACGGTGACCGAAAGCGGCGAGGTACCGGCCACCGGCTAGCGGCAGTGCACGCCGAGAAGTGGCCTGCATTGCCCACACCCGAGACCTCGACGATGATTGCCGAACACGAGGGTATCGACGCGGCACCGTTCACGACTATCCACCGACCGGTGGCCCGCATTCACACGAATGCGGGCCACCCACACCTCAGGCGGGGGTACTGCGGTGACGTTGGAGGCGACGGACGACGGGGTAACCCGTGACCACCCCGAGGACGATACCGATTTGCATGAGCATCCAGAACGCAGCATCGGTGGCCGGTGGCATGGTCTCGGTGTAGTACAGCAGCAGCATCCAACCACCCATCCCGAGGTCGAACGCCAGTACGGTCAACGCAGCGACGCCGACCGCAGCCAGGACAGAACGCCGAATGGATTGCCTGCGCACCGACTACCGGTGTGATGGCCGAACGCTCGTATACGAAGAGCATGATCGTGGCCAGTATGGCGATGACGATGATCATCACCCAAAGAACACTCTGTCCGCACGAGATTCGACGTCGGCAAGGACGGAAGCGACATCATCGAGAAGATTGTGGGCATCTCTGCGCGCGCGTAATCCGCGTTCGTAGTAGCCGGAGTCGAGGACGCCCGCCGATGCAGGCTCTGGTGCGACGTTCGATTCTGGGTGCCGCTCCCGCATCCGAGGGCGGTGTTCCGGTCAGTGCCCAGGGTCATGCCGTAGCACCGGTGCGGCACATCTCGTTGCATACCGTAGGGGGGTATGGTAAATCTGTAAGTGGGTCGCGACGACCTCGATCACATTCCGAATCGAAGAAAGAAGGGCATCGATGAACACCACCGTCACCGTCACCGGAATGACCTGCGGGCACTGCGTCTCCTCGGTCCGAGAGGAGATCAGCGGCATCCCCGGTGTGACCGCCGTGAATGTCGACCTCGCGAGCGGCCGAGTCGATATCGACTCGGACACCCCGATCGAGCAGACGGCCATCGCCCACGCAGTCGACGAGGCCGGCTACCAGCTCGCCTCCTGATCGACACCAGACCCGGACAGGAGATTCGCACGATGAACGCATCATCGAAGTTCGTCGGATTCACCATCGCCCTAGCCGCGGTCTTCGGGCTCGCCTTCGGAGCCGGGGACGCCTTCGGCCCCGAAGGTGCCGCACCACCCGACACACACGACACCTCGACTCACGACGCCGCCGCGGTGTCCACTGCGGGCGGGCCCGTCGCCAATCAGAGACCTGGAGGATTGATGGTCACCGACAGCAGATACGCCGCGGTGCCCGCCGCCTCGGAGCCGATGCCCGCCGGGCACGGACACTGACACACCACCACACCCCGAGAGGAGCGACGATGAATCCCGTCACGCACCACCCCACCGCCGACGGCCGGGTCGAACTCGACATCAGTGGTATGACCTGCGCCTCCTGCGCGAACCGGATCGAGAAAAAGCTCAACAAGCTCGACGGTGTCACCGCGACGGTGAACTACGCCACCGAAAAAGCACGCGTCGACTACGTCGGTGATGTCTCGACCGAGGATCTCGTGGGCACCGTCGAGCAGGCCGGCTACACCGCCACGGTCCCCGCGCCCGCCGCCTCCTCCACCGACCCCGACGCGGCCGGGCCAGCCGAGATCGACCCCACCGCCTCGCTGCGCCAACGCCTGCTCATATCGCTGGTGCTCAGCGTGCCGGTGATCGCGATGGCCATGGTTCCGGTACTGCAGTTCACCAACTGGCAGTGGCTTTCCCTGACCCTCGCCGCACCCGTGGTGGTGTGGGGGGCATGGCCGTTCCACAAGGCCGCCTTCACCAATCTGCGGCACGCCACCTCAACGATGGACACCCTGATCTCGATGGGCACCATCGCAGCACTGGGGTGGTCGTTGTATGCCCTGTTCTGGGGCACCGCCGGAACGGCCGGCATGACACACCCGTTCGAGCTGACCATCTCCCGCTCCGACGGGGCCGGCAACATCTACCTCGAGGCCGCAGCCGGAGTCACCACCTTCATCCTCGCCGGCCGCTACTTCGAAGCACGCTCCAAGCGACGCGCCGGTGCCGCCCTGCGTGCCCTGCTCGAGCTCGGTGCCAAGGAAGTCTCCGTCCTGCGCGAGGGTGTCGAACAGCGCATCCCCACCGATCAACTCATCGTCGGTGACGAGTTCGTCGTCCGCCCCGGGGAGAAGATCGCCACCGACGGCGTGGTCGCCGACGGCTCTTCCGCGGTCGACAATTCGATGTTGACCGGCGAATCCGTGCCCGTCGAGGTAGGACCCGATGATCTGGTCGTCGGCGCGACGGTCAACGTCGGTGGCCGAATCGTGGTCCGGGCGACCCGCATCGGCTCGGACACCCAGCTCGCACAGATGGCGAAACTCGTCGAAGACGCTCAGACCGGTAAAGCCCAAGCTCAGCGTCTGGCCGACAAGATCTCCGGAGTCTTCGTCCCGATCGTGATCGCCCTTGCCGCGGCGACACTCGGCTTCTGGATCGGCACCGGCGGTGGGATCGCGGCCGCGTTCACCGCAGCCGTCGCCGTCCTGATCATCGCCTGCCCGTGTGCCCTCGGCCTGGCCACCCCGACCGCGCTGATGGTCGGCACCGGCCGCGGCGCTCAGCTCGGCATCCTGATCAAGGGTCCCGAAGTGCTCGAATCGACCCGCCGTGTCGACACCGTGGTACTCGACAAGACCGGCACCGTCACCACCGGCAAGATGACTCTGCTCGACGTGATCACCGCCGACGGCGAGGACACCGCGCAGGTGCTGCGCCTGGCCGGTGCACTCGAAGATTCGTCCGAGCACCCCATCGCCCAGGCCATCGCCAAAGGTGCCCGCGAGAAGGTCGGAGCCCTGCCACCGGTGGAGCAGTTTATAAATATCGAAGGCCTCGGGGTGCAGGGCATAGTCGACGACCACGCAATGATCGTCGGACGGGCCCGCCTCCTCGCCGACCGGGCGCAGCAGCTGCCGGACGAACTCGAAAGTGCGATGCGTGCAGCCGAATCCGAGGGCAAGACCGCCGTCGCAGTCGGTTGGGACGGTCGGGCTCGCGGAGTACTGGTCGTCGCCGACGCGGTCAAACCCACCTCCGCCGAGGCGATCGAGCAGCTGCGGGGCCTGGGTTTGACGCCGATCATGCTCACCGGCGACAACGCAGCCGCCGCGCGTGCCATCGCCGACCAGGTCGGCATCCACGAAGTGATCGCGGAGGTGCTGCCCGCAGACAAGGTGGACGTCGTCAAAAGGCTGCAGGAGCAGGGCAAGGTAGTGGCGATGGTCGGCGACGGCGTGAACGACGCCGCCGCGTTGGCGCAGGCCGACCTCGGTCTGGCGATGGGCACCGGTACCGACGTTGCGATCGAAGCCAGCGATCTGACGTTGGTGCGCGGTGATCTGCGCGCAGCAGCGGATGCTATCCGCCTGTCCCGCCGAACGTTGGGCACCATCAAGGGCAACTTGTTCTGGGCGTTCGCCTACAACGTGGCCGCCCTCCCCTTGGCTGCGGCCGGGCTGCTCAATCCGATGCTGGCCGGTGCAGCGATGGCGTTCTCGTCGGTGTTCGTGGTCAGCAACAGCTTGCGGTTGCGCCGGTTCAAGTCCCTCACCGGATAACCGCGCGGGTAGAACAAGCACCCAAAAGGCTGGGGTGGGCGTGGCATGCAGGCGCGCCACCCCACCCCACCGCTACAACCCCGATGCAGCCTACGAAAGGAGAGGGCCATGTCCTTCGTGACAACGACCTTGGTGCAGATCACCCGGCACCCGGCGACCCGAGCGGTGGCCCGCTGCGCGGTGATGTGCGCTGCGGCGGCGGCCCAGCGACGACTCGACGGACCGACCCTCTCGCGCCATACCCCGGGCGGGCATAATCGAGGATGCTCGGCATGACACTCGGATTCCAGGAGGACACCATGGCCACTCCCGCGGCCGCGCAGGCACCCGCCGAGACCGACGGCCATGATCACGCCGCGCACGGCTACATCACCGAAAAGGACGCCTACCTCAAACGCCTCAAGCGCATCGAAGGCCAGGCCCGAGGACTGCAGCGCATGGTCGAGGAAGACAAGTACTGCATCGACATCCTCACCCAGGTCTCGGCGATGACCAAAGCCTTGCAGGCGGTGGCCATGGGCCTGCTCGAAGCTCACATCAGCCACTGCGTGGTCGACGCCGCCATCGCCGGCGGTCCCCAAGCCGACGCGAAGATCAAAGAGGCCACCGACGCGATCTCACGGCTCGTCCGCTCCTGAGCACCGGCAGTGCGAAGCCATTCCTCGCCGTCCACTCCCGCGTGCTTGTCGGAAACCTCGGCGAGGCGGCGCAGGCAGAGACCGTCATGACCGAAACCGTATCGGCGATTCTGCGCGATCGCCGAGTCCTCGCCACCGTGGCAGCGCTGGCAATACTGGCAGTGGCTGCCGCCCTCGTACCCCGCCCGTCGATCATTGTGGTGCGCGAGTGGGCGGAGTCGATGGGCCCGTCGTTCGTGGTGGTGTTCTTTCTGACCCAGGCGGTGTTGACGATTGCCCCGGTACCGCGCACGGTGTTCACCCTCAGCGCCGGACTGTTGTTCGGTCCCGCCACCGGGGTCGCCGTCACGATCGCCGCCACAACTGTCAGCGCTGTGCTGGCGTTGCTGCTGGTGCGCGCGCTCGGGCGCACCGCGGTGCAGGAGCGGCTGACGAATCCTGCGGTCAAGTCCATCGATGCCCGGTTGGCTCGGCGGGGGTGGCTGGCCGTCGGGTCCTTACGGCTCATTGCCCCGGCACCGTTCGCCCTGGTCAACTACTGCTCCGGACTCTCCGCGGTGCGCCTGCTGCCCTACACGACGGCCACTGTCGTGGGGATTCTGCCCGGTACGATCACCGCGGTGCTGTTCGGGGACGCTTTGACCGGGCGAACGAATCCGGCATTGATAGTGGTGACGTCGGCCTGCGTGGCCGCCGGGGTGGCAGGATTGCTGGCCGACGCCCGCCTGCCGGTGTCGCAGGCACAGCCCAACACCGCAGATGGCGCATCGAGAAGCGGTCGCCTTCGTCGTCTGTTGCTGCCGGACCGCGGATAGGACGTGGCGAGAAATCCTACAATTTTGCTGCGCCTGCACCGCCAAAGCCAGCGGAGTTGCCGAACTCCTGACCTACGCGAGAAGTAGGGCACGCGCGTTCCCCGCGGATTCGCAGTCGAAGAGCCCACACCATCACCCCCACCGACATCACTCCGATTACGGGCTGCACGGGTGCCCATAGATCCAGAGCACCGCTCACCCCGACCGCCACCACTACCAGTTTGTTGCATATCGGACATCCGACTGCCAACAACGACAACGCATTCGCACTGACCCCTACACGGGAAGAAACCGACGACGCCAGCCCAGTGCTCACGTATGTCGCAAGAATGAGGCCACTGAGAACTGCGGTGGCAATCCACACCGGATAGTTCCACCACAACACCGGGGTCATTCGAACGTAGAACGCAGTGTGGATGATCCCGGTGGGGATCGCCACGACCAGCGCGGCCACCGTCGCGCCCAGTAACGCGGCCACCCAACGCCGCGCCGGCCAGTCACGCATCGTCACAGTCGTCATCCCTCTCCCGGTCAGCGGATACCACCCCACCATCTACTATGAATGATAGTAGTTTGCAGGTGCGGTGAGTCGGCGTCAATCGACGCCGACTCGCCGCCCATACGGCACAGGCGTCGAGCGTCGACGCGAGCCTCAGCCGACCGTGAGGAACCGTCTACGACTGCCGATACCCGACAATGGTGACCGGCGAGGCCGGACACAGTCCCATGCGGCTCTCGCCGCGCTCCGTTTCCTTCGCTGGTGACGCAGGGAACCCACACCGACCCCAGAGGATTTCTTCTGTGCATTCTTTTTCAGGCCCGACGCGGCGTGTCCGCGCTACCCTGATCGCCTCGATCATCGTTGTTGCCGCGGCATTTTCGGTAAATGCTCCAGCTTCGGCGGACCCTGCTGCACCCCCGGTGAACGCATCCGAAGCCGTACGACAACTCGCTGAACTCAATGCGACCGCCTTCACTCTCACCGAGAGCATGTACGCCGCGCAGGACACCCTCGATCGTCGCCGCGGCGAACTGAGTACCGCAGTTCAATTCGCCCACGAGACCTCGGCGGCGGCTCGGGAAGCCGAAGTGGCCGCATCTGCCAACCGTCGAGCACTGGCCACAGCTGTCGACGCCGCGTACAAAGGTGTACCGCAATCCCCTCTCGGGGCCGTTCTGGTCGCGGACAGCCCACAGCAACTACTCGATCAGATGGTGTTGTTGGACCGGATCCTCGCCGATCGAGCCGCTGCACTCGCCGACTCGACACAGATCGACGACGAAGCGCGAGACCAGCTCGAACAAGCCCGGCAAGCACAGGCGTCCGCTGCGGTAGCCGAGGCGGACGCCGCACGTACACAACGCGACCTCGAGCAACGCCAGACCGACCTGGCCGATCAGATCGCCAAAATCACCGACCAATTCGCCGCCCTCACCGATGCGGATCGAGCTGCCATCGTCAGCCCCGGCACCACGAATCCTTCCGAGCTACCCGCCGCCGTCTCGGCTGCGAGTGGAACATCAGCGGAGGCGATGCGCATCGCCCTCGACCAACTCGGCAAACCCTATTCCTGGGGAGCTACCGGGCCGGGGTCCTTCGATTGCTCCGGACTGATCTACTTCGCCTACAAACAACTGGGACTGACCGTTCCACGCGTGGCCGCAGACCAAGCACGAGCGGGCACACCTGTCTCCCGCGAATCAGTGCAACCGGGTGACTTCATCTCTCTCTACTCACCGATCGGACACATCGGGATCTACATCGGCGACGGGAAATACGTCAACGCCCCCACCGGCGGCGACGTCGTCAAAGTCGCGCCCGTTCCCTGGGATGAAGTGACCGCAATCAACCGGCCCATCGCCACCTGATTCGATGTCCACGGTCCGGACGCCGCGACTGCGAGGAGACCGGATGCCCGTGTGGCAGACCGGTAAGATCGAACCGGTGAGGACTTCAGCCACGGAACCTATGAACCAGAAGTGGCTCCTAGGTGCTGTTTGCGCTTCGATAGTGCTGTTCGGAGTCCTTCTCATGCATTCTGCGCCGATGTCGTTCGCAACGGCGACGAGTATCGGCGAACACTCGATGACCTCGACGGTGAGCGCTCCACCTGCCGTCGACGAGCATTCGGGAGCATCATCTGCGACAGCATCGGAGAGTGGTTCCGCAGCACACTGCGGGAACGGCTGTGGCGATCACAGCTCGGTCATGCATCTGTGTCTGGCTATCATCGGTGCTGTCGCGGCGTTGGCCGTCTTACGGGCAATCGTTGTGGGCTTCGCCGGTTCTCTCGTCCACGCTGCGCGGCTGTCGGCAGTTCGTCGTCGAACCGGGCACCCGCCGCCCTGGACCATTTTCACTCTCTCCGAATTGTCTGTGCTTCGGATCTGACAGGTGACTCACCGTTGTGTGAGACACAGATGTCGACGGGTCAGTGTGCCTGTCGATCCGAACCACCCCACCATAATTTCAGGAGTTTGTTATGCGTTCGAATCGATCTACCCGTTTCACGATCGCGATAACGGCGGCTTCCGCTGTCGCCGCCGCAGTTCTCGCTGGCTGCAGCAGTAACGACGGCGAAATGAACATGCCCGGCATGTCGAGCAGCGATACACCGGCCTCGTCGTCCTCCGAGAATTCCGCCGAAGCATCGGCCGAATTCAACGATGCCGATGTCACGTTCGTCGAAGGGATGTACCCCCACCATGCACAAGCGGTGGAGATGGCTTCACTTGTCGACGGCCGAACCGAGAATGCTCAGGTCATCGAGCTGGCCCAGGCCATCGAAGCAGCTCAAGCACCGGAGATGGAGCAGATGAATGCCCTGCTCACCGCATGGGGACAGCCCGCAGCGTCCGCCGACATGGGCGGAATGGACATGGGCGGTATGGACATGGGGAGCGGTGGCATGACCGGCATGATGAGCCAGGAAGACATGGACATGTTGTCGGCCGCTAACGGAGCGGAGTTCGACTCCATGTGGCTCACCATGATGATCGAGCACCACAAGGGGGCAATCGAGATGGCTCAGATCGAGTTGGCCGACGGCTCCAATGCTGATGCCAAGGAGCTTGCCTCCACAATCATCGATGCGCAGCAGAGCGAAATCTCCACAATGGAAAGTTTGCTCGCCCAGTAACTCTCAATTCTGGGAACTATCAACCGTAGGGCGGGGCTCGGCTAATACCGAGCCCCGCCCTTCGGTTTCGAAGGACCTGGCCCTTTTAGCTGCCACACCGATCAACACGGCCCCGGAAACATGCCCTCCCCTGCTGATGCACCCGCCTGCGGGGTCCTTGGGACACGCAGATCCGCGGTAGGGACAGGGGGCGGCTCTCGGATGGGGTCATCGCGGCCCGGCGGGGGCGCGCCGTCGACAGAGAGTGGGTTCGATACCACCGGCACTGGCAGTTGGGGAGGCGTGGTCTTGCACGTGCGGCTGCTCGGTTTCCTTCTCAGATGGGTAATACAACCGAACTGACGAATTCATTGCGTATCCAGGCAATGAACAGACCCCACACCCCCGTCAGCAGGGCGACACCGACGGCGATCATGATCACTCCGCCTGCCACTTTGATTCTCTGCGAGTTCCGCCGTAGCCAGCCGACACCGCGCATCGCCGAACTCGAGCCGAACGCGAGGACCACGAACGGTAGACCGAGTCCCAGACAGTAGGCGACGATGAGAGTGACGCCGCGCGCTGCGGTTGCGCCTTCAGTTCCAGCGGCAACGGACAACACCCCGGCGAGCGTGGGGCCAAGGCACGGCGTCCAGCCGAGCGCGAACACGCCACCGAGCAGCGGCGCTCCAGCAAGAGACGAGATGGTTTGCGGCGCGAATCGAGTGTCGCGTTGGAATGCGGGAATGAACCCGATGAACGTCAAGCCCATGATGATCGTGATGGCACCGCCGACCTGCTGAAGCACCTGTTCGTTGATGCGCAGGGTGCCGATGACCCCGAAAATCGAGGCGGTGGCGAGGACGAAGACGATGGTGAAGCCGGCGACGAACAACCCCGCTGCACCTGCCACGCGCCAGCGGCTTGCCAGCTTCGGCGGTGCTTCACCAGTCGAGGCGGCGGCGAGCGACGGCACGTCGGCACCTGCGATGCCCGCCAGGTACGACAGGTAGCCCGGCACCAGGGGCACCACGCACGGTGACGCGAACGAGACCAGCCCGGCGAGCATACATGCGGCGATCGCCAGTACCAGAGGTCCGCTCGATGCCAGATTTTGGAACGTCGAGCCAACGCCGCCTTGGGCAAGAAGAACAGTCATTCGTCTGCTATCCGTTCGACGACAGGGAGCAGGTCTTCGGCGAGGAGGGCACGCATGAACACTGCCGCCACCCGGTGCTCTCGATCGAGTACCAGCGTCGAGGGAATCACGCTGGTCGGGTAGTTCCCGCCGAGGGCGATCAGCGTCCGCATCGAGGGGTCGTAGATCGAGGCGTAGGAGACATTGTTGTCGACAACGAAGTCCTGCGCTTTGTCCTTCTGCGGATCTCGAACATTGATACCGAGGAACTGCACACCGCGCTCGCGGGTTGCTTCGTAGACCTCTTCGAGGTCGTCGGCTTCGCCGCGGCAGGGGCCGCACCACTGACCCCAGAGATTGATCACGACCACCTCGCCGTCATAGTCCGACAGAGCGGTGTTCTTACCTTCCTCCATCAGATCGGGTCCGGCGAGTTCACCGATGGTTCCGCGCGTTTCGGGGGGATCGTAGACGATGTCGGTTTGACCACCGGGTGCAACGAAATCGAAGCTACCTCCGGAGGGCACGGCGTCGGCGCCTGCGGAACATCCGGAGACCAGGAGTACAACGGCAAGGATGGATGCCGTTGCCGTGGCGGGCAGACTGCTCTGTTCGCGTGTGCGAGCCCCCGTAGGGCGGCCGAGTCTCATGAAGTCGACGCCTTTGCTGCAGTACGGATCTGCGCCGATGTCTCGAACATCGTGGGATCGGTGACGCGGTCGATGCCCCAGTCTTGGCCGGTGACGAAGCTCGGGGCACTGTGACTTCCCTCTCCGGAATGCACTACGGACACGAGGCAGTCAGTTGATTCGGATCGTGGTCGTGGCTCCTGGATCCTGGTCCGGTCGATACCCGGTCGGCAACACCGGCCGGGTCGACGCGGGATTGACGCGACCGGTGCCGCATGAACTCGCCGAAGCACAGGGCGGCGGCTAGCAGGCGACATCAGTTCAAACCCGCGTACGAATGCAGTCCGGAGACCACCATGTTGATGATGAACAGGTTGAACAGCATGGCCACGAATCCGGCGATGTTGATCCACGCGGCCCGGGTGTCACGCCACCCGCTGGTGGCCCGGGCGTGCAGGTACGCGGCGTAGATGATCCACGCGATGAATGAGACCGTCTCTTTCGGGTCCCAGCCCCAGAACCGACCCCACGCGGCCTCGGCCCAGATCGCGCCGAGGATGACACCGATTCCGAACAGGGGAAACGCGAAGATGGTGGTCTTGTACGCCAGCACGTCGAGCGAGTGCGCCGAGGGGAGACGAGCGACGATCCGGCCCACTCTGCTGTCGGGGACGGCGTTGTTGTTGGGATATCGGATCCGGATCAGGAACAATGTGCTGGCTGCACCGGAGATCAGGAACACCCCGCTGCCGAGCGAGACGACGGAGACGTGCACGGGGAGCCAATACGACTGCAAGGCTGGTACGACGGGCGCCGCGTTGGCATAGAGCACAGTTCCGGCAATGAAGAGCAGGATCAAGGTCGGCACGAGGACGAACAACCATAGTGTGCGCAGTTGCTCCGAGCGCAGCACGATCAGTCCGGCAAGTATGCCGGCCGCGCATGTGACGGAGACGAATTCGTACATGTTTCCCCACGGCGGGCGGCCAGTGGCGATCCCGCGCAGGACGATCGACCCGATATGCAAAGTGAGTGCGAGCATTACCAGGGCGAGTCCCGTGCGGCCCAGGCGTTCGGACGGGGCTCTTCGCTCGGGGACCGGCACGTATCCCGGTGTCGATGATGTCGCTGCGATCAGTTGCGGATGCAGACTCGAGGCCCGGCTCAGAGTCGCTGTTCGTGTCGTTGCGAGTTGTGCGATGAACAGGATCGCGGCGAGAAGGTAGACCACGAAGGCGGTCTCGAAACTGATGTCGCTCCAGCGGGCGAGGTTGTCGTCGATCGGCATGGCGCTACACCGTTTCTGTATCGAGGGTCTCGGAGTGGTTCTTTGTCCGCGGCGTCCAGATTTCGGTGCGGAGGGTCTCGAATTCGGGTCCCCATCCGGCGTGATCGGTACGGGCGAGCCCGCCCATCTCCACGCTCGATCGGCCTGTTTCGGCCGGGAGTACACGGAACCAGACTCGACGTCGCTTGATCACCAGCGAGACCAACAGTCCGGTCATCATCGTGATCGCGAACACGAGCACCCACAACTGTGCGGGGTCGTATCCGACCTGCAGGTTGGCGAACTCCTTGGCGCCGTTGAATCGAATGTTGGTGCCGTCGGTGAGGGTCGTCGATTCACCGGGACGCAGGTTCACCCGATCCTGCTTGACAAGTCGGCCCTGGTTGATCATCTCCTGGTCCAGGGAGAAGATCGACTGGGGTATGCCGGTGTCGAGGCCGGTATCTCCTTTGTAGATATCCACTGCCACAGCAGGATCGACCAAGTCCGGGAAGCGGGAGGAGAGCAGGGTTCCGTTGAATTGCGCAGTGGGAGCGAAGAGGCCTTCGATGGCGATCTGGCCGCGGCGTCGCTCATCGGCGGTGGCATAGGTCCCGCCGGGTGGATCGAAACGCAACGCCCCGCTACTCAGGAACGTGGTGGCGTCGTCGGGCCGGAACTGCAGGGCCTCGGTTCGACTCTGACCGTCGGGGAAGGTCACGGTGAATTCCGGGGCGTATCCGTGGCCGGTGAGGTAGATGCGTTCATCTCCGAGCCGGAGGGGTTCGTTGACTTTGAGTTGATAGTCGCGCCAGGTGTCTGCGGCGATGTCGTCGGCGGACTGGTAGGAGATGTTCGAGGTGAACATCTCTGCCTGGCCGTTCTCAAGGTAGTCGGCGTTGAAGTCCTTGACTCTGATGCAGAACGGCTCCAGCCCGGTTCCGTCGGTGCTGTTGCCGGCCCGGAAGGAGTCGTAGATGGCGGGCGAGGTGTTGCAGAAACCGGGCCCGTTGTCGGCGATGACGATGACCGATCCTTCGTAACCGAAGAGCTTGCCGATGGCGATGGCCGCGAGCAGACCGATCAGCGAGAAATGAAAAAGTAGGTTTCCCGCTTCGCGGGTATAGCCCTTCTCGGCGGAGAGGGTGAGCGCCCCATCGGGCTCGGGCCTAACGGCAGTACGCCACCCTCTCAAGTGGGGCGCGATGTCGTCGATGACGGTTTTCGGGCTACCGGCGAGAGCGCCCGAATGATGAAGCGGTAGTCGCGAAAGGTTTCGGGGTACGCGAACTGGCTGTGCGCGAAGGGCTTTACCGTGTTCGATCATTCGGGGAGTCAGGCAGCCGATCAACGACACAAACAGTAGGACGTAGATGGCGGTGAACCAGAAGCTTCCGAATACGTCGAACAATTCCAGCGTGTCCATGACGGCCCCGAGAGCCGGGCGCGCTGCGATGTAGGAATCAACCGCCTGGGTGTTGAGATTGCGCTGTGGCAGCAGGGCGCCTGGGATTGCTGCGATAGCGAGCAAAAACAGCAGCACCAGTGCCGTTCGCATCGAGGTCAGTTGCCGCCACCTGTTGCGCACCGCAGCGATTGCTCTGCGTAACCGTCCCTGCGATGTGAGCGCCGGGGTTTGATCAGCTGTCACACCGCCACACCCTTTCGACGATTGCATCTCAATTACTATGCAACATAGTAGTTGATGGGCCGTGTGCAGTTGTGTGCGGTAGTCGCCTGGGCGAGAGGGTAAGTGCTGCAACCACAAACGTGGTACTTGGTCCATCCGGAACGCTGCCGGGCTGCGGTTCGGTTTAGGCCGCTTTCGGCCCCACGGTAGGCGCGGATCGGTTCTTCTACTCATGCCGTCCAAACGCGTTTCATCCCGCGGAGTAATACCTGTGCGGTGAGATCAGGCACACTTGCACTAGCTGTTTTGCGTGCCGAGTACGAAGCGGCGCGGTTCCCTCTGCAGTTGATCGAGGATGTCGCGATGTCCCAACTCGATGAGCGAGCGCCACTACGACTGGCCTACGAGGATGTACTGGTCACCGTGGATCGCGCCGCCGCGCACCTGCTCGATGACGGGCCCGCCGCCCTCTGGGTCACCACGGCCCTGCGCCAACGTCGAACCCAACAATGCCTGGCAGTTGAGGGTGCGGCCCGCATGGAACGCTGGAGGCGTCACCGCACACGGTATTCGTCGCTAGCGCGGGTAGACGGCGACATGGATCTGCTATTTTCGTCGTGTGTGTCCGATTCGGTTGAGCGAGTGTATTCGCCGAATTCTGCTCTGGTCCATCATGGCGGCCACGGCAGTGGCGGTGCTGATGATGTCGCAGGTCGCACACACCACCGCAGAGCCCGGCCACGCTCCGCTGGCTGCGGTCATCGAGAGCGTCCCGGAAATCGAGCACACGTCGGCGCCGGAGCAGGACGAGGGGATCGGCGGTAGCGCGTCCAGTCATCACGACAATCACGGATCCCTGATCGGGTCCGTCCACATAGCGGTGGCGATCCTTGCGCTAGGGCTGGCAATGTTGCTGCGCCGGACCGGATGGACAGTGCTACTGCACCAGCTTCGAGGTCTACAGGCATCGAGATCGTCGCCAACTGAGAGGTCGGTCTCTCCCCCTGCGCCGATGTCCGTGCTCGACGCGGCATGCCTTCTGAGGGTGTGAGAGGTCTGCGTTTGCGCAGATCGGTCCACCTTTCTTCTCGCGCGCCGCCTCCGCGGTGAGGGCGCGAGCCTGCCTCGTCGAGGACAACGCCATGCATATCTTCTTCAACGTTTCATCGTCTACGCCGCACCTTTGTTTCCCTCATCCCAACCCCGCCGCGCCTCCTCCCGGAGTCGCGATCGTCCTTCGCGAGGCCGGGCCGCACGATCTACCGCAGAGCGCGCAGTTGCACCTCGACGAGCTACCGATTGGCCTGTTCCCCGAGCTGGGAGCACGGTTCCTGCGCCGGTGGCACCGCAGCTTCGTCAACCGACGACACGCCATCGCTCTTGTCGCAACCGATAGCGAAGGCGCCGTCGTCGGATTCCTCCTCGGCACCCTCGATCACCATGCCCATATCGGTGATCTACTGCGCGAGAAGATGACCGTGCTGCCGTTGGCTGCACACGCCGGTGCGGCGATGGCAGTCCGCCCGTGCACCGCCATGCGGTTCGTTCGTACGCGTCTTCGCCCCTGGTGCACAGCGGTGGCGCGCGCTCGGCCCATCCCACTGCCGAACGGCGAACCCGAGACTCCCCCGGCCGACAGTGTCGCCGTCGTCGTTGCGATAGCGGTGAGCCCACGGGTGCGAGGGATCGGAGTGGGTGCACAGTTGCTCGACTGGTTCGAATCCGACTCTGCGCGGGCAGGTGCACGTTGCGCCGAGCTGTCCACCGATCTCGGGGTGGCCGACAATGCAGGCGGCTTCTACGAGCGCCTCGGATGGCAGAAAAGCGGAAACCGTCTCGATCGAGATGGCCGGACCATGCAGACCTACCGGCGAGAGCTAGACGGCCGCTGCGGCCGTGCTCCGCTCCCCTTGTCGGTCCCACCAACCCGGACGACCGCGAGCACTGCCCCGTCGACAGAAACGAGACGATGATGTCAAGCACCCGACGAACGGTGTTCGAACTCGTGGGATGCACTGCGCTCGCAGGCGTGCTGCTTGCAGGAGTGTTGTTCCCCATCGTCGGTGGCCTGGGATACGTCTCGAACCGCGCCGCTGACACCGACGACAACGTTTCCGGCGAACTCGCCGAGGGCGTAGTTCCTGCCATCTCGACGATGACGGACGTGGCAGGCAACCCGATCGCGTGGCTATACGAGCAACGCCGTTCCGAAGTGCCGAGCGCGAAGATCTCCAACGAGATGAAGCTTGCGATCGTCTCCGTCGAGGACCGGCGCTTCGCAGAACACCAGGGCGTGGACTGGCAGGGAACGTTGCGAGCGTTCTTGACCAACACCACCAGCGGGCAGGTCGAGCAGGGCGCATCGACACTCGATCAGCAGTACGTGAAGAACTATCAATTACTGGTCGTCGCTGACACCGACGCCGAGCGGCGTGCCGCGATCGAGACCACGCCGGCTCGCAAGATCCGCGAGATCCGAATGGCGTTGTCCTTGGACAGAGAATTGACCAAAGACGAGACATTGACCCGCTATCTGAACCTGGTTCCGTTCGGCAATGCCTCGTTCGGCATCCAAGACGCCGCGCAAACCTACTTCGGTGTCGATGCCAGCGAGTTAACGGCGACGCAATCAGCGATGCTGGCAGGGATGGTTCAGTCCAGTTCGGCACTGAACCCGTACACCAACGTCGAGGGAGTCACAAGCCGCCGAAACCTTGTCTTGGACAACATGATCGAAACCATCCCGAACCGAGCCGCAGAATTCGAGGCCGCCAAATCCGAGCCATTGGGGGTGCTGGCCGAGCCCAACACCCTCCCACGTGGATGCATCGCCGCCGGTGATCGAGGGTTCTTCTGCGACTACGCACTCCAATATCTTGAGGACGCCGGTATCAGCCGCGAGCAGATCGACGAGGGCGGTTATCTGATCAAAACGACTCTCGACCCGGCGGTGCAGAACTCGACCCAGGCCGCACTGACCGCGAACACAGATCCCGACCTCGACGGTGTCGCCACCGTGATGAATGTCGTCGCACCCGGACAGGACGAACACCGCATCCTCGCCATGGGCAGTAGTCGCACCTACGGACTCGATGCCGACGCCGACGAAACGGTTCAGCCGCAACCGTATTCACTCGTAGGCAACGGCGCCGGGTCGATCTTCAAGATATTCACCACTGCCGCCGCGATGGAACGCGGACTCGGCACCAACGCCACACTGCAGGTTCCCCGGCGCGTCGAGGTCAGGGGGTTGGGCGACGGCGGCGCGCGTAACTGCCCGGCGGGCGCTTACTGCGTGGAGAACGTCGGAAACTACCCACCGGCGCTGACGGTCACCGACGCACTGGCGCAATCACCGAACACGGCGTTCGTGAAGTTGCTCGAGTCCGTCGGTGTCACACCGACAGTCGACATGGCAGTGCGGCTAGGGCTTCGCTCCTACACCCTCCCCGGCTCGTCTGGATTCGACGAGCAGAGCATGGCCGACCTCCAGAAAGAGCAAAGCCTCGGCTCGTTCACACTCGGACCTACCTGGGTCAACCCGCTCGAGCTGTCCAACGTCGCAGCTACCCTCGCCTCGGGAGGTACTTGGTGCCCGCCGAACCCGATCGACTCCATCTCCGACCGCGAGGGTGTAGCTGTACCGGTCACACAACAAGCGTGCGAGCAGGTCGTCGAACCCGGCCTGGCCAACACACTCGCCAACGCGATGAGCAAGGACGACCAACCCGGAGGAACCTCGGCATCGGCGGCCGGGTCCGTGGGCTGGACGCTGCCGATGTCCGGGAAAACCGGCACTACCGAATCCAACCGATCCTCGGGCTTCCTCGGCTTCACCAACCGCTACGCCGCCGCCGTCTACACCTACGGTGACTCACCGACACCGGGCCAGATCTGCTCCTTCCCACTGCGGCCCTGCAGCTCCGGGAACCTCTACGGCGGTAACGAACCCGCACGAACCTGGTACGACGCGATGGACCCAATCGCCACGAACTTCGGCCCCATCGAGCTGCCACCGGTCGACGACAAATACGTCCGCGGCTCCGCCAACGGCCAAGTACCTGAGGTCAGCGGCATGAGCCAGTCGTCGGCCACATCGAGATTGGAAGCAGCAGGATTCTAGGTGACCGTCGTCACCACCACCGGTCAGGGCGCTCGCGGTACCGCTACCGGCACATCCCCATCCGGCGCGGCGATCCCGGGATCGCTGATCACGCTGTACATCAGTGACGGCTCCCCCGCCCCCGACCGCACGCCCACGCCAGCGCCGCCCAGTATCGACATTCCCGGCCTGCCGCTACCGCCGCCGCGGTGATCACCCACGACACTCACCCTTGAGACCCCCGCGCACGAAAGGAAACGCCATCACAGTCAGCCGTCGACAACTGCTCACAGCCGCAGCCGTTTTGCCGCTCACAGTCAGCTGCACCATCAACACCGCCGACAGACAATCCCCCAGCCTCGCACCGAGCAGTAACGCATCTCCCGCACGGTCCCCGGCCGTGAGCGCACCGAGCAGTCGATCATCGGCCCCGGTGAATCCGGGGCGGTGGATGCCGACAGCTGGCGAAGTGATGCCCGAGATCAAACGCGCAGCGACGAGCTTCCTCGAAGCAGGTGGCAACTGGAGCGAGGGAGGAGGAGTACTCGACAGCTTGCGCACCGCAGGGGTATCGCTCGAAGTCGCGGCGACGGCAGCACTGCTTCAACCCGACGAGGCCCTCGCCAGCACCCTGCGAGTGGTGTATCCGCAGTACGCCGGAATCGGTCCAGAGAGTGCTGCAGTGATCGTGCTGTTCGACCAACTCCTACAACGCCCCACGCTCGCGCAGCCGGCTGAGACGACCCGGCAGATGGCACTCGATATCCGGCTCAAGCGCGACATCGCCGCTGGCGCGGCCTGGACGGTGGAAAAGATCAACCCTTTGACCTCTCTTGGGTCCCCAGTACCACTGACCGCCGCTGCGTCGTCGGTGCTGAGCAACCCTCGCATCACGCTCTCCGAGCCTGCACGACTCGACATCGGAACCGGACGCATCAACAACAATGTGCTCCAGATCATGCTCGGACTTGCCGATCGATTCACCTACGCAGTGCAGGTGATGCACACCGGTCACATCCAGACCGTCTTCCCGCACCCGCGCTTGTCCAACCACGCAGTGGGACGAGCGGTGGACATCCGAGAAATCAACGGTCGGCGCGTTGTCGACGATCCCTTCAACAACCCAACGATCTCCGAATTCGTCACTGCGGCAGCCCTACTGGGCGCAACCGAGGTCGGAGGTCCGACCGACCTCAACGGTGACCGTCCAGGATTCTTCACCGACGACGTGCACAGCGACCACGTCCACGTCGGCATCACCCCGGGCGACGCACCGGCGCATCTGCGATGACACCGAACCGGATGGGCACTTCGGCCTGACCTGCCCGAAATACTATGCTGGTTAGTAGTTGAGTGCTCGCCACGGCGAGGCGGGTGAAGGTGTCGGAATTGTTCGCACTCAGCCGATACCGATCGTCGGTGCGATGTCGCTGCCACGGCTGTTCGCCGCCGAACGATCCGCGCTCGTACATCGCCTCAGTGATTGGAGATTAAGTGAATGGAGATGAAGGTCGATGCGTCTACGTCGTCCCGCACATACCGCCCGAGCAGTCACGTCCACCTCAGCCGCCGTATCCGGTCATGTTCACCGCGCCTGACCGGGAGATCACTTGGCGTTGACGCTCAAGCGATTACATCACCGAGCCCTCATCGACAGAACGAGAACCGCACTTTATGTCCATCTCGCTTTCCCGCATCCTGCTACCGTCTCTGATCGCAGCTCTGTCCCTCGTTGGATGTTCCGCTCCGGCAGCGACTGACGGCGCGGCCGATCCGGCAGTGGTCGACTTCACCTCCTCACTGGCTCATGTGCACGGATTGCACGTCAACGCCGATGGCACCGTCCTCGCTGGTAGCCACACAGGACTCTTCGCCATCGGTTCGTCCGGAAACCTGACCAGGGTCGGCTCTTCCGACGATGACTTCATGGGTTTGTCGGGTGTACCGGCCACCGATACCCTCTTCACCTCCGGTCATCCCGGCGAATCCAGCACGGCGGCGAACCCACTGGGACTGCGTAGCAGCAATGACGGCGGAATGTCGTGGTCGGATCGGTCACTGGAGGGACAAGTCGACTTCCACGCGCTGGCTGCCGATGGACGCATCCTCGTCGGATTCGATGGCAGTACCGGTCTACTCGTCTCCGCCGACAGCGGCTCCACCTGGACTCCCGGCGCCGCTGCGCCCGCGGCGTCGTTGGCGATTACGAGCTCCGGAGTATGGGCGGTGACACCTGATGGACTTCAGCACAGCACCGACACGGCCCGAACATTCTCTCCTGTCCTCGACGCACCGAACTTGGTATTGCTCGCCGGTGCCGGCGATGCACTGTGGGGGATCGACACCGACGGATACGCCTGGCGTAGTCGCAACGGCGCCGATTGGCAGAAGCGTTCCGCAACCGGGTCCGTCGAGGCATTGACCGCGGTCGACTACGACACCGCCTACGCAGCCAGCCCCCAGGCGTTGTACACACTGACGTAACTCGGCCCGGTCGAGACCAGCCCGACAACAGATAGCGACATTTCGACGCGACCGCAGGCGGTCACCCGCGCGGCTGATGCGGGCGCTTGCCGCTGTTGAGCGGCTTACTCCCTCTTCCTCCCCTGGGGTTCGGCCCGCCACGAGATCCCGCGATGACACCGGGGTCCGACTCCGAGATATCCAGGAATGAGGACAACCGAAATACTTGGCGTAGAGATTCCGAGGCCGTACTGGATGCTGTCATGCAGGTGTGCCGAAATGGGAGCCCTGTTCGGTGTAGTCATGGTTCGCGGACGGTTGGCGTTGATCCGATTGCCGACGATGTGTCTGGTCGCGTTCATGGCGTGTGGGTTCAGGTTGCTAATCGTCTGGCTCCTCTGCGTGATCGGCCCTCGGCGTGGGCATTCGAGTGGGACTTGACCTCAGGGGTGGCCCGGCGCAGCCCGATCGTGAGCGCGACTCAGACGTGGGCTGAGCTCGGCGTTGATCTGAGTCGGCCGATTCCGGATGGTTTGGCGAAGCTGGATCTTGGGGACGCCACAGCATCGGTGCTGGCGCAGCTCGTTTCCGGTGGGCCGGGAACTGTGCTCCAAGAGGTCGGTGTGGAATGCCGTCCATCGGGTGCACATCGGCGTATGCAGTTCACGGCACACTTTCTCCACGACGGCATCGGCCCTACTGGTGAACCTCATCGGGTTGTTCGGGGAGTGTCTGTGGATATTGGTCCTTCGGAGGGTACTGAACACATCGATCGACGTAACGCGGGTCTGGATACGCTGGTTGCACGGTCGCTGTCCGATCCCTCGGAGTATCGCGCGATCGCTGACCCCGATTCACTTCAGCTTTTGTACTGGTATGGCGACGCTCCGACTGGCATTGCATGGCAAACAAGCCACTTACCCGGCGCTAAACCGGTTCTACACCCCGGTGACATTCCTGATGCAATCCGAATCGGACAATCCTTGAAAGTTGCGCAAGCCGGGGCTGTGGAATCGGCCGAATTTCGTTTTCTGACACCCTATTCGGATTATGTCGCGGTGTCGGTGTCTGCGAGAGCTATCGACCTCGATGACCGCTCCAGAGCAATCCTGGTGACGCTCCGACCACAGGTTCCGTAATTTCTGTTTCCGTTGCCAAGACAAGCCAGCTGTTGGTAGCGTTTGCCTACGCTCACCGAGCGCCTGTGGCACGCACCTTGTAGTAGTCGGGGCGGCCTCCACGTCTTTTTCGGACGTTCCACTCTCCTGCCCGAATTCTGCCTGACGCTGCTTTTAAGCGTAATGGCGTCTGGGCAGACGGACCTTACGAGGAATCAGTGCGGAAGAAAGTCGTGAAGAAGCCAGCAGTTCGCTCGTTCGCAAGGTTGTTGGCTACTGGTCTTACCTGCTTGGTCGTCATCGCGGCACCTAGCGTCACCGCCAGCGCGCAACCAGTCGAGCCCAGCCCCTCGGGGGGCGACTCCGCTCCGGTGGAGGTTCAGGTGCCGTCGATAAACGAGGCGCCGGGCGACATAGAGGGCACTCCACCTGGCCAGAATGCGCCTCCAGTCGAGGTGCCACCGGACTCCGGAGCGACGACCACCTCAGGTCAGAAGGTGGTCGAAAAGCGGAGTTCTCGCGAAGTGACCGACCCTGCCGAAGCGGAGGAAATTGCACAAAGGCTGACACAGAAGCATGCCGAGGAGTCGGGTATATCTGCACGCCAATCCGGTCCTATATGTTTCCAAACACGTTTTCAGTCGTGCAAAACATATTCGACCATCGTCGAGCAATTCATTCAACCCAATTTCCCTAACGGCCCGTTGGAGCCGATCGGAAACTGGGTCATCGACGTCACTCTCCAGGTCCGTAGCCCTCTTCAGACACAGACCAAAGAAAACGTGATCCAATTCTACGGCGATGTCTCGTCGACTTCTCCAACAACCACCATTCCGGGTACGTACTCTTTCCAACTCGTTGTTCTCGATCTCGCCAACGACAGCACCACTACCTATCCCGCCTACGTTTTTCCGATGGTCATCGGAGGGACTGGGTACCAGCAGTACGAGCATTATGTGACGAGAAACGCGACAAACGCGTTCGACAAGCGAACGCTTCAATTCATATACATTGGAGACTCGCCGGCGAACGACTTGGATGGTACTCCCGTTCGCACGCGCACCACCGGCCAGCAATTCAGGTGTGATGCTGCTCAATCAGTCAACTACGGCACCGGCTGCGTCAACCCGAACGAGAAGCCGACTGTCCAGTACACCCAAGCAGCGTTCCCGAACATATCTCAGACAGTTAAGGCTGGCCAGGCTGCCTTTGGTTTCGGAATTCCTGGTACTGGCGCGCCGCTGACTCGTGGAAATTCTGCTGACAATCAGGCAAATCGGGACGCCGCATGCCCACGGTCGTCACAACAGCGGTTGGATCTACTCGGCGAGAAACCTCTCAACATGAAAGACCCATCCTGCGATGAATACCCTTTCGCATCGACCGTGCAGGGCGGCTACGGGTCGACCGTCCGATGGGTCCCTCTTACCGAGAACAATAAACAAGGCACCCTTATGGTCGAATTTTACCGCGGGAACAGAGTGATGCCCGGTGACGACTACTTCGTTTCGGCAATCGGCTGAACGAGCCCGTTTCATCTTCAGAATCCGATAAAAGGTACCCAACGGAAAGGCCTCGAACATGAGAACTCGACCACTACGTAAAACAGCTACCATCGCCGCCCTGCTAGGAGCGTTGGTGCTCGCCGCTCCAGGCGCTGCTAGCGCGGACGTTGTCACCGGTTGGGTCGGCCCAGCAGGAAGTAACGGCGCAGGTGTTCAGTTCCTGAACACCTCCACAATCATCAATTCGCCCAACCTGACCGCACAGTCGAAGATCTACTCTGTCTTCGGCCAGCAGGTCGCACCCGGTGACATCGGCGTGCGAGCTCGACTGTTCAAGAGCGGAGCATTGTGTGAGGCTGTCGGCTACAAGTACAGCTCCACCGGTACAGCTTCACTGACACTGGGCACGACCGCGACCTGCGGGACAGGTTCGTACAACAGTCACGGTTTCACTGCGGTATGGGATGGAAGCAAATACCGCGAAGCCCTGACTTTCCCGAGCAACCCGCTGGACTGGACCGCCCCGGCTGCCCGGTCCGCGACCACCTCCGAGTCCGAAACGACCACTGTCGAGTCGGGAACCAATGCAGCGGGTCAATCCTTCGGACCGGGCGACACCGCACCGTCCGACGCGGAATTGCCCGACCTCGTCGCTGCGATCGGCACCGACGGAGTGCAGGGATACATCCTCAAGCAGGACCTCGACAGCGGAGCCACGTCGCCGGCCGAAGCTTCTAAGCTGCGCAAGCAGAACATCGACGGCACCGAGGTGTTCGGATCTGCCCCTAAGACTGTTCCCGTGTACGCGGAGGACGGAACGACTCAGGTCAGCGAGTTCGCGATTTCCTGACACCGTCGATGGCCGGTCCCGGCGTTCTCGGGGCCGGCCATCGAGCTGCGGTTATGCCGGGCGTCGCCGTGGGGCGGGTTGCGGCGGATAGAAGACTTTCATCGCGGCCTGTAGATCCAAACTCGATGGATCCAAGAAGATCGTCCAGTAACTGTCGATCAGGGGCAGATGAATGCCATACCCCCTCCCCCCGTGCTCGAGGACTTCCAACATTTCGTCGCGACCGACTTTTAGATCAGGTCGGTGGGTTTGACCAGCCAATACGGTGTATGTGTCGTACAAATCATTATTGAGTCTCGCGGTCAGGGTGGGTGCGTGGTTCGCCTCGAGATCTTGTCGTAGTTGCTGAACGACTGGTGTCTCCTCTGCGCGGTTTGCAGCACCGACCAAATCCTCATGGTTCACGCTCCGTTCCGCCGGAAGCGGCTCCGCGGGTGTACCGCGGTACACCCCGTCAGGGTCGGCCTGGGAGCGCAGCTCGTCGAAACTCAGGTTTGCTATGGACAGGTTGTTCTCCACCACCGCGAGTCGACTGGGAATCACGCGGAACGAGGCAGGTGCGACGCCTTCTGCAATATCGAGGACGAGAACGGGATGCTCGGGCTGTTCACACGCTTGTCGGTCGACCACAAACACGTAATACGGCGGTGGTGACGGGATCAATTCGGCAAGATCGGTTGGTGTCAGGTCACTGAACTCGCTGTCGTCGACCACGGTAAGGAAAGCCTGTGCCTCGGTTCCGTCGGCTTGTCGGTGAGAAGCTTGGGCATCAGCTGCAATCTGCTGCCAGACATCGTCGGCGGCGAAATGGGTACGAACGAGCAGGGATTGACCTTCCGGGAGAGTAGGCATAGCTCGACACTACCTCTCCGGCCTGTCATCGGACGGCCAGTTGCTTTGTCTCGCTGAGTAACCCGCACATATAAGCTTTAGTCAGCGTTCATACGTTCGGCAGCTGACGGGGACGGATATTCAACTGCGCTGGTGAGCGCGTCAAGACCACCCACTGCGGTGTTGTTCCCGTTGATGGAACGTCTGGCGGCGTGGTGTAGCTGCGTCAGAGCGATTGCGCGGGCGGTCATCTCGGCGATTTCGGCGGGTAGTGGTGGTCCGTCGATGGTTCGGATTCTCATGGCTTCGAGTGTGGCATCGGGTACCGACAGATTGTGTTGCGCTGCAACGGGTTGAAGCCTGAACCGCGCGTGCACGAGCGGCCCGTCTGCGCTGTGGTCGGGGTGTAGCAGTGCGGAGCGCAGCGGAGTTCGATTCGGCGGACGCCCGCAGGGTGGCCCGACCCTGCTCCCTCACGCTTTCCCGATCCCAGGCAATGGAGAAGGCCCGCACCCGGTGTGGGGTGCGGGCCTTTCGGTCTACGGGCTGTGAGCCGGTGTCAGGGCTGTTCGGCTGGTGGGGTGGTCGGGCGCCCTTCGGCGGCGTCACGGATCCACTGGGGTACCTCGAGGCCGTCGCGTTCGTACAACGCGACCGATGCCCGTGCTGCGGCGCGCGCGACCTGTGGTCGGGCTGCGGTGGTGCGCTTCTCGGTGGTGGTCATCGTGGGTCCTCCTGCTCGTTCTGGTTGTCAGTGTCCTCGGTTTGTGCCGGTGACGCCAGTGCTCGCCACAATGCCCGGGTCGCGACGGCGCGCAGGACGTCTCGTTCGGTTCGGGTGATGAGCGGCGAGTCGGTCACCGGTGTGTAGATGTCCCATCCCAGGGCGGCTTCGGCTTCGTTGTCGCTGGTGGTGCGTTCGAGGCACCAGGTGATTCGTTGCCAGGCTTGGGCGCGTTTGTCGGCCACGGTGCGTTGGCGGACGGTCAGGGCGACGCCGACGACGGCGAGGACACCGACGATCAGGGTGACCCAGGCTTGAGCGGGCATCAGGGGCTTTCCTTCCAGGGGGGTGCGGAGTTGGTGCCCCAGTGCCGTGATGCGGCACTGGGGCGGGTTGGTCACAGTCGGGAGGTTCCGCGGACTATGTCGCCTTCGATGTAGGTGAATCCGTCTCCTCGGCCGTCACGGAGCGCGAAGTGGTAGTCCGCTTGGATCCAGACGGTATCGAAGTGTCCGGCGTCGGTGAGTGTGCCGAGTAGGTCTCGGTCGGCCCCGTTGGGGAAGAACGCGACTCCGGATGAGGGCGGGTAGTAGCGGCCCAGGGTGTCGATCAGCGTTTCGACGCTCCGGCATTCGGCGGCCGCGTCGAGGGCCTTGTCGTAGATGGTCCAGTAGTCGTCGTTGTCGTTGACGGTCATGACTTTTGCTCCTCTGTCTGGTCGATCGGTGGTGGGCGTGGCGGGTCAGTAGTCCTCGTCCCACCGCTCCCCTGCGTAGGTGGGGTCGAAGTCGGCGGGCGCGTGGGCCGGGTAGCGGCGTCGGAGGTCGTCCTCGAGGTCGAGGCGGTCTTGCCAGTGCTTGTCGCATCTCGGGTGCGCTACTCCGGTTCCGGACAGTGCGTCCCGGTATTCGACGTCGCCGGTGCAGTCGGGTCCGTCCGCGATGCAGGTGACGGTCTCGGTGTTCGTGGTCTCGGTCATAACTGTTGCTGCCCTTCGGAACTGGTGCCGGGTCGGTCTTGCGTCCTCCCCCCGTTTTTTCGCCGTTTCTGGCGTGAGGAGAGAAGGCAGCGCACGGGGCCGACGGGGCAACCCTTCGGCCGGACAGTTTTCGTGGGAGCGGAGCGAGCACGGGACGAAAAGTGTTCGGAGCCTTCGGTCGTAGCGCAGCGGAGCGAGGGGTTGAGGCGGCGGGCACGAGTGATGAATGCTCGCCGGTAGCCAGAACCGCAGTGAAAAAACGTCTGTGCTCTTTCCACGGTGCGGAGCGAAGCGGAGCTCGATTCGGTGGACACCGCAGGTGGCCTGATCCGCCGGCCGGAACATTTCGGCCGGCGAATCTCCCGGTGCACCTAGACGGTATGGAGGTCTTGGCTGGGGCCCCTCCGCATGTAAGCGTGGGTTGCCGACAGGAGTGGGTCCTGGCCGGTAGAGCCACAGATGTGGGAGGCCCCAGTGAAGAATCATCGTACGAGTGTTGGTTTGGATGTGCACGCACGATCGGTGGTGGCGTGCGGTTTGGATGGCGAGACGGGCGAGTTGTTCGAGCGTCGCATGTCGCCTGATCACAAAGAAATCCTGGAGTGGATTCGTTCGCTGCCAGGACTGGTGCATGTCGTCTACGAGGCGGGCCCGACCGGTTTCGGTCTGGCCCGTTTTCTGTTGGCCGCCGGTGTCGATTGTGTGGTGGCGGCACCGTCGAAAATTCAGCGTCCCCCTGGTGACCGCATCAAGACCGATGCCCGTGATGCCCGGCATTTGGCTCGGTTGCTTCATTTGAGTTCTATTGTGCCGGTTCTGATTCCGAGTACCGAGCAGGAGTCCGCTCGTGATCTGGTGCGAGCAAGGGAGGACTGCCGCGGCGATCTGGTGTCCGCACAGCATCGCCTGACACATGTGCTGCTGCGTCAAGGGATCATCTACAGCGGCGGCAAACCCTGGACCGCAGCCCACGATCTGTGGTTACGTCGCCAGCGGTTCGATTCACGTGCACTGCAGATCACCTACGACACCGCCTACGAGACCGTCATCGCCACCACCGAACGCCGGAATCGTCTCGATACCGCCATCGCGGACATGGCTGCGCATTCGTCGTTCACTCCGGTGGTGACCCGGCTGGGGTGCCTTCGTGGGGTGGCGACGTTGACAGCGTTCGGTTTGGCGACGGAGATCGGTGAGTGGGACCGGTTGACCGGCCGCTCGATCGGTGCGTTCGTCGGGTTGATCCCGACCGAGCATTCTTCCGGTGAATCCCGGTCGCAGGGCGGTGTCAGCAAAACCGGCAATGCTCACGTACGCCGACTGCTGGTCGAGGCTGCCTGGCATCATCGCAAGCCGTATCGGCCGGGGCGTGAACTGGTGGCACGGTGGAAGGCGTCGACTCCCAAAGCCAAAGCGCGAGGACATCAAGCGAACCGGCGGCTGCACGCACGGTGGGAACATTTCGACGAACGCGGTAAACGTGCGGTGGTCGCCAATGCCGGGATCGCACGAGAGCTGGCCGGCTGGTGCTGGTCGTTGGCCACGCTCGAGGAATGACTGAAGCTCCGACGCCGAAGTAGCGATCTGCGTCGGGATAGATGTCCGGAATGAACGGTCGACGACGATGTGGGATGTGGCCGAGCGTCTGGGAGTGACCCGCTAGCCGCCTATGAGCAATCCTCAACTGCGCGTTGGGATCACGCTCGACTCATAGACTTGCGATCCACTCCAGCCGAAACAGTCCGTCCTGCGGTAACCAACCCGCGTATATGAGAGTTGACGACGCGTCGAACACTACGACACGCTCACCTCCCACTCGCATCGATCACCATCCCGGCAACAGGAAGCGGTGGCACACACGACGGTGCGTGCCACCGCTTCACCATGCCGTCGTTGACAGGCCGACCTCCATATGAGAGCGGCTCCGCCGTGCGCCTGCGAGGTCACGAGCGCCAGCACGTCGCCGGCACGGAGATCGGCGGGCAACTCCACCGGACTGACGCAGCGTCGCCCCGGGCCGTGCACATCGACCTTGACCACCGCGCCCACCGAATGCCGGTTGACCACCACGGCCTGGCGCAGATCCCCGAATTCGGCGTCGACGCCCACCTCACCGGCGATCACCGACCGCACCCGCGTCACCAGAATCGAGCCCCACTGCACCGGAGTGCCCTGCGCATCTGCCAGATCCTCCAACGCAACGCCGTCGACGGTGATGCGGCCGCACACACAGTGTGTGTCGGCAGGCCAGAGCGCTGGATCGCACCGCGCAACGTAGGCGGCACCGAGGGACGGAAGCATGTCGAGAAGTGTCATGAGAAGCAGTCTTGCGCCGCGCGGTGGCGTCGAACAGAGGTGTTGACGCAATCTTGACGGCACCGGCAGGAAATTTGACGACTTCGGCTCGCGATGCCCTCTACTGTACCCACTGGTACATTCAGTCGGGTGATTGCAGACGACGTCTACCGCCGCGGCCGAGCCGGCCTGCCCTCGTGGATCACCGATCACGACGGCCGCCGCACCGAACTTCCGATCGCGCGCTGGATGGGCGGAACCCATTCGACGATCGAAGACATCATGGCGGACGAAGCCTCGATCGCTTTCTGCACCGGCCCCACCCTCGATCTCGGCTGTGGACCAGGGCGTTTGACCGAGGCTCTCACCCGCGCCGGCGTTCCCGCTCTGGGAGTCGATACGTCCTCGGTCGCTGTGGAGATGACGAACCATCGCGGCGGTCTCGCGTTGCAGCAGGACATCTTCTGCGCGATACCGGGCGCGGGCCAGTGGTCACACGTGCTGCTCGCGGACGGCAACATCGGCATCGGCGGTGACCCGGCTGCACTTCTGAGGACGGTTCGCTCGCTGCTGCACGAGACCGGCACGGCCGTCGTCGAAGTGGATTCCGCGTCGGGTGTCGACGATCGGAATCGAACGGTCCGGTGGGAAACCGACGACTGCGTGGGCGAATGGTTCACTTGGGCCAGCGTGGGCGCGAGTGCGCTGTACGCGCTGGCGGCCACGGCGGGCCTGCGGGTCCGCCGGACTGTCGAATCGAACGGACGAGTGTTCACCGAACTCGCTGTTCACAGCATCGACCGAGGAGTCGGAGACCCGTGAGCAAGGAACTGCCGAGAACAGCCAAGGGCAGACGAACCAGAGCGGCGATCGTCGATGCGGCCGCGTCGATGATGTACACCCACGGCGTCGCCGGAACGACTCTCGACGACGTACTCGCCGCGTCCGAAACCGGAAAATCGCAGCTGTACCACTATTTTTCCGACAAGTCGGACCTGGTCGAAGCCGTAATCGCACGTCAGCTCGAACGCGTCCTCGCCGCCCAGCCGCGCCTGGCCCACATCGACAGCCTCGAGGACATCGACGCATGGGCCGCCGAGATCGTCCGCAATCACGAACAACCAGGGGGCCCGTTCTCGTGCCCCCTCGGTTCGCTCGCCGCAGAACTCAAGAACGACGCGGCGTTCGTCCCCAGCCTCCATGCCGCGTTCCGACGCTGGGAACAACCGCTGGAACAAGGGCTTCGCCGCATGATCGACCGCGGGGAACTCGATGTGTCGACCGATCCGGCCGCTGCTGCCGCCACGCTGATCGCGTCGCTTCAAGGCGGAATGTTGATCGCGCGCATCGCGGGCGACGTGCACCCACTGCGCGACACTCTGGACGCCGCCGTAGCCGCAGTCCGTCGCCGTCGGACTCGACACTGACACCGACCCTGGCGAACGGGCCCGAAGTGCGCTAACCTCGACCTCACAGTTTGTACTAACAGGTACAAAATTGGAGACGGGAACCAGAATGCAGCGACTTCCCACGTTCCGCAGCCCGATCCGCGGCGTCTGGTTCACGTCGGTCCTGGCGTCCGTCCTGCTCGTCGCCCTGCCGATCGTGACGATCACCGGCTTCATCTCCTGGGCCGCATACGGCCCCCAGTTCGGCCAGGCCATGCCAGGCGACGTCGGGTGGCTGCGAATTCCCTCGTTCGATTGGCCGACCGAGCCCGCCTGGCTCTATCGACTCACCCAGGGCCTGCATGTGGGACTCGGACTGGTCATGGTGCCGATCGTGCTGGCCAAGCTGTGGTCGGTGATCCCGAAACTGATCGAGATGCCCCCGGTTCGCAGTGTCGCGCACCTTCTCGAGCGAATCTCGTTGCTGGCGTTGGTCGGTGGCATCCTCTTCGAGATCATCACCGGTGTGCTGAACATTCAGTACGACTACATCTTCGGCTTCAGCTTCTACACCGCCCACTACTGGGGCGCCTGGGTGTTCGTCGCCGGCTTCGTCGCCCACGTGGCGCTCAAGCTTCCGACCATGGTGACCGCGTTGAAAACGCGGCCGTTCCTGGAATTGATGCGCATTCGAGTCGCCGATACGGTGCCCGATGCCGACGACGAATCAGGTCTTGCTGCAACCGATCCCGCTCCGGCGACGATCAGCAGACGCGGAGCTCTCACACTCGTGGGCGGCAGCGCACTGTTCGTCGCTGTGCTCAGTGTCGGACAGACGACGGGCGGACCACTGCGATCGGCGGCGATCCTGCTTCCTCGCGGACGCTCGTACGGTGACGGCCCCAACGACTTCCAGATCAACCGCACCGCGCAGTCCGCAGGCGTCACCGATGCGCAGACAGGCGATGCGTGGCGGCTGACCGTACTGGCCGGCGGTACCGAGGTAGTACTCACCCGAGCTCAACTCGAGCAGATGGACCTGCACACCGTCGAACTCCCGATTTCCTGCGTCGAGGGCTGGTCGACGGTTCAGACGTGGACCGGAGTTCCGCTCCGAGATCTGGCGGCACTCGTGGGTGTCGATGCCGTCGATACCGGTGAGGTGCGGTCGCTCGAACCCGTCGGGTCGTTCAACCGCGTCACCTTCGGAGGACACCAGATGATGCATCCGGATTCACTTCTCGCACTGAAAGTGAACGGGGCCGACCTGTCCCTCGACCACGGCTATCCCGCTCGCATCATGATGCCGGCGATACCCGGAGTGCACGCGACCAAGTGGATCGAATCCGTCGAATTCTTCGAGGAGCGAGCATGACGACGTTTCGAGCCAGGTACGGCGCAGGACCGCTGCATCTCGCGGTCACGGCCTGCTGCCTCGCCCTGGCCGGCGCGGTCGTCCTGACGATCGGCTTCCCGGCCCTGTGGAACACCGATACGTGGTGGCAGTCCATCGGCCTCTGGTTCGTCGGGGCAGCGGTGGTGCACGATGCGATCCTGTTTCCACTGTACGCCGTGCTGGACCGGACGCTGGTCGCTCGTCTGGGCAGGTTCGTCAACGCGGTCCGCGTCCCCGCGCTCGGGGCGGGATTGAGCCTGCTGCTGTTCGCACCGGGGATCTTCGCCCACGCGAGCGACACGTACGAGGCCGCCACGGGTCAGACACAGGAGCCCTACGCAATGCGATGGCTGCTGTTGGTAGCGGCGATGTTCGCGGTCAGCGCCGCGTTCTACGGCGGCCGCGAAATCCTCAGGCCGAGGCGTCGACGCGATCTTGACGTGCACCGGGCACGGTTGCACGCAACGACCGTCGGTCGACGGGATTCCGCCGGTCGTCGCCGGTAGTGCGCAACCCGGCCCGCACCACGCAGCCCCGAACTACGCTCCACAACATGAGTGGCGAGTATCGGCAGGCCTTCGAGGACAGTATCGACAACCGCGAGCAATTCTGGCTCGACGCCGCGGCGGGAGTCGACTGGGACACCCCTCCCACCAGCGCGTTCGACGGCACTCACTGGTTTCCCGACGCCCGCCTGAACACCTGCTTCAACGCCTTGGACCGGCACGTCGACGCCGGACACGGCGACCGGACCGCGTTGATCTACGACTCGGCGATGCTCGGACTCACCCGCAGCTACACCTACGCCGAACTTCTCGACCACGTCGCTCGATTCGCCGGTGTGCTGCGTGAGCAGGGCGTCGGACCGGGAGACCGCGTCGTGATCTACCTCCCGATGATCCCCGAGGCCGTCGTCGCGATGCTCGCGTGCGCTCGACTCGGCGCGGTGCATTCGGTGGTGTTCGGCGGCTTCGCAGCCAAGGAGCTGGCAGCGCGAATCGACGACGCCGAGCCGGTCCTGCTGATCACCGCCAGCGGCGGGTTCGAGCCGGGTCGCGTCATCGAATATCTGCCGCTGGTGCAGCGCGCCCTGACGCTGACGACTGCGAAGGTACCGACGGTGATCGTCAAGACCCGCGAGGGAATCCCCGGCAGTCACGACTGGCTGGACTGGGACTCCCTCATCGCCGACGCCACCGCGGCACAACCGGTTTCGGTGCTGGCAACCGATCCGCTGTACATCCTCTACACCTCGGGTACGACCGGTAAGCCCAAGGGTGTGGTGCGCGACAACGGCGGTCATGCCGTCGCGCTGACGTGGTCGATGCGCAACATCTACGACGTGGGTGCCGGTCAGGTGATGTGGACCGCGTCCGACGTCGGCTGGGTCGTCGGGCACTCGTACATCGTCTATGCACCGCTGTTCGCCGGGGCCACAACGGTTCTGTACGAGGGCAAACCCGTCGGGACTCCCGATGCCGGCGCGTTCTGGCGGGTGATCCAGGATCATGGCGTCCGGGCCCTGTTCACTGCGCCGACTGCACTGCGCGCCATCCGCAAGGTCGATCCCCATGCGACCGAGCTCGAGAAGTACGACGTCTCGTCGCTCGAGACCCTGTTCGTCGCAGGTGAGCGTCTCGATCCCGATACGTACGAATGGATTTCGCGAACCCTGGACCGGCCCGTGGTCGACCACTGGTGGCAGACCGAAACCGGGTGGGCCATCTGCGCCAATCTTCGTGGTCTGGAACCACTTCCGATCAAGTCGGGATCGCCGACGGTGCCGGTGCCGGGGTTCCAGGTCGGTATCCTCGACGCCTCGGGCAATCCGGTGGACGCAGGCACCGAGGGCAACATCGTCGTGAAGCTGCCGCTGCCACCGGGTGCGTTGGTGGGGCTGTGGAACGACGAATCACGTTTCCAGCGTTCGTATCTGGACACGTTCCCCGGGTACTACCTCACCGGCGATTCGGGCTACATCGACACCGACGGCTACGTCTACGTCCTCGGCCGTAGCGACGACGTCATCAACGTCGCCGGCCACCGTCTGTCGACCGGGTCGATGGAAGCCGTGCTCGCCGGTCACCCCGCCGTGGCCGAATGCGCGGTGATCGGCATCCACGACGACCTCAAAGGCCAACGCCCCAGCGGGTACGTGGTGCTCAAGGCCGGCGAGCAGATCACCGAGGAACAGCTGCGCACCGAACTGGTGGCCATGGTCCGCGATCAGATCGGTGCCCTCGCGACGTTCCGGGACGTGACGATCGTCGGAGCCCTGCCCAAGACCCGCTCGGGCAAGATCCTGCGGAAAACCATGCGGCAGATCGTCGCCGGTGAGGAATACGGCGTGCCGTCGACCATCGAGGATCCGGCAGTCCTCGACGCACTGGAGAAGCTGCTCGGCAGATAGGCGGCGGTAATACGAGCAACCATGGCCGAAACCCGCGCGCCACAGGAGTCTCCCGCGCGATAGCGTCGTCGACATGACAGATCTCGACACCCGTCCCGCGGTGGATTGGCTTGCGCTCGGAGCCGTCACCGTCACGGTGATCTCGTGGGCCTCGGCCTTCGTGGCGATTCGCGGCGTCGGCGAATCCTTCGGAGCCGGTCCGCTCGCATTGGGCCGGTTGCTCATCGGATCCGTCGCGCTCGGTGCGATCGTTCTGGTCAGAAGGCAGTGGGTCAAGCCGAACCGCACACAGTGGCTGCAGATCATCAGCATCGGCGTGTTCTGGTTCGGTATCTACAACGTCGCCCTCAATGCCGCCGAGCAACGCGTCGACGCCGGCACGACGTCGATGATCATTCAGATCGGTCCGATTCTGGTCGCCCTGTTCGCGGGTCTGCTGCTGGGCGAGGGCTTTCCGAAGTGGTTGGTGATCGGAGCGGGCATCGCGTTCGCCGGAGCAGTGATGGTCGGTGTCGTCACAGCCGTCACCACCACGTCCACGACCAAGACAGACGCCGACTTCCTGGGCATCGCACTGTGTCTGGTCTCCGCGGTGACCTACGCCGTCGGAGTGCTCAGCCAGAAGCCGGTGCTGCGCACCATCCCCGGACTTCAGGTGACGTGGATGGCCTGCACCATCGGCGCAGTGTGCACACTGCCCTTCGCGCCTGCTCTGCTCGGCGACCTTTCCACTGCATCGGCGGGAGCCACCAGCGGATTGATCTACCTCGGCCTGGTACCGACGGCCCTGGCGTTCAGCACCTGGGCCTACGCGTTGACGCGAATGAACGCGGGCAAGCTCGGCATCACCACATATGCCGTTCCGCCGATCACCATCATACTGGCCTGGTTGCTACTGGGCGAGGTTCCGCATTACCTCGCCGTGGTCGGGGGCATGATCTGTCTGGTGGGAGTCGGGTTGTCCCGCAGAAGATAGGGGTCACTCCGCAGGCTCCGCTCGAGCGTTGAGTTCTCACAGCGCCTTGAAGCGCGCGATCGCAACTTCTCGCTCGTGTTTGTGGTCGACGATGGGCTCCACGTAGTCCTTGGGTCGCCCGAACTTCAACGTGTGCACGGCTTTTCCTTCTTCGCCACGTAGCTCCGGCACCCAGCGCCGCACGTAATCGCCGGTGGGGTCGAATTTCTCGCCCTGGGTGATGGGGTTGAACACGCGGAAGTACGGCGAGGCGTCGGTGCCCGTTCCGGCGGTCCACTGCCAGCCGTGCTGGTTGTTGGCCAGATCGCCGTCCACGAGATGCTGCATGAAGTAGCGCGCACCTCGCCACCACGGCAGGTGCAGATCCTTGACGAGGAACGATGCGACGATCATGCGGACTCGGTTGTGCATCCACTTCTCCGAGTTCAACTGCCGCATACCGGCATCGACGATCGGGAAGCCGGTCTCGCCCTTGCACCAGGCCTCGAACAACTCGTCGGCGTGCTTGCCCGAGTCGATCTCGATCTTGTCGAACTTCTTGACGTAGTTCTCTCGGGCGCTGTCGGGGCGCTGGAACAGGATGTCGGCGTAGAAGTCTCGCCAACAAATCTGCCTGCGATACGACGCTGCCCCTTCGCTGCGCAGCTTGCCGAGGTCGGCCAGCATCGTTCGTGGATGAATGGTTCCGTACTTCAGATGCACCGACATCCGGCTCGTCGAGTCGAGGTCGGGACGATTGCGCTCGTCGTCGTACGCCGAGACCTCCTCGAGGAATTCCTTCCACTGCTTCGACGCAGCCTTCTCACCGGCTGCCGCGTCGGACGCCTCTTTCTCGGTGGGAATCTTCGCCCGCCGAACGCCTTTCACCTCGTCCGGGTCGATCCATTCCACGGTCTTCGCGGACGTGTCGGCCGGTCCGCGCCACCCGTGCTCCAGCCATTGCCGGGAGTACGGCGTGAACACCTTGTACGGTTCGCCGTCAGTCTTGGCGATCCGCCCGGGTGCGATCGCGTACGGGGACCCGGTCTCGACCAGGGTCACCTTCTCGCCGACGCGCTTGTCTCGGTCGCGTCCGTACGGGCCGTAATCGGCGCTGATGTGTACGTCCTCGGTGCCGATCGCCTTCGCGACCTTGGGGACCACGGTCTCGGGGTCGCCGTGCACCACCATCAACCGGCCGTCGAGTTGCTCGTTCAGTGCTTCGAGCGAACGGAACAGAAAATCCTTGCGCGGCCCGCCCGAGGGCTTCAGTAGACGGTCGTCCAGTACGAACAGCCCGAGCACCGGATCTCCGGACTCGGCAGCGGCGGTGAGTGTGGGCAGATCCCCCAGACGGAGATCACGGCGAAACCATACGAGCGACATGGTTCCAGTCTTACCCACCGACGCGGTCGGCAATCACAGCCCGCTCTCGGCCGAACTCTCAGAGAACCGCCAACGATGGCTCACCATGGCCGCAACATGGGGCTCTACCTTGGGAAACACAGAAGAGAAAAGGAGAACATCATGACGAACACACGCCCCTTCCCCGGCGCTCTTTCCCTGGTGGACAGCACCTGCACCTTCGAGAAGTACTACGAGCAGCTCTACGCCAAGGCACCTGCACTCGCCTGGTCACTCGATGCCGACACCGGCCGCCGCAGTGCTCTCGAGGAGTTCTTCGCCAAGACGCCTGCAGAACGCCGAAGCACCGTCGACAGCTGGGTTGCATAGCATTGGAACGGTGACCGAATCGTCGAGTGCCCCCGCCACCGTCCTCGTCGTCGACGACGATGTCGACGTGCTGTCGTCGCTGCAACGCGGACTGCGCCTGTCCGGGTTCACCGTCATCACCGCATCCGACGGCGCGGAGGCGCTCGGCGTGGTGTCGCGATCGATGCCCGACGCCATCGTGCTCGACATCAACATGCCGGTACTCGACGGCGCGAGCGTGGTGACCGCGTTGCGCGCCATGGGAAACGACATCCCGATCTGCGTGCTCAGTGCCCGCAGCTCGGTGGACGATCGCATCGCCGGGCTCGAATCCGGTGCCGACGACTACCTCACCAAACCGTTCGTGCTGGCCGAGCTGGTCGCACGGATTCGCGCCATGCTTCGTCGTCGCGGCACCGGTCCGGTTGTGCCGGTTGCAGATTCGGGCGCGCCGAACTCGGCCGTCGCCATCGGAACCCTGGTGGTGGACATCCCCGGCTATCGCGTCCACCGCGGCGGAGCCGACATCGATCTGACCAAACGCGAGTTCGAGTTGCTCGCGATTCTGGCCCGCAACAAGGGCGTCGTCCTCACGCGTGAACGACTGCTCGAGCTGGTGTGGGGCTACGACTTCGTCGCCGACACCAACGTCGTGGACGTGTTCGTCGGATATCTGCGACGCAAACTCGAGGCCGACGGTTCGCCGCGCATCCTCCACACGGTTCGCGGAGTCGGCTTCGTCGTCCGGGACGCCGCATGAGCTTCTCTCTGCGCGCCCGCGTGGCCGCCGCCACGACCCTCGGTGCCACCCTCGTCGTCGCCGCACTCTCGGTGGTCACCTCGGTCGCTATTTCGCGCAACAACGTCAACCAGCTCGACGAGCGGCTGACGACGGCGTCTCAGGTGCTGATCCCGACCTCGACGACGCTGGAGGCGTTCCTCGATCAGCTCTCCGGCGCGTTCGCCGTCACCATTCGCAGTGGCGACATCGTCGTCGCGTCCACTCCGACACGGCTGCCCGCGCTCGAGACCGGGTCGCAGACCGTCGACGTCGACGGGCAACGCTTCCGGGTCTACACCGCCGTTTCGACCGCGGTGTCGTCCATCTCGATTTCCATCGGCGTGCCTGCCATCGAAGCGCAACAGGTCACCGACGAACAGCAGCGGCAAGTGATTCTGCTCGGACTCGCTGCGATCGCAGTGTCCACCGGCCTGGGCTGGCTCTTCGGTGGCAGAGCCGTCAAACCGTTGGTGACGTTGACCCGGCAGGTCAGCGCGCAACCACCGACCGCGCCCGAAACCCGCACCGGTGTCACCGAAGCCGATGCTCTCGCGGTCGCCATCGGCGGCATGTTGACCAGACTGAACGAAGCACAGGACCGCACCAATGCCGCGCTCGACACCGCACGCGACTTCGCGGCCGTCTCCGCACACGAGCTGCGAACCCCACTGACTGCGATGCGCACCGACATCGAGGTGCTCAGAACTCTCGACCTCGAGCCGGCGCAGCAGCAGGAGATTCTGGGAGATCTCGAGCGGACGCAGGGTCGAGTGGAGACAACCCTGACCGCCCTGGAACGACTCGCGTCGGGCGAATTGTCCAGTGAGGGCGACAGAGTCGAGACCGACATCATCGA
This sequence comes from Rhodococcus sp. 05-2254-2, assembly GCF_002259095.1. Taxonomy (NCBI): domain Bacteria; kingdom Bacillati; phylum Actinomycetota; class Actinomycetes; order Mycobacteriales; family Nocardiaceae; genus Rhodococcus; species Rhodococcus sp. 05-2254-2. The sequence continues at coordinate 79,834 of NZ_NOZJ01000021.1, read as the reverse complement.
CGTCTGCGACGTCGCAGCCCAGGATGCGCAACGACTGCATCCGGGACTCGACATACGCGTGGAGTACGCCGCCGACTCCGAGATCACGATGCGCGCACTGCCGACCGGTCTTCGGCTGGCCGTCGACAACGTGATCGGCAACGCCGTTCGACACGGCAACGCGACGTCGATCGTCATCACCGCCGAGCGCGAGTGCAAGACGGTACGTGTCCTGCTCGACGACAACGGATCCGGCGTTCCCGTCGAGGAACGCGAGACGGTGTTCGGCCGGTTCGAGCGCGGCACCCGTGCCGCCAAGGGTGGCTCCGGGCTCGGCCTGGCACTGGTGGCGCAGCAAGCCCAATTGCACGGTGGGCGGGCCTGGTTCACCGACAGCCCGCTCGGCGGTGCCCGATTGGTGCTGGAGCTGCAGGACAGCTGAAGTTCGGCAGTCTTTACGCGGGAGAAACCTGCGGGCCCATCCGAGCCGTGGATCATGTACCCATGCACACGTTGTCGGATTTCTTCGTCCCCACCATCGACATCTCGCCGTACGTTCTGGGTGACGCCACCGCGGCAGGCGACGGGGCTGCCCGACGCAGCGTCGCGGCGGACGTCGACTATGCCTGCAGCACAGTCGGTTTCATGCAGATTCTCGGGCACGGCATTCCCGAGGACACCGTGGCCGGACTCGCGTCGGCGATGGATTCGTTCTTCGGACTCGACCTGGCGACGAAGCGAACCTACATCTGCCCACCCGAAGTGAATCGGGGATACACCGCTCCGAAGAGCGAATCGCTGAGCCTGAGCCTGGGAGTCGAATCGGCGTCGGGCATGAACGATTACTTCGAGGCCTTCAACGTCGGCACCGGAGAACCGAACACCTGGCCCGACTCCTCGAAGTTCCAGCGCGCCGTCGACGAGTATTTCGCCGAGGCAGCACGCGTGGCCCGGACGCTGACCACAGTGTTCGCCGACGCACTCGGTGTGTCACCGAATACGTTCTCCGACATCACCGGTCGATCGCTCGATACCCTGCGGATGAACAACTACGCGCTCGAACCCGGCATGCATGTGCCGGATGCCGAGCTCACCGGGATGAGCGAACACACCGACTACGGATTGGTGACGGTGCTGTGGGCCGATCGAGTGCCCGGCCTGCAGGTTCTCGGAACCGACCGACGGTGGCACGACGTGCAACCCGCCGACGGAGCCATGTTGGTGAACCTGGGAGATCTCACGGCCCGACTGACCAACGATCGCTGGATGTCGACGTTGCATCGGGTGCGTCCGCCGATCACCGACGGGACGATCCAGCGCAGGCGATCTGCCGCGTTCTTCCACGACGGCAACCTCGACGCGGTGATCGCGCCACTGCCGTCGTGCATCGAGCCCGGTGACCTGGCCCGGTACGGGCCGGTGACGGTAGCCGGGCACATTCACGCCAAGCTCGCGGGTTCCCGAGAGGGTACTGCCAATCCCGCGGCAACCCGCGAAGCCGAGCGGGTACGCAACGCCGTTGGCGGCCCTGCAGTTATTTGACGTCGAGCAGATCGATGACGAACACGAGGGTCTTGCCGGAAAGACGGTGTCCTGCACCGGCGGGACCGTAGGCGAGCTCCGGCGGAATGGTGAGCTGACGACGTCCGCCGACCTTCATTCCGGGAATGCCGTCCTGCCAGCCCTGGATCAGTCCGCGCAGCGGGAACTGGATGGACTCGCCGCGGTTCCAGGACGAGTCGAACTCTTCTCCCGAATCGAACTCGACACCGACGTAGTGCACCTCGACGGTGCCACCGGCCACTGCCTCTGCGCCGTCACCCTCGACGAGGTCGACCGTCACCAGGTCCAAGGGCGCCGGTCCGGCCTGAAATTCGATCACTGGCTTCGTCACTGAAGTCTCCTGCGGTTGATGCCGGCCCGCCGACGCCGGCTGTCTATCTCTGGGCATACACCGCTTCGACCATACGTCGTGACGCTCAGCCGATCGGAGCTGGCATCAATATCGTCTTGTATTCGCAGGTCAGAGTATTGCCGGTGGCGGGGTCGGTCATCTCGACCTTCCAGGCGTCGGAGAACTGATTCACCCCGTGGTGCATCGAGATGGTGCCCGAGATCAAAACCGTTCCACGCGAGAACAAGCCACGTTCGGTGAGCACATCGAGCCAGTACTGCGGCGCGAGAAGATCACCGAGCGTTCCGGTCTGGATGAGTGTGCCGTCGGCCCAGGCGGTCAACGTGATCTCGTCGAGTCGATCGGCTACCTCGGACAACCGCCACGCGCCGGTGCCCAGCACGTCGGGAGCGGCGTTCTTGCTCCATGCGACGCTGTGAACTTCCAGGTCACGGTCGGTGTGATCGCACGCCACCGTGAGCAGCACGTCGTTGATCGTGTCGCCGAGGATCACCAGAGCCCACTCCGCCTCGCCTGAGGTGCGACCGTGTTGGACGGCGACGGAATCGGTCTGCTGCGCCAGATACGGCGAGATGGGGTACAGCGCCGGGGTCACAGTCGGAGCCGGGACACCCAGTTCGGCCAGCTCCGCGATGTGCGACGCCACCTCGTCCTGGTTGCGTCCGGCATATCCCGCATTGAGCAGGGCGGTCACCTCGAGCGATTCGGTCGAGCCGTCGGGCAGCGTGAACGTGAGCATCAGTAAGGACCCTCTCCTCGTAAATTTTCTGTTTCCGATACGCCGAAAGCCTTGCGCATACGTCTTGTATACAGCAAGTATGGAGCACGTACAACGGATAGAGTGATCCCAGGCACACGAAGGAGTCGTCATGACCGAACCTGTTTCGGTGGATAGAAAGGGCCTGGCCAAGGCCTTCGCGGCCAGCCTGACCGGAACGGCATTGGAGTGGTACGACTTCGCCGTCTACTCGGCCGCCGCGGCGCTGGTGTTCCCTCTGGTCTTCTTCCCGGACAGCGATCCGCTGACCGGGACACTGCTGGCCTTTTCCACCTACGCCGTCGGGTACGTCGCCCGACCGGTCGGTGGATTCGTCTTCGGGCGCCTCGGCGATGTCATCGGCCGCAAGCAACTACTCGTCATCACGCTGATGCTGATCGGCGTCACCACGTTCGCCATCGGCCTGATCCCCGGATACGACACGATCGGCATCGCAGCCCCGATCATCCTCGTCACCATGAGGTTCTGCCAGGGTGTTGCCGTCGGCGGAGAGTGGGGCGGCGCGGTTCTGCTTTCCAGCGAATACGGCGATCCACGCAAGCGCGGCTTCTGGTCGTCCGCCGCGCAGATCGGACCACCGGCAGGCAACCTGCTCGCCAACGGCGCACTCGCGATACTGACTCTGTCACTGACCGACCAGCAGTTCGAGTCCTGGGGATGGCGAGTGGCGTTCCTCTTCTCGGCCGTACTCGTCGGATTCGGTCTGTGGATCCGCTTGAAGCTCGAGGACACCCCGGTGTTCAAGGCGCTGCAGGAAAGCGGCGATCGATCGGAAGCCCCGATCAGCGAGGTGTTCAAGACCGAACTGCGGCCACTGGTGGCGGGCATCATGTCCCGCGTCGCACCGGACGTCATCTACGCGCTGTTCACCGTCTTCTCCATCACCTACGGCACGCAGAAGTTGGGCTTCGAACGCAGCGAGGTGCTGACCGCCATTCTGGTCGGATCGGCGTGTCAGCTCGGTCTGATCCCGCTCGCCGGAGCGGTGTCCGACCGCATCAATCGGCGCCTCGTCTACGGAATCGCAGCGGTGGGCGGCGTTGCCTGGAGCGCGATCTTCTTCCTCGTCATCGGCGGCGGATCCCTGCCGCTGCTGATCCTGGGTGTCGTTGTGGGACTGGCGTTCCACTCGTTCATGTACGGACCGCAGGCTGCGTTCGTCACCGAACAGTTCAGCGTCCGACTGCGGTCCACCGGCAGCTCGTTGGCGTACACGATCGCCGGCGTGTTCGGTGGCGCAATGGCACCGCTGATCTTCGTCTACCTGCTGGACAGAACGGACAGCTGGGTGCCGATCGCGGGATACATCGTGATCGTCGGTGCCGTGACACTCGTCGGTCTCGCACTCGGTCGCAACCCCGACCCCACCGAGGACGAGCACTACGTGCTGCTGGGCCAGGAGCGCGAAAAGGCTACGCGCGCAGCAGAGTCTGAAGTGTGACCTCGAGGTGAGCGTCGATCTTCGCGTGCACCAGGTCCTCGTCGCCCGCACCGAGTGCGTCGATGATGGCCTGGTGCTCGGCGCACACCCGGTGCTGACGGTTCGCCGCGGTGAACAACGCGCTCAACCCGACCCGAAGTTGGCGAGCCCGCAGTCCGGCGTACGTGCGCGAGAGCAGATCGCTTCCCGCCGAATCGATCAAACTCTGATGGAATGTGCCGTCCCAGTCGATGAACTGCTTGGGTGCATCTGCGTCGTCGGAGTTCATCAGCAGTTCCTGCTGCGTCAACGCGTGCCGCATCTGCGTGATCGGCGCGTCACCGGCTCGCAGCGCACGGGTGGCCGCGTGCCGCTCGAGAACTCCGCGCAGATCCATCAGTTCGGCGATCTGGCGTCCGGACATCGCCGGCACGTGCGCGCCCCGCTTGGGCACCATCTCGACCAGCCCCTCGGACTGCAACATCAGCAACGCTTCACGAACCGGGGTACGGGATACTCCGATCTGCGTCGCGAGTTCCTGCTCGTTCAGAAAAGTGCCGGTGGCGGCCGGTGAGGACAACACCTGATCGCGCACGTACTGGTACGCCTTCTCCCTCCCCGACAGCGGCTGCATACGATATGTATACCTGTCTTCCTCCGACGAAACCAGGAGTCACACCGTGAGCTCGTCCATCCGCATCAGCCTCGCCCAGATCACCAGCGGCCAACAGCCCGCCGAGAACCTCGAACTCATCGCCACCCACACCCGCGCCGCAGCGCATGCGGGATCGGATCTCGTCGTGTTTCCGGAGGCGACGATGCGATGCTTCGGCGGACCCATCCGAAAGTTCGCGCAACCCCTGGACGGTGAATGGGCGAACGCGGTGCGCGCCATAGCGTCCGACGCTGGCATCACCGTCGTCGCCGGAATGTTCACCCCAGCCGCGGACGACAGGGTCACGAACACATTGCTCGTCACCGGACCCGGTATCGACGCGAGCTACGACAAGATCCACCTGTTCGATGCGTTCGGATTCGCCGAATCCGACACCGTCGCACCGGGTTCGGAGCCTCTCGTGGTGGACATCGCCGGCGTTCGGGTCGGCTTCGCCACCTGTTATGACATTCGATTCCCGGCACTGTTCCAGAAACTCGGTGATCTCGGCGCGGAAGTCGTCGTCGTCCCGGCGTCGTGGGGATCGGGCGACGGCAAAGTGGAGCAGTGGACCCTGCTCGCGCGGGCACGTGCCCTGGACTCGACCACGTTCATCGCGGCCTGCGACCAAGCCGAACCCGCTGCCGCCGAGGGCAATGCACCGTTGGGCGTGGGACACAGCATCGTCTGCTCCCCCACCGGCGAGATCCTCGGGCAACTCGACGCGACGCCCGGCATGCTGACGATCGACATCCACACCGAACTCGTCGACGCCGTGCGTGCAAACCTGCCGGTATTGAAAAATCGCGTCACCTTCGTGTGACCGATCCTGCTCGGTGCAGGTTCGGCCTTTCGTGAGACCTGGCGCGGGAACGCGGTTTCGAGTCACCTCCGCCGTGAAAACGTGGTGTGATGTCGCTTGTCGAATCGGAGAAGTGACGGGGCACTTCCATCGTTTCAGAAGGAGACGACGATGGTGCAGGTCAACCGACGGGATGCCTTACGACTCGGCTTGAGCGCAGCGATGCTGGGAGGGTTGACTTCCACGACGGCGTGCTCGAGCAACGAGGCCGAGAGCACCGTCGCCGGTACGAATGAATCGCCTGCACCCCGTCGCGTACTCGTTCTGGGTGCAGGCATGTCGGGTCTGACGGCCGCACTGGCCTTGCACCGGCGCGGTCACGAGGTGACGGTTCTCGAGGCTCAGGACCGAATCGGTGGTCGCCTCATCTCCGTCGAATACGAGAACGGCCAGTTCACCGAGGGCGGTGGAGGGCATTTCCGACTGAACATGCCGTTGGTCACCGGCTACGTGAGCACCCTGAAGCTCCCCATCGTCGCGATGAACGACGGCGCTCCCGAATATCTGATAGATGGCTTGCGCGGCAACAACACTCAGCTCGATCGTCGACCCTGGGATCTACTCGAGTCCGAACGTACCGTCGAACTGAGTTCCATGCTCACCAGCTACTTCGTGCCCCTCGGCGCAGATTTCACCACCGTCATCGACCCGGAGTGGCCCGATGCGGCCGCCGCCGACAAGTTCGACGGATTCACCGTTCGTGAATTGCTCGCCGACGCTGGTGCATCGGACGATTTCGCCAAACTCGTCGCAGCCCAGGCCGGCGGTTTCACACTGGAAGTCAGCGTTCTCGGTTTGCTTCCCGACTTCGCCTACCATTTCGGCGACCGCAACTTGTACCGCGTGCAGGGTGGAAACGAGCGGATACCGCGCGCCCTCGCCGAAAGGCTCCCCCAAGACCGCATCCACATGGGCTCTCGGGTGGTGGTGATCGACCAGAGCGGTTCGGACGTCATGGTGACCACAGCGGACGGTCGCGAATGGACCGGGGACGAGGTCATTTCGACGATCCCCTTCACGGTCCTGAAGGATGTCGACATCCGACCGGCGTTGCCCGATCGAGCCCGTCAGGTGGTCGACGGCATGGTGTGGAGCGACATAGTCAAGGTGTATCTGCAGACCTCGAAACCGACGTGGCTCGATTCCGGTGTGCGAGGTTGGCCCGTGGCAGCTTCCGACCGGCCGTGGGAACGACTCATCGACATCACCGGCAACGAGCCGGGCGGGCGCGGGAACGCGTTCTTCTACCTTTCCGGTGCCAACGCAACTGCCTATCTCGCGCAGCCGAAAGAAACCCGGGCACGAGATCTCGTGAACACCTTCAACGCCGACATGTCCGGAATGATCGAGGACGTCGTGGAAATCGGCGAATTCTCCTGGCCCGATCAACCCTGGATCAAGGCCGCCTTCGGCGATACGCCTCTGGACGGCGGCTGGATGCTGGACGAGATGAAAAAGCCTGTGGACCGGCTGCACTGGGCCGGCGACTTCACCACGTTCAAGTCGGGCTGGGTCGAGGGTGCGATCGAGGCGGGCCTACGCGCCGCACGCCACATCGACCCCATGGCACCGGCCGAACACGAGGTCGTCTGAACGAGACACGAGCCCCCATCCGCGATGACATACCCACTCTTTCTCTCGAACAAGGACTTTCGACGATGAATCGACCACCACTTCCGGCGCGCCACGATGGATCCACGCCGAAGTACGCCGCCTGCGGCGAGAAGTCATGACCGGAAGCACGCTTCCCGATACCGGTCACAATTCCTGGAGGCGAGGCCGACCGACGTGGGCGGCGTTGGACGCAGAGCCGTTGATCTACGGCACCGTGATCATCATGACCGTCATGGTCGTCGGGGCGGACGATACGGATGTCGATTTCGGTGACGCGACAGGAATGGTCCTCGGGCCGATGGTCGCGACTGCCGTCGCGCACCTGTTCTCGTCGTGGTTGGGGTACGTGAACAGCCACCACCGCATGCCCGACGGTGCCGACAGACGTCATCTGCTCTGGCACTCAGCGCATTTCCTGCTGCTGACGGTGGTGCCGCTCATCATCATCGGGCTCGGACGTGTGAGCGGTCTGTGGTCGGCCTACGGCGCACTCGACACCATTTCCGATCTCGCATTCCTGTTCCTGCTCGTCCTCGGAGCCGCCAGCGGCTGGCATGCGAGCAAGAGACGATGGCGTGGGGCAATCCTCGGAGGCCTGGTTGCCATCGTCGTCGGTTTGATCGTCACAGTTCTCAAGGTCGTACTCGAGCATTGACAACCGAAGAAGAGGATCCGATCATGGTTCTCCGCTCCGCCACTGCGCCCCGCCGCCGCTGGGCCACAATGGCTTTTGCAGTCGCATTCGTGCTGACGGCGTGTTCATCACCTCAGGAAGGGTTCACCGAGATGGACCCAGGCTCGGGCACACTCGTGGCCTCGTCCGGCTTCGACGTCCGACGGGACGGCTTCTCCTTCCCCAACTGGGGACCGCCGACAGCGGAGCATGGCCTAGGGCTAACACCGGCCTCGATGCAATCACTGTTCGGGGATGCGGTGTGCACTCCGGGAACCGAGAGCGACCGATGCGTTCTCTCGCCGATGGGACGGGTGACCTCGGAGGTGTTCGAGAACGGAATGAACGGTGGTCACTGCTTCGGAATGGCCGCGGTCGCAGGGTTGGCCTACCGCAACTCGATCGACACCTCGTCCTTCGTCGCCCCGGGAGCAACACTGTTCGATGCACGTCCCTCCCCCGCGACCGATGCCGTGATCGCGCGCTACTTCAACACCCAGGAGGTCGAACCGACGGCCGACTCCGAGATGTCAGCACCTGTGGACGAGGTGATCGATCGACTCACGACCGCGTGGGCCGAAGGGCAGGACCATCTACTCGCGTTCTACACCGAGGACGGAACGTCCGGCCACGCCGTGACACCGATCGCGATACGCGATCTGGGCGACAGCACACGCGGAATTGTCATCTACGACAACAACTATCCCGGCGTCGAGAAGATGATCGTCACCGATACGGCCGCCGATACGTGGTACTACACCACCTCGGCAGATCCCGCCGACGACAGCTACCTGTTCTCCGGTACCCCGGACAATCAGCTGAAGTTGTTTCCGCTGGCCGAGATGACCGGCGTTCATCAGTGCCCCTCCTGCACGGAGGTCGGTGCGCAGGACCAGGACTACCTGGTGCTGGTCACCGACAACACCAACGATCCGGTCGATCTGACCGATGTCGAATGGAGCTTGTCGGTGTCCGACAGTGACCGGGTGCGACGGTCCGCGTTCATCAACAACGACAACACAGCGTTGCTGGAGGCCTCGATCGACACACCGATGCGGCTGACGCTCTCCGACGTCGCGGACAACGAGCGCGATGCCTCGATCGACATCTCCATCCTGTCCGACGGTTGGGTGGTTCGATCGACCTCCCTTCGCCTGCCTGCGGGCGCGTCGATCGTCGCCGAGATCAGCCCGACCGAGCGATCGATGACGCTCACGACCGACACCCCCACCACGAGTGATTACACCGCCGCCACCGAGGATGCTCGGGGATCGCGGTCTGCATTCGTCAGCACCATCGACCTACCCGTCGGCGGCGAGCTCGTGGTCGGCCCGACGGATACCGATACGTTGCGCCTCACCGACGGTGCAGGACAGGTGCTGCGGGAGGTAGCGATGACCTGACCACGAACTCGAAGTTGTGGAGTCCATGACGTCGAGTTCGCAGTTGTGCAGACGAAAACGGCCATTTCACCTACGTAACCGCGAACTCGAGGCACACACGACAACGCCGCCGGCTCCCCAAGGGAGCCGGCGGCGTTGTTGTGCAGCGAGATCTAGCGGGAGCTGACGTCCTGGTAGTCGCGCTCGGTGTAGCCGGTGTAGATCTGGCGCGGACGGCCGATCTTGCCGGTCGTGTCCTCGTTCTGCTCGCGCCAGTGCGCGATCCAGCCCGGGAGACGGCCCATCGCGAACAGCACCGTGAACATGCGCGGCGGGAAGCCCATCGCGCGGTAGATCAAGCCGGTGTAGAAGTCCACGTTGGGGTACAGCTTGCGCTCGACGAAGTAGTCGTCGGTCAGCGCGGTCTCCTCGAGCTTGAGCGCAATTTCGAGCAGTTCGTCGCCGTTGCCGAGCTTGCCGAGGATCGTGTGCGCGGTCTCCTTGACCAGCGTCGCGCGCGGGTCGAAGTTCTTGTACACACGGTGTCCGAAGCCCATGAGCTTGACGCCGTCTTCCTTGTTCTTGACGCGACGCAGGAAGTCCGTTGCGTCGCCGCCCTCGGCCTTGATCTTGTCCAGCATCTCGAGCACGGCCTGGTTGGCTCCGCCGTGCAGCGGGCCCCACAGCGCGTTGATGCCGCCGGAGATCGAGGTGAACAGGTTGGCCTGCGAGGATCCGACGAGACGCACCGTCGACGTCGAGCAGTTCTGCTCGTGGTCGGCATGCAGGATGAGCAGCATGTCCAGTGCCTTGACGATCTCGGGATCGACCTCGTACGGCTCGGCCGGGAAGCCGAACGTCAGGCGCAGGAAGTTCTCGACCAGGCTCTTGGAGTTGTCCGGGTACAGGAACGGCTGACCGACGGACTTCTTGTAGGCGTACGCCGCGATGGTCGGCAGCTTGGCCAGCAAGCGGATGGTCGAGAGCTCGACCTGCTCCGGGTCGTTCGGGTCGAGCGAATCCTGGTAGTACGCCGACAGCGCGTTGACGGCACTCGACAGCACCGGCATCGGGTGCGCGTTACGCGGGAAACCGTCGAAGAACCGCTTGAGGTCCTCGTGCAGCAGAGTGTGCCGACGGATCTTGTCGGTGAACTTCTCGAGCTGATCCTCGGACGGCAGCTCACCGTAGATCAGCAGGTAGCTGACCTCGATGAACGAAGACTTGCCCGCGAGCTGTTCGATCGGGTAACCGCGGTAGCGCAGGATGCCTGCGTCACCGTCGATGTAGGTGATGGCCGACTTGGTCGACGCGGTGTTGACGAACCCGCCGTCCAACGTCGTGTAGCCGGTGGTGGCCAGCAACTTCCCCAGCTCGATGCCGTTGTTGCCCTCGGAGGCCTCGGCAATCGACATGGAGTATTCGCCACCGGGATAGGTGAGGGTGGCTTTGGCATCATTCTCAGCGGGCACGAATGGTCCCTCTCGAACTCGTGTAACGGACACGTACTTGAAGCGGACAGTTCTAACGTCGATAGTGAAACTAGTCTCTCGACGCCTCGGACGCCCAGGGAGGGTCGGCACCGGGTCGAGAAACCGTGATCGCCGCTGCTTTCGCGGCGAACTCGAGCGCTTCTCGCCAATCTTCCTTGCTCATCTCTTTCACCGCGTTCGATGTGATAATGGTCTCCTTCTGCAGAAAGCTCAGCAGAGCTCCGTGCACGGTGTCACCAGCGCCGATCGTGTCCACGACGTCGACCGCGACACCAGGGACCGTGATTTCCTCGGATGCGGTGAAGACCGAGATGCCGTCGCCACCGCGGGTCATGACCACCGCGGTGACCCCTGCCGCGAGCCAGTCGTCGACGGTGGTCCCCTGCGTTCCGAGCCCCAACCAGAACGAGTCGTCCTCGGACACCTTGAGAATGTCGATGCTGGGCAGCCACGAACGGAAGCGGTCGCGAAACCCGTCGGCGGTGATGTCTCCGCTGGTGCTGTCGATGGCAGCGGGCCGGATGTTCGGATCGAGCATCGTGAGCTTGCCCGCCACCCGGGCCCGGTGCAGCAGGCCCGCGTACATCGACGCGCCGGGCTCGTACAGCAGCGACAGTGTGCCGAACGAGAGCACGCTGATCTCGTCGGGCAGATCGCCGGGATCGGCGACGAGACGGTCGGCTGTGCCGTCGGCGTAGAACGAGTACTCGGCACTGCCGTCCTCGGCGAGCGTGGTCATCGCCAACGTCGTCGGTTCGTCGCCGCGCTGCACCCACGTGGTGTCCACTCCCGCGTCGCGCAGGCTCGCCAGGATCTGCTCCCCGAACGGGTCGCGGGAGATCCGCGAGAGATACGCGACGGGCGAACCCAGTCGACCGATCGCGACGGCGACATTGAACGGCCCGCCGCCGAGTTTGGGCGAAAGCAGCGGGCCCTCGTGCACCGGAACCAGGTCGACCAACGCCTCGCCGCACACCAGAATGGTCACTTCTCGTACCTCATTCCCCAGGTGCCCGACCAGGATTGCCCCGGATCCAGCACGATCAGATCGATCTCGGAATTCAACGCATCGGGTGGGCAGGTCATCGGCTCGATCGCCAAGGCCCGCCCTCGATCGGGATAGGCCTGATCGTTGGCGGGATCGGCGGTGAACACCTGCACCCAACCGAAGCTGCTGTCGGTCCACAGCACCGTCGCGGTGCCGTCAGGACCGCGAAGAACATGGCTCGCTCGGCCGTCGGCCTCGGGTAGCGACGCGCTGTACGGGGTGTCGAGCTGCACGCCCTGCAGCGTCCGCGGCTGCCGGAAGTCGTACTCGGTATCGGCAGTCGGCACCGAATTGCCCACGGGCAGATTGCGCACCGAGTCGAGCGGCAGCCGCGTGCCGGCCGAGAGCTCGAGCGTGCACTCGTCGAGCGGCACGTCTCCCACCCTGACGAACGTGTGAAAACCCATCCCGTACGGCGCCGGTGAATCACCGGTGTTCTTCGCCGACGCGGTGACGGTGAGACCGTCCGCCGACAGCTCGTGCGCCACGGTCACCGTCACCGAGAACGGCCAGCCCTGATGTGTCCCGACGTCCACGCTCTGCTCGACGCGAGAGTCGCTGTGCTCGTTCAGGGTCCATTCCACCCGCCGGACGAAACCGTGACTGGCGTTGTTGCGCGAAGGCTCGCTGATCTCCATCCGATGCTCGACGCCTTCGAACGTGAACGTGCCGTCGGCCGTTCGATTGGGCCACGGGGCCAACACCAGTCCCGCCGACAGCGGCGGCTTCGAACCCGCCTCCCAGGTCTCGGTGAGCGGTGCGCCGTCGTATTCGAGCACCCGCAGACCCGCTCCGACGGCAGCGATGTCTGCCCGATACTTACCGCTCGTCAACGAGTAGGTCTGTGCGTCAGCCATGAGTGCCATTCTTTACCACCGCACCCACTCGGTACCGGATGAATGCCGGAAGAGCCAACGCGGCGATCGAGACACCGATGACGACCAGCACGCCGCCGCCCGCCGCGGCGGCCGCCGTCCCCACCGACGCCGCTGCGGCCCCGTGCAGGACGTCGCCGACGCGCGGACCTCCGGCAACCACGACGATGAAGACACCCTGTAGCCGGCCACGCATCTCGTCGGTGGCGACCTGCTGCAGCATCGTGCTGCGGAAGGCCGCCGAGATCATGTCGGCTCCGCCGCCGAGGGCCAGGAACGCCAACGCGAACCACAGGGCGACGGTGGTGGCCCCGTCGGTGGCCGCGCCGACGGCCAGACCGAAGCCGATCATCGCCACGCCCCACACGACGATGCAGATCAGCACCGCCAGGCCCTGCCTGCGCACTCGTGGCAGCCAGCCGGAGAACACTCCACCCACCACCGCGCCCGCGGACATCGCTGCGAACAGCATGCCCAGCACCGGACCGCCCGACGCCGGGTCGCCGAAGCTCTCGTGTGCGATCTGCGGAAAGAGCGCGCGGGGCATACCGAACACCATCGCGATGATGTCGACGACGAACGAGGCCAGCAGCACCTTCTGCGTCGCGAGGTAGGCGAAACCGTCGAACACCGAGCGCAATCCGGCTCGCTGACCCGACTTCGCCGGTGGAATCCCCGGCAGCCGGATCACTGCCCACAGTGTGGCGAACAGTGCGATGGTGTCGATCAGGTAGAGGGTCTCGAGCCCGATGTAGTAGATGAGGATGCCTGCGCTGAGCGGTCCGGCGATAGCGCCGAAGTTCATCACCGTCATGTTCAGTGAATTCGCGGCGGGCAGCTGCTCGGCGGGCAGGATTCGCGGGAGGATCGCGCTGCGCGTCGGTTGATTCACCGCGAAGAAGGCCTGCTGAACGGCCAACAGCACCAAGATGATCCACACGTTGTTCAGGTCGAGGAACGCCTGCAACCAGAACAGGGCGGAGGTACCGATCAGACCGCAGGTGGTGATCATCAACAGCGTGCGGCGGTCCATCACATCGGCCAGCGCCCCGCCCCGCCCCACAGACCGAACACGATCAGCGGCACCAGCGCGAAGACACCGGTGAGGCCCACGTACGCCGAACTCAGCGTGATCTGGAAAACCTGTTGTGGCACAGCGACGATGGACAGCTGCGCCCCGATGACGGTGACGATGTTCGCCAACCACAGCCGCTTGTAGGCGGGGGTCTTCAGCGGAGTCGTATCGGCAAGAATGCCGCGCAATCCGCTCACGGCTGCAGACGCTCGATCACACCACTTGCCACCGTCAGGCGAATTCGGTTGTGCATGCGGCTCGTTCGGCCCTGCCAGAATTCGACCGTCTCAGGTTCGACGCGAAAACCGCCCCAGTTCGGCGGAACCGGCACCTCGATGCCGTCGAACGTCGCGGTGACCTCGGCCAGTCGCGCAGCCAGATCCTCCCGCGAGCCGATGGGCCGCGACTGCTCGGACGCCCATGCCCCCAGCTGGGAGCCGCGGGGCCGAGTGCGCCAATAGGTTTCGGTCGTCTCGGCGTCGACCCTCGCCACCGGGCCGCGCACGGTGAGCTGGCGGGCAATTCCGATCCACGGGAACGTGATCGACGCATACGGCGTCACGGTGAGTGCACGGCCCTTGTCGGAGTCGTAGTTGGTGTAGAACACCACCCCGTCCGCGTCGAAGTCCTTGCACAACACGGTGCGAGTGGCGGGTCTACCCGCCTCGTCGACCGTCCCCAACACGATGGCGTTGGGCTCGGGCAGATTCGCGGCTATCGCGTCGGACAACCACTGCTGCGCCAGCGCACACCACCCGTCCGCCAGAGCATCGACGTCGAGGTCCTCGGGCTCTCCGTAGTCCACCCGCATGTTCGCCAGGCGCTGTTCTTCTGCAGACACAAGCCCAGACGCTACTCCCGCGTAGATCCCGGCTATGGTTCTGACGAAGTACGCCCGGATGCGGCGCAGAGCCGGGTGCAGTTGCGACGAGGGAGTCCACAGGCCATGGCTGTTCAACGAGTTCCCGAGGATTTCGTCTCCGGCCTCGAAGGTGTCGTCGCGTTCACCTCCGACATCGCCGAGCCCGACAAGGACGGTGGCGCACTGCGGTATCGCGGCGTCGACATCGAGGAACTCGTCGCGCAGAACGTGACCTTCGGTGATGTCTGGGCACTGCTCGTCGACGGCGAGTTCGGTCGAGGACTTCCACCGGCCGAACCGTTCCCCCTGCCGATCCACACCGGCGACGTCCGCGTCGACGTCCAAGCCGGCCTGGCGATGCTCGCGCCCATCTGGGGCTACCAGCCGCTGCTCGACATCGACGACTCCACCGCCCGCGACAACCTCGCCCGCGCCTCGGTGATGGCTCTGTCCTACGTCGCTCAGTCCGCTCGCGGCATCTACCAGCCTGCTGTACCGCAGAGCCGCATCGATCAGGCAGCCACCGTGACCGAACGCTTCATGGTCCGGTGGAAGGGCGAACCGGATCCCGCCCACGTCGCTGCCATCGACGCGTACTGGGTCTCGGCCGCCGAGCACGGGATGAACGCCTCGACGTTCACCGCACGTGTCATCGCCTCCACCGGAGCCGACGTCGCCGCCTGCCTCTCGGGTGCCATCGGTGCAATGTCCGGTCCCCTGCACGGCGGCGCGCCCGCTCGCGTCCTGCCGATGATCGAGGAGGTCGAGAGAACCGGTGACGCACGCGCTCTCATCACCGGCATCCTGGACCGCAAAGAGAAGCTCATGGGCTTCGGGCACCGCGTCTACCGCGCCGAGGACCCCCGCGCCCGCGTGCTGCGCGCCACCGCCAAGAGACTGAACGCACCCCGCTACGAAGTCGCCGCCGCGCTCGAGCAGGCAGCGTTGACCGAACTGCGTGAGCGCCGCCCCGACCGCGCCATCGAAACCAACGTCGAGTTCTGGGCCGCGGTGATCCTCGATTTCGCCGAGGTACCCGCACACATGATGCCCGCCATGTTCACCTGTGGCCGTACCGCGGGCTGGTGCGCGCACATCCTGGAGCAGAAGCGCCTGGGCAAGCTCGTCCGACCGGCTGCCCTCTACACCGGCCCCGAACCCCGCAGCCCCGAGTCCGTCGACGGCTGGGACCTGATCCGGTAGTCGACGGTGTCATGACACCCGACTAGCCTGTGGATGCCATATTCCATCGACGCTAGGACGCGCTACTCCATGGCCGATTTGCCGATCATTCCCGCCGATCTCCTGCCCGCCGACGGACGCTTCGGTTGCGGCCCGTCCAAGGTTCGCCCCGAGCAGCTGCAGTCCCTGGTCGACGTCGGCGCTTCCGTATTCGGCACCAGCCACCGTCAGAAGCCCGTCAAGGACGTCGTCGGACGCGTGCGCAGTGGCCTGAAGGATCTGTTCTCGCTGCCCGAGGGCTACGAGGTCGTCCTCGGCAACGGTGGCACCACCGCGTTCTGGGACGCTGCTGCCTTCGGCCTCATTCGCGAGAAGTCGCTGCACCTGACCAACGGCGAGTTCAGCTCGAAGTTCGCGTCGGTAGCCAAGAACAACCCGTTCATCGGTGATCCCATCGTCGTCAAGGCCGAGCCGGGCAGCGCGCCCGAGCCCACCTCCGACCCGTTCGTCGACCTCATCGGTTGGGCGCACAACGAGACCTCGACGGGCGTGGCCATCCCGGTCAGCCGTCCGGCCGGCTCCGAGAACGCCCTCATCGCGATCGACGCCACCTCCGGTGCCGGCGGTCTGCCGGTGAACGTCGCCGACTCGGACGTCTACTACTTCGCGCCGCAGAAGTGCTTCGCCGCCGACGGTGGCCTGTGGGTGGCGCTGATGAGCCCGGCCGCACTCGAGCGCGTCAGCGAGATCGCTGCCACGGATCGATGGGTCCCGGACTTCCTGTCGCTGCCGATCGCCGTCGACAACAGCAGCAAGAACCAGACGTACAACACCCCGGCCGTGGCGACACTGCTGATGTTCGCGGACCAGATCGAGTGGCTCAACGCGCAGGGTGGCCTCGATTGGGCCACCAAGCGCACCGCCGATTCGTCCTCACGTCTGTACGACTGGGCCGAGAAGAGCGAATTCGCGACGCCGTTCGTGACGAACCCGGATCACCGCAGCCAGGTCGTCGGCACCATCGACTTCGACGAGAACGTCGACGCAGCCCAGGTTGCGAAGATCCTGCGCGCAAACGGCGTCGTCGACACCGAGCCGTACCGCAAGCTCGGCCGCAACCAGCTGCGCGTCGGCATGTTCCCGGCCATCGAGCCGGACGACATCACCGCACTGACCAAGAGCATCGACTGGGTCGTGTCGACTCTGAGCTGATCAGCAGGGCAGGAGTGGAGCCTGCGGAACGACCATTCCCAGCAAGCTCACAGCTACGGCGCTCCCTTCGCGGCCTACACTTGCTATCAAGTAAGCAAGCGTAACGACCTCGGAGGGAGCGCTCGTATGTACCGGCTCCTGACATTCGCGCTGCGCATTCGCGTGACCCTGCTGTACATCGCTCTCGCGGTGGCGGGCACCGTCGCACTGGGCCGGATCGGCCCGCACGATCGCTGGCACGTGCTGCATGCGGCGAGCACCAATCTGCACAATCTGGGCGACGGCCACCTCGCCACCCTCGTCACGAGCGTCTTTCTCACCGAAGGACGGGTGAACTGGTTGTGGTTGGCCGCGGTTGCACTGCTGTTCGCCGTCGCCGAATGGATCTCCGGTTGGCGACGCTTCCTCGTCACCTTCAGCGCGGGACACATCGGTGCGACGGTACTGGTGGCCGTCGGCCTGCTCATCGGCATTCACATTGACTGGCTCGCGGACTCACTGGCGATGGCCGTCGACGTCGGTGTCAGTTACGCAGCAGCAGCGGTAGCGGGGTCGATGATCAGGTACCTGCCGATGCCGTGGTGTGCGGGCTGGGCCGCACTGTGGATCGGCGTCGTCACGATCAGTGGGGTATCGGACCCGACCTTCACTGCCGTCGGGCACGCGATTGCCCTGAGCATCGGCTTCGGCCTGGGCGCACTGTACCGCCGCGTCGATGCATCGACGTTGTCCCACAAGACAATTGACGCAACATCGACCGAATGGGTGCAACCGAGCCCCCAGCTGTCTACCCTCTGATAGGGAAACGATGGTCGGCAGAAGCGATGCGTGTCGGACACCCACCGAATACGGCAGGTGAACTAGGCTCGAATTCGACGGTATCGCGAGCCGGCGCGATGAGGAGGTCAAGGTGCGAGACTTACGTGTGGTGGGTCTCGAGGCCGACGGAAAGTTCGTCGTGTGCGCAGATCCCAAGACCGGCGACAGATTCCGGCTTCCAGCCGACGACAAGCTCCGCGCGGCCTCACGCGGCGACATCGCTCGACTAGGACAGATTGAGATCGAAATGGACAGCTTGCTTCGGCCCAAGGAAATTCAGGCCCGTATCCGCAGCGGAGCGACCATCGAACAGGTTGCCGCCGACTCCGGAATGGCCATCAGTCGCGTCGAGGTGTTCGCTCACCCGGTGTTGCTCGAACGCTCGCAGGCCGCGTCGATGGCTCAGGCCGGTCATCCGCTGCGCCACGACGGCCCGGCCGTGCAGACCCTGCTCGAGATCGTCACCCTCGCTTTCCGCGCTCGCGGCCACAATCTCGACGACGCGGCGTGGGACGCCTGGCGCGACGAGGACAACAAGTGGGTCGCGCAGCTCAAGTGGCAGGCGGGCCGCACCACCAACAAGGCGCACTGGCAGTTCCTGCCCGACGGCCACGGCGGCACCATCAGCCCGCTCGACGACACTGCTCACGAGCTGATCGATCCGGACTTCGGACGCCAACTGCGCGGTCTGGCACCGGTGCGCGCACTGACGTCCGCCGAGGACTCCGACGACGAGACCTCGCAGCAGAGCTTCGACGAGTACTACGGCACCACCGCCGACAGCGAGATCGACGCCGAGACCATCGAGGTCGAGGTGGACGATGCGCCCTCTCCCGAGCCCGAACAGCCGCGCGAGACTGTGACCAGGGAGCCCAGGCCCGCACCCAAGCCTGCAGCCGGTCACACCAGCGGCAAGGACAAGCGCGGCAAGCCGGCCATGCCGTCGTGGGAGGACGTCCTGCTCGGCGTTCGCAGCAGCGGTCACAACTGAGTTCTGCTGTGACCGATGTGCCGCGCGGTGACGAACCGCCGACGCTCACACCGTAGGCTTCCCAGGAAGTAACGGAGAGAGAGGTGCCGGTAGTGGGGGCCAAAGCATCAACCATCTGGTACGTGGACGCACCGGATCCGATTTCTGTACTCCGAGAGGCCACCACCTCGGATTGGAACGCTGCGACCGCACTCGTCGGACGTCTGTACCCCCACCTGACGGCAGTGCCCCTCGGACAGGGCCCGATATCGACCTCGGCAGGCGTGGACGACGATCACGTCTTCATCGGTTGCTACCCCGGCGTCACCGTGGTGTGCGGATCCAATCTCGCGGTGCCCACACCGTCGACACTTCCCGAATCATTCACTCGCCCGCTGGCGTCCGAGCACACCTACCTCGTCGCCTCGGATCCCCAACACGCCTGGGGTGCGTTCGCGTACTGGGAACGCGGTGAATTCCGCCGATCCTTCAGTGCCACTCCGGTGTACATCTACGAGGACGCAGGCCTGCCATTGGTGTGGGAGCGATCGTTCTGGGCCGGTGAGCATCCGCTGATCTATCCGCCCGGAGTGATGCCGGATCCGCAGTCGCTGCCGTTCCACCCTCAGGAATTCGCCGAGGCAGCCAACGCCGAGTGGCTCGGGTTCCGCTACACCGGCGCACCACACGCGGACGAATTCGATCCGAACACCCTGCCGGTCTGCGGCTTCACGATGTACGTCCCGGGGCAGGAACCACCGCCACCGAACCAGCAGAACCGAAGCTCCAACGGCCGCGGCGCACAGGAACCGATGCCCGACGCCCCCGACGAGCAGGCACCGCGACCGAAGAAGCGTTGGTTCTCGCGCAAATAGTGGCCCGGGTGGGCACCGTTGCACGCAATCACCGCTGATCGACGGGATTTCGCCGATTGTCGCCGGTAGTGCGCAACTGTGCCCGCTGTCGGAGACCGACTGAGCAAACGACTGCTAGAACGCCAGCGCCGCCAGTGCCACGAAGCTCAGCATGGAACCGATACCGGCTCCGTACACGGCCCAGCGCCACACCGGTATGGCGAGCCATCGCATGACCGTCGGTGCCGCACCCGCGACGACGATGATGTTCAGACCGATCGCGAGCAGCGGATGAATTCTGGCGAGCTCCAGACCGAACGTCGTCAGTGCCACCCCGACGAGCGCCGCCGAGATCACGGCGATCGGGATTCCGGTCCAGCGGACGTCCGGGTCGTGGTCGGTCACGTCAGGCGCACACGTTCGTAGAACCCCATCGCCGCGGCCGTCGCAACATTGAGTGAGTCGGTGCCGGGAGCCATCGGAATGCGCGCGCGAATGTCCGTGGCGCGCATGGCATGTTCGGTCAGACCCGGCCCCTCCGCGCCGAGCAACAACGCCACCTTCTCCCCCGTCATCGCCGCCGCCAGCGACACCGCAGTCGGATTGGGCGTGAGCGAAATCAGCTGAAAGCCATGCGCGCGAACGCGATCGAGGCCGCGCGGCCACTCGGGCACCTTGGCGAACGGCACCCGCAGCACATGCCCCATCGATACCCGCACCGACCGTCGATAGAGCGGATCCGCGCACGCGGCCCCGAACAACACGGCATCCACGCCCAGGCCGGCCGCGTTACGGAACATCGACCCGAGATTCTCGTGATCGTTGACGCCCTCGAGAATCGCCACCGTCTTCGCGTCGGCCAACACCTCGTCGAGATCGAGGGCAGGCGGCCTGTTCGCCGCCGCCAACACACCACGATTGAGATGGAATCCGACGACCTCGGCCATCACCTCCGCGGACGTCCGATAGAACGGGACGTCGGAATCCGCCAGATCGTCGCGCAACGCGTCGAGCCGTCGATCCACGCCCAGCAGGCTGATCATCGGGAAGCGCGAGGTCAGCAGTCGCTGCGCAACCAACACACCCTCCGCGATCACCAATCCTTTGCCCTCGGGCAGGTCGGGCCGCCGATCCGACGAGTTGAGATCGCGAAAATCGTCCAGCCGGGGGTCGGAGGGGTCGTCGACATCGATTACATGAACCACCCGCTCATCTTGTCACCCGGCATTTCTGACGGTCCGTCGGCGAAGGCCTCCCTCTGTATGGCAGTTTTTTCGGGTCGTTCCGCGGGCTCCACTCCTGTATGGAAAAGTAAAGAACGATGACTACCGACGAATCGATCACCATCCGCACCGCCACCGACGACGACTGGGATGCCGTCGCGCTGCTCGACGCCCACGCCTTCGGCGAGCACCAGAACGCCGAGGACCTGGCCGAGACGCAGATCCTGACCCAGTCCGAGCACGTGTACCTGGCGTGGGACGGCGAGACCCCGGTGGGGGTGGCCATGCACTTCCCGATGTCGGTCACCGTTCCCGGTGGTGCGCAGGTCGAGGCGTCCGGAGTCTCCTGGGTGTCGGTCGCGCCGACGCATCGTCGACGCGGCATCCTGCGATCGATGTTCACCCAGCAGCACCGCGCTCTGAACGACGCCGGGGCACCACTGTCGCTGCTCACCGCCAGCGAGGCGACGATCTACGGACGCTTCGGCTACGGGCCGATAACCGAGGAGATCAGCGTCTCGATCGACCGTCGATTCGCGCAGTTCCGCAAGGATGCTCCCCCGGCGACCGGTGTGCGGCTGATCGAATCGGCCGAGGCCACCGAACTGCTCCCCGACATCTACCACCGCTGGCAGCAGCAGACCGCAGGCGCGCAGCCCAAGCCGCCGATCCGCTGGGAGCGGTTCTTCGCCGACCGAGAGAACCGACGCGGCGGACTGACGGCTCTGTTCTTCATCGTCCATCCCGACGGTTACGTCGCCTACCGACGCGGACGCAACCCCAGCCGGGTGGTGGTACAGGAATTCATCGCGGTGACCGATGCCGCCTACGCCGCGCTGTGGCAGATCCTCGTCGGGGTCGACCTGGTCGACACCATCGAGGTGCAACAGTCACGAGACGAAGCCCTGCCGTTCCTGCTGACCAACAACCGACTGCCGAAGGTCACCGGACACCACGACGCACTGTGGGGCCGCATCATGCACGTCGAGGCAGCGCTCGAGGCACGCACCTACGCTCTCGACACCTCGTTGATCATCGCTGTGCGAGATCCCTTCCTCGATGCGGGCGGTACCTATTCGCTCACCGTGACCGACGGCCGAGCCACCTGCACCCGGGTGGAATCCGAACCGGACATCGAACTCGACATCGATGTGCTCGCGAGCATCTACTTCGGCACCCATCGCGCCCGCTTGTTCGCCGCGGCCAACCGCCTCACCGCACGCAACGACGCGTCACTGCACGCATTGGACCTGACGTTCGGAACCGCGCGCCCGGCCGTCATGGGTTGGGGTTTCTAGACCTACCTGTTCGGCGCATCGAGTGCGGTGGCCGAGCCGCCGTGCATCCAGAGCGCCGCG
The DNA here is from genome assembly GCF_002259095.1 of Rhodococcus sp. 05-2254-2. Classification (NCBI taxonomy): domain Bacteria; kingdom Bacillati; phylum Actinomycetota; class Actinomycetes; order Mycobacteriales; family Nocardiaceae; genus Rhodococcus; species Rhodococcus sp. 05-2254-2. The sequence continues at coordinate 57,585 of NZ_NOZJ01000021.1, read as the reverse complement.
CCCAGGGTCACCGAAAGCAGCACCGTCACGTAGGCGATGAACTCGACACTGCCGCCACCGCTGGTGGCGTGATAGATCAGCGGTGCCGTACCTCCGAAGAGGGAGTTCGCCACGGCGTAACCGAAGCCGACGCCCAGCGCACGAATGTGCGCTGGGAACACTTCGGCCTTGGCGATGCCGTTCACCGACAGGTAGCACGTGAGGACGACAAACGCGCACACCAGGATGACGAAGACCGCCGGCGGTGACGTCACTTTCGTGGTGGCCAGCACCAGCACTCCGGTCGCCGGTATCCCCAGTGCTCCGAATGCGACGAGCAGCGGCTTTCTTCCGATGCGGTCGCTCAGTGCACCGCCGACCGGCTGCAGCACCATCAACACCACGAAAGCAGCGAACACGAGACCGGTCGCAACGAGCTCTCCTCTGGCACCGTCCGCTGCGAAGAACGTCTCGCGAACGACTGAGGGGACCGTGACGGTGTAGGTGTAGAACGCGGCACTCCCGCCTGCGGTCAACAAGAACACCCAGACGAGCGGACGCCAGTGATCGCGACACAGCGCCTTCATCGTGGCGTCACGGTCCGCTCGTGGTGCTCCCGCTTCACGGGGCGCACGATCGAGTCCGCAAGCCCACCACAACGAGGCGACGCCTGCCGCGCCTCCCGCGGCGAAGGCGAGGCGAAAGCCCCATTCGGAGATTGCCGCGCGGTCCGTGCTCGCGAGGAGTACGAGCAGACATGCCTGCGCGAGCACGAGGCCGCCGACGATGGTCGCGGCCTGGAACGAGGCGAAGAATCCGCGATGCCCTCGCGTGCCCGATTCGGAGAGCAGCACCGTCGCCGCGGCATATTCGCCGCCGGTTGCGATGCCCTGGACGATGCTCACGACGGCGAGGATCACCGCGGCCCAGGCCCCGATCGCGTGGACGGTGGGAGTCAGTGCCAGAGCGACCGATCCGGCCGACATGAGCGTGACCGCAGCGACGAGCGCGAACTGTCGGCCTCGCACGTCCGCGAGCCTGCCGAACAGCCACGAACCGAGCGGGCGCACGACGAAGGTCAATGCGAAGAGTCCGTAGACGTACACGAGTGAATTGGTCGAAGCCGGATCGAAGAACTCGGTCCGAAAGTACGGCGCGAACGTCGCATAGAGGTACAGGTTGAACCACTGCACCAGGTTCGGTACCGAACCCGCCAGAATGACGCGTACCTGCGTACGACGGTCGGGGCTCACCGGCTCGGTGCGATTCACGTGCCGAAAATACCCGAACTCCCGGCATACCGGGCGCAGTCGAGAGCACATGACTTTTGTCATGGCCGGACCGTGACGGTGTCACCGTAGATGATGATGCGCTGCACTGTTTTCGGCGATCCCGTCCCAGCAGACTTCTAGTCATGAAGCAACCAGACGAAGGAAACCTGTTCACCGATCTGATGGAGCTCGGGCCGGCTCCTACGATGGCACGTGAGATCGTCGTCATCGTCATCAGCATCGCGATTGTCGCGGTGCTGTTCGCAATCGTCGGTACGTCGCTCCCGGCGTTCGTCGCTCTCGGCGTCATCGTCGCCTTCATGGGCGTGCGGTTCGTCATCGGACTCCGCCACTGGGAGAAGCAATCATGACCATCATCGAAGTCAGTGGCATGACTCGCCGCTACGGTTCGGGCAAGAACGCTTTCGAGGCCGTGAAGGCGCTCGATCTGAAGGTCGCAGAGGGCGAACTGTTCGGCCTACTGGGTACCAACGGTGCCGGCAAGACGTCCACTCTCGAAGTGATTCAGGGACTTTCACGGCCGAGCGAGGGCACTGTGAGGATTCTGGGAATGGATCCGGTGTCCGACCGCCGCAAGGTCCGACCGTCGCTGGGCATCATGCTGCAGAAGGGCGGCCTGCCCCAGGATCTGACCACCGCGGAGAGCCTGCGCATGTGGGCGGGCACGTGCAGCAATCCGCTGCCGACGGACGAGGTGCTGGGGCGCGTCGACCTGGCCGACCGCGCCGATACCCGGGTCAAGTTTCTCTCCGGCGGAGAGCAGCGCAGGCTGGATCTGGCGTGCGCCATCATCAGCCGCCCACGAGTGCTGTTCCTGGACGAACCGACCACCGGACTCGATCCCGAAAGTCGCCGCAACACATGGCATCTGATCCAGGAGCTGAAGAACTCCGGCGTGACGATCATGCTGACGACGCACTACCTGGACGAGGCCGAGTCGCTGTGCGACCGGCTGGCGATCATGCACCGCGGCGCAGTCGTTCGCAGCGGAACGGTCGACGAGGTGGTCGCCGACCATCCGGCGAAGATCGAACTGAAGGCCCCGGGCACGGCGTTGCCGTCACTGCCGGGTACCGACATGGACGTCTCGGGAGACACCGTCTCGATCCGGACGTCCTCGGTACAGGACACGCTCACCGACTTGTTGGTGTGGGCCCGCACAAACGGGGTGACCCTGCACGGACTCGACGCCCGGGCGGCATCGCTCGAGACCGTATTCCTCTCCATCGCAGACGAATTCGACAATCCCGAATCGACACACACGAAAGTGATGAGCGCATGAGCACGATGACCGCACTGTCACGAGCAGAGTTCACACTGCTCGGACGCAACCGAGTACTGCTGTTCAACGCGATCGTCATGCCGTTGATCTTCCCCATCGCCCTGCTGATCGTGGGTAGCCGCAGCGACGACGGATTGACCGACGCAGGCGTCGGAGCCGCACTGGAGATCTTCGCTCTGTTCCTGCTGGTGTTCATGGTCTACTACAACATGCTCTCGGTCTACGCCACGCGCCGAGACGAGTTGGTACTCAAACGACTTCGCACCGGAGAGAGTTCGGATGTGCAGATCCTGCTCGGACCGGCCATCCCCTCGCTGATACTCACCGTGGTCCTCGGACTGATCGTCGGAGCAGTGGTGCTGGCCTTCGGCGGACCCGTTCCCACCAACGCGCTACTGGTCGTGGCCGCCCTGTTCGGCGGTGCTGCGCTGTTCGCCGCCCTGGCCCTGATCACGTCGGCGTTCACCCGCAATGCAGAGGCGGCGCAGATCACCAGCTTGCCGGTGATCCTGGTCGCCATGGCCGGCTCCTCACTGCTTCGTGACGCCCTCCCGGACTCGTTCGGCAGGGTGATAGAGCTGACCCCGATGGCCGCAGTCTCGGACCTGTTGAACCTCGGCTGGTTCGGCACCACAAGCCCGGGCGACGCGTCGGCCGGGTTCGCCGCCACCTTCACCGAAGCCGGAATGCCGCTGCTGGTGATGCTCGCCTGGATCGTCGGCAGTCTCCTGATCGCCCGCACGCACTTCCGTTGGGAACCGCGGTCCTAGATCGCGTCATTCGTCGACCGTCTGCAAGGCTGGGGATCATGAAGCTGCACCAGTACCTCAATCCACTGCACGGCTGGAACGACAGCAGTGCAGTGGACAAGGTGCGCGTCTACACCCGCCAGTCGTTCCTGCTGATCTCCGTCGGTGTCGCCGTCGGTGCGATGCTGACATCTCTGCAGTACGACGACTATCGGTCGATGGCGGCAGCAGCCGTGTGTGCGGCCGCCACTTTCGTGGTTGTGCAGCGCACCCCCGCACTCGGCGGCGAGTCGACGGCCGACCCACGAATCCCGTTGGCAATCGCGGCGGTCGCCGCCGTGGTGCTGGTAGCCGGAGGGACCACGAGCAACGCAATCTGGGCCGCCGTACTCGTCACCACAGCGGTCGCGACCCTGATTCCGTTGCGTTGGTCCCTCGCGGCGGCTGTGGCCGCTGCTCTGCTCGCGGCGGCTCTGGGAACACCGGCGGTGGACACCGTGATCCTCGGCATCTTCATCGCCTTCATGGCCTTCACGGTGCAACTGTCGGCATGGCTGCTGCGCATCGTCACCGAACTCGATGCCACTCGCGACGCTGCTGCCGCGCTCTCGGTTGCCGAGGAGCGTCTGCGCTTCTCTCGAGATCTGCACGACGTTGTCGGACGTGCGCTCTCCGCAATAGCGGTCAAGAGCGAACTCGCCGCAACGCTGGCTCGCCGGGGTGACGATCGAGCGGCGGGCCAGATGGACGAGGTTCGCATCCTGGCCCAGGAATCCATGGCCGACGCTCGAAAGCTGGTTCGCGGCTACCGATCGGTCGATGTGGCGTCGGAACTCGACGGGGCTCGATCCCTGCTGTCGGCCGCAGGTATTTCCACCGAACTGGTCGGTGAGACCTCGGTTCTGTCCGAGCGCGCGGCCGAGGCGGCCGCCTGGGTGGTCCGTGAGGGCGTGACGAACATTCTGCGCCACTCGTCCGCCACTTATTGTCGAATCGAGCTGACCGACAACAGCATTCGTTTGATCAACGATCGTCCCGGTGCATCGTCCGAGCGCGACGACGGCACCGGCCTGAGCGGGTTGCGCGAACGATTGGTCGCCGTCGGAGGAGCGCTGAACACGGAGAAGACGAGCGAGGAATTCACCCTCACTGCGACGTTACCGACATCGCCCCAGAAGCCGAGGACCACACCATGATTCGAGTACTACTGGCCGACGACGAGAATCTGATCCGAACCGCTCTGGCGACCATGCTCGATCTGGAGGACGACATCGAAATCGTCGGGCAGGCCGACTCCGGCGAGAAGGCGTTGACCGTCGCAGCCTCTCTCGCCCCCGATGTGGCCGTGCTCGACCTGCAGATGGGCGGGATCGACGGCATCGAGACGGCCCAGAAGATCGCCGAGACGCTGCCCGCCTGTGCGTCGATCATCGTCACCAGTCACGGTCGGCCGGGCTACCTGAAGAAGGCGCTCGAAGCGGGCGTACGCGGGTTCCTCCCCAAGACCACGTCGGCTGCCACGCTGGCCGAGGTGGTGCGCACCGTCCACGGCGGCGGTCGCTACGTCGACCCCACGCTGGCCGCGGAAGCCATCGGAGCCGGAGACTCTCCGCTCACACCACGCGAGGCCGATGTGCTCGAGTTCGCCGCGGACGGCGCGTCGATCGCGGAGATCGCACGGCGGGCTCATCTTTCGCCCGGCACCACCCGCAACTACCTGTCCGCTGCCGCTGCGAAACTGGGGGCAGCGAACCGGCACGAGGCCTGCGCTCTCGCTCGACGCCACGGCTGGATCTGACTCACCCTCACACTTTCGTGCTCACGGCGACGGTATCGAGGGTGGGGAGCCGATGACCGTCCGCGGGCCGTACCACGGTGATCCGCAAATTGTTGTGCCGCAGCAGATACACGGCCGCGAAGAGGCCGGTGGCCAGAGAGATGGCCCCGCCGAACAGCAACGGTGCCCGCGGATCCAAGGCGTCGGCGAGCCAACCGAGAACCGGACTGCCCAGCGGAGTGCCGCCGAGGAAACACAGCATGTAGATGCCCATCACGCGTCCGCGCATGTCGGACGGCACCGACATCTGCAGAATGTTCATCGCCGACGTCGTGAACGTCAAAGTCAGGGCGCCGGTGGGTATCAGCAGAAGCGCGACGAGCAAGTAGTTGGGCATCAACCCGACGATCAACTCGAAAGCTCCGAATGCGATGACGGCACCGATGAAAAGACGCAGGCGCGGTGCGCTCGCCCGCCGTGCAGCCAGAGTCGCTCCGGCCAACGTGCCGACCGCCAGCGTCGTCGAGAGCAGACCGTAGGCGTCCGCTCCGCTACCGAACGTGTTGCGCGCCAACACCGACAGACTCAGCGGGAAGTTGAGGCCGAACGTCGAGACCATGAAGACCGTGGCCAGCAGTACTCGTAGGTCACCGCGCCCCCAGACGTAGCGAAATCCCTCCCGCACCTGCCCTTTGGCGCGTGGGGCAGGTTCGACGCGGAAGAGTTGACCGACGTTCATCGCCACGAGGGCACCGAACACCGCCGCGAACGACACGGCATTGATGAGGAACACCCAGCCGGTGCCGACGAGGGTGATGAGCACTCCGGACACGGCAGGCCCGACGATGCGCGCCATGTTGAACGTCATCGAGTTCAACGCGATCGCATTGGCGAGGGTCTCTTTGCCGACCATCTCGATGGTGAAGGATTGCCGCACAGGAGCGTCGATGGCGGACGAGCAGCCGAGGATGAACGCGATGACGTACACGTGCCACAGCTCGACCATCCCCCCGACGTCGAGCACACCGAGCACCAGACCGCAGACCGCGGCGAACACCTGGGTGATCATCAGGAGCTTGCGCTTGTCGTATCGGTCTGCCAGGACCCCACCCCAGACCGAGAGGAACAGTGTCGGCCCGAACTGCAGGGCCATGACGATGCCGACGGCGAAGCCGTTGCCGCCGGACAGCGTCAGAACGAGCCAGTCCTGGGCAACCCGCTGCATCCACGTGCCGACCAGCGAGACGATCTGCCCCGACGCCCACAATCGGTAGTTGTGAGTCTTCAGGGCGGCGAACATCGTCGAGCCGGAGGAACGGGAAACAGGGGCCACCGTTCAAATAATAAACCTAGGTAACTACTCGGAGTCGCTCACGAGGGCCCCGATGATCGTCACCGCGTCACGGAGTGTGTCGAGCTGCTCGGGTCCGAGGCCTGCGAGCTGCGCGGTCATCCACGCTTCGCGGGCGCTGGCCTCGTCGGCGATCAGCTCTCGCCCGGCCGGTGACAGCGAGACGATCACCTGCCGCCCGTCGGTGGGATGTGGGGTGCGCGCCACCAGGCCGAGTTCGGCCAACGATGCGATCACCCGCGTCATCGACGGCGGCTGTACCTTCTCTCGCGCGGCCAATGCACCCGGCGTCATGTCACCCTCCCGACTCAGCGTGGCCAGAGCCGACAGCTGAGTGAGCGAGACTTGCGAGTCCACTCGCCTACCCCGAAGGTGGCGAGTCAGCCTCACCACCGCAAGCGACAGGTCGCTTGCCAATTCCCGATTGTCCTTCACAACATTTCCCGACGTCACAGCGCAGAGAATACGCCCTGGTACCGACCTCGCATCATGTAACCGCCTCGGTGATGGGTCCGACGGCGAAATATGCGACGAACAGCAACGCCACGATCCACAACAGGGGATGGACCGACTTCGCCCGACCGGAGCCGACCGCGAGTATCACCCAGGTGATGAAACCGACGCCGATCCCGTTGGCGATGGAGTAGGTGAAGGGCATCACCACGATGGTCAGGAAGGCGGGCAACGCGTAATCGAAGCGCCGGAAGTCGATGTCGAGGACCTGTCCGATCATCAGCGCACCCACCACGACCAGTGCCGGAGCGGCCGCTTCGATCGGAACGACGGCCGTGAGAGGGGTGAAGAACATGGCCAACAGAAAGAGCAATCCGGTGACGACGTTGGCCAGTCCGGTACGCGCGCCCTCGGCGATTCCGGAAGCCGATTCGACGAACACGGTGTTCGACGACGCCGACGCACCGCCACCGACGATGGCTCCGGCCCCCTCGACGACCAGGGCCTTGCCGATGTTCGGCAATTTCCCGTCCTTGTCCAGTTTCGCTTCCTTGCCCAAACCGGTCATCGTGCCCATCGCGTCGAAGAAGTTCGCGAGCACCAGCGTGAACACCAGCAGGCTGGCGGCGAGCACGCCGATGCGCGTGAACGCTCCGAACAGATCGACGTTGCCCACCAACGACAGATCGGGAGACTGAATCAACTCGGTGGGCAGCTGCGGAACCGACAGGTTCCAGCCCTTGGGGTCGACGCCGTTCGACGGACCCACGTCGGTGACGGCCTCGACGATCGCCGCCAGCACCGTCGTCACCACGATGCCGATCAGCAGACCGCCGCGCACTTTGCGCACCACCAGCACACCCATCAGCAACAACCCGAACACGAAGACCACCGTCGGCCACGACGCGATGGACCCGTCGATGCCGAGCCCGACGGGAACCGTCGTGCCCGCGGCGTCGGGGATGCGGCGCACGAAGCCGGAGTCGACCAGTCCGATGAAGGCGATGAACGCGCCGATGCCTGCGGCGATCGCTGCCTTGAGCTCGGCCGGGATCGCATTGAACACCGCGGTGCGGAATCCGGTGACGGCCAGCAGCACGATGATGATGCCGTCGATCACGACCAGCCCCATCGCCTCGGGCCACGTCACCTGCGGTGCGATCGTCACGGCGAGCAGTGTGTTGATACCCAGGCCTGCTGCGATGCCGAAGGGATAGTTGGCGATGATGCCGAACGCGATGCTCATGAATCCGGCCACCAGTGCTGTCACGGCGGCGACCTGGGCGACCGGCAGGATGTTGCCGAGCACGTCGGTCTTGGCGGCCGCGTCGTCGGCGGAGAAGCTGCCCAGGATCAGCGGATTGAGGACCACGATGTAGGCCATGGCCACGAAGGTGACCACTCCTCCTCGGACCTCGGATCCGACCGTCGAGCCTCGTTCGGTGATCTTGAAGTAGTTGTCGAGTAGCCGCGACGACAGTTGCATGAGCGAACGATAAAGCACACCGAAGCACTTGGGTAACCGCAACGGCGCAGCCGAGACACGCGGCAGTGGCGTAACTTGAATTTCGTGGCCGACCTCCCCCAGATTCCGCGCAGCCTCACCGATCCGGTACCTGTGTTGGCAATCGGCATCCTCGGCTGGATACTCGCGTTGGTGGTGTTCACCGCCATCGGAGGTGGGGGCGGCGACGCACTGGCCACGTGTTGGTGCGGCATCGCAGTCGGTGCCGTAGGGTTCGGAATCTTCCTGATGCAGAGAGCGGCGTCACGTCGCGGGAGCAAAACCGCCCAACGCGGCCTCGATTGAGATCAGAATCACGTTAGCCCGGTCACCACAGGCCTCTGACGTGGGCAAACTAACCCCTCGACCGGTTGAGTAACACAAAGTTAACGTGGACCATGGGTTATGTCAGAAAAAAACAACCTCTTGATCCACGAAAGCCAGGCCATGAAGCTCGTCTCTCAGTACCGCACTCGCCGCAACCACGTCCGCTCGCTCCGCGCCCTCTACGCACGCGCCAACGCTGTCTCCAGCCCGGCCATGCGCGACGAGCTGCTCGTCATCGCACAGCGCTCGGATTTCTCGCGCTGATCAGCCTGACGGCATAGATCCAACTCAGCCCCCACAGGGCACCGAACACCCAGCCGGCCAGCACGTCCGTGGTCCAGTGCGCACCCAAGTAGATCCGAGAGAATCCGATCAGCAGGGACGCGAGCACGGGAAACACGAGCAGTACCGGCCGATGCAGCCACGGAGTGGACGATCGCAGCATCACCGCGATCGCCACCGTGGCAAGCACCATCGACATCATCGCGTGGCCCGACGGAAACGAATGGCTCGCAATGTCCACCAGCCGCTCCGGAAGCGGTGGACGCTCCCGCGCGAACGCGAACTTCAGCGCATTCATCAGACCCCATCCGGTCAGCATCGCGCCTGCGATCACGACGGCATCCGATCTGCGTCCGACGCGGAGCAATGCAACGACGCCCACCGCGGACAGCAGAAACATCGACACCGTGTTGCCGAGCGTGGTGATGATCCAGAACATCGTCGTGACCCACCCGACTCGATGCTCGACCATCCAGTCCAGGATCACACCGTCAAACCCCACGAGGTCGCTCCCAACTCTCCTTGCAATGGACCGTTCCGTCGGCGGTCACCCACCACGGGAGTGTCCGCTCGCCGCTCACGTCACCGGACAGCCGCACCACGAGTTCGCGATGCACCACCACCCCGCCGGACGGCAGCGGCAATCCCATGACCGCACAGGCCGATACGGCTCCGGGTTCACGATCCCAGGAGCTGACCCGTCCCACTCCCAGCACTTCTCCGCTGATCGCCTCCGACGCCGACCTGATGTCGAGAACGTCGGCCAGTGCCGCAGCGGTAGCCATGTCCGAGAGCACGGCGACCTCCGGTGGTACCACGCTCGCCAGCCACGGGGCGTCGATCACCAGCGCATCCGACGCGTCCACGACTGCGCCGCCGAGCGTGCGGACACGATCCGGGGGATCGATGTCCGAGACCTCGATGCGCCGCTCCACCACAGCGGTGGCGATGAGCGTGTGGGTTCGCGCGATCACCGCAGGGGTCGGACTCCGCTGTGGATCCGACAGCGCTGCCAGCAGCACGCGAGCAGTATCGGCGCTGTCGCAGATCGACGCGCTGAGCACCGCCTTCAGTTCGTCGGCACGCGGATGATCCAGCGGATCGAGCAACCCGGCGAACGTCTCGTCCGACGGTGCCCGAAACGCAATCGGACGCGAACCATGCACTCGCGCATGGCGTCCGATCCACCACGCGGTGTAGCCGTCCCGATCGGCCAGTGCCGCACGGGTGCTCGGGTCGTCCAACAGTACGGTCAGAGCCTCGGACCAGCCGTCCGATCGAACGAGGTCGAGATCGCGAACCGCCAAGAGTGTTTCCGGCTCCTCGGACAGCCCCGACCACCATGCCGACTCGTCGTCGAGATCGTGATCCGGCCCGGTCGGCAGTTCGTCACGCACCACCGAGAACCCCCACCCGACGCCCACTGCTCGCAGCGCCCGCTCACCGAACCTGGCCACCACCGCAGGCGCGAGCACACCGAACGGCGAATCCCGTATCAGCAGATCCGCCAACGGCGCTCCGGGAAGCAACAATTCGTCGGCGCTGCGCAATTCACCCTCGTCGTCTTCGAGGGGCAGACCGCCGAGCCAACCGGGTAGTTCGCTCGCCTCTGCCGCCAGCGCGAGCACGGCCGAGACCAGACCGTCGACCTCCTCGCTCTCGTCCCAGTCGAGATCGTCCAGCGCAGCCTCGAGCGCCGGGTCGGTGAGCAGCTCGGTCGCAGTCGACTCGCGGGCACCCAGACGCGACAGCAGCGGACTCACCGCTTCCGGGTGCACCAACCTGACCCAGGTGACCGCAGCCGAGGCGTCGGAGCCGATCACCGTCGTCCGCGGACCGGTCACCGTGCGACCGTCCGCGAGCGGAACAGGCAGCGCCGCAAGCTCTTCCGCAGCCACACCGTCGACCACGAGTGGGGTCAACGCGTCGAACAGTCGCCGCCACCAACTCGGCTCGCGATCGAGCCCACCGACCATCTCCGCCAGCCTCGCCAACCCGATCCGGTGCACACCCACTGCCGCGAGCGCCGACGCATGCCGTGCACCCGACAGTGATGTGTCGACCAGATCGGGTACGACACCTGTCAGTACCTCGGTGAGTTCCTCGGTGGCGTCGGCGACGACGTTCGCCCGCTCGGGCACCAGATCGCGTCCGTCGACACCGGGAAGCCATGGTGCGCAGGACAATCGACGAAACACGAGTTCACGCAGCGCACCGTCGACCTCGCTGCGAGCGAATCCGACCTCGGGCACGAACGACACCCTGGATGCGGCAGGCAGCGAGGCCACGAAGTCCACGTACCCGTGCGCTACCGCGTCGAACGAGACACCCGGCAACACGCGTCGCCGATCGGGTTGCATCGGTACATCGGCAATGACCAACGCGGGCAACGAGATCAGCTCGTCCGAGCGCGTCGGAGCGCGCAACACATCGGGCGCCGCGGGAACGGGCAGACCGTCGACGACCGGAGCGAGCCAGCGGACGGCCGAGGTGGTGAACTGCCGCCAGGTTCGCGCGCCGATCGTGACCTCGGAGGAATGGTCGTCCAATTCGGTTCTGCTGCAGTCGATCACGACGCCGTCGATCTCGATGGAGTTCAACGCCTCCAGTTCGAGCAGCAGGTCGACGGCCTCGTCCACAAATCCTGCCGCGAAATAATCCGCCGCCACATCGGCTCGCAATGTCAACACGATCTCGGTGTCGAAGCCGTCGGCCGGCGAATCTGCGACCGGCCATGCGAGCCGCAGCACCGGCGCGCCGGTGTCAGGCAAGGGCATGCCTCGCTCGGTCATCGCCTCAAGCGTGCGCCGTGCGCTGAACGCCACGCCGCCGTTACGGGAGCGCACCTCGATCTCGTCGGACACCGAACGCACGGCGGTGAACCCGACCCCGAACTGTCCGACGCCAGGGTCCGTCGAGCCCTTGGCCGAGGCCCGCAACGCCGTGAGTGCATGGACACCCGAGACATCGAGCGCTGCACCGGTATTGGCGACATGCAGAGCACCGAACTCATCGGTCCACACGGCCAGCCGACCCGGCACGCCGGCGCGCTGCGCGGCGTCCGCCGCGTTCTGCGCCAGCTCGGTCAACAGACGATCGCGGTAACCCCCGCGCACCAGATCGAACTCGGACGCCGAATCCTCCCGAAGCCTGGTGGGAGAAGAGCCCCACGCCGCGAGAATCGACTCCCGCAGCGACTCGGTGTCGAACGGATCGATCAGCTCGGAGATGCCGAAGCTTCTTCCTGCGCAGCACGATCGGTGGTAGTCAACGCATCGTCGGCGACGGGTTCGGCCTCGTCGACCGCAACGACCTCGTCAGCCGGCTCTTCGGAGGCAGCCTCTCGTGGAGGCACCGACGCTTCCGGGGCAGCCTCGTCCGTGTCGGCCTTCTCGATGCCGTCGGTCGTCTCGGCAACAGCAGCAGGCTCGACCGGGGCGACCGGCGAGGCGATGACGTCGAGTGCCGCGTCGTCGTACGGCTCGAATTGCGGCGATCCGGCTCCGGTGGGAAGTTCGGTGTCCGAATGCGCTCCGCAGCCGTACTCGGCGTGCACCACGTGTCCGTCGGCCGCGAATTCGTTGCCGCACACCCCGAATGCGGCGGACATGGACCCGGCGATGGGGAGGTAGAAGCCACACAGCCCGCAGGTCGACGGCGCAGCCTTGGCCATCTCGGTATCGGGCCCGAAGTCGCCGTCGTGCCAACGCTGGGCGGCGTCGAGGCGTCCTTCGAGGCTGATGACCTTGCTTCGGCCGAGGCCGATCTCGCCCGCCACCTCGTCGATGGCGGGGTCGCCGGATTCGACGTACCCGGGTACGAGCCGGGGATCGTCCTGGCGCGGAGACAGCAGATCGCCGGGTCCCAGGTCGCCGGGACGGATGCGCTCGTCCCAGGGCACCCAGGTCGGTGCCACGAGAGCGTCGGGGCCCGGGAGCAGAACCAGCTCACTGACCGTGGCGTGATCCGCGTCCTCCGGGGCGGCGACCACGACGGCCCACTGCCATCCGCGGTACCCCTCGAGATCGCTGGCGAACCGGTGCGTGGCCGCACTGGCGTCTTCGGCGGTGACTCCGAGGTACTCGCCGATACCGCCCTCTCCCAGGTCGAGCAGAGCCTGCCGCGCGAGGTCCACGGCATCGGCCAAGACGGGGCGGATGGAATCGAGCTCTGGAGAAGATACGAAACTCACACATTCAGTTTGCCGCATCGACTCGGTGACGCCCAGTTCGGGCTGCCATCATGGGTGCAATGACCGTCCGTGCTCGCACCTACGCTGCCCTCGTGGCCTCGCTGCTGGCCGTGTCCGCCTGTTCGTCGACGACGCAGCCGACCCCGGTGACGTCCGACTCGGTTCCGGCACTGACCACCGAGATCCTGCGCGAATACGACCGTGGCAACGACGCCTTCACTCAGGGCTTCGAGATCGACGGCGACGTGCTCTACGAGGGCACCGGATTGGAAGGCTCCTCGTTCGTCAGGCGGACGTCGCTCGAGACCATGACCGAACTCGATCGCGTGGATCTGCCGTCCGACCTGTTCGGCGAAGGCATCACCGTCGACGGCGACACGCTGTGGCAGATCACCTGGCAGGACGGTGTCGCGATCGCCCGAGACCGGGACACTCTGACAGAACGACGCCGAGTGAACTACGAGGGCGAAGGCTGGGGGCTGTGCACGCAGACGCCGGACAACCGCCTCGTCATGAGCGACGGCTCGTCTACCCTCACCTTCCGCGACCCCACGTCGTTCGAGGCCGAGGGCACCGTGAACGTCACACTCGACGGCAATCCGGTGGAGCGCCTCAACGAACTCGAATGCGCCGACGACGGATCGGTGTACGCCAATGTGTGGCAGACGTTCGACATCATGCGCATCGACCCCGAGACCGGCGCGGTGACGGCCGTCATCGACGGCACCCCACTGTGGGATTCGATGTCGGCCTCCCAACGAGGGGGTGCCGACGTGTTCAACGGCATCGCGCAGATCCCCGGCACCGACCGGTTTCTCGTGACCGGCAAATACTGGCCCACGATCTTCGAGGTGCGATTCACCGATACCGCACCGGTAGGACAGAATTGACACCGTGACCGATCCCCGTCTCCCCCACACCCCACCGGGTGCGGACGACCCCGAAAAGGTTCACCCCGCAGGCTCCGCTCCTGACCCGCTCGAGCACCCCGCAGGCGCCGCTCCTGACCCACTCGAGCACCCCGGTCTGGCCAACTACCCGGCCGCAACTCCTGTGACCGCCCATGTTCCGAGTCGCCGCGAGCCGTTGCCGCCGTTGCACCCGCCGCGTACCGAGCAGATCACCGCGGCACGCGGCAAGGCCGGCGCACGCAAGCCGCCGCCGATGCCCAAGAAGCTGACCGTCACCCGCGTCGCCGCCATGCGTGGACGCGAGCTGACCGGCAAGGGAATCGCATCGTTCCAGCGAGCCGCGAAGGCCGACGGTGCCGACAAATCCGGTCTGACGGCACTCACCTACGCGACCATGGCGAACTTCGCATCGGATGCCGCCTTGGCGATCGCCCTGGCCAACACACTCTTCTTCTCTGCCGCCACCGGTGAGGACAAGACCAAGGTCGCGCTGTATCTCGTCATCACCATCGCGCCGTTCGCGTTGATCGCCCCGCTCATCGGTCCGCTGCTGGACCGATTGCAGCAGGGCCGACGCATCGCACTCGCCATGTCCTTCGGGTTGCGCACCGTGTTGGCGGTGGTGCTGGTGTTCAACTTCGACAGCTGGGTGTTGTATCCGGCCGCGCTCGGCATGCTCGTCCTGAGCAAGTCGTTCGCGGTGCTCAAGAGCGCGGTGACGCCGCGGGTACTGCCGCCGGAGATCGACCTGGTCCGCGTCAACTCACGTCTGACGGTGTTCGGTCTGCTCGGCGGCACCATCGCGGCCGGGGCGGTCGCCGGCGGCATCGCGTTCGTCGCGGGTTCGCCGGGTGCCCTGTGGTTCGTCGCCGCGATCACCGTGCTCGGTGCCTACCTGAGCATGCGCATTCCGTCCTGGGTGGAGATCACCGAGGGTGAAGTGCCCGCAACCTTGAGTTACCACGCCGATCAGCACGGTGATCGCGATTACGCCGGAAGCGGGGCTCCCACCGAGAACATCCGCCGCACGCCCCCGTCGCCCCCGGCGTCGGGCACCACCAAGAACCGCAGACAACCCTTGGGCCGGGCGGTCATCGTCGGGCTCTGGGGCAACGGCACCATCCGGATTCTCACCGGCTTCCTGACGCTCTACATCGCGTTCGTCGCCAAATCCCGTACCGAACACGAGCCGCTTCAGCAGGCCGCGATGCTTGGACTCGTCGGAGCCGCCGCCGGTCTCGGCAACTTCTCCGGCAACGCGCTCGGAGCCAGGATCAAGCTCGGCCGGCCGTCCCTGGTGGTTCTTCGCTGCACCCTCGCAGTCACGGTCGTGGCCGTCGTCGCCGCGGTCACCGACAGCCTGCTCACCGCAGCGGTGGCAGCGCTCGTCGCGTCGAGCGCCAGTGCACTCGCCAAGGTCTCCCTCGACGCGTCCCTGCAGGCCGATCTGCCGCCGGAATCGATCGCGTCGGGATTCGGCCGATCGGAAACCGTCATGCAGCTGTGCTGGGTCCTGGGCGGCACGCTCGGCGTGCTGCTCCCCACCGAGTACTGGCTCGGTTTCACCGTGGTCTCGGTGTTGCTTACGATCGGGCTCGTGCAGACATTCCTCACCTACCGCGGCAGATCACTTCTGCCCGGCTTCGGCGGCAACCGCCCCGACCACGTCGAACAAGAAGTGTCCGACGGTTCCTTCGGCGAAAACGTGACCAAGTGAATCTCGCTCCCCGCACCAAGAAGATCGCGGCCCTGGTCGCCGCAGGTCTACTCGTCGTCGCCGTTGCCTTCGTCGCGGTACTCGCGCTGCTGATCGGGAACGCGCCGGACAAGGAACCGACCGTCTCCGCCTACGCCAACGGCCGAGCCGTCGACGTGGAGCCGTACCTGTACTGCGCCGTCAGCGACCCACTGTGCACCAACGTCGGAGAAACCACCGAAATCCAGGTCGGCAAGGCTCCGACGGTGCAGCTCTCGCTTCCCGAGGCCGTCTACTCGGCTCCGTGGGTGCTCGCCCTGGTCTACGGCGACGACAGCGGAAACGTCGTGGAGGACAGCGCGTTCAACGAACCGGGAACCAGGCTCAGCGTCACGGTGCCCACCACGGACGACAGCGGCCGAACCCTACTCGGGATCGAAGTGCGTCTGCCCACCGGCATCATCGACACCGACACCAATCAGGAGGGCTTCGTCAGCCACGCCATATGGTCGATCGGCACGCTGCCGTAGGTCGTTCCCGAGATCAGCTGTCGAGCTCGCGGGCGACGGCCCGGACCACCTCGGAGATGCGTTGCGCGATCTTGCGGTCCGGGTACTTGCCCTTGCGGAGCTCGGGCTGCACCGTCGCTTCGAGCAGAGTGATCATGTCCTCGACCATCCCGTGCAGCTCGTCGGGAGTGTGCTTGCGCTCGACGGGTTCGCGGCGGGTGCTGCCGGTGTTCTGACGCACCGACGGTGCCGGCTCGAGCACCTTAAGGCTCAACGCCTGCGGTCCGCGACGGCCTGCGGCCATCCCGAACTCGACTCGCTGACCGGCTTTGAGGCCCTCGACGCCCTCGGGCAGCGCCGAGGAACGCACGTAGACGTCCTCGCCTTCCTCCTGCGAGAGGAATCCGAATCCCTTGTCGACGTCGTACCACTTCACCTTGCCGGTCGGCACTGAGCTCACCCGTTCATCTGTTGCTGTGACAGTTGCGTTGTCCGTGGGACCGATGTTCGGCCCGCACAAGTTTCGCGCCCCACGAGGACGTAGGACGCGAATACACCAGTCTAGCGCGGTGAGCCCGGATAGGGCATTCGAGTTGTTCACCGCACGGCGCTCTTCACAGCGTCGCGATTCGCACTACCGTGGTCGATGTGGACACAACGACCCGTAAGAGCAGCACCGCTCTGCTGCGCATCGCGCTGGCCCTGTTCGCGATCGGCCTCGTCGCCATCGTCGCGATCCTGATGTTTCCGATCTTCTCCGACGCGAAGCCCCCACTCGGGCTCTATCTGACGGCCATGTTCTCCGCGCCGACCGGCTTCGTGCTGGCGCTGGGCTACGCGCTGGCATCCGGACGAAGGGCGCGCTGACCATGCGGTTGATACTGAACGTCATCTGGCTGGTCTTCGGCGGCCTGTGGCTGGCACTGGGCTACTTCCTCGCCGGACTGCTGCTGTGCATCCTGATCGTGACCATTCCGTTCGGCATCGCGTCGTTCCGCATCGGCGTCTACGCGCTGTGGCCGTTCGGATCGACGATCGTCGACAAGCCGGGGTCCGGATCCGGTGCGCTCGTCGGAAACGTGCTGTGGCTGATTCTGGCCGGTTGGTGGCTGGCCCTGACTCACGTGGTCACCGCCGTCGCGATGGCGATCACCATCATCGGCATCCCGTTGGCGATCGCGAACCTGAAGATGATCCCCGTGTCCCTGATGCCCCTCGGCAAGGACATCGTTGCCGTTCGGTGACCTCCGGAACCGGTTGCCGTCGATGTGACTTCCATCACATCACGCTCCGGTAACGGACAGGCAACGGACAGGGGTTCAATGCCCGGCACGTCCACTAGCTGGGCCGACTCGAGCGACCCGAAAGAGGTACAAAATGTGCTCTCGGCGACGCTCCGAAATCGACAGTTACCAAATAGTGACGTAAGGCGGGAATTTCAGTACGGTCAGCAGCGGCCGGAAAGTTCGGCCGAATTCCGGCCCGCAGCGCCAAACCTCGTCCCGCGGGAACCGGAACACCCTCGACGATCACCCAGGGGACGAGGACGGGGGACCCACGTCCCTCCACGGACAACCGGGAAGTTGTAGCGACTCACGAAGTCGCGCCGACTTCCCTTGGGGTGAAGCCCAATTGCCCACTCGCAGGAGTGTGTGAGACGGCCGGGCTACCTCTCAGCCCGAACCCGACAGCTGACCTCGCAGGCGCGTGTGGAGAGGATTTCAACTCGTATGAGCGGACGTCATCGCAAGCCGAGCACCACTGGCAAGACCGTCGCAAAGGTCGCAGTCACCGGAGCCATCATGGGCACCGCAAGCATCGCCTTCACCGGCACCGCGAACGCGGCACCGGATTCCGACTGGGACCGCCTCGCACAGTGTGAAGCCGGCGGCAACTGGGGCATCAACACCGGCAACGGCTACCAGGGTGGGTTGCAGTTCTCCCCCAGCACCTGGAACGCGCACGGCGGCCAGCAGTACGCGGCCACGGCCAACCAGGCCAGCCGTGAAGAGCAGATCGCAGTCGCAGAGAAGGTCCTCGACTCGCAGGGCTGGGGCGCATGGCCGTCCTGCTCCTCGAGCCTCGGCCTGAACAGCGCGCCCACCGAGCGCAGTGTTCCGGTCACCCCCAAGGCACCGGAAGCTCCCGCGTTGCCCGATCTGACGTCCATCCCGGCAGTCGACAACTCGGCCGAGGTCGTCGAGGGCATCGTCACCGCCGTCCAGAACCTCACCAACGATCCGCAGATCGCCTCGTTCGTGCAGAACGCGGCTCAGGGCATCCAGCTCGATCCTCAGATCGTCAACTTCTACCAGGCAAACAAGGCATTCCTGCCCCAGTAAGCGCCCGGAGACGGTTCAGCTCGTACGAAAGAAGCCCCCGACGGATTGTCGGGGGCTTCTTTCGTGCTCGAGGGCCGCGGCTAGCGATTGACCACGGTCACCGGATGGGCGTACGGAAGGTCTTCGACGGGCAGCGGGAACTCGGTGTCCTCGCCGAAGGGTGACAAGCCACCCGAGCGAGCGGACGAGAGTTCGGTCACCGCGTGGTCACCGCGAGCGGTTTCCGGCCAGCCTGGATCGACATAGGGCTTCTTCGACTTGTTCACCATGCGCCTATTTTGACACCTGCCCTGCGGCAAGCACCAGCCCAGGTCTCTAATCTGATAGACGATGACCGACACGACTGCGCACCGACACACCGATACGCCCCCGGATCTGCCTCGATGGATCGCAGCTCGCAGCGACGCCGAGCTGATCAGGGCCATGTCGCTGCGTCCGGATCTGACCGCGCCGCCGCCCGCATCCCTTGCCGTACTGGCCGGACGGGCCGAGCAGCGCCGATCGATCCTGCACACCGCGGACACCCTCGACACCCTCGCTCTGACGGTCCTCGAGATCCTCGCCATCGAAGAGGCGTACGAGCGGCCCGTCACCCGCGCCGCGCTGCTGGCCGTGGTCGCCAAACGCGCACCGGCCAAGAGCGTGGACAAGGCACTGTCCCACCTGCGCGAACGCCTGCTGGTGTGGGGCGATGCAGCAGGCTTCCGCATCAGCGCCGCAGCGGCGGACGCGGTGCCGTGGCGCATCGGTCGCGCACTCGACCCGGTGGACAACCTCACCGAGGCCCACATCACCGCGGCCCTGGCCGAACTCGGTGACGGCGAACGCGGCCTTCTCGATACCCTCGCCAGATCGTCCCCCACCGGCCGCACCCGCGACGCCGCACCGGGCACGCCGCCGGACCGACCCGTCCAGAAGCTGCTCGCCGCAGGTCTGCTGATCTGGTTGGACGAACAAACCGTCGAGCTGCCCGTCCAAGTGGGCCAGATCCTGCGCGGCGAACCGATGTCGGACCCGCGCTCGCTCGCCGAACCCAAACTCGACACCAGCTCGTATTCGCTCGCCGACGTCGACGCCGCTGCCGCAGGAGAGGCACTGGAGCTGGGTCGGCACTGCGTCGCGGTGATCGAGGCACTGTCCGCTTCGCCTGCACCCGCCCTCAAGGCGGGCGGACTGGGAGTGCGCGAGCTCCGCAAGATCACCAAGGCCACCGGCCTCGACGACGATCGAGTGAGCGTTCTCGTCGAGTTGCTGGCCGCCGCCCACCTCATCTCGAGCGGAACACCGGACCCGGTTCCTGCGTCCGACAACGGCGACGACTACTGGGCCCCGACACCGGCGGTCGAGGCCTGGCTCACCGCCGCCCCGGCAGCGCGCTGGCACACCCTGGCCTCGGCCTGGCTCGAAGTTCCGCGGGCACCCTGGGTCATCGGAATGCGTGACCCCAACGACAAACCCATCGCCGCCCTGTCCGAGGAAGTCCGCTCTCCGGCCGCACCGCGGGATCGACGCATGATCCTGGAATTGCTCGCAGAACTCGGCAGTGGACACGCAGCGCAGCCCGCCGACCTCGCGCGCACCCTGGCCTGGCGTCGACCCCGGTGGTCCGGGCGCTTCGGCGTCACACCCGTCGGACATGTTCTCGCCGAAGCGACCGCTCTCGGCATCGTCGCTCGCGGGGCGATCTCGACCCCGGGCCGCTCCCTGCTGCACGACGGCAATGCCGAGGCAGACATGCGTGCTGCCCTGCCCGAGCCCATCGACTACGTCCTGGTGCAAGCCGACCTCACGTTGGTGGCGCCCGGCCCGCTCGAGCCGGACCTGCAGGATCGAATCGAACTGGTCGCCGACGTGGAATCCGCGGGCGCAGCCACGATGTACCGGATCAGCGACACCAGCCTGCGCCGCGCTCTCGATGTGGGACTGACCGCCTCCGAGCTGCACGCGTTGTTCGCCACCCACTCGAGAACGCCGGTGCCGCAGGCTCTGACCTACCTGATCGACGACGTGGCTCGTCGGCACGGCCGCCTGCGCGCAGGCGTCGCCGCGTCGTTCGTCAGGTGCGAGGACCCGGCACTGCTGGCCGAGGTGATGGCATCCCCGGCAGCCGAATCGTTGGCCCTGCGAGCGCTGGCTCCGACCGTCGCGATCTCACAGGCCCCGCTCGCCGAAGTACTGACGGTCCTGAGCGGAGCAGGATTCGCGCCTGCGGGCGAGGACTCGTCCGGCACCATCGTCGATCTGCGTGCCCGCGGGTCGAGGGTGTCGGCGCGGCGGCCACGCCAGGCGTTCCGCACTCCGGCCGTCCCCACCGAGGAACAGCTGGGTTCGTTGGTGCGCGGGATGCGCGCTGCCGACAGAGCGGCAGGCAACGGCGGTGCCGTGGTGCGCGCCGACGGGTCTCGGGCCAGCAGCACCGCGACGATGACGCTCCTGCAGACCGCGACGAAGGTCAAACGGAGCGTGAGCATCGGCTACGTCGACGCCCAGGGCGTGGCGACCCATCGCATCGTCGATCCGATCAGCATCGGCGGTGGCCAACTCGACGCGTTCGACCCCGCCACCGGTGGGGTTCGGCGCTTCACCCTGCACCGGATCACCTCGGTCGCATTGGTCGAGTAGACCGGGCTCACGTGCACGCACGCCCCTACCTGTGGACAATGGAGAAGTTGCGCTCTTTCGGGCGCAGCAGATGTCTCTAGGAGGAACCGTGACCGACGGCCCGCTGATCGTCCAGTCCGACAAAACGCTGTTGCTCGAGGTCGATCACGAACTCGCGGGTGCAGCGCGGGCGGCCATCGCACCGTTCGCGGAGCTCGAACGTGCCCCCGAGCACGTGCACACCTATCGCATCACCCCGCTGGCACTGTGGAACGCCCGTGCCGCCGGCCACGACGCCGAACAGGTGGTCGACGCGCTGGTGAATTTCTCGCGTTACGCAGTGCCGCAGCCGCTGCTGGTCGACATCGTCGACACGATGGCACGCTACGGCCGGTTGCAGTTGGTCAAGAGCCCGGTGCACGGCCTGGTGCTGATCAGCCTGGACCGCGCGGTGCTCACAGAGGTGATGCGCCACAAGAAGATTGCGCCCATGCTCGGCGCGATGGTCGACGAGGACACGGTGATCGTGCATCCGAGCGAACGCGGCCACGTGAAGCAGATGTTGCTCAAGATCGGCTGGCCCGCCGAGGACCTCGCCGGCTACGTCGACGGCGAAGCTCACCCCATCGAGCTCGACACCGAGGGCGGCAACTGGACGCTGCGCGACTACCAGGAGATGGCAGCAGATTCCTTCTGGGCCGGCGGCTCGGGAGTCGTCGTACTGCCCTGCGGCGCAGGCAAGACGATGGTCGGCGCGGCCGCTATGGCCAGAGCCAAGGCCACGACGCTGATTCTGGTCACCAACACCGTCGCCGGTCGGCAGTGGAAGCGCGAACTCATTGCACGCACCTCGCTCACCGAGGAGGAGATCGGCGAGTATTCGGGCGAGCGCAAGGAGATTCGCCCTGTGACAATCGCCACGTACCAGGTGATCACGCGTCGTACCAAGGGTGAGTACAAGCACCTCGAACTCTTCGATTCCCGCGACTGGGGATTGGTGATCTACGACGAGGTGCATCTGCTCCCCGCGCCGGTGTTCCGCATGACAGCCGATCTGCAGTCGCGTCGACGCCTCGGCCTCACCGCGACGCTCGTCCGCGAGGACGGCCGCGAGGGCGACGTCTTCTCGCTGATCGGGCCCAAGCGCTACGACGCACCGTGGAAGGACATCGAGGCACAGGGCTGGATCGCGCCGGCCGAGTGCATCGAGGTTCGCGTCACCCTCACCGATGCCGAGCGCATGTCGTACGCCGTGGCCGAGCCCGAGGAGCGCTACAAGCTGTGCTCGACGGCGCACACGAAGATCGCCGTCGTGAAATCGATCCTCGCCAAACACCAAGATGCTCCGACGCTGGTCATCGGCGCCTACCTCGACCAGTTGAACGAGCTCGGTGAAGCGCTGAACGCTCCGGTCATTCAGGGCTCGACCAAGAACAAGGAACGTGAAGTGCTGTTCGACGCGTTCCGCAAGGGCGAGATCCAGACGCTCGTGGTGAGCAAGGTGGCGAACTTCTCGATCGACCTTCCGGAAGCCTCTGTGGCAGTCCAGGTTTCGGGAACGTTCGGCTCCAGGCAGGAAGAGGCTCAGCGCCTGGGCCGACTGCTCCGGCCGAAGCACGACGGTGGTCAGGCGCACTTCTACTCGGTGGTCTCCCGCGACACCCTCGACGCCGAGTACGCAGCCCACCGTCAGCGCTTCCTCGCCGAACAGGGCTACGCGTACCGCATCACCGACGCGGACGATCTGCTCGGTCCGGCGATCTGAGACTTCGGGTCGGCTCGGTGCCGTGCTAGGAATACCTGTGTGCGCAAGTTCGAGTTCCCTGTAGACGTAGCCCACGCGAAGTCGGTCAACGAGACGTTCACCGAGCTTCGCCGGTTGCGGGCATCCGCAGCGCTCACCGCCGTGTTCCTCATCGCACTGGGAGCGTGGTTCATCTGGATCGCCGCCCCGTGGTCGTACATCCTCGGCGCGGTGTTCCTGATCGCGGCGGCCACCTCGCTCTGGGTGATGCTGTGGGCACCCCGAAAGATGGGTTCCATCGAATCACAATATGGCGCAGGCGATCTGGTGCCGGCGGTGGTGGCCGAGAAGTTACCGGGTGGAGCGACGCTACTGGCCCTGGTCGACATCGCGAAGCCCGGGGTGGACGAGCCGCATTATGTGCTGATCACCCGCGTCGTACGGGCCCTGCCCGGACACGCCGTCGAGTGGGGCGCACAGGTTCCCGCGGTGTCGGTTCTCGCGGACCGTGGCCGAAACACCGGCGGGCGAGCGTGGCAGTTGGCCTCGGTGATGCCCATCGCCTGGGGAACCACCGATCCGGCGGTCATCGCACGCGCCACCCGGGAGATCACCGAGGGCGAGTGGGCGTTGTTGCACGCCAACATCGGCCTGTCGGAGAAGGTCCGCACGGCCAAGAACCAGCAGTTGCTCATCGACCCGGCGGATCTTCCCGACGACCTGCGCTAGAGCCTGCAGCGACCCACTAGGCCAGTGCGGCGATCACGTCCCGCTCGAAGAGTTCGATACCGGAGCGTTCGTAGGCCGCTTCGGGGAAATAGAAGATGCCGTACGTCATCCCTTGTTCCTGCAGTGCCGTCAGGTTCTCCACGATCTGCTCAGGAGTTCCCACTGCGGGCATGCCGCGGTACGCGGCGAGTGCGCTGTGGGCCTTCTCCGCACCCACGTACTCGGTCAGACGAGCCTCGAGGGCGCGCAGCTTGTCTTCCACCTCGGCCTCGGTCGCCGCGACGACGACGTTGTAGTTCGCCGAGCGGACGATGGCATCGAAGTATGTACCCACTGCTGCGCAATGCTCGCGCAGCAGAGCGGATTTGGCGGCGAAACCGGCGGGGGTTCCGTCGAAGTTGGTGTAGTTCGCGTACTTCGCGGCGATCTTCAGAGTCACCTTCTCCCCGCCGCCCGCGATCCACAGCGGGATGCCTCCCTCCTGCAACGGCAGGGGCCGCACCACGGCACCGTCGATCTCGTAGTACTTTCCGTCCAGGAACACTTCTCCGGCCGTCCATGCCTGCTTGAAGATCTGCACGCCCTCGTCGAGCCTGCCCAATCGCTCTCCGGCAGAGGGGAACCCGTAGCCGTAGGCGCGGAACTCGTGCTCGTGCCAGCCGCCTCCGATGCCCATCTCGACGCGTCCTCCGGAGATGATGTCGACTGTGGCAGCAACTTTGGCGAGGTATGCCGGGTTACGGTACGACATCGCGGTGCACATCTGGCCGAGCCGGATTCGCGACGTGGTCGCGGCCAGAGCGGACATCAGCGACCAGGCCTCGTGCGTCGCCTCGTCGGTTGCGGTGGGAACGGTGTGGAAGTGGTCGTAGACCCACAGGGATTCCCACGGACCGGCCTCGGCAGCGAGCGCGTGATCGCGCATCGCACTCCAGTGCTGGGCAGGGTCGATGCCGACGAGATCGAGACGCCACCCCTGTGGCACGAACAATCCGAATCGCATGACAGGCACAGTACAGACGCAGGGCGAAAGACCGGTTGCCGTCTGTGAACTACGCTGCAGGAATGTCCGAGTTGTTCCCCTCGCGCACAGTGGCACGGTTGCGCCCGTTCGCGTCGACGATCTTCGCCGAGATGACCGCACTCGCCGTCGAGAAGAAGGCCGTCAACCTCGGGCAGGGCTTCCCCGACACCGACGGCCCACCAGCCATGCTCGAGACCGCGCGTGAGGCCATCGCGAGCGGCCTCAACCAGTACTCCCCCGGCCCCGGCATGCCGGTGCTGCGGGCGGCCATAGCCGACGACAGGGCGGCCCGATTCGGTCTGCGCTACGACCCCGATTCGCAGATACTCGTCACCGTCGGTGCCACCGAGGCGATCTCGGCGACACTTCTCGGCCTGATCGAGTCAGGTGACGACGTCCTGCTGATCGAACCGTTCTACGACTCCTACGCGGCCGCCATCGCACTCGCCGGTGCCACTCGAACCGCCGTGCCACTGGTGTCCGACGGCAACGGATGGACCGTCGACACCGACGCCCTCGAACGCGCCATCGGGCCCCGCACGCGCATGCTGATCGTCAATTCCCCGCACAACCCCACCGGCACGGTCTTCGACCGGGACACCATGATCCGCATCGCCGACATCGCGGTCACCCACGATCTGCTGGTCCTCACCGACGAGGTCTACGAGCACCTCACCTTCGACGGCACGGTGCACACGCCGATCGCGACACTGCCCGGGATGTTCGAGCGCACCGTCACGGTGTCGAGTGCCGCCAAAACCTTCAACGCCACCGGATGGAAGACGGGCTGGGCGCTGGGGCCTGCCGAATTGATCGACGCCGTCCGCGCGGCCAAACAGTTCATGACCTTCGTCGGCGGCACTCCCTTCCAACCGGCCGTCGCCTACGCGCTCGAGCACGAGCAGGCGTGGATAGCGCAGATGCGCGACGGCCTGCAACGCAAGCGAGACACACTCTCGGCCGCTCTGGCAGCGACAGGTGCCGATGTGAAGTACAGCGCAGGAACGTATTTCGTCTGTGCCGACATCGCACCGATCGGACGCGGTGACGCCTACGAGTTCTGCCGCTCCCTGCCGGATCTGGTGGGCGTCGCGGCGGTTCCGGTCACGGCGTTCGTCGACGAGCCGACTCCATGGAAGTCGTTGGTGCGCTTCGCTTTCTGCAAGCAGGACAAGGTTCTCGCCGACGCGGCCGAGAGGCTACGGAAGTTGTGACTGCGCAACCGACGATCCCGGCCTACTTCGTCAGGCAGGCCGTCGACCTCGCGACGAGGAGCGGGGTCGACCTGACCTACCCGCTGTCGATGGCCGGCATCGGATCCACCATCCTCGACAATCCGGCCGAGCGTCTGACCACCCGGCAGGTCACTGCATTCACCCAGGCGGTCTGGACGATGACCGGCGACGAACTGTTCGGTCTCGCTGCAGTACCGGTGCGGCGCGGCAGCTTTCGCGTGGTGTGCCAGACCCTCATACACACCGAGAACCTGCAGGCCGCACTGATTCGAATGTCCGAGACCATGCGGGTACTGATACCGGTACGCCCCATGACGATCGATCGAACCGAAGAATCCACGGTCCTGACGGTGCACGTCACACCCACCACCCACCTGAGCCCGGAAGGCAACGAACTCGCCGAGCGACTGCTGACCGACTTCCTGTTGATTCTGCTGCACCGATTCGCGGCGTGGCTCATCGGCAACCGGGTCAAGCTTCTGTCGGTGCAACTGCCCTACGCGCTGCCGGGCCCCGAGGCGGGAAAGATGTACGACGCCATCTTCGGAACCCACGTGGAGTTCGGAACCGAGCTCGCCACACTGGAATTCGACAGCGCGGTGATGCGGGCACCGATCGTGCAGACCGAGGCGACTCTGGCGGAGTATCTCGCGGAGTCGCCCAATCTGCTGTTCTCGTCCCGAGATTACGACAGCACTGCGTCGAGCCAGGTTCGCCGCGCCCTGGAAACCGGATTCAAAGGTGGCGCACCGGGAACCGACGAAATCGCGGCGATGTTGAACATCAGCCCGCCACACCTGCGCCGAATTCTTCGACAGGAGGGCACCTCCATCAACCAACTGCGCGAAGAAGTGCTGCGCGATGCAGCGATTTCCGGTTTGAGCCGCGGAGACAGCGTCGACGACATCTCGACCAGGTTGGGGTTCTCCGAGCCCAGCGCCTTCCGCCGAGCCTTCAAGCGATGGACCGGCCAGACCCCCGGCTCGTACCGTCTCAGCTGACGCAGAACTCGTTGCCCTCGGGATCGGTCATCGTGATCCAGACACTGGGTCCCTGACGTCCTCGATGCAGTACCGACGCGCCCCGTGCTTCCAGTTGCGTGACCACCGATTCACGCTCGTCGCCGACGCGAATGTCGAGGTGCAACCGATTCTTCACCGATTTCGGCTCGGCCACCGATTGGAACAGCACCCGCGGGCTGTCGGGCGACTCGGGATCGGTGATTCCCGCGCCCGCCTGCCACACGAGAACGCCCTCGAACGTGGTCGTGTCCTCCTCGCGCGCATGCCCCGCGGCGATCATCTCGCGAATGAAGTCCTCGTTGCTGGGTTCGGACTGCCAACCCAGCGTCTGCGCCCACCACTTCGCCAGTGCATGCGGGTTCGCACTGTCGACAACGACCTGAAATCGATATCCCATGACGGCACGGTACCGCCGCGCACTGGAAATGGGAACACACGTTCGATACAGTGACGGTCATGTCGCTCGCCATGCAGGGCTCGTTGTTCGGTGACGCCGACGGTGGCGTCGGGTCGCTCGAGTCCGTCACCCGTCGCGAACTGACACTCGGGGCGTGGGTGGACGTTCGACCGGGCTGGTTGTCCGATACCCACCTGTTCGATTCACTGGTGGACTCCGTCGATTGGCGGGCCGAGCGCAGGCAGATGTACGACCGCGTGGTCGATGTCCCGCGCCTGGTTCGGTTCTACGCCGAGCGCGAGCGGTGGCCCGACGCCGCACTCTACGACGCACGCGATGCCCTCGACGAGCACTACCGCGCCGAACTCGGAGAATCGTTCACCACCGCCGGACTGTGCTACTACCGCGACGGATCCGACAGCGTCGCCTGGCACGGGGACAACATCGGTCGTAGCGCTACCGAGGACACCATGGTTGCGATCGTATCCCTCGGTGCCTCACGGCAACTCATGCTCCGACCGCGCGGCGGTGGAACGTCGTTGAAGTTCACGCTCGGTCACGGCGACCTGGTGGTGATGGGTGGCTCGTGTCAACGAACCTGGGAACATGCCGTCCCCAAGTCCACCCGCGCGACCGGCCCACGCATCAGCGTGCAGTTCCGACCGCGCGGGGTCCGCTAGCGCGAGGCCCGGCGCTTCTCCACCGCGGCCGCAAGTGTGTCCAATTGCGTTGCCGTGGTGGCCCAGTCGAGGCACGCGTCGGTGATCGACTGCCCGTACAGCAGATCGTCACGGTGGCCCAGCTCGAGATCCTGACGCCCCGCGACCAGGAAGCTCTCGAGCATCAGACCGACGATGCCGTGTTCGCCTGCCGCGACCCGTGCTGCCACGTCGGTGACCACGTCGACCTGCTTGTTGTGGTCCTTGCGGCTGTTGCCGTGGCTGGCGTCGATGACGACTCGCTCCGGTAGACCCGACTTACGCAGGCGTGCAACGGTATCGGCGACCGATTCGGCATCGTAGTTCGGCCCGTCGACGCCGCCGCGCAGAATGACGTGACAGTCCGGGTTTCCTACGGTGCGGATCAGAGCCGCCTGGCCGTCGAGGTCGGTGCCGGGGAAGACGTGGCTCGCGGCGGCAGCACGGGTGCCGTCGACCGCGACCTGGATGTCGCCCTCGGTGGAGTTCTTGATCCCCACCGGCATCGACAACGCACTGCACAGCTGGCGATGCACCTGACTGGCCGCAGTCCGCGCACCGATGGCGCCGTAGCTGACCAGGTCTGCGATGTACTGCGGGGTGATCGGGTCGAGGAACTCGCACCCGACCGGCAGACCGAGCGCGGAAATATCGAGCAGCAGTTGACGTCCCACGCGCAGGCCGGCATTGATGTCGAAGCTGCCGTCGAGGTGCGGATCGTTGATCAATCCCTTCCACCCGAGCGTCGTCCTCGGCTTCTCGAAGTAGACCCGCATGACGATGTGCAGTCGATCGCCCAGTTCGGACGCCTTGGCCGCGAGGCGTCGGGCGTAGTCGAGGGCAGCATCGGTGTCGTGCACCGAGCACGGGCCGACGACGACGATCAGTCGATCGTCACGGCCGTCCAGCACGTCGACCACGCCGGCGCGGCCGCTTCTGACGGTGGCAGAGATGGCGTCGTCCACTGCATGGTCGCGGCGCAGCACCGACGGAGCAACCAGCGGACTGATGCTGATGGTCCGCTGATCATCGAGAGGTGGGGTGTCGAGAGAGAGTGTCATGACGGGTCGTTCCTGTTCCCAGGCCGGCTCCTCATGCTCCACACGCACTTCGAGCCGGTCTGTATCCGGCTCGTGGGGTGGAGGGTCAGCGCATGGCGTCGCTGGCTGACCCACCCGGGGCCGGCCTGCTAAACCAGAAATACGTGCGCTGCATGAAAAGCACCGTAGCAGATTCGCCGTCGATGCATCTATGCTCGTCCCTGCAGTCGGTTCGCCAGGTGTCCATGAGGAGCCCCGAAGTTCACCACGGCGTCGAAGCGATGCGCGGCAGTTCCGGCGCATCGTGAGAGGGAACCCGGTGAGAATCCGGGACTGTCCCGCAGCGGTATGCAGGAACGACCGCCGTCACCACAAGCACTGAAGAAGCCTCTTCGGGAAGCGACGGCCAGTAGGAGTGGGCTTCTCGTCCACGCGCCCGCGAGTCCGAATACCTGCCGTCTGTGCTGCGCACGCCGTGCGCAGCGGTTCACCGCCTCGTGGAATGGGCGCGTAACCCTGGTTCGGCTGCTCGTGGGGCTCTCCGGGATGTGCGCGTCCGAGAAGGCGGTGCACCGTCGATGCAGCAGTCACCTGGAGACCAACCGTGAGTATCGAATTCACTGCCACCGTGCTCGGCTCGGCCCGTATCGGACCGAACCGAGAACTGAAGAAAGCCGTCGAAAACTACTGGGCCGGAGGGCTCGACGCCGTCGGACTCGAAGCCGTCGCGCGGACATTGCGCGAGAACACCTGGCGAGAACTCGCTGCCGCCGGAGTCGATTCCGTTCCGGTGAACACCTTTTCGTACTACGACCACATGCTCGACACAGCTGTGCTTCTCGGAGCGCTGCCACCGCGAGTGACGGGACTGGGCACCGAGCTGGACCGGTACTTCGCGGCAGCCCGCGGCACCGACACCGTCGCACCGCTCGAGATGACCAAGTGGTTCGACACCAACTACCACTATCTCGTCCCGGAGATCTCCCCCGACACCACCTTCTCCCTGCACTCGGAGAAGGTAGTGGACGATGTGAAGGAGGCTGTGGCACTCGGCATTTCGGCCCGACCGGTGATCATCGGACCGATCACGTTCCTGCTCCTGTCCAAGGCAGTCGGCGGCAGCGCCCCTCTGCTGGACCGCCTCGACGAGATCCTGCCGCTGTATGCGGAGCTGCTGACGACACTCGCCGATGCCGGAGCCGAGTGGGTCCAGATCGACGAACCTGCGCTCGTGGCCGATCGCACCCAGAGCGAGATCGAGTCCGCGAAGAAGGCCTACGACTTTCTGAGCGCAGTGTCGACCAGGCCTGCCATAGTGCTGGCGTCGTACTTCGGTGACCTCGGCGCTGCGCTGCCCGTGCTCGCATCGACCGGAGTCGAGGGATTCTCGATCGATCTGACGGTGCCGGGCACCGTCGAGCAGATTGCCGTGGTACCTGCGCTGGCGGGCAAGCACATAGTCGCGGGCATCGTGGACGGGCGCAACATCTGGCGGACGGATCTCGACAAGGCACTGGCAACGTTGGCGAGCCTCTTGGGTAGTGCAGGCACGCTTGCGGTGTCGAGTTCGTGCTCGCTGCTGCATGTTCCGTACACCCTCGACGCAGAGACCGACATCGTCGATCCGCTCCGATCCTGGTTGGCGTTCGGTGCCGAGAAAGTCGCCGAGGTGACACTCCTCGCCCGAGCGCTGCGAGACGGGACCGAATCGGTGTCGTCCGAGCTCGAGCAGGCCCGCACCGCGCTCGAGACCCGTCGCACCGACCCGCGCCTGCACGACTCGGCCATCCGAGCACGCATGGAGGCGGGTGTCTCCGTCGACCGCACTCCGGCCGAGGAACGTCGTCGAGCACAGGCCGAGCGGCTGGACCTGCCGTCGTTGCCGACGACCACCATCGGCTCGTATCCACAGACGACGCAGATACGACGTGCTCGGGCAGCGCTGCGAACGGGCGCGATCGACGATGCCGAGTACGCATCCCGGATGCGGTCCGAGATCGCCGATGTCGTTGCACTGCAGGAGAAGATCGGACTCGACGTGCTGGTGCACGGCGAGCCGGAGCGAAACGACATGGTGCAGTATTTCGCCGAACGACTCAGCGGCTTCGCAGCGACGTCGAACGGCTGGGTCCAGTCGTACGGAACTCGATGCGTTCGGCCGCCGATTCTGTACGGCGACGTCTCGCGTCCCGAGCCCATGACCGTGCAGTGGTCGGAGTATGCGCAGTCGCTCACCGACAAGCCGGTCAAAGGCATGCTGACCGGCCCGGTGACAATTCTGGCGTGGTCGTTCGTCCGAGACGACCGACCGTTGGAAGAGTCCGCAGCCCAGATCGCACTGGCGATTCGGGACGAGACGATCGACCTGGAGGCAGCGGGCATACGCATCGTCCAGGTGGACGAACCTGCCCTTCGCGAACTGCTACCGCTGCGTGCGAAAGATACAGCGGCGTACCTGGAATGGGCAGTGCGGTCGTTCAAGATCTCGACTTCCGGCGTCGCCGACGACACGCAGATTCACACGCATCTGTGCTACTCGGAGTTCGGTGAGATCATCGACGCGATCGTCGCCCTGGACGCGGACGTGACGTCGATCGAGGCGGCCCGCTCACACATGGAGGTACTCGACGATCTGAACTCCGTCGGCTTCGACCTCGGCGTCGGCCCCGGCGTGTACGACATCCACTCACCGCGGGTGCCCAGTTGCGACGAGATCACCGAGTCACTGCAGGCGGCACTGAAAGCGGTTCCCGCCGAACGACTCTGGGTCAATCCCGACTGCGGGCTCAAGACCCGCGGGCCGGCCGAGGTGGAACGGTCACTGACGAACATGGTGCGGGCGGCGGCCGCGCTGCGCTGACACCGGGTGAGCGGAACCTCGACCCCTGCTACGAAGTTCCGCTCACCTGCGTCGCCGGATACAGGCTAGGCTTACCTGCCTACGTCCGACTGTGAAAGAGAACGAAGTGAAACGTCTACTCCTGGCCACCACGATCGTCGCGGTCACCGCACTGACCACCGTTGCCTGCGGCGGCACCGCCGAGCAGACGGCCACTCCCTCCACCAGCGCTGCGTCCGGAACCGACAACGCCACCTCGGACGCTCCCGGCCCCACCGGCATCCCCGACGGCATGGGTTCGGGTGCCGCGGACGGAGTGTTCCCCCGCACGGTCGGCCACTTCGGCGGCTCCACCGAGATTCCCGCCGAACCGAAGAAGATCGTCGTCATCGCCACCGGTCAGCTCGACGCAGCCCTCACTCTGGGCGTCGTACCCACCGGAGTCGCCTACGGAGACGGTGCCGCTCTGGTCCCGGACTACATCAGCTTCTCGTTTCCGCAGTACGCGGACCGGATGGACCGGTTCGTCGACGTCGGCAACCGGCAAGAGGTCGACATCGAGGCCATCGCCGCCATCGAACCGGATCTCATCCTGGCGAACGAGGCCGGCTCCGAGGACATCTACTCGACGCTGTCGACCATCGCGCCGACCGTACTCACCGAGGGCACCGGAGTGAACTGGAAACAGGACTTCCTGCTTCTCGCCGACGCGTTGGGCCGCACCGAGCAAGCACAGAGCTTCGTCGACACCTTCGCCTCCGATGCTGCGGCACTGGGTGATTCGTTCGCGAGCGGTGGCGCACCCACGGTCTCGTTCGTCCGCTTCACCGCCGACCGGGCACGCGTGTTCGGCATCCCGTCGTTCGCGGGCTACATCGCCTGGGACGCCGGACTGGCCCGACCGGAAAGCCAGCAGTTCGACAAGACCTCGCAGGACTTCAGCGAGGAAGAAATCCAACTGGCGAACGCGGACTGGGTGTTCGTCTCCAGCCAGGACGCCGAAGCCGACTCGAGCGCCGCGTCGTACACCACCAACCCGCTGTGGACCGGAATGAGCGCGGCCACCGAGAACCACATCGTCCGAGTCGACGACGACCCGTGGTACCTCAACGCAGGCCCGACGGCGGCAACCATCGTGCTCGACGGCCTGAAGAACGCGCTGCAGAACTGACCCCGACGTGCGCGGAAACTCGTAGCAGGCTACGAGGTTCCGCTCACATCGGACAGGTAGGTTGCGCACAACTCAACCGTGCGCTACCGTTCATGAAGTGACCAACGAACTCGCACTCGACCGTCAGGTGTGTTTCGCGTTGTATTCCGCTTCGCGGGCTACCACCGCGGTGTACCGCCCGATGCTCGACGAACTCGGAGTCACGTACCCGCAGTACCTCGTACTGCTGGTGCTGTGGGAGAAGGACGGCCGCGGCGTCAAGGACATCTGCGCCGAACTCGATCTCGACACCGGCACTCTGTCCCCGATGCTCAAGCGGCTCGAAGGTCTCGGATTCATCGAGCGCCGACGCCTGAGCACCGACGAACGCCGCGTCGAGATCCACCTCACCGAGGCCGGAAGTGCCATGCGCACCAAGGCACTCGACATTCCACGCAAGCTCGCCGAGAAGACCGGCATGAACGTCGACGATCTCGTCAAGCTCAAGGAGTCGCTCGACGCATTGACGAGCGCTCTGCATCACACCGATTCCGGCAAGACAGAAGGAGCATCATGAAGACCATCTACACCGCCGAGGCACTGGCCACCGGTGAAGGCCGCAACGGCCACGCCCGCACGTCCGACGGACGCCT
Organism: Rhodococcus sp. 05-2254-2; assembly: GCF_002259095.1. Classification (NCBI taxonomy): domain Bacteria; kingdom Bacillati; phylum Actinomycetota; class Actinomycetes; order Mycobacteriales; family Nocardiaceae; genus Rhodococcus; species Rhodococcus sp. 05-2254-2. The sequence continues at coordinate 23,807 of NZ_NOZJ01000021.1, read as the reverse complement.
CGATCTCGATCTCGCCATCCCAGAGGCCATGGGCGGCAGCGGCAACGGCACCAACCCCGAGCAGCTCTTCGCCGCCGGCTACGCCGCATGCTTCCACTCCGCACTGCAGATGGTGGCACGTCAGGACAAGGCCGACGTCACCGATTCGGCCGTCGGCGCTCGTGTCGACATCGGCCCCAACGACGCAGGCGGCTTCCAGCTCGCCGTCACCCTCGAGGTGACGCTGCCGAACCTGAGCCGCGAGAACGCACAGGCATTGGCCGACCAGGCCCACCAGGTGTGCCCGTACTCCAACGCCACCCGCGGCAACATCGACGTCACCGTCACGGTCACCGAAGACGAGTAGGGAGACACCATGAAGGCACACGAAATTCACCTCGCGTCCCGCCCACAAGGCTGGCCGACGGAGGACAACTTTCGCGCGGAGGTCGTCGATCTCCCGGAGCTCGCCGACGGGCAGATCCTCGTCCGCAACATCGTGATGTCGGTCGATCCGTACATGCGCGGCCGGATGAACGACGTCAAGTCGTACGTCCCACCGTTCCAGCTCGACGCTCCGCTCGACGGCGGCGCAGTCGGCGAGGTCGTCGAGTCCAAGGCCGAGGGCTTCGCTGTCGGCGACGCCGTTCTGCACGGCAAGGGGTGGCGCGATCTCGCCGTCGTCCCGGCGAAGGGCGCAAGCAAGGTCGACCTCGACGCCGCGAAGGCCTCGGCATACCTCAGCGCACTCGGAATGACCGGCACGACGGCGTACGCAGGCCTGACCGACGTCGCGTCGTTCAGGGAAGGCGACGTCGTGTTCGTGTCCGGTGCAGCCGGTGCCGTCGGATCGCTCGTCGGCCAGATCGCCAAGGCGCTCGGCGCATCTCGGGTCATCGGCAGTGCGGGCTCACCCGCCAAGGTGGCTCGCTTGCTCGAGCTCGGTTTCGACGCGGCATTCGATTACCACGACGGCCCGGTTGCCGAGCAGCTCCGCAAGGCGGCACCCGACGGCATCGATGTGTACTTCGACAACGTCGGCGGCGAGCATCTCGAAGCTGCCATCGGTTCTATGAACAAGTACGGCCGAATTGCCATGTGCGGAGCCATCGCTCAGTACAACTCCACCGAGCCGACGCCCGCGCCGCGCAATCTCGCGCTGGCCATCGGCAAGGAACTGACGCTCAAGGGTTTCATCGTCGGCTCCTACGCGCACCTCACCGAGGAATTCCGCACGAAGATGACCCAGTGGTTGGACAGTGGCGCAATCGAATTCGACGAGACAGTCGTCGACGGTCTGGAGAACGCTCCGTCGGCGTTCATCGGACTGATGAAGGGTGAGAACACCGGCAAGATGGTCGTCACCATCTGAGTCGGACCCGAAAGGTTCTACCGCAGTCCACACCCCGGTCGGAATTTCCGACCGGGGTGTTTCCATGCTCGAGCGGTTAGAGTCGATGCATGCCCGCCGCTCCCCTGCCGTTGCGCGACGGTCTCGACCCCACCCGGGTGCGAATGCCGGACAAGGCAACCGGGGTGACCGTGCTCGAGCATCTACGCGCCCGGTTCCCCCAGGACGCAGCCAGGCTGACCGAGAAGGTCGCCGGCGGCGAGGTCGTCGACGCGGCAGGCGTACCCATCGATTCGACGACGGTCGCGAAACCGCGATCGGACATCTATCTCTACCGCGATCCGCCGGTGGAGCCGACGGTGCCGTTCTCCCTCGACGTCCTTCACCAGGACGAAAACCTGCTCGTCGTCGACAAGCCGCACTTTCTGGCCACCACCCCACGCGGTGCCTACGTCGCGCGATCTGCCCTCGTCCTGCTCCGACGCCGGTTCGACCTGCCCGAGCTGAGTCCGGCGCATCGCCTGGACCGCCTCACCGCCGGCGTTCTGGTGTTCACCGTCAGGCAGCAGGCTCGGCGGCCGTACCAGGAGTTGTTCACTCAACGCGCGATCACCAAGCAGTACGACGCCATCGCCCCACTCGCCCAGGACATGGACTTTCCGCTGACCGTACGCAGCCGAATCATCAAGGAACGCGGCGTCCTTCAGGCTCGTGAGGTACCCGGCGAGCCCAACGCGGACACTTTCGTAGAACTCGTCGACACGCTCGGAACCCACGGCCTGTACCGATTGCATCCTCGAACCGGAAAGACCCACCAACTTCGAGTTCACATGTGCTCGTTGGGAATTCCGATCGTCGGCGACAATTTCTACCCGGCGTTCCGCAATGTCGCCGACGACGATTACTCCGACCCGCTCCGCCTGTTGGCCCGTTCGATCGAGTTCGTCGATCCGCTCAGCGGCCTGGTTCGACGGTTCGAGAGCGATCGGAGTCTCGAACCACCTGCGATGCAGCAGATTCGGCCGTGACGTCGGCGATCTCGGCGGTACGCACCGTGATGCGATGCGAGATGACTGCGAGCGCGAACAATCCGATCGCAACGTTGACCAGCGCGGCAAATCCTTCCTGAGCGAAGTCCACGAGGGCGTTGAGCAGAGTGAATATCAACGCGGACACTCGGAGGATGCGCAGAGGCCAGAGCGGGCCTTCCGGGCGCAACCGCAGCATCGCCGGCAGCGCCGTGGCGAAGGTGAGGCAGGCACTGACGAACAGGATCCCGCTGGCAATTCCCATGCCGTCGATGTCGATCGACAGATCGCGCCGATCGATGTCCAGGTCCCCGATCACGAGTTCGACGATTCCGAACACCACTCCGGCCCCGGAGAGCAGAACCAGTCCCCAGCCGACGACGGGAATCCACCGAGGGCTGGTGAAGAAGGCGGGGATCAGCCGGGGAACGAAGTTCCACAGCGAGTGAGTCCGCGACGTCGACGAACGACAGCGACCGAGCAACAGTCTGATCCCGGCCACGGTGTCCGCGTCGGCCCCCTCTGCCTCGGCGCGCGCGAGCATCCGTAACGCCCAGTCGCGCCGATGCTCGGGCAGTCCGTGCGCGACGCCGTCGGCGGCGATCGCAGCCGCATTGGCCAGAGATTCGTCGACCGAGGGCCGGCGGAACTCCCGGACGATCCTGCTGAACACCAACAGCAGGACCACCAGGACGTACATGATCTCCGACGAGGGTCCGTAGAAATAGTCGTTGTCCTTGGTGACGAATTTGCCGACTTCGTCGAGGAACAACCCGAATCCGATCCCACCGAGCAGCACCGTGAACACCCGAACGCCGAACCCGATGAACATCCACCCGATCAGCAGCGCGAGCATCATCGCCGCTCCGCCGTACAGGGCATGAGCGATGTGCAGCGACTTTCCCCCTACCTGGGGATAGTGGGTCAGCTCCAGGTATGCCCTGGTGATCAGAATGGTCGCGATGGCCACGACCATGAATGCCTCGGATGCGGGGCTGCCGTAGGCATCGCGAATCATGCCACTGCGGTATGTGGTCCCCGAACGACCCGTCATCGATCGATTATGTGCCGCCCGCCGCGCCCACGGGCGGTTTTCGGTCGCCTCTATTTCCCGAGTTGACAAATTCGGTTGCCGAAACTGCAATGGAGTCATGGACGACACGAACAAGGGTCTGGACGAGGTCATCGCAGGCCTCGGTCCCCGCCTCAAGCGCATCAGGATGGAGAAGAACACCACCCTGGCATCACTGTCGGACACCACGGGAATTTCGATCAGCACACTGTCACGGCTCGAGTCCGGTGACCGCAAGCCCAGCCTCGAATTGCTGTGGCCCATCGCTCGCGCCCATCAGATGAAACTCGACGATCTGGTGACTGCGCCTCCCGTGGCGGACCCTCGGGTGCGCACCACAGCCACCGTTCGCGAACATGTGACGATCCTTCCCCTGACGCTGCGTCCCGGCGGCCTACAGGCGTACAAGCTCCTGATCCGCCCGGAGAGCTCGGAGCCACGCCCCCGAACCCACGAGGGGTACGAGTGGTTCTACGTCCTCGACGGCACCCTGCGGCTGATTCTCGGCGAGCACGATCTGACGATGAAGGCCGGTGAGGCAGCCGAATTCGACACTCGTGTGCCGCACTGGTTCGGTGCCGTCGGAAACCGGCCGGTCGAGCTTCTGAGCTTGTTCGGACCCCAGGGAGAGCGGATGCACGTGCGGGCGAAACCGACGGTATGAAATGTCATGTCCATGTGAGACAGTGAAGCCCGCTCGACCCAAGGAACCGCTTCGGTCATCCGCACCGACCACACCATCTCGAGGAAAAAGATGACCGACAGACTGCCCGAATCGCCTGCATCTCGCACTCACGTGGACATCGCAACCGGCGTGCTCATCGGGATCCACGGCGGCTCCGTCGCCGACGCCATCGACGAGCTGTTCACGACCGCGAGGAATCACCGGGTCAGTCTGTTCGAGCTCTCTCGCACACTCATCACCGTCGCGGAGGGCCGCGACATCGAGCGATCCTCCGCAACCGATGCGGTGTACGAGGTGTGGGGCTCGGCACTCGGCCGTCGAGGCGCGGAGACGACCTTCGGTATCGTCACCGATTCCGCAGCTGTCTGATCGAACCCGGGAGTCAGCCGCGAACGGATGGATCGCTGCGCAGCTCGGGAAAGCGCGCCGTCATCGCATCGATGTGTCGGTACATCTCGTACAGCTCGGTCCTGAGTGCCGACGCCTCGGACTCGAATGCTCGAGCCTTGGATTCGGCGCGATCCGCGCGAGCTCGAAATGCCCTGGACTGCGCCAGTTCGATGGAGGCCGAACACGTCTCGATGTGTTCGGCCAGTCCTCTCGCGAACACCTTTGCCTGCTCGAGGTTGACGGCATAGTTGTCGTCTCGCGGAGCCGGTGACGCCGCGCCGTTCGCTGTGCCCATGGAACTCGTCACCCTCGATCGTCGGCCGGAAATTCTTTCGCGACTCTACGCTCGGCGTCGAATGCTTCGTTCGTGAACCGGGTCACCCGAAGACGAGCGCCAGGACCACGGACGCCGAGGTGGCGGCGATAGCGATCACGATGGTCGCCGCTATGGCTCGCTGTCGCACCGTGCGGTAGCTCGCCCCCGCACGAACACCGGCGAAGTCGTCATCGCCGGCACCGAGATCGGAGTCGTAGAAGTCGTCCGAGTTCAGCCCGTCCTCGTCGAAATAGACGACGTCTCGCGGCGGCACCCACTGTTGCCCGTTGGCTTCGATCGCGGCCCCGAGCCGTTCGAGCCGAATCCGCGCACGGGTGGGGTACCAATCGGAGGGCGCATGGATCGGTAGGGCCCGCGCCATCATCAGGGGCGATCTGTACTGCTTCTCCAGCGCGGCGAACGCAGCGGACGCCGTCGGATCGTCGTCGGACTTGTCGGTGAGAAACCATGCCGCTCCGGCCGCCGCACGATCGCCGAGTACCAGATACGTGTACGCGAGCAATTCGAGAATGCCGGGCGACGTCGGGTTTCGGACCAATGCGCCGACCAGTCGATCCCTGGCAGCGATGCTGTCTCCGCGCGCCAGATCCTCCTGCGCTCGATCGATCACGTCCACGCGTCGACAATAACTCGTGGACGCGAAAAAGCCCCTGCCGGAGTACCGGAAGGGGCTTTCATCGTGTTCGTCGATACATGAGCTCGTCGATCCACATCGTGGTGGCCAGGGCCGGGATCGAACCGGCGACCTTCCGCTTTTCAGGCGGACGCTCGTACCAACTGAGCTACCTGGCCGGGCGGCACCGGTACTACAATGCCATCGCAATGCCGATACTCTCGTATCGATGTTGCGACCCTGACGGGACTCGAACCCGCGACCTCCGCCGTGACAGGGCGGCGCGCTAACCAACTGCGCCACAGGGCCTTGCTGTTGTTGCCGCGCTATTTCTAGCGTAGAAACTCTCCGAACTGCAAATCCGCATCTCGCGGAGAGCGAGACGAAGAATGCTGTACTGCCGACCGGGTTGTCAAACCGATCTCTTCCTACGTACCCCCTACGGGATTCGAACCCGCGCTACCGCCTTGAAAGGGCGGCGTCCTAGGCCGCTAGACGAAGGGGGCCCGCCGAACTGCTTCGACGTTACCCTCAACGGCGTTCCGTTGGGAGCTGGGATAGCTTAGGACACTTTCGCTGTAAATCTCAAACCGGCAGGTCAGAGGCGGTTTTTGCGCAGTTTTCACTGTAGTGATCCCACCCGTGCAGTTTGAACTCGGCGAGCCAACGCTCCGACGCCATCGCAAGCAGCACGACCTCGACGGATTCTTCGAACCGCTCGCGCAGATCAGCGTTGTCGGCCACCAGATCCGACATGTAGCGCTGACCCGCCATCGACGCGGCGAGCACTCGCACGAACTTGGTCGCGTCGAACTCCGGCTTCAGGTCACCCATCGCCAGCGCACGCTCGGCCTGCGCGAGCCCCTGAGCGCCCCAGACTCGACCGCCGCCCGAATGAACCTCCGCGTAGAACTCCGGCTCGACTATCAGTCGGAACTCCGCGCGCACGATCACATCGTTCTGGAAGTTCTGCGCGATGTCGTCCACGATCCCGCGGATGACGTAGAACGGATGCGCAGTGGTGTCGGCCCACTTCTCCGTGATGGCGACGTACCGATCCAGTCCGGCAGCGAGCACAGCTCGGGCCAGATCTTCCTTGGACTGGAAATGGAAATACATCGCGCCCTTGGTGGCATTGGAGCCCTCCAAGATGGTGTTGACGGATGCAGCTGCGTATCCGCGTTTGGCGAATTCCGCCGCCGCCGCCTCCACAATGGCCGCCCGGGTCCGCCGTGCGCGCTCTTGTTGTGCCATGTATTCCGTGCCTCCGAGCCCCAAGCGCCCTGCGTATCCGCAGGTAGTACAGATAGAGAGTACTTCACCCGAACGACATGCGAGTCGACTCACCTACGGTTCGCTTCGACACATACACCCGACAGAAAAATCGGTTAGGCAACCGAAACAAGCCGAATGGTATGATCTGCGCGGCTCGAGTGCGCTGCAGGGGGTGCGCACTCGAGCCGCACTTCTGCGCCCTTCCCCGCGCCGAATCAAGCGCCGAACCCCGCGCCGAACCAGTCGCTTTCGGCGGTGCTCGAGACACCGTCCGTTCCCCGCGAACCGAACGGTCGACGCGTCGCCCACGCCGCTCCAGGAGCACGGGACAACTTTCGGTTGAAATCCGAATTACATTTCACGGGAACGGATCTCGAGCGCCAACTGCTTCGCCTTGCTCGTTAGCATTTCAAATCTATTGCCCACCAAACGAATACGTCGTCGGTACCGAGCGCGTTCGGTCAAATCGATTGCACGATAGTCGATATGAGAAAGACCGCTCGGTAACGTTTTCGACACGTTCACGGTCTTCGACCGAGCTCGCGCCCGCGCTGACTTACTGTGAAATACACCACAGGGGGAGATCGGCCGATCCGAGACGAGTGAATGCCATGAAGGTATCGATCTGCGCATTTCGTTCCATCACGACAGTGATCGCGGTGGCCGTGCTCACGCTCTCGACGACCGGAACGGCGACCGCAGACCCTCTGGCCAACTTCGTGGCACCCGTCGCCGATCCAGCGCTCTACCTACCCACCCCACTGGGCGAGCCCTGGTTCGATCCGCCCGCAGGCTACGAACAACGACCTCTCGGGTCGGTGCTGGCAACCCGACAGGTGACCGTCGGGCCGCTGTTCACGCCGGTCACGTCGACGCAGATCCTGTTTCGTACCAACGACTCCAAGGACCGGCCCGTTGCTGCGGCCACCACCGTGATCGTGCCGATCGCACCGTGGACCGGGCCCGGAAGCCGGCCCGTCGTTGCGTACAACATGGCCATCAACTCACTCGGCAACACGTGCGCACCGTCCTGGCTGCTCCCGCGCGGGTTGGCCCGGGAGATTCCGGCAGTGCAGGCCTTCCTGGCCAAGAACTACGCCGTCGTCGTCACCGATCACGAGGGGCCACGGCAGGCATACGCCGCCGGGCGCATGGCCGCGCACGCGGTACTCGATGCCCTCCGAGCGATGGTCCGGCTACCCGAGCTCGGTTTGCCCGCGTCGTCTCCCATCGCTGTCACGGGATATTCGGGTGGGGCGATCGCCACAGGATGGGCCGCGCAAGTGGCCCCCTCGTACGCGCCCGACGTCAACCTGGTCGGCGCGGCGTTCGGTGGTCCGCCGACCGATTACCGGATTCTGCTGACGTCGATGAACGGAACTGCGGCATCGACGCTTTTCCTGTCCGCAGCGCTCGGAGTGGCCCGCGAGTACCCCGAACTGTTCTCGCTGATGAACGCCAACGGACTGCGCCTGGCCACCGTCGCCAAGGACATGTGCGTCAGCCTGCTCGCCCCCGGTGGACTGGTGGCCCCGATCCCCGCGCAGGCGCTCTCGGACATCCCCGACGTCGACCGCACCGAGATCGCCGAGAGCGTCATCGCCGCGACCCGCCTCGGCGGCGACCTCGCCCCCACCATCCCCACGATGATCTACCAGGGACAACAGGAGTTCTGGATTCCACGACAGGGAGCCGAGACCCTCTACGACGAGTGGTGCGCGCAGGGTGCGAACGTCCGACTCGAGGAGTATCTCGGCGAGCACCTGATCGTCGCGTTCAGCGGCATCCCGGGCGCGTACGCCTGGATCGACGACCGACTGGCCGGCATTCCGGTACCGAGCGGATGCAGCAGCTTCGGACGCTGACCCCGGTCGACACCACTGCCGGGGGTACTGCCCGTCGGCACCGCGCGGCCCATTACACTTTCGAGCCGCGCCCCTATAGCTCAGTTGGTAGAGCTACGGACTTTTAATCCGCAGGTCGTAGGTTCGAGTCCTACTGGGGGCACCGGAGGTGCTGGAGTCGGCGTTTCGCCGTCCTCCAGCCACGCATACGGCACACCTGTCCGCAGAGCCCACAGCCGCGTCGTCTGAATCGACGGAGCTACACGGCCGTTGATCCAATTCCCCACGGTCCCTCGGGTCACGCCGAGATAGTCGGCCATCTCCTGCACGGTGATATCTGTCACGCGCAGCGACTTACGGAAGCGATCGGCCTTATCGAAGGCCAGCTTCCCCACGATCGCGTTGTCCACTTCCGCTCCGTTACTCATGCACTAACTATTGCATTAAGGTCCGACAACCGCAATACGGAAACATTCCGTCGGTTGGTTCTTGATTGTCCAATGGACAATTGAATGCCACATGTGTAATTGTTCGTGCATGGACTCCGCAGACGATCTAATCGGCACCCCCGAGGCCGCGTCGATCCTTGGCGTATCTCGCGCCACCATGACCCGTTGGGTGCAGGCCGGCGAACTAGAGCCGGCAACCAAGCTCCCCGGTCTCACCGGCGCAGCGTTGTTCCACCGATCCGACATCGTGGCCAAGGCCGCACTGCGCAAGCGCGCGGTGAGCGCATGAGCGGCCGATACGTGACCCCCACCGAGCGCCCGCAGTGGCCCAGCGAGCAGCTGCGTGCGTTAGGCCGCAAGCTGTTCTTCTGGTGGCTGCTGCCGTCGTGTGGGTTCGCCTGCGTCCTGCTGGCGCTGCTGGCCGGCTATGTCCTCGCCGGCGGTCAGGGCTGATGGCGAACAGGTGGCTTGTCGCCTCGGCGGCGGCGCTAGACGCGGCTCGCGGCCTGGGGTTGACGCGAGCCGAAGCTGAGGGGCTGGCGAAGCTGGCTCTGTCAGTTGGTGACACCGATGGCGCGTCGCCCGAGCAGAAGCTCAGGGCGACGCGCCGTTTGGGCGTTCTGGACGACGATGGCCGGCGAACTGTGAGAAGCCACCCTGCCGATCCCGACGACCGGGCCGCGTTGCGCACGCTTGCGTTGACGGCCCACGAATGCCAGGTGCTCGCTGCTGCTGCCTACCGGCGCGCCGAGCTGGCGTACGTGGAGTCCGACACGATCACTCAGGCCCACGAACTCGATCGAGCGCACTACTGGCAGATCGCGGCTGGAGACAAGCCATGACCGAGCACGGCACGGTCTCGATGTACACCAACCGTTCGTGCCGCTGTGTCGAGTGCAGGGCGGCGAACGCTGCTGTCCAGGCTGCATTCCGCTCTGCTCGGCGTGCGGAGCGCATCGACGTGGATGGTGTGCTCGTTCACCCCACCGCCCGTCATGGCACCACCACGGCGTACAACGCGTACGGCTGCCGGTGCGATGCATGCAAGGCCGGCCACAACACCGCTCGATGGGCGGTGGCTCGATGATCGACCACGGAGACCGGCTGCACCGCGTCGTGTGCGACGTGTGCGAGCGCCCATTCAACCCGAAGCGAATCATTCCCGTACCGCACGTGTGCCGTGACTGCCGCGATGCGATGAACAGGCTTGCGTATCCCCCTCAGTTGGACGGTGATGCCGCTGCGCCATAAATCCCCATAAACGGCTGTACGTCGCTATCTGGTGAGTCCGACGTTAACCGACCGCTCTAGTCATGTGGACCCTTACGAAGCTCGGCAGAACTAGCTGCTGGGACCTGCCCGTACCTGATCAGTGCGACGTGGGTAATACCTGAAAGGCCTTGCGTCCCAGTGGACGTGAGGCTAGAGGCGTTGGCGCGGACAAACGGGGTTCGGAAATTTGGGAGGTGGCTTGGGAGGTCCCCAAGCAAGGCCCCAATTCCGTCTTCGGTTGGGTGACCCACCGCTATCGATAGGGAGGAGTTATAGGTGAGCAACATCGTTGTACGTCTCTACAGTTCGTCGCCGTCGATAGTGAAGGCAGTCGAATCCGTATGTGCGGAACATGACTTCGAGTTCGAGCACAGCACCGGCCCTCGCCCTGAGACGGCATCGTTCGTTGTATCGACCGCTGCTCACAACCGAGACGTGGTGATCCTCGCCAACAACTACACGTCACCGATTCGTCGGTGCGAACCGATCACTCTGCCCGAGGCCGGCCTGTATATGGCAGCGGCGGCTCGGTATTCACGCGGCCTGACTCTCGTTGGGTCCGATCACATTCGAGGCCCAGTGCCCGTACCTGAAGGGATGTTGTTCTGATGATGGACAAGGAGTTGGCGACGTTGCTCGATGCGACCTCGTTCCAAGTAGCGGATCTGGTGGGGCCGGCCATCGTGATCGAGGGAGCGGCGAATCATCTGCTCTCGCGGCTACCGGAGACGGACGATAACCGGTGGAATGTGACGCAGGCGCTCGGCTCGATCGTGGCGGCGCGCAAGTCGTTGGAGTCGGCCGCTGAATCGTTGCTGCACATAGTCGCCCAGGACGGTGCCGACATGCTCGCAGTCGAGGTCAACAGCGGCGAGATCGTAGAGAAGGAGCAGTGCCCGTCGCGGTATGCCGTCCCAGGCGATACGGAGATGGATCAGCCCACTCGGTGCCGGCGCGATGCCGGCCACTGGGGCATGCACGACGACCACGAGTACTTGTGGACCTCGCTCCGTGCGGTCAATCCGAAGGACCTGGTCTGATGGCGGGCCAGTTGGTGCCGCTCGATGGCCTGCCGGGTCGGTTCGCGTCGGTGTCGTATGACGCTGAGCGGAAGATGATCGTGGTCCAGGTCGATGACGCGGCCGGCAACGTGATGGGTTCGATGTCGTGGGGCTACACCGAGCCGGAGATCATCGAAGAGCCGGTGACCGAGCCATGACCGCGCAGTGCTTCACGTATTGGGTTCACGACGTAGACCCCACGGCTGGGTTGTTCGACTACGCGACCCACCGCTGCCTGCTTGCTGGCGACCACGACGGCCCGCACGAGTGCGAGTGTGGCGACCGGCGATGAGTCGTTGTCGAGGGCGTGCTGCTGAGTACGAGTATGCGAATGTGCCTGGCGGGCAGTGGCGTACGAAGCGTGAGGCTGCTGAGCAGCTGTGTGCGGGTTGCCCTGTCATGGCTCAGTGCGCGCATATCGCGCTCAAGCATCACGCTCTCGGCATGGTGTGGGCCGGCGTGCCGATACCGCCCGAGCATGACTCTCCGCACGTAGTGAAGGCACGGATGGAACTGATCGAGAGGGCGCTGCATCATGGCTGACGAACGTAGGCCGGATATACCGAAGGACATGGCCGCTCGTGTCCGATCGAGGGCCGGCTACGTGTGCCAGAAGTGTGGCAGTGACGACCGATGCGAGATCGACCATATCGTTCCGTGGGTGATAGTCCGCTGCCACGAGGAGGACAACCTGATGCTGCTGTGCTTCGGCTGCAACAGGCGCAAGGGCGACAAGGTGGAGGCCGGCCGCAAGACGTGGTTCCACCCAGAGTTCTTCGGTGCAGTCTCGTGACTGAGTGTGTACGTACGAACACCGTGTCGGTGTGGTGCTACGAGTGCCATCAGTTCTATTCGGTGGTGGTGTGTGAAGTGATGGAGCCCAAGCATCGTGTTCATCGCACCCGAGACTATGAGCGTGGTGCAGTGGCGCATGCAGCTGTGTGTGTGCCCTCGATGCTGCTGCCTAGTGGTGAGCTACCCACGCCACGTAAGCCATGCCTATGCATCAAGGGCTTGCGATGCAAGCATGACAACGATGCATCAGATCATGCATGATGCTGGATATTCATTCATGCATAACTATCCACTACCATGCATGAAACGGGTGGATGGCTGGGTGTCGCAGGCCCCTTGGCTTTTGCCAAGGGGACAGTCGACACCGAGGGGCTTCCCGAATTTGCACCCCCGAGGCTGCTGGAGGTCGAGTACCGCGATGTGGGATGAATGGCGAGTGCATATTCATGCATCGACCGGCGGATGGTTCGCCGGATATTCATGCATGATCCGTTCGATGGTAGAGAGGTGGTGGTCCCGGTGGCGATCGTGCTGAACGAGACATATGAAGAGTCGGTCACAACGTTCCTGTCTGCGAACGAGTGGGTGGATGATTCGGAAGCGCCGCTGGTCACGTCTCTGATCCATGTGGCTCGGTCGCTGGACGTGAAAACTGCTAAGGGGCAGGCACTCCCGGCCGGGCTGACGATGGAGTTCCGGATGCTGTTCGTGGAGTTGCGCAAGCTTAAACCAGCGGACCCGGCCGGCGCTGAGAAAGCCGACGCGTTCGATGCCGGACTCGCGAAGATCCTCGGGTTCGACACGCCATGACCGCGCCGGCGATGGTCGACGCACCGCCGGTTTGGATGCCCTCCAGGTACACGCAGCCGATCGAGAACCCCGACTACAGCGAGGGGGACATGCTGATCCGTCTCGCTGAGGCGGTGTTCGTGTTCGAGCAGTCCGACGAGTTCGGCCTGGACGCCTGGCAGAAGTGGCTCATTCGCGAGGTGCTGCAGAAGTACCCGGCCGACTACGAGAACCCTGCGCTGGCCGGCAAGCTCGTGTACCAGCAGGTCGTCATCAGCATGGGTCGGCAGAACGGTAAGACCGTGCTCGGCGCGGTGTTCGCGCTGTACGGGCTGATTCTGATGGTGCGGCGTGCCCCCGACGTGATCTCTCTCGCGTCGACCGTCGAGCAGGCGAAGAACCTGTATCGCAAGACGCGGTACTGCGTGGACAATGTCCCGCTGCTCGAATCCCGGTTCAAGACCACCGACCGGTCCGGTATCACCAGCAAGAATCCTCGCAAACCAGCGAACTACGTCGTCAAGGCTGCCGGGGATGGCAAAGGGCTACAGGGCTTTTCGGGCAATCTGATGCTGCTGGACGAGCTGCACATCCTCAAACCCGGCGCATGGAACGCACTCGTGCTCGGTGCATCGGCGCAGCCGAAGGCGCTCGTGCTCGGCCTGACCACCTCCGGTGACGACAATTCCGAGCTGCTGAAACTGCTCTACGCCACGGGTGAGGCTGCCGTCGCGAAGGCCGAGGATCACAACCCGAGATTCGGGTTCTTTTTCTGGGTGGCCGACCCCGAGCTGCCGCTGTATTCGCCTGAGGCACTGATCCAAGCGAACCCCGCCATTGCGTCCGGTCGCATCGACCTGGAGTCGGAACTGCGCAACGGAAAAGGCATGCAGGAGAGTGAGTATCGGCGCTACCGGCGAAACGAGATGGTGTCGGTCGAAAACATTTGGATGCCGATGCCGGTGTTCAACGCGACGAAACACGGGCCGATTCCCGACGCAGCTCGGCGGCAACCGCTGATCATTTCGTTCGCTCGGTCCCGTCGATCGTGGGACTACGTGTCGATATGCGCGTCGGTGAAGTATCAGGACGTGGTGTATACGCAGCTCATCGGCACCATCACGTTCGGCAATACCGAGCTGCTGGAGCGGAAGCTGATCGAGCTGTCCCGAGCCGTCTCGGTGGAGAAGTTCGTCACCGATGCCGAGACCATGCGTCAGACCGTTCTCGCCCTCGGCCAGCAGCACCACCTGCCGGCCGAGTACATGACCCGAGGCAACATCGCGAACGCCACCGCGACGGTGCATTCGATGATCAAGGACGGCCGACTCAAGCACGCCGGCGACCCCGAGATCGAGCAGCAGATCCCTCGCACGGTCACCGTCTCGGCCGGCCAGGGCGTCGTGATCGACATGAACAAATCGCTGGGCGATATCGACGCGGTGTACGCGATGGTGATGGGCGCGTTCATGGCCGAGCAGCAGCAGCCGATGAGTGTCCCCATCAGCATCTTTTGAAAACCTCCGCAGGAGAATGACACGGTTGGGATTAGCGTTCCCGAGCAATGAACGCAATCGGCAGGTACTTCGGATTCGGACGCGACGTGGAGACACGCGGCGGCTCGGTCGACTCAGCGGGCGGCGACTCACCGTTACCCGCTGTAATGCCGCCTGCCCGTGAGGGATTCGGCGTCGTATCGTGGCGTGAGGCGATGAAGGTGAGCGCCTACTCGCGGTCGAAGGACGAGATTACGACCATGCTCACGTCGATGGCCGCGAACGTTCGCGAGGGGCGTACCGGCCCGCTGCTCGATCCCGCCGGTTACAACTTCCCGTCGATCGTGTTGCGGCCCAACCTCGATATGGACTACGAGGAGTTCGTGGAGGTCTCGGTCAGCGACCTGATCGACCACGGCGAATACATCTGGCGCAAGGTCGGAACGTCGCAGGTGGTCAACCTGATTCCGATCTCGCCCGAAGAGATGACCATCACCCGTGAACGCCAGCCCGATGGCACGTGGGGCCGAACTCGGTACGCGCACATGGGCAAGGACATTCCGCGTTCGCAGATCATCCATAAAAAGCACACCGCGGTCACCAACGAGGCACGCGGCACCGGCCCACTTCATCACGCACAGAACGACATTCGGGCCGCGCTGATCCTTGCCGAGTTTCAGCGGGATTGGTTCAAAGGCGGTGTGCCGTCGTCCACGCTCTCCACCGACCAGCATCTCAGCGCGACGGAGACCGACGAGATACAGAAGCGGTGGAACAAATGGGTGTCCTCCCACAACGGACAGACCGTGATCCTGTCTGCCGGCGTGAAGCTCGAACCGATCCACCTCAAGCCCGCCGAAGCGCAGATGCTCGAGGTGCAGGACGCGATCGACCGCAAGATCGTCCGCACGATGGGCACGCCGGCGTTCGACCTGATGGTCCCCGGCGGCACCGAGTCGCGCACCTATCAGAACCTCGAACAGTCCACCCTCCAGTTCCTCACCACCACCCTTGCCCGGTACATGAACGCAATCGAGCGTGGCCTGTCCGAGGCGCTGCTGCCCGGCCTACGCGTCGAGCTGGACGAGACCGGGCTGCTGCGCATGGACAGCAAAACCAAGGCCGAGGTCGACACCGCCAACATCGCCAACGGCACCCGCACCACCGACGAGCTACGCGCCCGCGACGGACTCAAGCCACTCCCGAAAGCCGAGACGCCGGCCGCGCCGAAGAAGGTCGCATCCGAGCGCGTCGACCAGCCCAAGGAGATCGGCGCATGATCCACGTCGTCACCGGGCCACCGTGCGCCGGCAAGTCCACGTTCGTCGCAGAGAACGCGGCCGAAGGCGACGCCATTGTCGACTTCGACCGTCTGGCAAAGGCATTCGGATCGCCGGCTCACCATGACACACCCGGTGCCCTACGCCGGGTAGTCGCTGCCGCCCGGCACGCAGCCATCTCACAGATCCTCATGGGCCGCGTCGACAACGCGTGGATCATCGACACCGATCCCCGCCCGTCCGCGCTCGCGGACTATCGCCGCGCCGGCGCGAAGTTCCACATCATCGACCCCGGCCTTGCCGCCTGCCTCGAACGCGCCGTCAGCGACGAGCGCCCCAAATGGACACCCGACCAGATCCGACGCTGGTACCGACTGAACAAGAGGATCGCCCGATGAGCCAACACCCCGCCACCGCGCACCTGCTCGACCTGTTCGAGTACAAGCACCTACCCGAGCACTTGCAGGACGTGAGCCGTCCACTGAACACGGTCGCGCACTCAATGGCCGCCAACCTCGGGTCCGGTCCGGAACTGACGACCGGCCTGCGGAAGCTATTGGAGGCGAAGGACTGTTTCGTGCGTCAGGCCGTCATCGACGCCCACGCGATCGAGACTCGATCCGCTCCGGCGAGTACGGATGTCGAGATCCGAACATCGGCGATCGGCGTCGTGGACGAGCAGGCCCGCATCATTTCCGGCATCGCTGTTCCGTTCAACCAGCCGACCGAGATCCGCACCACCGCCGGCACCTACCGCGAGTCGTTCGTGCGCGGCGCAGTGGACGACAACGCTCCCGCATCGGTCCACGCAAACCACGGCTGGCAGACACGCGGAGACCTCCCGGTCGGCACCGTCGTCAAGTCGCAGAACCGCGACGACGGCCTGTACGTCGAGTGCCGCATCGCCAATACCGCTCGCGGTGACGAGGTGCTCGAACTCGCCCGTGACGGTGTCCTGAAGTACTTCTCGATTGGGTTCGTGCCCGGCACCCACGAGACGCGTGACGGCGTGGTCGTCCGCACCAAAGTGGCACTGCGTGAGGTGTCCATCGTAGAAACCCCCGCCTACCGTGGCGCGGTCATCGAAAGCGTGAGAAGCGCTGCAACAGAACAGGAAACGGACATGACCCCCGAAGAGATCCAGGCACTCGTAGACGCCGGCATTAAGGGTGCGCCCGAGGTGGTGGCCATGCGCACCGAGCGCGAGACCCTGCTGCGCCGCATCGCTGTGCTGGAGGACGGCAACACCGGCGGCGGCTCTCAGACCCGCTCGTTCAAGTACCAGACCGCCGGCGCGTTCCTGAAGGCATTTGCCAAGGGCGAGGCCGACGCGCTCGAGGAGTTCCGCGCCGGCATCGAGTCGGTCGAGACTCGCGCCTACGAGGGGCAGACCCTCGCTGACACGGCGATGCAGCCGGCATGGATGGCGAAGTCCCTCAAGCTGATGGACGAGCGTCGGCCACTCAAGGGTCTGTTCACGCAGGAACCGCTGCCGAGCAAGGGTATGACCATCGAATACCCGGTGGTCACCAGCGAGACCGGCGACGTCGAGGAACAGCTCGAAGAGGGCGACGACCTCGCGTACACCGAGATCAAGATCGGCACCCGCAACGCAGCGGTGAAGACGTTCGGCGCGTATACCTCGCTCTCCCGTCAGGTCATCGAGCGCGCCACCGTCGACCACCTCGGCGCGGCGCTGAAGTACCAGACGATCTCGTACGCACGGAACACCGAGCGTCAGGTGCGCGCATTCTTCAACGCACTCAGCGCGACCGTGCCCGGTGAGAATCAGGTCCAGGGCCTCGACGCCGGCGTCGGAATCCCCGACTCGGCACCGCTGATCAACGACCTGGTGATCGACGCCAAGGCGATGATCGAGGACAACACCCCCGGCGGTGCACTGGCCGACTTCACCGTCATCAGCCGTGACGTGTTCAAGGTCATCGCCGCGATCGTGGACTCCACCGGCCGGCCCCTGTTCGACATCAACAACGACGGACAGAACACGTTCGGTACCCTCAACATCCGCTCGCAGGAACTTGGCGGTGTCTCGGCCGGCCTCCCGTTCGTGGTCGTTCCCCGTATCGCACCGAACACGTTCGCGGTCTGCTCCAGCTCCGCGATCACCACGCAGGAGTCCCCCGGTGCGCCGTTCACGCTCCAGGACGAGAACATCGTCAACCTGACGAAGGACTTCTCCGTCTACGGCTACCAGACGATCTACAGCGAAGAGCCCAAGGGCATCGTCAAGCTGCGCTGGACCGTCTAATGACCGCTCCAGCAACGCCTCCCGAGGACGCGGTGCCGTCGCTGGAGGAGTTCGCCAGTTTCGTCGGCGCGGAGAACGACGACACAAAGACCGTCGCGCTGACACGGGACCTTGCAGCGGCCGTCGAGCTACTGAACGACTTCTGCAAGGACCCGTACAAACCGATCCCGCCGGCCACCATGCGCCGCTGGTATCTGAAAGTGGGGGCCGAGATGTTCGACGAGAACAACGGACCGAGCCAGTACACCGACCGGTTCGAGAACGTCGTCACCGCTCGATCGTCAAGGGACCCAATGAATGTGGTCATCCGTGAGGTGCGTCGATACGTGAGCTTCATCTGATGAACATCACCACGACGCAAGCCACAATCATCGACACCCTGCGCGATCAGGGCCTCAATGTGCAGGGCTGGGAGAAGCCGAACGTGGTGCCTCCAGCTGTGGTGGTCTGCCCTGCTGTCCCGTCGATCGAGACCAACGTGCCCGGTGTGACCCACGGCAAACCCTTTATGTCGCACTGGCTCATCCAGATCGTCGCCGGCAAAGGCACTGAGAACACCGTGCGCGACTCCCTGAACGACATGACGGCGCGTGCTCTGCTCGCCCTACGCCCGTACATGACCGACATCGAGGTCGAGACCCCGAAGTTCACACAGGGCGACCCGAAGTACCTCGGCGCTGAAATCGCAGCGTCGATCGCTATCGATATGAAGGAAGAGTGACCGCAATGGCTCCGTTCAAAGGCACCAAAGGCAAGGATCTCTCGATCCTGATCGATGAGACCGAGTACAACACCGACATCAAGGGCTTCCGCGTCGAGCCCGACGACGGCGACGACGCAGCGTTCGTCACCTTTGCTCGACTGGCTACTGGCGACACCAAGACCTGGTACCTGCGCGGTACCGCATTCCAGGACTTCCAGACGACCTCGTTCTGGACGTTCGTGTGGGACCACGCCGGCGAAGAGGTCGAGTTCGTCGCCCGCCCGTACGGCAACCTGGTGCCCACCGAGGACCAGCCGCACTTCAAAGGCGTGGCCACGATCGCCTCGAAGCCCGGCTTCGGTGGCGACGCCGACGAAGAGTTCGAGTTCGAGGTCGAGTGGGAGTGCACCGGCGTGCCCGAGAAGATCACGACCGCTGCGTAACTCATGGCCACCATGAAGATCCAGCTGTCGATCGAGGGCAAACGCCCTCTGCTCGAGAAGCTGACGGTCTTCTACAAGACGGTTCGACAGCTCAAGCCGGCGTTCGACCAGATCGCAGCGAGGACGTTCACCATCGCGAACGTCCTCGCCCCGGTCTACTCCGGCCGCACAAAGAAGTCGATCCGCGCCAAAGGCTCGAACATGCGGGCCTACGCGAAAGCCGGTGGCGCTAGCCGGAAGTCGCACGGTGGCGGCATCTACGTCGCGATGAACCACGCCGGCACACGCTGGGATCCGCAAGCGCCCTACCCCTTCATGTTCATCACCCTAGAACGAGTCACCCCCTTCGCGGTGCTACGTGTACGCCGCGAGGTCATCCAACGAAAGAGAGACGCAGGACTATGAGCACCACAGGATTCCAGGACAAGTTGCAGGGACTCACCGGACGCGCACTCAAGCGAGTGCAGTCCCTCACCGGTGCAGAGGTCTCCGAGAGCGACAACATTCAGCTCATCTTCGCGGTCGCCTACGTCGCAGCACTGCACCCCGAGCAGATCAAGAACTGGTCGAAGGCCGAGCAGGCCGGCTGGGACGAGTATCTCGACAACACCAGCTATGCCGCAGCGCGCGTGGCTGCCGGTGTGGTCGAGGAGGATTCGGACCCAAAAGACGCGCCCGCAAACTAGCGAAGCGGCAGGCAAAGCGACTGGCCGAGTTCTGCATGCTGACCGGCCAGTCGCCCACAGTGTTCGAGGAGCTGACCCTGCTCGAACGAAACGCATTCATCGAGCGCGCCAACAAACGAGCGAAGAGGAAATGATGGTCACCACCGAGAACGGATGGGCCTCGATCCCACCGAGCAAGGTCGTACGACGTGGCATCACCGGAACGAACATCGTGCTCCCCCTGCACCCGCACGACGCCGGGTTCGTGCTCATCAGCTTCGCGGCAATGTACAACCGCGACATCGAGCCGCTGACCGGTGGCGCATCCGATGAAGGCGGCTACACCGAGACCAACTCGGTGTACACCTCGAATCACAAGTCCGGCACAGCAATCGACCTGAACTGGAACCGCTACCCATTCCGGCGCTACACCATGCCTGCCGATCGAGTGCGCCGCGTGAAGCAACTCCAGGCAGGATTCCGCGGCTTGATCGACTGGGGCCGTGACTGCTGGGGCGGCAACCCGGTGGACGAGATGCACTACCAGGTCGCCAAGGGCAAACCGATGGACGCCTACGTCGAGTTCGCGAACGAGCTGCGCGCCGGCAAGTTCGCCCTCTACGGCGCAACCGCTCCGACCCTCGATCCGGTCGTGGTCCCGAACCCCGGCGTCGGCGGTCTGCTCATGCGTGGCTCGACAGGCAACGCAGTGCGCACCCTCCAGGAACGGCTGAACCGGGACTACCCCCGGTACTCCCGACTGGCAGTCGACGGCGACTTCGGGCCTGCAACCGAGGCAGTGGTGCGCGAGTTCCAACAGCGCGCCGGACTGCTCGTGGACGGCATCGCGGGGCCGGCAACTCTCAAGGCTCTCGGACTGTGAGGGCGCTCCATACCCTCGCCACTGCGGTGGTGATCGGCGTCGTCGCCGGCACCACCGCAGTGGCGAGCTACCTGCTCCGCACCGAACTGCCCACCGAGGCACAGCTCATGGAAGAGAAGTCATGACCGCACCGCAAGGCCCCCTCGATCTCGTGCGGAACGAGATCATGCGCCGGCTCGGACCGATGATCGATGCCAAGTTCGAGGAGCTGACGCCGAAGCTGCTCAAGGCCGTCAACGACGACCTGCCGCTGTCCTCGGTACCCGAGGACCCCGTCGTGCCCGCAAAGACCGCAGCGGCCCGCACAGCCATACAGGCAGGCATCGCACTGCCACTGTCGGCAGTGCTGGCGTACGCGGCCGAGACCATCGGAGGCGACGACTTCGAGCTGTTCGACCTCACCGACTGGAAAGGGCTCGGCAGCGGCGCAGTGGTGGCCGGCATCATGGCCGTCCTCGCCTTCGGCGCACGCAAGATCGGCCGCTGATGAACGAACGCGCCGTCCTCGCAGCAACCAGACTGCTGTCGATGTTGCTCGGACTCGGTGCGATCGCAGTCGGCTACCTCTACGCCGGCCCCGAGTCACTGGTTCGCCGGCCACTGCCCGCCGGACAGGAAACACTCGTGGTGCTGATCGAATCTGCATTCCCTGTGTGGCCGTTCCTGTTCGGCATCAGCGGGACCGTGCTCATTCTGTGCGCCTACCTCCAACGCCACATCCTCTACGCCCACGGACTGGTGGTCTTCGCATGGTCGTTCTGGGGATTCTGTCTGATCATCGCGCCGCTGCGCAGTGTCCCACCCACACCGATCATCGTCGGCGTCATCGCCTTCGCGTGCTGCGTCGCGGCCAACATCGGCACTATGCGCCTCTGGGCGGCACTCGGAGTGAAGTAATGGATGTCGTCTCGATCGTCGTAGCCGCAATCGGCGCACTCGCCACCGCAGTCGCGACGGTCGTATCCGTCAAGGGACGGATTCAGACCGAAAACGTTGTCGCACTTGTGAAGTCGAACAAAAGTCTCAACAGTCAAGTTGCTCGACTGGACGAGTGGAAGATCGCCGGCCGGTACTACATCGCACGACTGCGAGGGCAACTGGCAGACAATGGGATCGAGGCATTGCCCCTTCCCGCCGAACTACGGGAGGACTTGAGCGGTGAGTAATTCCGTCGATATCTACATCAACGGTCACGAGCGTGATCTGCTCCAGGCGATCGAGCGCACCAAGGCCGCAATAGCATCGCTCCGTGACTCGAAAGCCACCGTCACCGTCGACGTGGACGACGCCGCACTGAACGTACTCAAGGCGAAACTCGCCGCCCTGCGCGACGGTGACGTGACCGTAGACGTGAACGTCAACGACGCGAAGCTCGCAGCGCTCCGAGCGAAAATGGATGCGCTCCGAAACACCCGCGTCAAGGTCACGGTCGACGTCGACCGTACCGAGCTGAACATCCTCCGCGCCGAACTCGCCGGCCTCCGTGACCGTTCCATCAACGTCGACATCGACTCCGACCTCGCAGGGTTCCGCGCCGCCCTCGCCGCGTCCACCCTCGGCAACGCCAACGCGCGTATCAACCTCGATCTAGACACCGGCACCGCCGCAGCCGAACTCACAGCATTCCTCGCCGCCGTGCCCCGATCGGTGACCATCAACCTCGACGTCGATACTGCCGGTGCCGCAGCGGAACTCGCAGCGTTCCGTGTCGCGATGCTGGCACTGAACAATGACTCGATCCGTCTCGGTGCCAGCACCGGCGGCAACGCAGCGGCCGGCATCGCACGTATGGGTGCGTCGGCAGGGTCGTCGCTGCCCCTGATCGGTGCCCTCGCACTCGCCGTCGCGCCGATCGCCTCCGGTGCTGTCGGGGTCGGCATCCTCGGCACCGCTGCCGCTCTCGGCGCGGTGACCGCTGCCGCCGGTGGTATGTCCGTCGCGTTCGGTCTCGGCGTGGCCGCGCTGCCCATCGCCGCAGCCGCCGCCTCTCAGGAGGTCAAGGACTCCTTCTCCTTCATGAAGGACGACGTGGTCTCCACGATGAAGGAGATCGCACAACCGGTCGAGCAGCCACTGATCGACCTCGCGACATCGGTCGGTGCCGCGTTCCACTCGATCCGCCCGAGCCTCGATGTGGTGACCGCCGGCGCAGCCCGACTCGTGACCGAGCTGTCCGGCAAGATGCCGGCCATCGCCAACGAGGTCGGCCCCGCCCTGGAAAAGATGTTCGCCGGCGCAGAGCCGCACATCAAGAATCTGATCGGCAACATCCCCGAGTACGTGCGAGCGTTCGGTGACTTCGCCGGCAAGCTCGGAGATCCCGCCATAGTCGAGGGCGCGCAGCGAGTCTTCGGTGCTATCCCCGGCATCATCGACGGCGCGGGAGACGCGCTGGTCGGTGCCGGCGAAGCCTTCAACGGCCTCATGGGTTGGCTCGATGAAGGCAACCTCTCCGGGTTCACTGACGGCATCGGCAAGCTGTTTGAGAACCTGGGGAACACCGATTGGTCCGGTGTCACAGCAGGATTGGCCGAAGCGGGCAACGCATTCGGTGACTTCATGGCGAACATCGACACCCAGAATCTCGCCACGAACATCGAGGGTTTGACGCAGTTCACAGCCGATCTGACATCTGCTGCTGACAAGGTTGTCTCCGAGTATCAGCGCATGGACGAAGCGTTCCGACAGTCCAACGAGGATGCCGGCGGTGGCCCCATTGAATGGGGCGCAAAGATCGCAGACGGGCTGCGTAGCTCACTGCTCGACAGCCTCGGAAGTTTCAGCACCAGTGGACTGTTCGACACACTGTTCCCCCCTGGGGACGCCCCCGTCATCCCCGCCCCCGAGGTGACCCCGCCGGACACGTCGGCCATCAACGACCCGTTCGCGAACCTGCCGCCGGCTGTCCTGCCGGCTCCCGAGATGACTCCCCCGGACACGTCGGTAATCGCCGGCGCGTTCGAGAACATCGCACCAGGTGTCATCCCGGCTCCCGAGGTGACTCCCCCGGACACGTCGGTAATCGCCGGCGCATTCGAGAACCTCGCACCGCCGACGATCGAGGCCCCAGTGGTGCCGGCCCCCGAGGTGACTCCGGCCGCGCCGATCCCCGCCCCCGAGGTCACGCC
>NZ_NOZJ01000025.1:0-751 GCF_002259095.1 Rhodococcus sp. 05-2254-2 | reverse complement strand
CAGGCCCGCTACGGTGGGGGCTTCCATGAGTGCACGGACGCTGATTTCACAGTCGAAGGTTTCCTGCACGGCGGCTACGACACGCATCGCAGAGAGCGAGTTGCCGCCCAGGTCGAAGAAGGAGTCGTCCACGCTGACTCGCGGCAGGTCGAGAACCTTCGTGAAAATGCCGGAGATAATTTCTTCAACCGGAGATGACGGCGCTCTGTGAACGCCGCTGGCGAATTGCGGCTCGGGCAACGCCCATTTGTCCAGCTTGCCGTTGACAGTTAACGGCAACTCGTCGATGACCATCACCACGGCCGGAACCATGTACGCAGGCAATCGCGCGGCAACTCGTTCGCGCAGCGCCCCACCATCGATTCCCGCAGACACCTCGGTAGGTACGACGTAGCCAATCAACTGCTTGCCGGTATCGGTATCACGGGCCACCACTGCCGCACGCTCCACTCCGGTCAAGGCAGCGAGTGTTGCTTCCACTTCACCGATTTCGATGCGGTAACCACGAATCTTCACCTGATCGTCAGAGCGACCCACATACTCCAGCTCGCCGTCGTGATTCCAACGAACCAGATCGCCGGTGCGATACATCCGCGAACCCAAAGGGCCGAGCGGACACGCGACGAATCGCGATGCCGTCAAGCCCGGCCGTCGCACATAACCGCGTGCCACACCCCGCCCCGCGACATACAACTCACCAACCACACCGATCGGAACCCGCCGCAAACCGGAATCCAACACAAACAACGCA
>NZ_NOZJ01000015.1:0-833 GCF_002259095.1 Rhodococcus sp. 05-2254-2 | reverse complement strand
CGCATCTCCTCGAACTTGGTGGCCTGCCGCTCGAGGTCTTCGAGGAATGCGGCGAGTTCTTCGCGCTTGTTCTCCCCGCGTGCGGTGAAGTCGTTGCGCTCGAAGACGCTCCACTTGCGCAGGACCGGCCAGACGACGTCCTCGAGGTGCTGACGCAGGTCGTAGATGCCGTGCTTGGCCATCAGCACACCGTTGCGGCGGAAGTTCGGCATCCCGGCACCGGGCATGACGAAGTTCGTCACGATGTCGGAGACCGCGTCGAGGGTCTGGTCGGGAGCGATGTCCATCGCTGCGCCGGTGATGTTGCGGTAGAAGATCATGTGCAGGTTCTCGTCGGCGGCGATGCGCTGGAGCATCCGGTCGGCGATCGGATCGTCGCAGACCTTGCCGGTGTTGCGGTGTGAGACGCGGGTGGCGAGTTCCTGGAAGGTCACGTAGGCGACCGAGTGCAGCAGACCCGTCTGCGATCCTGCCGGTGAGGCGAAGCCGTTGGTCATGTGGATCATGCGGGCTTCTTCGAGGGCGACGGGATCGACGCCGCGGGTGACCACGAGGTAGTCGCGCATGACGATGCCGTGCCGGTTCTCCTCGGCGGTCCAGCGGCCGACCCAGGTTCCCCAGGCACCGTCCTGGGAGAAGTTCTCGGCGATCTCACGGTGGTAGGACGGCAGGTTGTCCTCGGTGAGCAGGTTGGTGATCATCGCGGCCTGTGCGACGTCGGAGAGTTTGGATTGCTCCGGGTCGTAGTCCTGGCCGCCGAGTGCGGCGAAGTTGCGACCTTCGTCCCACGGGACGTAGTCGTGAGGGTGCCACTCCCGCGCCATCGAGATGTG
>NZ_NOZJ01000023.1:0-2535 GCF_002259095.1 Rhodococcus sp. 05-2254-2 | reverse complement strand
TCGCTCTCTGCGATGCGTGTCGTAGCCGCCGTGCAGGAAACCTTCGACTGTGAAATCAGCGTCCGTGCACTCATGGAAGCCCCCACCGTAGCGGGCCTGGCTCGTGTGGTGGGTGGAGGACAGTCGGGCACCAGGCAAATCTGGGAGCCATATGCGCGTCCGGCCCAGTTGCCGCTGTCGTTCGCCCAGCGTCGGTTGTGGTTCATCCATCAGCTAGAGGGACCATCGGCGACATACAACATCCCTCTGGTACTACGCCTAATCGGTCTACTCGACGTCGACGCGCTGACCCTGGCGGTTGCCGATGTCGTAGCCCGGCACGAGAGTGTTCGCACAGTGTTTCCCGCTACGGCTGGCGTGCCCGAGCAGTGCATTCTCGATGCCTCTGAAGGGCTTGTCGCCTGCAAAGTCATCGACGCCACCAACTGGACCGATCAACAGTTGGATGAGGCGGTCGGTATTGTCACCCGCCACGCCTTCGACTTAGAAACCGAGATTCCCTTTCGTGCAAGGCTTTTCGCAGTCTCGACCACGGAACACCATCTGGCCCTGGCAATGCACCACATCGCCGCCGACGGATCATCTCTCTCGCCGCTGGTTCGCGACCTGACTACCGCATATCAGGCCCGCACCACCCGGACGGAGCCAGGCTGGGAGCCGTTGCCCGTTCAGTACGCCGACTTCACAATCTGGCAGCACAAGCTCCTCGGCGAGGCCGACGATCCTAATACCCGATCTGGTCGACAAACAGTTTTCTGGGAGCGGAACCTCGCTGGATACGCGGGACTGCTGGAGCTTCCCACGGACCGGCCTTACCCCGCCGTCGCCAACCATCAGGGCGGCCAAGTCGTCGTCGAATGGCCCGCCGAACTGCAGGAACTCGTGCGGGTTGTGGCGCGGGAACGCAATGCGACGACGTTCATGGTGATGTCGGCGGCGCTTTCGGTGCTGTTGGCGCGTTTGAGCGGGAGCGCGGATGTGGCGTTCGGGGTGCCGACGGCGGGGCGGGGGCGAACCGAGTTTGACGGCATGGTCGGGTTTTTCGTCAACACGCTGGTGTTGCGTACGCGGGTTTCAGCCGAGATGAACTTCGGTGATTTGTTGGAGGAGGTACGGGAGCGGAGCCTGGACGCGTTCGCGAACCAAGATGTGCCGTTCGATGCGCTTGTCGAGCGCCTCAATCCGGTCCGTACGCAGGCTCACCATCCGTTGATCCAAATCCTGTTCGCCTGGCAAAACGTCACCCTGCCCGATCTGTCTCTGCCAGGTCTCGACATTTCCCCGCAGCGCACGGACACCTTGACCGCTCGAATGGACTTGACTTTCAGCCTGCGTGAGCGGTTCGACAACTCCGGCCGTCCCATAGGCATTGGGGGTCTGGTCGAGTACCGCACCGACGTCTATGACGCCGAAACTGTAAAACAACTTGTTACCCGCTGGCAGCGGGTGCTCACGACGATGCTCGCCGGCACGGACCGCTCGGTGGCGTCAATCGACTTGCTTGACGAGAGAGAACTGACGCAGCTGGACGCCCTCGGAGCGCGGTCAGTGCTAAATGAATCGATCGTGGACCCCGCGATTCCGGAGTTGTTCGCCGAGCAGGTGAGGGTGCGGCCGGACGTCATAGCGGTGGTGTTCGAGGGTCGGTCGTGGACGTATCAGGAGTTGGACGACACATCGACGCAGTTGGCTCATTTGTTGGCTGGGCGTGGGGTGGGAGTAGAGGACGTTGTTGCACTGTTGCTGCCACGTTCGGAACACACTGTGATAGCCATACTTTCGGTGCTGAAGCTGGGTTCTGCTTACTTGCCGATCGACATCAACACCCCTGACGAGCGCCTGGCATTCGTTCTACAAGACGCTGCGCCGGCCGCGATTTTGACCACGGTGAGCCTCGCTGGTCGCGTCAGTAAGTCCGGGGTCCCACTGATAGATGTCGAGGATCCCAAGGTCGCTGAACAGCCGACGACGACGTTGCCGGTGCCGAATGCTGACCTCCTCGCGTACATCATCTACACCTCAGGAACGACAGGCACACCCAAAGGCGTCGGCATCACACAAACGAACGTCACCCAGACCTACGCAGCTTCGGAACATGCTTTCAAACATTCCCCAGATCAGGTGTGGTCGATGTTCCATTCGTACTCGTTCGATGTGTCGGTGTGGGAGATGTGGGGCGCTCTGCTGCACGGCGGCCGCTTGGTGATCATCCCTGAGCATGCCGCCCGCTCCGCAACGGACTTTCACCGAATCCTGGTAGACGAGCAGGTCACCACCGTCAACCAGACCCCGTCCGCACTCGAGATGCTCTCGCCCGAGGGAATAGATCAAGTAAGGACCATTTTTGTGGGGGGTGAGGCATGCTCGCCCGAACTTGTCGATCGGTGGGCTTCAGGCCGAGAAATGATCAATGGCTACGGGGAGACAGAGACGTTCTACGCCTCTATGAGTGCGCCCATGAAGCCTGGTCATGGAGCTCCTATCGGTACGCCGGTGCCGGGTGATGCGTTGTTTGTGTTGGATTCCGGTTTGCGG
>NZ_NOZJ01000014.1:2011-3780 GCF_002259095.1 Rhodococcus sp. 05-2254-2 | reverse complement strand
TTGATCTCTGCGAGGACGGTGCCTTGGGTGATGGCGTCGCCTGCGGTGACGGTCAGGCCGGTGATGGTGCCTGCTTTGTGGGCGTTGACGGGGTTTTCCATTTTCATTGCTTCGAGGACGGCGATGAGGTCACCGGCGTCGACGGTTTGGCCTTCGTCGACGGCGACTTTGACCACGGTGCCCTGCATGGGTGCGGTGACCGAGTCTCCGGATGCGGCACCGGCTCCAGCACCGCCGCGGGTGCGGGCTTTGGGTTTGCGGCGTACCGCGCCCGCGGGCCCGCCGCCGTTACCGCCGCTGAGGGACAGTTCCCCGGGCAGGGAGACCTCGACGCGGCGGCCACCGACCTCGACGACGACGGACTGCCGCGGCAGGACGTCGTCGTCGTCGATGGGTTGTCCGGCGGTGAACGGGGGAACCTGGTTGTCCCATTCGGTTTCGATCCAGCGGGTGTGGACGTCGAAGGAGTCGCCGTCGCCGATGAACGCCGGATCGGAGACCACCGCGGCGTGGAACGGAATCACCGTCGCAAGTCCTTGGACGTCGAATTCGGCGAGCGCTCGACGTGAACGGGCGAGGGCTTCCTCGCGGGTCGCGCCGGTGACGATGAGCTTGGCGAGCATCGAGTCGAACTGGCCACCGATCACCGAGCCGGATTCGACACCGGAATCGACGCGCACACCCGGTCCCGACGGCGCACGGAAGGTGGTGACCGGTCCGGGGGCGGGTAGGAAGCCGCGTCCGGCGTCTTCGCCGTTGATCCGGAACTCGAACGAATGCCCCCGGGGTTCGGGGTCGTCGGTGATGGACAGTTCTTCACCGTTGGCGATCTTGAACTGCTGCAACACCAGGTCGATGCCGGAGGTTTCCTCGGTGACGGGATGCTCGACCTGCAGGCGGGTGTTCACTTCCAGGAAGCTCACGAGGCCGTCCTGTCCGACGAGGTATTCGACGGTGCCGGCACCGTAGTAGCCGGCTTCGAGGCAGATGGCTTTCGCGGAGGAGTGGATTTCTTTGCGTTGGGCGTCGGTGAGGAACGGGGCGGGTGCTTCTTCGACGAGTTTCTGGAAGCGGCGTTGCAGGGAGCAGTCGCGGGTGCCGGCGACGATGACGTTGCCGTGTTGGTCGGCGATGACCTGAGCTTCGACGTGGCGGGGCTTGTCGAGGTAGCGCTCGACGAAGCATTCTCCGCGCCCGAACGCGGCGACGGCTTCGCGGGTGGCCGAATCGAACAGTTCGGGGATTTCCTCGCGGGTGCGGGCGACTTTCATGCCGCGTCCGCCGCCACCGAACGCGGCTTTGATCGCGATCGGCAGGCCGTGTTCGTCGACGAAGGCGAGGATTTCGTCGGCGTCCTTGACCGGCTCGGAGGTGCCGGGGACCGAGGGGGCTTTGGCGCGGGCGGCGATGTGGCGGGCGGTGACCTTGTCGCCGAGGTCGCGGATGGACTGCGGGGACGGTCCGATCCAGATCAGACCGGCATCGATGACGGCTTGGGCGAAGTCGGCGTTCTCGGAGAGGAATCCGTAGCCGGGGTGGATGGCGTCGGCCCCGGACTTGGCGGCGGCATCGATGATCTTGTCGATCACCAGATACGACTCCGCGGAGCTCTGCCCGCCGAGCGCGAACGCCTCATCGGCCAGACGGACGAACGGGGCGTCGGCGTCGGGTTCGGCGTACACAGCGACACTGGCCAACCCGGCATCGGCCGCAGCCCGGATCACCCGCACCGCGATCTCACCACGATTGGCGACAAGAACCTTGGTGAT
>NZ_NOZJ01000014.1:0-1597 GCF_002259095.1 Rhodococcus sp. 05-2254-2 | reverse complement strand
CTCATAGTGGGATGTTTCCGTGTTTCTTGGGTGGGAGGGTGACTTGTTTGCGTTCGAGTAGTCGTAGTGCGGTGACGATCTGGCCGCGGGTGTGACTGGGGGGTATGACGGCGTCGAGGTAGCCGCGTTCGGCGGCGATGTAGGGGTTGACGAGGGTGTCTTCGTATTCCTGCTGCAACCTCAGGCGCAGGGCGTCGACGTCTTCACCGTTCTTCGCGGCTTCGAGTAGTTGTTTGCGGTAGACGAACCCGACGGCACCGGAGGCTCCCATGACGGCGATCTGCGCGGTCGGCCATGCGAGGTTGACGTCGGCTCCCATGTGCTTGGATCCCATCACGTCGTAGGCGCCGCCGTACGCTTTGCGGGTGATGACGGTGATCTTGCCGACGGTCGCTTCGCCGTAGGCGTAGAGCAGTTTCGCGCCGCGTCGGATGATGCCGTTGTATTCCTGCCCGGTGCCGGGCAGGAACCCGGGAACATCGACCAGGGTGATGATCGGGACGTTGAAGCAGTCGCAGGTCCGGACGAACCGGGCTGCTTTCTCGGAAGCATCGATGTCCAACGTTCCGGCGAACTGGGTGGGTTGGTTGGCCACGATCCCCACCGATCGACCGTCGATGCGCCCGAACCCGACGATGATGTTGCGGGCCCGACCTTCTTGGACTTCGAGGAATTCGTCGTCGTCGAGGATCCGGGTGATGACCTCGTGCATGTCGTACGGGGTGTTCGGTGAGTCGGGGATCAGGGTGTCGAGTTCGAGATCCTCGGCGGTCAGATTGTCTTCGATGGACCAGGTGATCGGGTCCGAGGGTGCGGTGCGGGGGGCGTCGGCGCGATTGTTGCTCGGTAGGTAGGACAGGAGGTCGCGGACGTAGTCGAGGGCGTCTTGTTCGCCGGAGGCGACGTAGTGCGCGACCCCGGATTTCTCCATGTGGGTGTGCGCGCCACCGAGTTCTTCCATGGTGACGTTCTCGCCGGTGACGGTTTTGATGACGTCGGGTCCGGTGACGAACATCTGAGAGGTGCCGTCGACCATGACCACGAAGTCGGTCAGTGCCGGGGAGTAGACGTGCCCGCCGGCGGCGGGTCCCATGATCACCGAGATCTGGGGGATGACTCCGGAGGCGCGGACGTTGCGGTGGAAGATCTCGCCGTACAGTCCGAGGGAGACGACGCCTTCCTGGATGCGGGCTCCGGCACCTTCGTTGATGCCGACCAGGGGGCGTCCGGTTTTGACGGCCAGGTCCATGACCTTGACGATCTTCTCGCCGTAGATTTCGCCCAGGGAGCCGCCGAAGACGGTGGCGTCCTGGGAGAACACGCACACATCGCGGCCGTCGACGGTGCCGTAGCCGGTGACGACACCGTCACCGAAGGGCCGGTTGTCTCCGAGCCCGAAGTTCTGGGAGCGGTGTCGGGCGAGGGCGTCGAGTTCGACGAACGAGCCCTCGTCGAGCAACGCGGTGATCCGTTCGCGGGCGGTGAGCTTGCCTTTGGCGTGGACCTTGTCCACCGCTGCCTCACCGGACGGAATCTCCGCAACCGCGAGACGTTTACGAAGATCGGCCAATTTACCCGCAGTGGTATGGATATCGGG